>JAHIYH010000040.1 GCA_018814875.1 Patescibacteria group bacterium
GGCATTCACCACTTGCCCCTCATCCCACCATCAAAAGGGCTAAAGCCCCGTGGTTCATTCGTTAACCCCGCGTTTAAACGCGGGGTTAACGAAACCAGCAATGGGCTTCAGCCCTTATAAGGTGCCTGCGTCTCGCGCCTCCGCTATCGCTCCGGCGCTTGAACGCAGGGTATGATGTAATGAACTAGCCAACCAGCGAACTAGCCAACTGTTGCATTTCCCAAACCCTCGCCCCCTCCAGCTCCTTGGGAACATGTGTAGCTGAGACAATCACCTGATAATCGTCGAAGCAACGCAGTAACGCACTCTGGTGATTATCATCAAGTTCAGAGAAGACGTCATCTAATAGGACTACCGGCTTCTCCCCTCTCCTTAGTTCCAGAAAGGATACTTTGAGGAACAAGAGTGCCAACACTGCCGCGCGTTGCTGCCCACGTGAAGCGAATGTGACGAGCGGACGTCCATCAGCATCAATTCTCCAATCATCACGATGTGGACCAACTGTTGTAGATTGCAGAATCAAATCTCGTTCTTGATAGTGCATCAGAAGTTCTCGCATTTCCTTAGTTAGCTCTACCTCTGTACGTGCTTCTCCTTTGCGCTGATAAACGAGGATAGTTTCCTTCCATGATTCTCCAAGTGACTGAAGTTCTTGCGTGAGTGAACATTGGAATACTTCCATAAGTTCTAAACGCTTGAGTGTGATTACAGCAGCCGCTTGTGAGAGCAGCAAATCCCAATGCTCAAGGTCAGCCCTCTTTGCGACTCCTTCTACAATCTTCTTAAGGAGTGCGTTTCGCTGCTTTAGAATTTTTAGATACTGCGACATGGCTACGGAATATTCTGGAGAAACCTGACAGAGAAGAATATCTAGGAATCGACGACGTTGCGCAGGTGGCCCTGTGAACAGCTCCAAGTCTTGTGGGAGGAATGCAACAGTCGGCAAGTGCCCTACCATCTCCGAAAGAGACTTCTTAACATCATTGATAAAGCACGCCTTTTGTTTACGCGGCAAAATCTGGCTTGTTACTTCCACTGTGCTCTTTTCGCCATGATCATTTTCTAATTCAGCTTTAACTCTATAAAACTCCTTACCCCATTGTACGATGTCTGCTTCTTCAACCGGCAAAAATGACTTAGTGAGCGAAAGTACTGCAATTGATTCCAGAATATTCGTCTTCCCCGCTCCATTAGGACCAAGAAGTACGTGAACATTTGGCTCGCCAATCTCCAACGCAAGCGTGTCAAAGCTTCTGAATTGCTCGAGTGTAAGAGAGATAACTCGCATAGACGAATCCTATCGATAAAAATGATATAGAGGAATCCGAATATTCTATTATTCTATTATTCGAACCGCACCTAATTTGATGCCCTTATCAGTTCAATTCCCTCTTCGACCATTGATTCAATAAGCTCACTGTATTCTGGTCGTTTAATGTATTTTTTTACGTCTTCCTTTGTAACCCACACAAATTCGTTTATTTCCGACTGATCTACTTCCACTTTTGCATCTGGTTCTACCAAGGCAAAGAAGAATTCCAATCGCTGACCACAAACATTGTCTGGCCTAAAACGACGGTAAGCCAATGGAAAATCATACTGATAAATCTTCTCACTTTGTCCTGCAGATTCTACTTCCAGCCCAGCCTCTTCTTTTAACTCACGTACTGCAGCTTGCTCATACGTTTCCCACTCCTCTACTCCGCCCTGCGGCAACTGCCATGAATCCTTCTTACGTGGCTTATGCAGCAGAAGCACCTCAAATGAATCTCCTGCCTTTCTGAGGACAACTATTGAGGCACATTTTCTGTAAATGTCTTTCATGGTTGAACTATATCAGTAAACGACGGACCATCGGGGAAATTTAAAGTTCCAAACAAATCTGAACCACAGATTACACAGATGGCACAGATTACACAGATATGATAGAGTGCGTCGCTATGTCTGATTACAAATATTCAGATTTAACCAGGCAGATCATTGGATGCGCTATGAAAGCGCATAATGAGCTAGGAAATGGATTTCAAGAAGTTATTTATCAACGTGCACTGGCTCAAGAAATGAGAACTGCAAATATTGAATTTGCTCGGGAATTACCAATGACTATTGTATATAAAGGAAAGGATATCGGTGAACGAAGGGCGGATTTTGTAGTTGAGGGGCTAGTAATGGTTGAATTGAAAGCAATAACAAAAATTGAAAATGTGCATTTTGCTCAGGCAATCAATTATTTGGAAGCATACAAACTTGAAATAGGACTTCTGATTAACTTCGGTGCAAGAAGTCTCGAATTTAGAAGGTTTGCTAATTAATGTCTGGACTACAGATTACACAGATTTCATTGACTGTTGTTTTAGCAGCAACAAACCTTTATACATGAAATCTGTGTAATCCCCTTAATCCGTGTAATCAGTGGTTCAGACAAGTTAACCAAGGTTCAAACAACCACCCTACCTACTTAGAGTGTTTCTCCTCCTTCAGCTTAACAGCCATCTGCTTCATGCAACGTGGACAATACTTCTTAAGCCCTTCTGCATGTTCCTTCCATCCTTTGCCTTGTTTGTCCTGTTTATGAAAACGCAACGTCCCTAGTCGGTTTCCCGACTCGGTACAAAACATTGCGAAGACTGTGCGCTTTCCTCTGGGCATTGGTGGAATGATACGGATTTTCAGAGCTGGTACAAGGAAAAAACCTGTTATTAGGTTTATTAAGTTCATTGGGTTCATTATGTTTATTACGTTATTTAAAGAAAGAAAAGCTATTTTGAGTATAAACGAGGAACCTAATAAACATTATAAACTTAACAAACCTACTAAACCTCAATATAGACCTACTAAACCTCAATATAAACCTAATGAACCCTCAGAATCTATCCTTCTGACAAATACCCCTCACTCCCACCATCTCCCTGTAAGTAGTTAAAAACACTATTAGCAGCAACAGACCCTTCTCCAGCCGCTGTGGCGAATTGTGCGAAGTAATTACTACCACTAGATACATCACCGGCTGCAAAAACACCCTTCACACTCGTCTGCATATCTTCCCCAACCTTTAGGTGCTTGCGATCATCAATCTTGCATCCAAGCATTTCAGCTAAAGAAGTTGATGGAATCGATCCGATTTCGATGAATACGCCGTCAACATTGATCGTATCTGATCCATTGAATTCTTTATCCAGCTTCACACCCGATACTTTGTCATCTCCTAGAATTTCTACGACACGTCGCTCTAACACATACTCAACATTATCTTTCTTCTTAACCTCATCTACCCAGAAAGGTTCTGCGCGGAATTCCTTTCGACGATGAATCAGATACACCTTGTTTGCGACCTGTGCAGCAATCGCCGCTCCTTCTACAGCACTATCCCCTCCTCCTAGCACTGCCACATCCTTTCCTTTATAGAAGAATGCATCACATGTCGCACAGTATGTAACTCCTTTGCCTGATAATTTATCCTCCCCCGGCACTCCCAAGTGACGCTTGTCTGATCCTGTGGCAAAGATAAGAGTTTTTGCCTCATCCGTCTCTCCATTTTGATACGTAATCTGGAAATAAGCTTTATCCCCTTTGCTGACTTTCTCAACGCGCGCTTGTTTGCGAGTCACATTATCGAAATTTGTTGCATGTTTTTTAAAACTTTCCATTAGATCAGGACCCTTGATATCTATTGCTCCGGGCCAGTTCCCTACTTCTGCAGCAGTAACACCCATCCCACCCTCATCTTCACCAACAATGAGCGTGGAAAGCTTATAGCGCGCTGTATAAATAGCTGCAGTGTAACCTGCGGCTCCTAGGCCTATTATTGCAACATCGTACATAGTTCAAGTGTAACAGAAATTGAGACATAGTTTCTAGTTTCTAGTTTTTAGTTGCTAGTTACATACAGCGATGAAATGTAAACCAGAAACTAGAAACTAGCAAACCAGCAAACTTCACACCCAACCTCTAGCACGCATCGCATCCAACATCCTCTTAATACCAACAGAAAAAGCCGCCTCGCGATATGTCATCTCTTCTCTTCGCGCTTCTCGGCGTACCGACTTGTATCCATCAAGGATCACACGCTTTAGTTCTGCGTCGACTTTTTCAGCAGTCCATTGCTCTCCACTTCTGCCTTGGCTCCACTCAAAATAGCTAACGGTTACTCCACCGGCATTCGCCAGCACATCAGGAATAATACTAACGCCTCTCCTATCCAAGATTGCATCTGCCTCTGGTGTGGTAGGACCATTAGCAAGCTCCAAAATATACTTCGCTTTAATCCTAGGTGCATTTTCCGCCGTGATTACATTATCAAGCGCTGCAGGAATCAGGATGTCACATGGCAGTTCCAGTAATTGCTCATTAGACACATGCTCCACCCCATCAATTTTCATGCGCTGAATATCACAGACTGATCCCTCACAATATTCTCCAGTTACAGCACCCGTCTTGCGCTTGTACTTTTCAATTCGAACAGGATCTATTCCATCTGGAGAATAGATTCCTCCTTGTGAATCCGAAACCGCAACCACTGTGTAACCGGCATTGTGCAGATAGTGCGCCATACTCATTCCCGCATTCCCGAAGCCCTGTATAACCACTTTGAGCTCATCGGGATCCAGTGCCGCACGTTCAATCATTTCTTCTAAAATAAAGAATCCGCCACGGGCAGTAGCTGTATCGCGCCCAATAGATCCTCCAAAAGACAGAGGCTTGCCTGTAATCACAGCAGGAGAGAATGTGTGAGTAATCTTTTCGTACTCGTCACGCATCCACGCCATGATATTTGGATTCGTATTAACATCCGGTGCGGGACAATCTATGTCCTCTCCAATATGATCCACGAATGCCTGAACATATGCGCGTGCAACACGCTGTAGCTCTTCCTTAGAAAGTTTTTTAGGATCTACCTGCACTCCGCCTTTGGCTCCGCCAAATGGAATGTTCACCACCGCTGTCTTGATAGACATAAGTGCAGCCAATGCTTTTACCTCAGCTTCGTCCGCTTCTGGATGAAAACGGATTCCTCCTTTATACGGACCACGCGCATTATTAAATTGAACACGAAATGCTGGAAGCATCATAGTAGTCCCGTCATCACGCTGCACTGCTATATCCTTTTTATGAATATGCTGCGGTTCCATAAAGAATGTGCGCTCTGCGTCGTTCATTTTAATTTTCGCAGTAACACGATTTAGAGTGTCCTGAAAACGAGTGTAAGGAGTGGACGCTTTGGTTGCGACCGGAGATGTAATAGTTGCGGATGAAGGTTCCATATATATTGGGTAAGAATTTATGAAATCGAAAACAGTTTGCCAGAGAATATCGATCATGTCTCTTCCAGAGAGATAATACTGCATCTTTCCTGTGATGCACGTTACAAGAACGTGATAATTCTACTTCTCAACTCCTTTAAGAAAGGCTTTATAAAGACAATAAGTGCCAAGAGCTGCATTTCCAAGATCTACCTGCTTCGCAGACCCTTGTAAAAGTATTTAAGATCTAGGAAAATGATTTACTTTTATATTCGTTACCATATCTACAAATGAGCAATCCTGAAGTACCTGAACACACACCTAAACGTATTGGATTATTTACAGGAGGAGGAACTGCACCCGGTTGGAATGCGGTAATTCATGGTTGCGTTAGCAGGTTGCAAGACACAGGAAACGAAGCCTATGGCATTCCAGATGGATGGGCAGGATTATTGGAAAGCAAAAGTCTTATTGATTTTAGTACATTTACAAGAGAACGACTTGTAGGACTCATGAGAAAAGGAGGAAGCATACTCAGATCTTCCAGAACAAAGATCAAACCTGATCAACATCCAATTGTGTGGGAAATGATGGATGAGTATGAACTGGATGGAGTAGTTGCTATCGGTGGTGACGACACCCTTACCCAAGCTGATGAGATCTCACGATCGGGCAGCAACGATCGTGGATTCATTGGAGTTCCCAAAACAATAGATGACGATCCGGTTGGAACCGAAAGAACATTTGGATTCCAAACTGCAGTGCACGATGCAGCACAACAAATCATTAGGGTTCGAACAGATGCCAAGACAAACAATCGCGTTGCAGTTGTAGAAATCATGGGGCGTGACTGTGGACGTGTCGCTCTCCATGCTGGTTATTACGCAGGTGCAGATATTACTCTTGTTCCAGAGTTTCCTATTGATGAACGCAAACTGGTGGAGCGCATTGAAAAAATTCATGAAGAACAAGGATTCGTAATTGTTGCTATCTCCGAAGGATATGCCGCAGCAGAAGGAAGTAAATTAGATGAATTCGGACATGGAAGGATGGAAGGAGCTGCAGCCAATCTGGCTGAAGTTATAAAAGCACGAACAAAACCCGAACTTAATACTATGAAACAAGTAACCGGATACGACGTTCGCAGTGGTCCGCCAATTGCACCTGATGGAATCTTTGCATCAGAAATGGGAGCACTAGCAGGGCAACTGGCACATGAAGGTAACTTTGGACGAATGGTTTCACTAAGAGAAGGCAGACTTGTTGGCGTGCCATTGAGCGAAGTAGGCAGAGGCAGACACTTAACTGATCTTGAATACAACATCGAAGGTATGTGTAAGTGGGATCTACCACCAAATATTATGCATGAACTTCTTGGATGCAGATCCGATCTGAATGATGTTCTATTGGGTAAGACACAACCTGATATGCCTAACTAGAAATGACAATATATTCCTACAACTACTTAGTTAAATAGTTGTTGGATTTAAAAAGAGTATTAATTTCTAGTATGTGGAGAATATTAAGAAGTCATAGAACTCCTTCGTTGACTTTCATAGAAAAGAACAATGGAGTAGGATTTACCCGTGCCGGAGTGGCGGAATTGGTAGACGCGCACGACTCAAAATCGTGTACCGCAAGGTGTGAGGGTTCAATTCCCTCCTCCGGCACCATTCGTCGCCCCGCTTACGCGGGGCTCCTCATGGCAAGCCATTAGGTTTTCACTTGTTCTATTACTGTATAAGCGGGGCTCCTCATGGCAAGCAATTAGGTTTTCACTTGTTCTATTACTGTATAAGCGGGGCTCCTCATGGCAAGCCATTAGGTTTTCACTTGTTCTATTACTGTATAAGCGGGGCTCCTCATGGCAAGCCATATCTGCTATTCTTAGCAACTATGGCTTTTTCTGTTTACGTAATCGAACTTATTGATAAATCCTACTATGTAGGATTCACAAACAATTTATCAAGAAGGCTAAAACAGCATGAAGAAGGAACTGCATGTGCACACACTAAGAAAATCCCTTTTAAAAAATTATTATGGACCGAACAACAGTATGACCGAAGATCTGCCAGAGCTCGAGAAAAAGAAATTAAAGGATGGAGAAGAGAAAAAAAGGAAAACCTATGGAAACATGAGGGTTCAAGCTTGCCCTGAAGCGTGACCGAAGGGCTTATCCTGAAACGTGACCGAGTGGCTTGCCCTGAGGAGTAGCAGACGACGAAGGGTCCCTCCTCCGGCACCATTCGTCGCCCCGCTTAAACTATCAGACATTTTCAGTATCTGGATTCAGTTGTGCTCTTATCTTAATAAGAACATTCAAAACAGCCATATCGACCTGGTTACCCCTACCAAGATTATCCGCAACAGCCCTTGTATACTTACACATCATTGCACCTACGCTATCACCACCACCAATGCCTGTTAAATTGATACCAAGAGCTGCAAGAGCTCCCCGAACATCATTCTCGAATGATGATGTATTAGGTGCCCTTTCCATTACAATGCTTTATACCCCACTCATTTTCAGAATCAAGAAATCTTTTCTTTACATCTAAGATAAGAGGCTACAAAAAATGATTTTTCCGATAATATAGGCATCCGATGGATCAGTACAAATCTTTCATCTTCGACGCCTTCGATTTTAATCAAAAGGAAGGCTGCATTGAGCTCAAATACAGCTTGGACGATTCTGTGCGTTTTTTGGAAACTATTGAACTTCCAAGTGGTATGGAATATCAGTCGGTGCCACTTGCCATTATCGACCGCGCATTATTTGCTCTACATTTAATCGGTGGAACCAGTTACTTCAAAACGTTCTGCCCACCTCAGATACAAATACAGTCTGGCGAGCTCAACGCAAATCATGCAGCTTTCTGGAACCGTGTTTATAGCAAAGGACTTGGAGAGTTCTGCTTTCAAAACAAAATTGATCCTGCCACATTGGCATCTTTCCCAAGTAGTGAAGCTACTCCTCTACTCTCTATCGAACGTCCAAAGAACGCAGGTTCTGTACTTGTTCCTATTGGAGGAGGCAAAGATTCAATTGTCACAATTGAACTGCTTAAGAAGGCAGGAAAAAACGTCACATTGCTACGCATGAACGAGCACCCGCTTATAACTGAATTGATTGATTCCACCGGTCTACCATCCATCAACGTAGAACGTACACTCTCGCAACATCTATTTGATGTTAATAAACAAGGGGCAATGAATGGTCATATTCCTATCACGGCATATGTCTCGTGCTTGAGCGTTGTTATAGCACTTCTTTACGGATTCGAAACGATCGTCATGAGTAATGAGAGTAGTGCCAGCGAAGGGAATACCGAAAAGGGAGGGCAAAAAGTGAATCATCAATGGAGTAAGAGCTGGGAATTTGAAAAGCTCTTCAGTAAATATATTCATTCCTCCATAACAACGGACCTGAAGTATTTCAGTTTATTGCGACATATAAGCGAACTTGCGATTACTAAATATTTCTCCACCTTGCCTGAGTATTTCACAAAAGTAACCAGCTGTAATCGCAACTGGAAAATTATGAAGGATAATATAACCGAGCGTTGGTGTTGCGAGTGTCCTAAGTGTGCATTCTCCTTCTGCATGTATGCAGCATTCCTTCCGCACAAAACACTGATAGAAATATTCGGAAAGAACCTGTACGAAGACACCACACTGCGAATCCTCTATCGCGAACTTTTGGGACTAGAAGGAATGAAGCCATTTGATTGTGTTGGTACAGTTGAAGAAGTGCAGGCAGCGTTTATTCTCGCACACAATCGCAGAGATCTGGATTCCAATCCAATAATGCAAATGTTCCTTGAGGAAGTTCTTCCCACTATCAAAGATCCTGATAAAGTAGTGGCCACTGCTTTGGAGCCAAGCTACGAGCACGCGATTCCCGAAGAATTCCTCTCTGCACTTCATGCACCTGACTGATCTCAACGGAAAGAAAATCTGTATCCTCGGATATGGAAGAGAAGGAAAGGCAATGCTTAACGCTATTGAGAATCATAACATTGATGCTGATATCACTATCAGTGACAAGAATTCCGAAATACGAAATACGAAATACGAAATACGATCAGGTCCAGACTACCTTAAGCATCTCACAGATTTCGATCTAATAATAAAATCGCCAGGAATTCCTCCTAGTGAACTTGAAGGAATTGATCCAACAAAGATGACCAATTCGACTCAAATCTTCCTAGATACAATTGCAGACACTGGAGCAAAAGTTATTGGAGTGACCGGATCTAAAGGG
Source organism: Patescibacteria group bacterium (assembly GCA_018814875.1). Taxonomy (GTDB): domain Bacteria; phylum Patescibacteriota; class Gracilibacteria; order Peribacterales; family Peribacteraceae; genus UBA2144. The sequence goes on from JAHIYH010000040.1 coordinate 9,505, forward strand.
AAAAGTACAACCGCAAGCTTGATCTACAAAATTATAAACAAAGCTCAGAGCAATGTTTTCCTAGTTGGGAACATAGGCGAACCGGCTATCAGCCATATCTCAGATGCAAAAGAAGGAACATGGTTTGTGATGGAAATTAGTAGTTATCAATTAATGGATATAACCGTGAGTCCGCACATCGCAGTTATCACTTCATTCTTTCCGGAACACTTGGATTATCACGGCTCTATAGAAAACTATCTGGAAGCCAAAAAACACATCACACGTTTTCAGACAAAGGATGACTTCGTTTTCTTCAATGCTGACTGCAAAGAAGTTAAAGAAATCGCTGAAGAAACAAACGGAGGAGCGTTTCCTATTAGTAGCGAGGAAGCTCCCCTCTCTTTAAATCAAATCAATCTTATTGGAACACACAACCTTTTAAATATCACTCTTGCTCATGCAGTCGCAGATCATTTGAATGTTCCTGAGCATATTTCCATCGATACGATCAAATCATTCAAAGGACTCCCCCACCGTTTGCAATCACTTGGAGTACATGATGGGATTGAATGGATTGATGATTCCATTTCCACAACACCAGAGACGACTATTGCCGCACTAGAAGCTCTGGAAAATGTAACAGCGCTGATTTTAGGAGGCCAAGATCGCGGTAATGACTTTGCAAAACTTGGAGAAAGGATTGCTGTCAGTTCTGTGAAGAATGTCATTCTGATGGGAGAGAGTGCCTCGCGTATTCAAAAGGCGATCGAAGGAGCAAAAGCAGAGGTTACATTTTTTGAAGCCAATAACATGGAAGAGGCCGTCGAATCTACTAAACAGCAAAATCCGAACCCAACGCCCAACGCCCAACGCCCCATTGCCCTTCTCTCCCCCGCCTCCCCAAGTTACGACATGTTTAAAGATTTCGAGGAGCGTGGAGACGAATTCAATAATTGTATCTTTTCTGATTAATCAACCGCAGCGGTTATCGAACCGCTGCTACGGTTTTCGGTATCATTTTTCATTCTTAATTTTTCATTTTTCATTCTTAATTCTTAACTATTCACTTTTAACTTTTAACTATTAACTCCAACCTTCACCTTCGCTGGACGTAAAATCTTTCCATTAAACACAAACCCATCTTCGAACACTTCTATCACTTTCCCCTCTTCTCCAGAACCCGTTTGGAGCACCTCGTGTTTTTCTGAATCTACCTGTTCACCAATGCATTCGATTTTTTCCAGACCCAATGCACCTAGCTTGCCCATCAAATCTTTTTCTATGGCTATCACTCCCTCCACCCACTCATTACCATCTAAGTTCTCTGGCAAATGTTCAAAGGCACGCTGAAAATTATCGATAGTTGGAAGTAGCAGAAGCAACGTGTTCTCTAGTGCAAACTTCCTTAACTCCTCACCTTCCTTCTGCATTCTATCCTTAGCATTTTGCAGATCTGCCTGAGCACGACCGGCGAGGTCTTTCATTTTAGCTAGCTCTGCTGTGAGAGTTTCACACTTTGCACATGCCTTTGGTGTTTTCTTAGTTGGATTCATGAAACGAGTATAGCTTCATTAGCTCCATTAGCTCCATTAGCTTCATTAGAAAATTTCCTCTGATCCTAACGAAGCTAACGAAGCTGAACAACTAAGGCTTATAATAACGCCGTAATAAGTGCTACACTCCAACAAACATGCTTCTCGCCAGTCTTTCCATCATCCTTGGATTCGTCCTTCTTATCAAAGGAGCTGATTGGCTTGTAGAAGGTGCTTCTTCAATTTCGCGTAGATTGGGAGTTGGAGATCTGGTTATTGGTCTCACTGTAGTTTCCTTTGGAACATCTGCTCCAGAGTTGATTGTGAATATTGTCGCAAGTTTTCAGGGAAGCGCGGATATTGCAATCGGAAACATCGTTGGTAGTAACATCTCCAATACACTCCTGATACTTGGAGTAGCAGCTGTTATCGCTCCACTTGCGGTTCAGCGCTCTACCATTCTGAAAGAAATTCCACTTAATCTCCTCGCAGGAGTAATTTTACTAATCGCAGCAAACGATACGATAATAAATGGCTATGCTAATTCCGAACTCAGCCGCAGTGATGGCCTTGTTTTCCTTGGCTTCTTTATAATATTTATCTATTACACATTTGGCATCCGACATAATGGTACCGACAAAGAAGATGATCACACCAAAGCCACCAAACCAGTGTGGGCTGCATTAACGCTGGTCTCCGTAGGTTGTGTAGGTCTAGCTGCTGGAGGAAAACTGGCCGTAGATGGCGCGATTGCGATTGCAAATATCTTCAATGTTAGCGAGGCACTGATTGGATTAACGATTGTAGCCGTTGGCACATCACTTCCCGAACTCGCTGCATCAGGAATGGCTGCGTACAAAGGACGAGCAGACATCGCAGTTGGAAACATCGTCGGAAGTAACATCTTCAACATTTTCTGGATTCTTGGAATTTCTTCATTCATCAAACCTCTACCATTCCAGCCAGCATCTAACTTAGACCTCTCTGTTGTTCTCCTATCCACCTTGCTCCTTTTCTTCCTTATGCATAATGGCCAGCCGCATCGCAGGCTGTTTATGTGGTGGAAACAATCAAAGGATTACATCATTCGCAGATGGGAAGGAGGAATCCTTATTTTGTGTTACGTGGTTTATATCGGATATATTGTTTGGAGAGGCTAAATAAAAAAATCCCAAGCATCAAGAATTAAATCGCAACAGCCTTCGCCCAGCCGTCGCTAAAGCTATGGCCGGCAAGCAAGGCTACGGCCGTCAAGAAAACCAAAAACCAAATCCCAACGTGTGTTTTTTGGGACTTGGAACTTGGAACTTGGAACTTAATTTCTATTCTACAACTGGTTCTTCATCTGCTGGTTCTTCTTCAGATGGTTCTTCTTCAGATGGTTCTTCTTCTGCAGGCTCCTCTTCAGCTGGTTCCTCGGCTGTTGGTTCCTCTGCTGCTGGATCTTCTTCTGCAGGCTCCTCTTCAGATGGTTCTTCATCTGCTGGTTCTTCTTCTGCAGGCTCCTCTTCAGCTGGTTCTTCATCTGCAGGCTCCTCTTCAGATGGTTCTTCATCTGCTGGTTCCTCGGCTGTTGGTTCCTCTGCTGCTGGCTCTTTGCCATCTTTATCAAGATCAACAGAAACTGTGCAAGCACTAAGCAATACCAAACCGGCAATTGCTGCTATATATTTGAATGATTTCATAAAAAGTAAGTGGAAAGAGATATCACAGTAATAGTACGTCATGGTCAAAACATGATGCAATGGAAAAAATCCACAGTTCTGCCCTATGCCATTTTTCAGCTATTTGCTACTCTAAAGCTATCGCCACGGTCCCACACCAATCGCTTTGCTCCTGTGCGGGACGAGTAACTCATGCACTACATATTCTCGCTCCTTTTTCTCCATTATATTCATGCCACGGTAGCTCAGTTGGTTAGAGCACGGGACTCATAAGCCCGGGGTCGCTGGTTCAAATCCAGCCCGTGGCACCATACGTGTTCAAAACATCATAGTTCGGGTTTGGCGTCTCGTGATCCTATGATCGTCGGCGGTTTTCCCGTACATTCCCGAATTTCCATTCCGTCATGCGGACAGTTAATGATGCGAAAATTCTCGAAATGACAACGTATAAAATCAACATGATCGAGAGCTATATTTTCAAAATCTGTCTCAAAGAAGGAGCAGCCCTCAAAGGTCGAGCCCGTAAGACTTCCTCCTCTCACGTGCGCATTGCGAAATTCCTTATTCTTCCAAGGAAAATCCAGTACTGAATTATCTGGTATCTCAAAATCTCCAGTAATTTGAGCAGAATCGAGTGCGGAATCGAGGTATTGCATACTTGACAAGTATAGAGAGAGAGACGTAGGATAGCAAGCTAAATCGCAAGATTTGGGATGAGAGCAGTTCTTTGAAATGTAATCCGAGGGGAAAGGAGGTGAGAACCTATGGCAGACCCTCAACGTCTTTCGGATGGTACGTACATGTACCCGATCCCTGGCAAGCCCAACATCCACACCGACCACTACCATGTGGCGGCGGATGGGACCATCCTCTCCGTAAAGGAGAATGGTCAGCACAGCTACAGCCGTGCTGAAGTGCGCCGCAAGATCAACGATGTGACGGGGATGGCTTTTCCTCCTCGTTACTAAGCTGAGGTGAGCAGTGCAACTCACCACTGGATTGCTCTCTCGACCCACCCCCTCGGTGTGGGTCGTTTTTACGATTTGGCAAAACATACTGCAATCGTTCCACTTGCTTCATTTCCCTCACAGCAGCCATGTTCACCTCCATGATAACCAAGTATGATGTTTTCGACCCTGTGTGACCAACCTCCGCAGGAGGTTGCCCGCCGTAGCCTTGGCGTAGGCGGGCTTTTGTCATATTTAAACACACGACCTCCTGCTACGGCTGGCAAGCCACGGGGCATTTTGATAGAATCGAGCACTTATGTGGCATTACGTTTACATTCTCGCAAATGAGTACGGCAAACATTACGTCGGTCTTACCGACGATGTGAATCGTCGGTTAGCAGAGCATAATCGAGGATGTATTCCATCGACAGCAAAGTATCAACCATGGAAACTATGTCATTTTGCTGGATTTCAGCATCGCACGAAAGCTGCTGAATACGAACAATATTTGAAATCTGGTTCAGGTAGAGTCTTCCACAACAGGCATCTACAATAACCCCATGATCGAGTATTTCACTATTACAAAACCAGAAGATATTGATGTACTGCGCGGAAAAACTGCTCAGTTTCGTAGTCTGAACATTCAGTATGACGATGAGACTCTACAGTACCTTAAAGACCATCTTCTTGATGAAGGCAATTTGTATCTTATTGCGAAAGAAAAGTACGCCTTTGCAGGCTTTTGCTCCATTGATTCTGACTGGTGGGGAAAAGGATTTCTCTTTTTGAGAGAAATCTACGTTGAACCGAGGCTGCATAAACAAGGTATCGGAAGTGAGTTGATGCGACGTTGCATAGTTCATGCACAAAATTGTGGTGTGGAAGGCATTGTTACCGAAACTGCCGTTGAAAATGTACCCATGCAGAAGCTCTGCAAAAAATTTGGATTTGAAGAATGGGAAAATACTGAATGGAAAGAAGGTATTACCTACAAACTCGTGTTTTGAATCGCTCTGCAAACTTCATTCGTCTCACCACCCCAACTTTAACTTTCACTCCCACAATGTAGTAAGGATAATCCCCCGTACTACCATATCTGTCACCAGAGTGCATAACACTCTCGGTGACTTTGTTATGCTTGTGGATCACAAAGCATTGCCCCATGAATGCACTTCTTCCTTTGAAGGAAAGTGTTCAAGAAACTGACGCAGTAGTTGTAGTAGCTCATTCTTTGTCTTTTCATCGGGTTCAACATCCTTTGCAGGTACATCATCAGTGAGAGATTCGATCTTTGCACAATCTTCCATGAAGATTAAACAGGATGTTGGAACGTTCATTTGACGAAATATAAGACCTTCTGTGGTGATAGTTCCAGCATGAAAAGGGGAAAATATAGTAGAAAAAGAGCTGCGTCCTTCTTCGAGTAAATCAAGGATTGGGGTTTTTTGCTCAAGTGCGGATATCACTTGTTGAATTTCTTTTAACGCAATCCCATCGCCAAAGATGTGATCATAGCTATTAATTAATTTCTTCATATTTTCATGTGTACTCATAGTTGGAGTGTACGACTAAAATGAGGACGGACGCAATGCGACCGCCCTCGGATTCCTTTCCGCCGTGACGTACTACTAGTCGCGGTGAGACTTGATGAGGTTCCCATCTCCATCAAAGATGAAGTGGACTCCGTCGATCTTCTGATTCGACACGATCTGGTTCGTATCGCGATCATGTGTGAAGAAGCTCTCATCGACATTGTCACGACCAACGATCTCGCGCACTTTCTTGCGGATCTTGGTCATTGCCTGGGACAGCTGAGACATCGCAAAACCTCCAGTGAAAGGAACGATCCTCATATACGACATGTACATGAGGTTGATGATAGTGACAGAGAGAGAGAGAGAGAGAGATGTCAACAGGATTCATGCTCCAATCCACCTGCTTAGGTGCTTATTTTGCTTTTAGCTGAAACATATTGTCATTCAGGCTTGAAGCAGACCAAGTCAGTCTACATCACCGTGGTTGGAGTGCGGTTTCATCAAAGCTATGCGTTCTTCCTTCGTCATTTCCCTGACATACGCCATTTTCCAGTTCACCAAGATCACGTAATATCGTTTACACCCCGTGCTACCAACCTCCGCAGGAGGTTGCCCGCCGTAGCCTTGGCGGAGGCGGGCTTTCTTAACTTCTCATCGATGAAAAAACCCGAGCCCAAATTGCATCATTTCCTTCCGCAAAATTGTTACTTCAATGCGTTTGCTGCACCGGAATTGTTAAATAACAAGTTAGCAATATGGGTACATACAGCCAATCAACAACCCCTGTGCCAGCAGATAGAAAAGACGGGAGCAATAAAAGAGATATATTCGATTCGTGATGTGCATGTAAGATTCAACCGGGAATTGGAAAATATACTTGAGCGCATAGAAAGCAAATTGGCACCAATCATAAAAAAACTTATTAAGCAGAAATCCGATGATGACTTTTCCTACTTAGAGAAAGAGGCCATTGCAACGTTTGTAGCCATGATGAAAGTACGAACTCCTTGGCATAAGGGATTGCTGACTGATGTTTTTAGTAAACTGAGGCAAGTTATTGCACTACGAAAGACTAACGAGAATCCAACTGGCATTTTAGAGAAAATTGTCGACAAGGATCATGCTTCTAAATTACGGTGCGACACCGAGAGCATATCGGATGAAAAGCTGAGCAATTTCGAAGATTTTCTATCTATCAATAATCCCTTTTCACACAGCCTCTTGAGCCAGCTAAAAATCAACGCAAAAATTATTTATGAGCAAATGCAATGGGGATTTACCCTGTCACATCCTGAAATCCCTTTTATTACATGCGACAATCCGGTCGCCTGTTGTAGAGAAGATCATACACAGGTAGGAGTCGGATTGGCATTTCCGGATGTCACGATTTACTTTGCAGTTAGCCCAAAAATTGCATTCTACGGATACAAGGATCCTACTATTGGAGTTCATCGATCAATCCCAACTCCTGTTACACAATTGAACAAGGAAGAAACGCAACTATTCAATTCAAGAACTGCAATCAGCGCATCGAAGTATCTGTATTCTGCTGACAGAGATATTGATTCAAAGTTGCAGACCATCTTGGATAAGAAATCTGCACTCGGGTTATTTAGTTGGCAGCGTTAATTTTCTAGTCGGTGGTAGTCGCTTTTCGACAACAAGAAGATATGATCTCTGGTGACCCTTCCCACCAGAATAAGATGACTTCCAAAAACACTTTTAGAATGTGTTATCTGCGAACTGGCACAGATGCGACGAAGCTCGCGAAGCCGATCCAGCCCGTGGCACCAATCACAGTGTCCAATTCCTAGCATTTTGTTTGGCCATGATGCAGATGTAGTATCTATACATGAACTACGAAGGAGTCATCATTGAGGAAAGCCTGAAAGATACTTCCGTTCTCAAAGACACGACGATCGTTTCAACGAAGGTCGAACCTGTTATCGAGGAACACAAGACGCCCTGGCTCAAACAGTGGACTCTGCACACCGTTGAAATCCCTGAAGCCGATGCCGAGGTTGTTGCGGGAAAAATCAGTCATGCACTTGAAACAAGAGATAGCTGGTATGCAGACTTCAAGAACGATCGTACTCATTTCATCATTTTTCGAGATAGGGTTTTCAAAGTCGATAGAGCAAAAAAAGAGGAATACGACGCGGCGACAAAATATGGAATCGCACAGGGTATTCCAGCATACCAAGTAGATTTTTCACCTCACATACAAGAATGAGTTCGTTGAGCGGAAAAGAGCAAGTTCTTTGTTTGTCATAGCTCTCACTGAACCCATACTCACCTCCATCACAACCAAATATGATTTTTTAGTCCCTGTTTGACCAAAGCACAACACATCAACCTACTAAACCCTTCCAATCCAGCTAGGCCAATCAACATTTTTCAACGTTGGAACGTACATCTGGCGAGAAGGAACTAAAACCCTCTTTCCATCCAAGCCACCAATCCACGATGGCCACATTTCCTTTCCTAATAATATTGGCATTAACTTCTGAGGAACCCTATATCCACTCGTAACATCTTCGATAAAGTATGCCGAAGCTATAGGAGTTGCACTCAGTAGTGTTGCAATAGATGCACCAGCAACAAGAAATCTTTTGAGAATCATAAATTTGGGGGAAGAACGCCAAAATGATACTTATTCTTGTCATACATTGTCCATGCTTTTGTGCGTTATTGTCCCCTGTTAAAGCAAAATATTCCCAAGTAAAGAGGCTTTAAGTGTATTGAGGCTGATATACTCGTCTTATGCAGACTCTTCTTTGCTTACATGGGCTTGCCCCGCACTTCTCGCCGCAGCAAGATAGTGCGCACTGTTTGTTTTTCTTTATTTCTGAATAATGAAAATTGTTCTACTTTGCCTTCATGGGTGGGGCGGCTCCAAAGAATCGTTCACAGAGCTTCGCCAAGCCCTCCAAGGTAGTGATATCGAAATTCTTACACCAGACCTTCCTGGTTTTGGGGCAGAACCTGAGCCTGATCGTCCGTGGACCGTGGATGATTATGCAAAGTGGATTGAGAATTGGCTAGAAGCTAGAAGCTATAAGCTAGAAGCTATATCAATTATTGCCCATTCTCATGGCGGTCGAATCGCCATCAAACTAGCCCAGAGAGGAAATTTGAACATTGATCATCTCTATCTCTGTGCAGCCGCCGGAATCAAAAGGAAGAAACATCTAAAAAGATCTATAGGACTAACATTCGCCAAAGTCGGGAATACAATCCTCTCCATTCCCGGATTACATCTACTCAAACCTGTCGGGAAAAAAGTTCTATACAAAATTCTACGTGTTCATGACTACGAACGTGCTTCTCAACTTATGCAAAAGACACTACAAAATGTTACAAATGAAGATCTACGACCTTTACTCTCTAACATTACTATTCCCACTGATATTTTCTGGGGAGAAGATGATACTATGACCCCTATTGAAGACGCACACATCATGCATGAAGCAATTAAAGGAAGCTCTTTGCATACTTACCCCGGAGTGCGCCATGGAGTACACAGGGATAAAGCTAGAGAGATTGCAGAAGTTATTATAAAAAGTCTGAACCACGGATAACACGGATTGCACAGATTACACGGATTACTTTCACCTATATACAATATTATTTAAACATTTATATGCGAAATCCGTGTAATATGCGTAATCTGTGGTTCAGACATTATAAGCTACAATTAAGACATCCATGAATCCCTTATTTCTCGCCTTCCTCACTACTGCGGCCTCGCTTTCGCCACTCATAACGTTTGCTTCTCTCTGGCAAATCAAAGAATGGCGTATCGATAGGCTTCGTGAGCATTTAAGAAGCGAAGGAATATTAAGACAACTTTTTGGAGTAACAAGACCCGCATTCCTTGGTTTCTTTGGATTCCTTGGTTTCTTTGGATTCCTTTCCAGAGACTTGTGGCCCATCACAACACTTGCTGTATACATTGCAATCAGCGCACTCCAAATCATTCTACATCGCCATCCAAAACCAGTCTGGACAAAAAAGGCTCTGACTCTTATTGGCACAGCAATTCTACTCACGTTTGTTACAAGCTTTTACAACTGTCAACTGCCTGTCCTGCTTGCACTGAGCAGCATCGAAGTGAGCGTAATCGAAGGGTCAACTGTCAACTGTCAACTGTCAACTGTCATCATTCCTCTCTTGCAACCGTTCTTCTTATTCATGGCCTGGATCCTCTGGTCACCATTAGATAAATATCTCAAAGCTCGCATTATGTATCGCGCACAACAACTACGTGCAAGCCGTTCAAATCTAACTGTGATTGGCATCACAGGAAGCGTAGGTAAGAGTACAACTAAAGAACTGCTCACGCATGTACTAGCAGATAAGCAGCCGCTCACAACTCCAGATCATGTAAATACAGAAATGGGCGTATCAAAATGGATTATCTCTACACTACCAAAAAATCCAGATTCTCAGATCATGATAGTAGAAATGGGAGCATATCAGGCAGGTGAGATTGCAATTTTGTGCAGCATCACTCAGCCAACAATAGGGGTGGTTACATTCATTGGAACACAGCACATAGCACTATTCGGTTCTCAGGAAGCTCTTTGCCAGGCAAAGGGGGAGCTGGTTGCGTCACTGCCTGATGATGGTAATGCATTTCTTAACATGGACAGCTCACTCTGTAGCGGATTGAAGGAGATGTGCGAATGTCATATCACTACTGTCGGAACAGGAGGGGTATCAGACATTGAAGCATTTGATATAGAGGAAACTTCACACGGAATCACATTCCGCATAAGTGATACAACATTCTCTGTCCCACTTCATGGAACACACAATGTAACTAATGTGCTACTAGCAATTGCAGTAGCAGAGAAGCTTGGAATGAATCGGTCAGAAATTTCAGAAAAACTTAAAAGTTATCGCCCAGCACAACACACATTTTCCGTTCGTGAAGAAAATGAAGTCACAATCCTCGATGATACTCACAATTCAAGCCAAGCCAGCTTTAAAGCAGCAATCACTTGGGCCAAATCGCAACCTGCTAAGCACAAGATTCTACTCACAAGTGGTTTGATAGAGCTGGGTGAAGTTCAGGACAGAACGCACACGGAACTTGGCACACTTTCTGCCGGCATATTTGACCGCGTTGTATTTACTCACAAGAAAAGTGCACGTAGTTTTGCACGAGGATATGGACAAGACGTAGAAATTTTTACAAAACATGTTGAAAAAATTGAATCAGACTCACTATTGGTTTGTGTAGGAAGAATGTCGCAAACTACGATCAAATTATTACTTCCACAAACAAAAACCAGCCAACCATCAAACTAGTAAGATATTTCTTCTGGTAGTTTTGGCTTTACAAATAACTCGAATGCTCATCTCCCCCATCCATCACACATTTGCCCCACACGTTAACATTCATTACATAATGAGAGCGTTTTTGATACTGCTCGCACCGTGGAAGTGGCGCTCAGGTAACAGTTTAAAACTCCTATCACAAGAGCTTGAACAGAGACTAAACGCAGATGCTTACCTCTTTGCCTCTGGGCGTGAGGCGCTCTGTGCTCTTCTACGCACTCTTGAGCTACGCAATGGTGAAGAAGTGATAGTTCAAGGCTACACATGCGTTGCAGTCTCCAATGCCATCCACACCGCAGGTGGTGTGCCAATCTACGCAGACATAGATCGCGAAACTCTGAACATGACTGTTGAATCGGTCGATGAAATGATTACTCAGAGAACCAAAGCAATCATCTGCCAACACACCTTTGGTATTCCATCACCTACAAAAGAGCTCAAAGAATTATGCACAAAAAAGAATCTCCTTTTGATCGAAGATTGTGCACACATTATTCCGGATAAAGACGGACCTGAACAGATTGGTAAACATGGTGACTTCATCTTCTACAGCTTTGGACGTGACAAAGCAGTATCCGGCATCACAGGAGGAGCACTCTTCTCCAGAAAGAGTGATGTTTCACTCAAACTGAACGAAGAATACAAACACACGACCACATTAAGTTACTTCATCATTCTCCGTTATCTTACTTATCCATTTGTGTACGCCATCGCAAAACCATTTTATGGGCTCTTCATAGGAAAAGCTTTCCTCTATCTTCTCAAGAAAATCAAATGGATGGTTCCGGTTCTAACAAAACAAGAAAAAGAAGGACATCAGTCCCCTATTGCACATCAACTTCCAAACGCTTTAGCATTTTTGATAATCGGACAGTTCAAACGTTTAAATATAATTAATGATCACCGCCGAAAACTGACTAAGTTCTATTTGGAAGAAGGCAAGAAGCATAATTGGCCAGTTCCTGATGGAATTAAATCTGACATGCCACTCCAAAAGTTCCCGCTCTTTGTCCGAAACGCAGGAGACATTCGAGCTCAACTCAAGAAGAAGAATATTCACTTAGATGACGGATGGACCGGCTGTGTGGTCTGCCCTTCTACTATTTATCTGGATCCTACGAATTATGTCCCCGGAAGCGATCCTGAGGCAGAATCCGCTTGTGAGCAGATTTTGTCTTTGCCTACTCATCCAACGATGTCGATGAAACAAGCTAAGGAAATGTCTAGACAACTTAACAGGCTATTGTAGAATTCATACTCACAAATGTTTTCCAAAGAACTACCCCCATTGGGCATCGAAAGTTCTACAATAGAAACTGTAGTTGAAGACCTATTAGATGGAATTGCTTTTGTCCAAGAAGATCAACGACAACAAACAATAAATCTATTAAGAAATTGCTTATTACCCATGTTCAATAGAAGTAACGGTGCATTAGCAGAGGAACTATCTTTGCTTTTGAGTAGAGTTGAGGCAAAAGGTTCACAGACTATTCAGCCTTTAGTAAGGTAAACTACTTTCAATGAAAATCTACCAAGCCACAGACAGCCAAGAATGGGATGAGTTCCTTGCATCTCAACCCTATTCCCCCTTCCTCCAAAGCTGGACAATGGGAGAGGTGTACCGTGACATTGGCGAAGAGTCGGTGCGATTGGAAATGAGAGACGGAAATGAGATAAAAGGAATCTGCCAAGCGATTGTGGTGAATGCGAAACGAGGGAAGCATTTGGCTGTTCCTTATGGACCTGTTTTGACAATCAACAATCAACAATCAACAATCAACTGTCTCCTTGAAGAACTAAAAAAAACAGCAAAAGATCACGATTGTTCATTCATTCGTTTAAGTCCTTTTTGGTCTAGAACTACGCCAAGAATCGAAGGAACTAAGCCTTCCCCGCTTCACCTACTTGCAGAACATATCTGGTATCTACCATTAGCCACCACAGATGCCTGCCAATCAAAACAGAGCTCCCCTCTCCCTGTGGGAGAGGGGTCGGGGGAGAGGGCAAACAAAACAACATACAAAACAGAAGATGAACTAATGAAGAACATGCGCCAAAATCACAGAAATCTAATTCGACGTGCAACAAAAGAAGGTGTGGAAGTTGTTGCGTCCCAGAATCCCACTGAAGACATCAAAGAATTCTTCCGCTTATACGACGAAACCAGAAAGCGTCATCACTTTGTCCCCTATCCAAATAACTTCATCACTTCGCAGCTCAAACACTTCTCTACTCGCAATGAAGCAACTCTCTACCTAGCAAAATATCAAAATGAAGTGATAGCAGCATCCGTCCACATGCACTTTGGAGGCGAGACTAGCTATCACCACGGAGCAAGCACTCACAAGTATCCTAAAATCCCTGCAAGTTACCTGTTGCAATGGACTGCAATTAAGGATGCCATGAAGCGTGGCGACCATATGTACAACTTCTGGGGTATTGCCCCCGAAGGTGCTAAAAAACACCCCTTCCACGGTGTAACACTCTTTAAAACAGGATTTGGAGGAGAGGTGATGGAACTCCAACACTGCTCCGATCTACCGCTCAGGCCTGCTTACTACGCAACACGTGCGTTTGAGACTTGGAGAAAGTGGAGACGGGGATTCTGAGTAAACCTAAGAATCCTAAGAAACCAAGGAATTCAGTTTTCTTTCGACCTTTGGATTCTTTGGATTCTTCGGTTTACTTGGTTTATTCAGATTCTTACAATACACTACCGACATGTATAAAGAAGTCCCACCAAAGACAATCGAAGAAAAACTCGACGTAATCATAGATCATCTCGAAGCAATGGATCACCGCGACAGGCTCCGCACTATAGGAGGAACTATAAAAGGAATGATTTCCATGATCCCTATCATCATCTTGGTTGGGAGCATGTGGTACTTTTACAAGTATGGAGACCAACTACTAGAAAAAATTGCACAGCAAGCAGCCAAGCAGGCAGCAATTGTTACAGAACAAAAAGGGAGCGCTGTTATTCAGAAATTTGAGGATTTGATGGGTAGATAGACACGAAATGTCCAGTTACTAGTTTTTAGTTTCTGGTTACTAGTTCATTTGATCAAAGCTATTGCAAAACAATCAGCTACAAGCACGCAGCAACTCTGCCGCAGAGCTACTTCGTTCCATTAGCAACTCATAACCAAAAACTAGCCAACCAGTAACCAGTAACCATCCAACCAGCCAACCAAAAACCAATAAACCTATTCCCCCCTCACCAACCCCACCACCTCATCAGCAGATGCAGATGCAGAGATCACGAAGCTTGGAATTCTGAGCAATTGATCACGCATAAACGTACGCTCTTGCCCTGTACCAACTCCCAACAAATATCCTGCTTCTGACACTTTACTTTCAATACGTGAATTAACACCACCCATCGAGTATGCAAGTGCAAAGACTTCTCTACCCGTATATTCCTCCAAAAGCTTTCGGCTTTGCTTTAGCTCCAGTTCCACCTGCGCATTGGTCAATGATCGCAGATCATCTCCCGTATGTGCTGCGGATTGAACGTCATGACCATTCGCAATGAGAGTTAATACTTTCTTCTGCGTAATACCATCCAACCCCAAGTGCTTTGTTTCGATGAAGATAGTTGCTCTTACATTGCTCGCGCGCAGAACATCCGAAACATCATCTATATTCTCTGGTGTGACGTCCGATACAACCAGTGTAATGGTATTTGGTTCCAATCGAATATCACGCTCCTCTTGCTCAAGAAGCAGATCCTTGAATTGTCGCAGTGGAATGAACGTGAAGCCCTCTTCTTTTAGGCGACTAATATGGCTCGGCATTGCTTTGAGCACTTCACCTTGTGTTAAACGATAATGCACCACAGGTAGTGTAAATTCCACCTGACGAACAAGAAAATTAGGCAAGAATGGTGAAAGGTATTCACCTGCCACATATCCCTCTTTTCCTTCGAATGGAATACGTGCCCACACATCGTCTTTGCTCAAAACTTTAACAAAGGACTGACCCGGAAGCTCACCAAGCTTTTCACTATTCGTATCAGCTGATTTACGCACATTCAGGAATCCAAAATCTACAAAGTAGAGATCCTTATATTTCTCTTTCTCTTCAGTAAGTTTTGCCTCCGAAGTAAGCTTGGAAATATAACGTTGCGCTACAAATCCTTCACGACCTCCCGGAAGCTCCACCTTCGCCCAAGCAGCATTAACAAATTCAATCACGGTAACTGTGTCTCCATGATCCAACCGATCGAGAGATCCAGCTGTTACACGTGGTGCATCGCGTACATTCAAAAATTCATTCGTCACTGCAAACAGATTTTCACCTGTAGCTGCCGGACCGGACCGAATTGCATCGAATGTATTGACCATAGATAAATCAACCACCGGTACTTCGCCCATATTTTGCCCCTCCAAATATAGAGGAGGACCTCCTTCTGCATCTAACGCAACCATACCATCTTCCGCCTGCTGCGAGAGCTCTTTAAACCGCGCAACATCGTCTTCAGTAAACGTAAAATCTTCTGTGGTAGGACTTTCTTCTTTAGGAGAACATCCTGCAAAGAGGATGCCAAAGGAAGCAATAAGCAAAAAGGCTACAAGTGGACGTGTGGAGTTTACGGATGAACGGCGGCGGCGGCGTAGTGCGGTGGACATAGGAAAGGGAGGAAAACTACATGCGATCAGGCACGCGTATAGTTAGAATTTCTGCTCCCGTCTTGAGGACAGAAGCAGTAAGTGATGTTAAACAAAGACGCAGAGTACGCGCTGGCTCCTCTGCTTTTAGAATGGGTTCTGAGTTGTAGAATGCGTTGTATTCCTGACACAACGCGAATAGATAATTCGTGAGAATGTGTGGCATACGCGTATCACGTGCCTGCAAAAGTACCTTTTCAAATTGAAGTAGCACATTTACCAAGCTGCGCTCTTTGTCTGTGAGATTTTCTACTTCTTCAGGAACATCTACTTCCTCTCTGTCCGCTTTGCGAAGAACCGACCGAGCACGTGCGTGCGTATACTGAAGATATGGTGCAGAGTTTCCATCAAAACTCAAATATTTATCCCAGTCGAAAACAATATCCATCTTGCGATTTTGGCTCAGAATTCCATAGACCAACGATCCAACACCCATCATCTGCCCTAATTCTTCTGAGTCATCGGTTTGGATACTATCGCCATGTTCAGCAATAACTTTATCCGCACGACGAACGGCTTCATCAAGAACTTCCTCCAGCTTAAGTGCTGTCCCCTTCCGCGTACTCATCTGTTGATCTTTAAATTTCATTCGTCCAAAAATCACATGTTCCAATTGCGGAAGCTTCCATTCAATTTGCTCACACGTTGCAAAGAGCTGCTCGAAGTGCAATTTTTGTGCAACATCAACAACGTACAAGATAGATTCTGGCTTGAACTCATCAATGCGATAACGCACCTGTGCCATATCGCGTGTTGAATAAAGTGTCGAACCATCGCTCTTGCGCATCATATAAGGAGACAAATTGGACTCCTCCGGAAATTCCACAATCAGAGCTCCTTCTTCACCTTCTGTGAAAACTTTCTTCTCCACCCCCTCCTTAATAATTGCTTCCATCTTATCTTCGTAAAAACTCTCTCCTATTTCCTTATCGAAAGTAACATGAAGTCGCTCATATAGTTTATCCAAATCTTGTTTGCTGACTTCAACTATATTTTTCCAAAACGCACGCAGTTCCTTGTCACCACCTTCCAACTTTTTGAATGTTGCTCGCGCATCGTCTTCCAAAGAAGGATCGCTCTCTACTTCAGCATGAAAACGTACATATAGAGCTAAAAGTTCATCAATATCCATTTCTGATACAGGATTTCCTTCGCCCCATTTCTCATACGCAACTGCCAATTTGCCAAACTGTGTCCCCCAATCTCCAAGATAATTCCATCCAATGGCATCTATACCAGTATGTACAAAAAGATTCTTGAGCGATTGCCCGATAACCGTGCTGAGAATGTGATGAATACCAAGCGGTTTTGCAATATTTGGAGCAGAATAATCAATAATAACGGGCGGCCCTTTGCGCTTAACTTTTGCAGTACATGCTGTACGTGTTTCGTTTAGCTGCTTTAGAAGCACCGAAGCACTCAGCCAGATATTCACATATCCAGCACCAGCCATTTCCGCATTCTCAATACCCTCTTCCTTCTTCAGTTCTTCTACTAGAATATCTGCAATCTCTTTAGGATTCTTCTTTAGCTCCTTGGCACATTGCAAAGCAACAGATGTTGACAAATCTCCGTGTCCTTCCTCTTTAGAATACTCCCACTTCACGTCAACCGATGATGCATCAAAATGTTTCTTGAGAATTCGCTGTGCCATTGTTATAAGTGAATCATGCATTGAACAAATATACTACTCAGAGATTATAGGAAATGTACCACGAAAAAACGACCTTTCCACATGAAAACAATATTTGATCTTGCTCAAATTTTATCCTCATGTTTTGAACACAAATTGTGTGCATAGATTCCATTGGGATAATAGGGTCAAAATAGTTGATCAGGAAAGTCACGAAGTGTGCTCTGTATTGCGAAAAAACGCAATAAAATGTACAATAGTAGGATGAAATTTAAATTCATTTTAGTATGTGCTTTGTTTTCTCTCAGCCTTCCACTCGTTAGCTGCAATAAAAGTAGTGACGAAGATGTAGCTGGATCGGTTTTGAGTGTGAGTGGTGCAAAGAGTTCCGTTTTCTCGGCTATATTAATTTCCAGTGGAAAATCTGACATGCCAGTGCGACCCGGCTCCCCTCTTGGAATGTATGTGAGTCTTTATCTTGCACAACAAAATACGTTAGGTGTTATCAGTGCACTTGAAGGTATCGATTCGCAGATTCGACTTGCCCGTGCAGACTCCATTACAGAAGATGAAACATTCTCCCTGCTTCAGGAATATGGAACAATACTACAGGTAAATATTATCGATACATTGAATCGATCGATACATCGAGAAGATGCATTGAATAAGTATACACTTGCTCTTAAACAAATGAATATGCGTATGCAACAGAAGCGGACCGAACTGGATCAGAAACTTAAAGATACAGGAGAAAAGAGAAGCGGCGAACGTAAAGAAGTGCGAGATATGGAGCGCTCTGTCAAAAGTGCTCTACGGGAGAAGGATTATGCTACTGCTGGACCTAAGCAACAGGAACTTGCGCTACTCGAAGTCGCATTAGCCGAAACCGAATCAAAAGAAAAGCAAACCAAGAAGGTACTCGATATTGTAAAAGACCTACTGGAAGTGGGCGAAGAGCGTCTGGAAGCCATTACAAAGAATCGTGAAATCCTGATTGCTGGGCTACAGATTGTCAATGTGCCTGGTATTGAGGAGCTGGGGATCGTGATTGAAGAGTAAATGGCTGTATGAAGAACAAGATCGAACTGATTGTTCCATTGTTTTATAATTCCATTGTTTCACGGTTCCATTGTTCCATTGTTCCATTGTTCCATTGTTCGCAAGCGATTATCAGATCTTCTGCCACTTTAGAACAATGAGACAATGGAGCAATGGAACAATAATTAAGATTATGCAAGTACTCCCACATTCTCAAAACAGAGGTTTTCCGCTATAATAAAAGGATTTACTCGACTTATGGCTCCAAAAAACACCAATTCTCTACCAGAACAAAATACCAAGCTCAGCCGCATCTTGGTATCTGCAATCGATGAGCTACTTGGCCTTCAGCGCAAAGCTGAAAAAACTCTGAAGTCTGCAAAGCTCTCTAATAAATCGAAGCTCTCTTCGAGAGAACAAGAAACGCTAAAACAATATGAGGAAGGTCTACAAAAAACTCTCGATATAATCGCTCCATCAGGCATGGAGATTAAGCCAGACGAATTCATTCTAAATGATTTACATGGTCGTGTGCTATATGCACTTAACTGGCCGCATTACATATATCCAAACTGGCTATCGGAGGAGATCAACTTTGATGCGCATATGAACATCTGCCAGTTTATCTATCCTGCAGATAACAAAACGATCATGCGCATGCTTAGAAAGAAAGTAACTCAGATGCGATCGTCAATTCATATGCTGGAACAGAGAGGTATCGTCCGTGATCCTGCGCTAGAAGCAGCACTGCAAGACGCAGAAGAGCTTAGAGACCTTCTCACTCGTGGACGCGAGAAGCTATTCCAGGTAGGACTGTATGTAACAATCTACTCTGAAGATTTGGAAAAGCTTAAAAAACTTCAGACAGACATTGAATCTATGCTTGGTGGGAAACTGGTGATTACCAAACCCGCCTATATGCAGATGGAACACGGCTGGATCTCCACACTTCCATTCGGCATTGATGAACTGGAAATTAACCGTAACATGAACACATCACCCGCAGCTGCATGTTTCCCATTCTCCAGCTCGGATCTCACAGACGACCACGGAATTCTATACGGAATTAACCGACACAACGATAGCTTGGTTGTCTTCGATCGCTTTGATTTACCAAATGCAAATGCAACCGTCTTCGCTACATCTGGAGCAGGTAAATCTTTCGCGGTAAAACTCGAAATTCTACGATCCCTAATGTTCGACACCGAAATGTATGTTATTGATCCGGAGAATGAATATCGCGAACTATGCGAAGCAGTGGATGGAACCTACATTCCTATCTCTCTAGAAAGTTCCAACCGTGTTAACCCGTTTGACCTTCCAAAGGCGGTACGCGGAGAGGAGGCGTCTGTTGGAGAAACATTGCGTTCATCAGTAATCAACCTGCATGGTCTATTCATGCTTATGCTTGGTACGCTCACTCCTGCAGAAGATGGAATTCTAGACAAAGCAATCTTAGACACATACGCACTTAAGAACATCACCCTAACCTCAGAAAATCATGCAGACAAAGAGGTCCCAACGTTATCGGACTTGGTTGACGTACTTCTTACAACAGATGGTGGAGAGAACATGGCGAAGACGCTTTCTAAATACACGGAAGGAAGTTACGCAGGACTCTTTGATCAGCCTACAAACGTAAAACTGGACAACCAAATGGTCGTCTTCCAAATTCGTGACCTTGAGGAGCAATTACGTCCAATTGCAATGTACGTCGTGATTAACCTCATTTGGAACCGTATCCGTGCAGACCTTAAGAAGCGTATGCTCGTGATTGATGAGGCATGGAGCTTGATTCAGCACGAAGACTCCGCACGATTCCTTTACGGACTTATTAAGCGTGCACGTAAATATTACCTAGGTGTCACCACCATCACACAAGACGTTGAGGACTTCGTAAACTCTCCATACGGTAAACCGATCATCACAAATGCGTCACTGCAAATATTGCTAAAACAATCCCCAAGTGCAATAGACAACCTACAGAAGATTTTCTACCTCACAGAGGGAGAAAAATATCTACTACTTGGATCGGAAGTTGGGCAAGGACTCTTCTTTGCTGGTAACCGCCACGTTGCTATTCAGATTATTGCCAGTCCTCAAGAAACTCAGATTATTACCACCAATCCCGAAGACATTCTGGCAAAGAAGGAATCCAAACGTCTTGCTGCACTAATAGAGGAAGGAGACAAATACTCCTCTCCTAAAAAAGAGCCGCCCAAAACGAAAACAAAATCGGACAAGAAGCCTGTAGAGAAAACAAAGCCACTAAAAGAACCTTCGCAAGAAGCCTACAAAGACCATAAACAAGAATCTGAAACTAAAATCAAGAAACAAGCACCACGTGCACTC
Source organism: Patescibacteria group bacterium (assembly GCA_018814875.1). Classification (GTDB taxonomy): domain Bacteria; phylum Patescibacteriota; class Gracilibacteria; order Peribacterales; family Peribacteraceae; genus UBA2144. The sequence continues at coordinate 30,207 of JAHIYH010000040.1, forward strand.
AACAAAAATATTACACTTAAACAGGCAACGGCTCCTGCTCAAGATAAAACAAAGAAAGAGGAAGAAGAAAGTGAAAACGAGGAATAGAAATTAAAAATGAAAAATGAAAAATTGATATATTCCAGCATTTTTCATTTTTAACTTTTCATTTTTCATTTGCCAAAGGTTCTTCAACAACCACCCTTTCCGAATCTTCATTAGCAGACTCCACCACCTTCCATCGCACTTCTGGTTTAAGCGATCCAGAAAGCGAGAACCCAGCTGCTTTTTTGTGTCCTCCTCCACTGAATTTCCCTGCCATCTCTGCCACATCCACATCATCACGTAGTGTGCGCAGTGACCCTTTTACCATGCCGCCTCTCTCGGAGAGTATTAAAGAGAAGCGCATACCAGGTACCGCATTAACGTAATCAATCGCACCGGTAAGTTGTGAATGGTGCGCACCAGATGCTTTAAAGTCTCCCTCTGTTATTGCAGAAATTGCACCTCCCTCATCAGTAAGTGAAATGTTTTCTAGAACACGTCCCCATAATCTTAAAGTACTCAAAGATGCAGTACGAAACACTGCTTTTACGATTTCCTGCTGGCGTGCTCCGCTGCGCAAGAGGCGTGCTACGGTTCGATAGACACCTGCAGTTGTATTGCTGTGAAGCAACCCTCCGGTATCTGTATAAACCCCTGTAAGCAGGCATGTCGCAATATCACTTGTCATCTCCCATCCAAGTAAATCAGCAAGTACAACAACAATTTCGCAACTGGAAGCTGCTTCAGGAACCACTAGATTAATCGTCGCATATCTGGAATTAGTTGGATGATGATCAATATTTATTGAGGAGAAAGCTTCTGTAAAAATCTCCGGATGCTCTCGATCCAGGCCTGTTAGCTTAGGCTCTGCAGCATCAAGGAAAATCAGTACATCCCCTTTCTGGAATGCGCAGGAATCCTGCACTAGCTGCACATTAGGAAGAAATTTGAATGTATCTGGAATTGGATCAAGACAATGCAGAACTACTTCAATATCCTGTAACACACTCTCCAGTAATAAACCCATTCCCAGAAGTGCACCAATCGCATCACCATCGGGATTGCGATGGCATACACAGACTACACGCTTTGCTTGTTTTATATGCGCGAAAGCCAGGTCAGATTCTTGCTTTGAAATAGACATAGTGCACAGTGATCTCGGAGTAAAAGGAATGAATTCTACGTGAATTCTCATTCCACCATCAACTCCAAATGGATTGCACTAACAAGGGAGGTATCTTCTGATATGGAATAGAATATTCTCTATAACATTGTGCAGTATCATCACAGCACTAAACAATCAGTAGTTATTGGAGAGGAATGTTTCTGGATAATAGAAATATTCTGTGATAAACCCTACGTGAAGTTTAACTTGCACATTTTCTAATAGTATAGGATCAGGAAACAATTCAGATGTAAGGAAGGTAAAGAAGGTAAGGAAAGTAATATAGGTAAGGTAGGTAAGGTAAGTAAGGTAAGTAAGGTAGGTAAGGTAGGTAAGGTAGGTAAGGAAGGTAAAGAAGGTAAGGAAGGTAAGGAAGGTAAGGAAGGTACAAATTTGATCTTTCAAAAAAGAACATAACACTAAACAGACGGTGTACAATACCTTCAATGTCAGTGACTAAGACTATCATTTTTTGTGGCACGCCGGAATTTGCAGTCCCATCTCTTGCGGCACTGACTGAAGATCCTTTTTTTGATGTAGTACTTGTTGTAACACAACCGGATAAGCCAGTCGGTCGCAAGCAGGAACTTAAACCACCTCCGATAAAAGTTTTTGCTCAGACACATAACATTCCCGTATTACAACCTGCGAATCTCAACTCCAATTTTTCCGCTTTAGAAAGCCAAAAACCTGACTTCCTCGTAACCGTCGCATACGGGCAAATTTTAAAGCAATCCATTCTCGATCTTCCAACAATCGCAGCAGTAAACATCCACCCTTCTCTCTTGCCACACTGTCGCGGTTCATCTCCAATTCAAAATGTAATTCTCGCTGGTGAACAAGAAACAGGTGTAACACTGCAAGTGATGACCGAAGAACTAGATGCCGGTCCAGTACTCGCACAAGTGACCACTCCGATTGATGAACGAGAAACTACCAAAACACTTCACGATCGCTTGAGCACACTTAGTGCACAACTTCTCACAGAGACTCTCAAACAGACACTCGATCCAAAACCTCAAGATGAATCGCAAGTAACGTTTTGCAAAAAACTCACACGCGAGAATGGAAACGTGGACCCATCAACAATGACTGCAGAAGAAATTGATCGCTCTGTCCGCGCACTTGTTCCATGGCCCGGAGTATTGTGCTCTATTGATGGGAATGAACTCAAACTCATCGAAACATCACTGGAAGAAACAGATGATTCAACTCCACTTACATGTACAAACAATTCCACGCTACACATTGTTAAGCTACAACCACCTGGAAAGAATCCGATGACAGGAAAAGATTGGGAACGCGGTAAACACTAGAAACGAAGAAAAAGAGTTAAATGAGAAAAAGGAGATAAAAGACTGAATCCTTTAACTCCTTTTTCTCTTTTTTCTCCTTTTGATTCTTTTTACTCTTTTTTCTCCTTTTTCCTAAACATGACTCTTCATTTCCTGAAATGCCTCGATAAATCTATCGAGATCCTCGGCATCAAACATGATGGTCGTCTTTTGCCCACCACGAGACTTCTCGGAGATCTTGAAGAACTTGCCGTTAGCAGACTTCTTTAGGTCGATGTAAAATGTGCGCTGCGCTGCGTGAATAGTTACGGAGTGTAACTCATCGGCAAACTTGCGATCACCTCCTCTATAGCCACCAGAAGACGCTGCAGGTGCTGGTGTGCCTTCGTCTTCTTGCACACCACTATCCCCTGCTAAATCTGACATAGGATCAAACATACTAATAGTTGGTAAAAAATAAGAATCCAAGCTCCCTTCACCGCAATCCTCAGCATTCCGCTGAATTATTTGATTTGTGAGAGCTCGATGAGTGTAGCAAGGGTTTCAGCGTTTTCAAGGAAAAGCATCATGAAACTGTTCGATTAATTGTACTAAAAAAATCGAAGTATCCGAGCATAGAATATTTAAACATTTGTTAAAATATATACTTAATTCTATTCAAAATAATGCAACCAAACATTCAATAATTGGTGCTACTTTTTTCCATATAGAGGTTTTTATCGATAAAACCTTCGGTACCTTTCGTGCGAAAGGTTCTCTAACATTATGTACTTAACCAACTATTCCAAAGGCTCAAACAAAATCTCAGGCTCCCCAACCTTCTTCCAATCTTTCTCACTCCCCCACTCTGTTTTACCTTCAAGAGTTTGCGGAACTTTTAGACCCAACTGCACGAGCATCCTCTCAGACGTTTTAGGAACAAAAGGAAGAAGCATAAGCGCAATATGACGCAAAGCTTCTGCAAGCTCCGATAACACTGCAACTTTTTCATCCCCTTCAAGTCCCCACGGCTTCTTTTCATCAATATATTGATTACACTTACTCGTAATATTCATAGCAAGTCCCAATCCATTATCTAATTGAAAATTATTCAAACTGTCTTCGTATGCCTTCCATCCATCACACATAAGATCCGAACTCTTACCAACATCTCCAAGCTTTCCACCTTCTTTATCAATAAGAACTAGAACTCTATTTAGCAAATTACCCAGATCATTCCTCAGTTTAGAATCGTAAATCTTAACAATACGATCCCACGAGAAATCACCATCTCTATCAACCGGAATTTCGTGACTCAAATAGAACCTGAGTGGATCGGGATTACCTTTGAACTTCTCCAAGACCTCATCGGGAATAACTACATTCCCAATACTCTTACTCATTTTCTCCCCTTCGCTCGTAAGAAATCCATGAATGAGCAATTTGTCCGGTATTCGAACTCCTGAGTGCCTTAGCATTGCCGGCCAGATCAGTGCGTGGAAACGCGCAATATCTTTACCAATAATATGCGTTACCTTAGTGGGTTTGTCCCACCACGAACGATCCTCCTTATCTGTGAAGAATCCTAATCCAGAGATGTAATTAGTTAATGCATCACACCACACGTACATCGTATGATCATCGTCTCCGGGAACCCCAATCCCCCACTCCAAGCTAGATTTAGGACGAGAGAAGGAAACATCTTCCAATCCCTGATCAACCAGAGACAAAATCTCATTCTCACGAAATTGCGGAACCATGCGATACTCTTCTCCATCCCAATCCTTGGTAAGAAGATTCTTTAAGTTCTCCCCATCTGCACTCAAATCAAAGAAGTAGTTTTCTTCTGTTACTTCTTCGGGCTCCTTCTTGTGATTTACACACTTTCCCTCTTCCAGATCCTTCTTGGTCATAAACCTTTCACACCCGCTGCAATACAGACCTGTGTAATTTCGCTTATTAAGCTTCCCAGCTTTATCCAATTTTTTCCAAAGCTCAATTACTGTAGGCCAGTGCTCCTTTTGATCAGATGTGCGAATGAATTTGTCATAAGAGATATTCAGACGCTTATAAAGATCTTGATATAGCGGAACATTACGATCAACCAATTCTTTTGGAGTGAGACCTTCTGCTTCCGCTGTTCGCTGTATCTTCACACCATGCTCATCAGTTCCAATCTGGAAGCGCACCTCGTCTCCGCGTAATCTGAACCAGCGTGCTACTGTGTCCGCGAGCACCTTCTCCAAAACATGCCCCATGTGTGGAGCGGCATTTGGATAATCAATCGCAGTAGTAATGTATTGCCTAGACATAGCAATAGCGTAAGGACAGACGAACGAATTGTCACCTATTTAAATAGAGAAGCTGATATGTCTAGATCGTACTTACGAAATTTACAACGAACAAAATAATTGCTTCTGCGGCAATAGCCAAAATAAGCCCGATTACAGCTGCCGTAATAATCTTCTTGGCATCCTCCTTACCTTGGTCGTTACCTCCGGAGATAATAAGCTTGATTGCCCCATAAATAATGGCAATCACTGCGCCCCCTGCAATAAAAATGGCAAAGAAGTTTCCAACTTGCGCTGCAAAAAGTACCACAGCTGCACTGCCTGCATCGCAATCACTTGGATGAAGAATTCCACAGTAGCCAGAAAAGCCACTGGCAGCGTGAGCCTTTTCTACAAGAAAGCCGACAATTGTGAAAAGTAAATTCATTAGAGAGAAAGGCTCATAACAGCTGACACCAATGAGTATGCGACATTGACTACAATAGCACCTGCCACTGCCCAGATGAGCATACCTCTGGCTTTGGTAAATTCATCACTGCTACCACGCGCAAAGGCCATACGAAAACCTGCCCCTACCATCATGAGTACAAAGACTGCGTTGAAAATTGTAACCATCGCCCCCACTGCAAGCCCCATAAATACAAAAACCGGATCGCTAGTTCCCATAAGACCACCAAACTGCATAGCAATGAATTTTGTAAAACTTTGAGAAACAAGCGCGATTCCCAAACCTACCAATGCATAAACAATAGACATCTTTCCTTTTTGCACTTGCCCCTCATCTCCTGCACTAATAAGCATAAGTGCACCACCAACCACAACAAATAATACAGATAGGCCTGCAGCAACTGCCACAAGTGTGTTTCCAATAAGGGGAACTGCCATAGCCAGCGCATTTGTATTAGTACATCCAATCCCAACATATCTACATGCAAGAGCAACGTCTGTAGGACCCGCCGCAAAAGCAATCGATGGCACTAAGCTAACGGCAAAGCCGATACTGAATGAAGTTAACTTCATGATACAAAGAAACTGGCATTTAAGAATTTAAGAATTGTCCCAACCAAGGCAAGACATACAAGACCGATAATTGCCCATTTAATATGCTCAATCCATGTACCACGTGCACTTTGATCTCCTCCAACAATAATAATCATACCTCCACTAACAAGTACCCAGAGTGTAACGATTCCAATCGCAACAGTAATGATCCATGGCATCCTATCACCTCCTAAAATAAGGAACGGCAAAGTGCCTCCTGGTTCAACAGGAATAGAATTTTTGTCTCCAATCGGTTCGATGAGTGGTATAGGGTCCCAATTTTGTTCGACTTTGTGAGGAACAGCATCCGCTGCTATGAGCACAGAAGAATATGAATGATCCATAGCAAGAACGCCAGTGGAATAGGTGAAGCTCACAAGTATCCCCATTAGAACGCCTGTGGCGATAAGACGCGAAGACATCAAAGTATTATACCATAAACTAGGGGCTAGAAATACCCAATCTATGGTCAATATTAATGTTGCTAGATCGATATTCTTTCCAGCTTCTCTTGGTGTCTACCAAGCATTGCAATAGATGCTTCTAGGTCTTCCTGAAGTGATTGACGATGTTTAATTGCTTCTCCAAACCCCTGATTCATTCTTTCATCCATGTTATCTACCCTTTTATCCACATTATCTATCTTAACTTCCAACTTTGATATCTGCTGCTTCTGCCAACAAACCTTCGCCAAGGCTACGGTCCGCAGGCCGAAGTAGCAGGGCATTTTAGAAAAGCCAACCTACGCTCGCCTGCGGGAGAGCTTAAACTGAAAGTGGCCTGCCAACCGAAGCGAAGCGGATCTGTTGAATGAAAAGCCATCCTACGCACTTCGTGCTTCGGATGGCAACCTACGCTTCGCGTAGGTTGGAGCGGGATACGGGAATCGAACCCGCGTTACAAGCTTGGGAAGCTCGCGTACTACCACTGTACTAATCCCGCAGATCAACATTTAACAATTGACTCTGAATAAGAACGGAACAATTCCTATTTGTTAATTGTTAAAGGTCAACTGTTAACTGTCTTTATGGCCTGCCAACCGTAGCGAAGTGAGCTTGTTTCGAGCTTGTCCCCCTACGCGCTATGCGCTTTGGGCGACAACCTACGCTTCGCGTAGGTTGGAGCGGATGACGGGGGTCGAACCCGCGACCTTCGCCATGGCAAGGCGACGCTCTAGCCAACTGAGCTACATCCGCATGGATCAAAGAATATAGAACTACATCCAGGCTGTGAAGATAACTTGCCCACCGAAGCCTTGGCGAAGGTGGGAGCTACATCCGCATAATAAGGCTAAGGAATCCTACGAAGGAACGGAGAAGAATGCAAGAATCTTTGTGAAATTGGTACCCCCGACAGGAATCGAACCTGTATCTCCAGCTCCGGAAGCTGGCAGTCTATCCGTTAGCCTACGGGGGCACAGGTTTATCTTACGAAGGTAACCCATAAAACTCCACCGTATTCTTGGTTGTCATCTTATCCACTTCTTCCAAAGAAACATTTTTGAGACGCGCGATGAGCTTAGCTACTTCTACTACAAATGCAGGCTCATTCCTTTTTCCTCGATGAGGATCTGGTGCAAGGTACGGAGCATCGGTTTCGATCATTATTTGCTCAAGAGGACAGTTCCCGATCACCTCACGAATCTCCTGCGACTTTGGATACGTTGCGATGCCTGTGAACCCAATCATCGCTCCTTTCTCGACCAACCACTCAACGTCCTCCCACTTCTCTGTGCAGCAATGGAGCACGATCTTTTTGTGATCTACTTCTTCGATAATACTTTTAAGATCTGCGATAGCGCTGCGACAGTGAACTACAACTGGAACATCTAATTCTTTTGCAAGTTCTAATTGAATCTTGAATACATCTCTCTGAACATCGCGCGGAGAATTGTCGTAGTGATAATCCAAACCTATCTCTCCAAGAGCTACAACTTTATCTTTCTTGAGCATCAAGATGAGATTGTCCCTATCCCCTACGCCCCACGCCCTACTCCCATGTGGATGAACTCCAACAGTTGCGAATACTTCTGGATACTTCTCAGCAATCTCTATGCATTGTTTACTCTCCTTGAGAGTATCTGCAATTGTCACACACTTCTCGACTCCAGCCTCTTTAGCACGAAGAAGAATCTGATCAAGATCACGCGTGAATTTGCGGTCAGCTAGATGGCAGTGGGAGTCGATCATAGGAAAATTAATAATGAATAATTAATAATGAAAAATGACCCTCTTATATTACACACTATTAACTATTAACTTTTGACTATTGTCACGTACAATGCCCATGTTAAAGGGTCAGTAGCTCCAGCCTTCGCTAAAGCTTCGGCTGGCAGGCAGTGCCCAGCCCCCGCGAAGCGGGGCGTAATAAACAAGCTGCTCGATCCATTCTGTTCTTTTTTCTCCAGATTCATTCTTTGGGTCAGTAGCTCAGTGGTAGAGCAGTAGGCTTTTAACCTATTGGCCGTGGGTTCGATCCCCGCCTGACCCACCATCCTTCGCGACTTGTCGGCCGTAGCCAAGAGGCGAAGGCTGAAGCGAAGGATGCCAACAGTAGCCTTTTGCGAGTTCCTGAAAAATTCAACAACAGAGATGCTGCGGCTACGGATGGCAGGTCAGCAAAAGCGAAGGTTGGCTATAAAATGGCAGACAATTATTCAACAATCACTTCGAAAATTCCTTCTTCTGGCAATTTTATATGTTCAATTGCACTTCCTTGGCATGCTAATTCCGCATTAGGGTTGTTGTGCCCACTACTCAATGCAGCAGCATGACAACTTGCGTGATAACCCGCTGCTGCTTCTGTCACAACAATCTCTACAATTGGAACATCAGCAATCTCGTTATGAGACACGATTGCTTCCGCACCATCTGGAGAATCCTTAAGCATAATCCAGTTATACCAACACAAAGCACTCCATACAATAGTAAATATAAGAATTCCTAGCCCTAGCCCTATCCCTAACCCCAGCCCTAGCCCTATCATACAAACAATGAAAGTAGCCATAGTCCATGAGCTCCTAACCATGAGAGGAGGCGCCGAGCGCGTTCTGAGGATACTTGGGGACATGTTCCCAGATGCTCCTATCTACACACTCTTGTATGACGAGAAGAAATTAGGTGATTGGTTTCCGAAAGAAAGAGTGAAAACTAGTTATCTTCAAAACAAGATCTTTCCTACGCCCTACGCCCTACTCCCAACACCATTACGATTCAATCACCACCTCTACCTCCCCTTCTTCCCCAAAGCAGTCGAGAGCTGGGACTTTAATGACTTTAATCTGGTCATCTCCACCTCCTCGGCTTTTACTCACGGAATAATCACTAATGGTAAGCCGAAACATCTAAGCTACATACACTCCCCTGCTCGTTATCTGTGGGATCGCACACATGATGTATTGGACCGCGCAGACAAAGGAATACTCGGACCAATCAAAAGACGATACTTAGAAAGAACATTCCACAAATTACGCATCTGGGATAGCGAAGCTGCAGCTCGACCAGACAAGTTGCTCGCAGCATCCAAAGAAGTTCAAAGGAGAATCGAACTGTATTGGAGACGGGATAGTGAAGTGGTGTATCCGCCGATTGATGACTTTTGGCTCACAATCAAAACCCAAAACCCAAAACCCAAAACCCAATCGTATTTTTTAATAGCTTCAACATTGGTGCCATATAAACAAATCGACATCGCAATAGATGCCTGTAATAATGGAAAAAGAGTATTGAAGATAGTCGGCGAAGGACCGGATAAGAAGAGACTCCAGAATCTCGCCGGACCCACGGTTGAATTCCTTGGATATGTATCACATGAGGATCTTAAGAATCTCTATGCAAACGCAAAAGCTACAATCTTCCCCGGACTTGAGGACTTCGGCCTTGTACCGCCCGAATCCATGGCTTGTGGAACACCTGTTGTAGCTTTTGGAAAAGGAGGAGCACTAGAAACTGTCACAGAAGAAACAGGAGTGTTCTTTGAGGAGCAAACATCCGATTCACTTTTGGAAGCCATAGAAAAAGTTGAACAGAAGAAATTCGACCCAAGCACATTGCATTCTCAAGCACAGAAGTTTTCGAGGGAAAGGTTTGAGGAAGACATTAGAAAATCTATTGGTGAAATGAATTGCAGATGAGTTAAAAGTGAATAGTGAATAGTGAAAAGTGATGACGATAAGATAGCTTCTAGCCTAGGTAACTATTAACTATTAACTTTTAACTATTAACCAAAATTATCACCGCGCACACGAAGGGGCGCTCTGGTTTATTAAAATATTTCAAAAACCAGAGCAGGCGCCTGTCCTGAGCAAAGCCGAAGGGTTCCCGCCTGCGGTGATTATCATTCTTCACTAACCAAACAACTGACTTTGTGCATTATCCGGAATCGCCATCCCCAACAATTCATATGCAAGTCTTGTGGCAATTCTTCCTTTTGGCGTTCGCTGCAAGAATCCTTCTTGGAGTAGGTACGGTTCGTACATATCTTCCAATGTCTGTTCTTCTTCCGAAGTAGCAGCCGCTAAAGTAGAAAGTCCAACTGGTCCCCCATCGAATTTCTGGATGATAGCCTTAAGAATCTCACGATCTGTTCTATCTAGCCCCCTATCATCTACCCCAAGCGAATCTAGTGTCGTGCATACACGTTTAATGTTTACACACTTCTCATCATTCACTTGAGCAAAATCACGCACAGCTCGTACCAAACGATTCCCAATACGCGGTGTGGCTCTGCAACTTTGCGCAATACGCTCAGCTGCATCATCATCTATATTAATCTCCAAAATCCCTGCAGTTCGCTCCACTATCTGCTGCATCTCTGGATGAGAATAGAACTGAAGTTTAAATGTCTGCACAAATCGATCACGTAGTGGTGCACTTATTGAACCAGCCTTTGTGGTAGCACCAACAAGAGTGAACGGCTTTAGTTCTAACCGCATAGAACGTGCCGTTGGTCCTTTGCCTATTACTAAATCCAAAACGTAATCCTCCATTGCGCTGTAGAGCACTTCTTCTATAACAGGACGTAAACGATGGATCTCATCTATAAATAGGACGTCCCCCGCTCCTAGATTAGTTAATAAAGAAGCAAGATCGCCCGGCTTCTCGATCGCCGGCCCTGTAGTTACACGCACCTGCGACTCCATCTCGTACGCAATGATATGTGCGAGTGTTGTCTTGCCAAGTCCTGGAGGTCCATGCAAAAGCGTGTGACCAAGTGGCTCGTTACGTTTCTTTGCTGCTTCGATGTGGACAAGAAGGTGTCCTTTAATTTCACCCTGACCAACATATTCACTTAATCGTTTTGGACGAAGAGTCTGTTCGAACACATCATTATCACGCAACGTCTTTGTTGGTTGGATAGTATGTTCTTGCCTTGATGTACGTTGTACTGCCATGGGGATGCGAGTATAGCAGATATTGATGAGCTGCTAGCTTTTAGCTTCTAGCTTCTAGAAGTCTGTTTTAGATAGAATCTACAAGCTACCAGCTATGATCTAATTAAGGTACAATCCCACCGTGAACAAGACAGTCATAACTCTCGGCTTAGTTGTAGTCCTTGTAGGACTGGGTACTGCAGATATATTACTGACAGATGCTCGACTCCCAGAACCGGACGTTTCGGCACAGAATAATCCTACACTTAGACCACCCACCGAAAGACCAACCGAGCAAACATATGGACCCAATATCTTGGAAACGATAGTCGCACAGCGACTTACTTTCGAGAAGACCGGAGAATCAAGCTTGATTGAGCGCATTATCACTGATGGAACTACAGTCGAGTCACGTACCCTTATTAAGGACGGAGACCGTATCGGGCTCGCTGCTTGGGCCGAGTCTCCACGTGTTAAAGTTTATTTCCTAGCACTCAAAGAGGCTCTGCACACATCCTTCTCTCCTAATGTTCAAGATCTTATTGATGAAACACAACGGGAACCAGGAAGACCTATTCAAAATTTGCTCACATTTTTCGATCCAGCGATTAGCGAAGATCGACTTGTTTTTGTACGAGTCCGCGAGCGTCTCTTTGAATTTCACATAGCTAAGGGCAAAGACGACATGCTATTTGAACTGATAGAAAATCTCACCCTCTAGCTGCATTAGCTTCGTTAGCTTTGTTAGCTTTGTTAGGAGTGTTCTTGAATATCTTCATTCCTAATGAAGCTAATGCAGCTAATGCAGCTAAAAATCGTGCACCTTTAGTTTGACGACACATCTCCCATTCCTTAAAGTACCGCAGCAATGGCAAAACCAGTCTCTAAAGTTATCAAGGCTCAGGCACGTGGCGGGCAAGCAAATCCCGCTCCTCCGTTGGGACCTGTCCTCGGGCAGGCTGGTGTAGATATCAATTCATTTTGCACACAGTTTAACGAAAAGACTAAGGACCGCATGGGACAAGTGATTCCAGTGGTTATCAAAGTCTACGACGATCGCAGCTTCAGCTTTGAACTTAAGCAACCTCCAGCTGCCAACTTAATTATGGAAAAAGCGAATATTAAAAAAGGAAGTGGCGAGGCAAATAAGACAAAAGTTGGAAAGCTTTCTAAATCTCAACTTAAAGAAATCGCTGAGATTAAGATGCCCGACCTCAATACTACTAACGTAGAACAGGCAATGAAAATCATAGAAGGAACCGCACGAAACATGGGCGTGACAATTGAATAATAGGTAAAGCGAAAAAGGACTTGCACGTAATTTGAGTTACATAAATAAAGTGTAAAGGGAAAAGTGAAATGGGAAAACGATTTTCACAAAATCTAGATATCTAGGTTGCAATTAGATACAAGCTTTCCCCTTTCCCCTTTCCCCTTTCCCCTTTCCCTTTTCCCTTTTCCCCTTTCCCCTTTCCCTTTTCCCCTTTCCCCTTTCCCTTTTCCCCTTTCCCTTTTCCCCTTTCCCCTTTCCCCTTTCCCTTTCATCCCTTTTCTGGATTCCGAGTTCCGACCATAAGTTTGGAAGAATGCAATGAGTTTCGCGTGCGGTAGCTTTTAAGTACTCGTAAACTACCTCGGATCCTTCACTTCCCCTTATCATCATCATGATAGATAACCCTCTCTCCACTGTCTTCGGTACGGTTGGCATTGTCTACGGACTAATTATGCCAGTCGTTCTTATTTTATTATTCGCATTATTTCTAATTGCCAGTTCCATGAGCCCTGGTGCTAAAGCGCGTAACACTGCACAGGCAATGTATTGCACTATCATGATGTCGATAGGTGTACTCCTGATGACAATCTCAGCAATACCAACAGTCACCAGTGTGCTAGCAGGTGAATCATACGCAAGCGAGACATACTTGGGTCTCCTGATTGTCTTCGCCGCTGGAGGAAGCATATTCCTCTGGCATGATCATTGGATACGCACGCTAGATCCTGCTTCGCGTCTGGTCCCCTCTTTGATTTTTCTATTCACAGTAAAAACTATTGGAACGCTGATAACACTTCTTGCAGGCCTATCTGTTATTCTAACTTTGACTCTTGGTGGTGCTGAGTATGGATGGTGGATTATGCCACTAACTCTCTTCTTGTATGGCGCGGTACTCTTCATCAGTACTGGATCAGTACGCTCTCCTACCTCAAAGAAATTCAGTTTTACACCGCTCTGCAAGACCTGCTTTAAGCCAAAAATGCCTAAGGTTATTACAGCCGCTCCAACTAGGAAAACAATTACTAAGAAGAAAGCTACGAAAAGGACTAGCAATAAGAAAAAATAAGTAGGTATTTTATTGCAAACGCTTCCATCATCCGACAGAATCAACCCTCCTTTTGTGGGAGCCTTAAAAACGTTATCTCGTTAATTTCGATCCTATCTAGTAACGAAGTAACGAAATAACGTTCTCTTTGGCACTCGTACCACATTCCCCCCTCAAGTATCATGTCCACAAAGAAAATTCCAGTCGTTCGTAAACGCGGAAAGAAGTACTCCCAAAAGAATGCATTAATCGAAAAGAATAAGTATCCCATTGATGAAGCAGTTGCATTGCTGACAAAGCTTTCAACTACCTCTTTTGATGCTACTGCAGAACTCCACATCCGCATTAATGCAGATACCACACAGGCAGATCAGCTTGTTCGAACAACTGTTACACTCCCCCATGGAACCGGAAAGAAAGTACGTATTGCTGCGTTCGTTCCTGATGATTTGATTGATAAAGCAAAGAAGGCTGGTGCAGTAAAGGCAGGTAACGAAGATTTGATTAAAGAAGTTGTTGCCGAGAAGATCGACTTCGATATCGCCGTAGCGCATCCCGATGTGATGAAAAATCTTGGTAAAGTTGCTAAGATACTCGGACAAAGAGGCCTAATGCCGAATCCAAAAGCAGGCACCGTGACTCCTAATATCGAGAAAATAATCGGAGAACTAAACAAAGGACGTATCGAATGTAAAATGGACAAACAAGGCATCATCCATACCATCTTTGGCAAAATCTCTTTTGGAGAAGACAAGCTAAAAGAAAACCTTGAAGCAATTATCAAAGCAATTAAGGATGCCAAGCCTGCCGGAATTAAGAGCACTTATATCGTATCTGCAACTATTGCACCAAGTATGGGACCGGGAGTTAAGATTGAGGTTTGATGAATCTTCAGATGCTACTTATTTTGTTCTAATTTAGTTAACTAGTTTCTAGTTTTTGGTTTCTAGTTTTAGAACAACATGCCTTATTGGAATTAAACTAAAAACTAGTAAACCAGAAACTAATTAACTTATTAATAGTGTCCCAAAATAGATTTAACATCTTCAACGGACTCTACTAGAACAAGCCTCGCCCTCAACTCCTTCGCCCCATCAATACCTTTTACGTAGCTTGCAAGATGTTTTCGCATCTCAAACATGCCACGCCTCTCCCCTTTCAATCTAACTGAAAGTTCACAATGTTCGAGAATGATAGGAATCTTATCTTCAAAGCTGAGTTTTTCAATTGTTGGTATAAGTTTATTGGAACTTGGAACTTTTAACTTGGAACTTTTTAAAGCCTCACATACATCCTTCATAATCCACGGATTCCCAAAAGTCCCACGTCCAATCATTACGCCATCTAGATTCCCAAGTTTATCTACAGCGATTTGTGCAGAAGTAATATCACCATTTCCAATCACAGGAACAGAAATTACTTTCTTAAGTTCGTAAATCGGATCCCAGTTTGCTGCACCATTATATTTTTGAGTATACGTCCTTCCATGAATTGCCAGAGCATCTGCGCCGGCTTCCACGAGTTTTGAACAGAATGAAATTAGCTGATCTGGTGACTCCCATCCTAAACGTGTCTTCACACTTACTGGAATCTTCACTGCTTCTTTTGTTGCTTGCACCAACTCGGCAGCCAGCTCCGGATCACGCATCAGAGCAGACCCATGACATGACGATGTGACTCGTGCTGCAGGACATCCCATATTAATATCGATTCCATCTGCACCCATTTCTTCCACTATTTTTGCAGCTGAAAGGAAGTTCTCCGGTTTCTTCCCAAAGACCTGAACAATAAAGGGGCGCTCCAATTCCGGATCGAAGTTCATCATGCCCATCGTCTTCTTAGCCCCGTAATGAATGGCATCTGTACTCAAAAACTCTGAATAGACGACTACTTCCGGCGCGAGCTTTTTGATGAGCTGACGATAAGCTGCATCTGTTACACCCGCCATGGGGGCAAGTGCGACAATTGGCCGATCAGTTGTACTCCAGGAAAACATATATGTGAACTATCAACAATCGACACTCAACAATCAACTATTCTATGTTGAAAGTTGAAAGCGGAGCGTGTTGATAGTTGATTGTTGAAAGCGGAGCGTGTTGATAGTTGATTGTTGAAAGCGGAGCGTGTTGATAGTTGATTGTTGAAAGCGGAGCGTGTTGATAGTTGATTGTTGAAAGCGGATCGTGTTGATAGTTGATTGTTGAAAACGGAGTGTGTTGATAGTTGATAATTGAAAGTTGAAAACGGAGTGTGTTGATAGTTGATAGTTGACAACGACACAACATTTTAGCTTCATGACGAGCGAAATCTTTAACAAGAACCAGCACTTTGCAGCACAATATAAAACAATATGCTCTGTCGCTATTTATATCTCAGCTTCATACGAGTCACCACGCTCCTATATCTTCTTACGCAACCACTATTTGGGAAGGTATATGCTCAAACGCTTGTTCCTGATAGCTACGAATCCTGCAATTTTAAAGACGGCATTATTCATGCCAATTGTATTCCTGAATATATCGAATACTTGATAAAGATTATTTTCTCTCTCATTGGAGCTTTCTTCTTTGTAATGATCATTATAGCCGGATACCAAATTGCAATTGGAACTGTAGTTGGCGAAAAAGAAAAGGGGAAAGAAAAGCTTAAATGGGCTATATTTGGTTTCGTCATCAGTGCTCTTTCGTTCTTTATTGTTCAATTCTTTATTTCTGCAGTCCTTACCGGTGTATCGTAATGACCTCTAAAAAATCCAAAACGGCTTTTACTTCCCTGCGCATCGTGGGCGAAAAAGCACAGAAAATTATCGAACGTGCCCGTAAAAACTCAAATGTAAAGAAAGGAAAGTCCGTTCTACCGCCCAGCTCAACCGAACATGATGCAATTATGGTGCATATTTCTGTACAAAGTGCTGTGAAGGCTGCGTTCTCTATACTGTTGATCGCCATTGGCGTGTTCGCTGTGTATCACATACGCGATAAGTTGATCCTGCTCTTTTTGGGTGTGTTTATTGCCGCAGTTATAGACCCAGGCGTGGAAAAATTGCAAAGCATGGGAATGCCGAGAGGTATCGCAGTTCTTATTCACTATGTAGTAGCGCTGTTTGTTGTTTTCTTCCTTCTATTCTCGCTTATTCCAATAATTGCCAAACAATTGCAGGATATTGCGGCATTCATCAGCACTGAAGTAGATATTTTTCTCTCTAATCCACAGATTTCTGTCCCACTTGTTTCAGATGACCTAAATCATCGCCTCACGTTGCTCACACAAACAATGCTGCAAAGCTTATCTATAAACGAATTTAGTGATGCACTCCAGCAAATGGGACAGACACTCTCCACTGCTGCGCAAGGCTCACTTCTGTTTGCGGCAAAAATTGCCGGATCTGTTGCAAAGTTTTTGATCAACTTAATTGTGGTTCTTGTTCTTGGATTCTTTATACAACTCGAGAAAGAAAGCATCCTCAAATGGATAGTGAGTTTTATGCCTGCCAAATATCGCATGTACTTGCATTCAAAATCCGAAGCAATGCACACCAAAATTGGCCAATGGGCCAGAGGTGAACTGCTTCTGATGTTATCTGTCGCAACACTCACATTTATAGCACTGGTCATTCTGGGCATGCCTTACGCACTAACACTGGCGGTCCTAGCTGGTTTCTGTGAATTTATTCCAGCAGTTGGACCGCTTATTGCTGCAGTCCCAGCAGTGATCATTGCACTATCCGAACGCGGTATGATCTGGGCACTGATTGTCACTGGTGTGTACTACATCATTCAGTGGTGCGAGAACAATCTCCTTGTGCCGCTAATCATGCGCCGAGCTGTTGGTCTCTCCCCTGTTGCAATCCTATTTGCCATGATGGTTGGAATCAGCTTCCCCAATACCATTCATCCTGTAGTGGGGATCATGCTGGCAATTCCGATTACGACGATTATTGCGTTGTTCCTTGAGGATTGGCAGAAAATTCATAGATAGCTTCGTTAGCTGCATTAGCTTCGTTAGCTTCATTAGGACCTATACTTGAGATTCATCTTTCGAATCATTACATTAAGCATCTTCATTACTTCACTAAGAAGTCCATCTACCTTTTTAAAACTTAATTGTTTCGTCTTAGAAAGTCGCTTTGATATCTCAATCTGTGTTTCAATTTCAGAACCAGAACCATACGCGATTCTCAAATAATGCAGGAATTCCTTTTTAGTTCCTTTACGTCTCCCTTCTGCAATATTTGAAGGCACTGAAACTGCAGCCCGTCTGAGCTGGCTTGTGAGTCCATAGAGCTCTTCTTTTGGAAATTGATTTGTAAGCTGGTAGAGCTCTGTTACTAATTCCATAGATCTCTGCCAAACAATCAGATCTTTATAAGAATGAATGGTGGTTGTGGTCATGAGAAAATTTGGGAATGAAACAAAGGTTAACATCATAATGACAACATATTAAAAAGAGAGTGCTCATCTTAAATTTAAATAGAGCAGTTGCAAGTTTTGCGCTTCTATAAGACAAAATAACCGTTCTATGTACACTAAGAACGCCCCTCGCTAACGCAGCTAATGCAGCTAACGCAGCTAACGCAGCTAATGAAGCTAATGAAGCTAATGAAGCTGAATTGAGTAACTAAAGTATACATCCTACAACAAGACCACCTTTCGCAACTTCCTGTCACTCGTATACCCCATCAAAAACAGGTAGAATATCTAGATGACTTCTGCAAATTAGCACTCTATATGTTAAACTGCTAATTGCATTCTAACCTCCTAGCCCCTAGTCCCTAACCCCTAGAAAAATGCACCCCTTCGATAGATTCACTCCCAACGCAAAACTCGCTCTGCAAATCGCAGAACAAGAAGCAAAGAATATGAAGAGTAGTTATATCGGAACAGAACATCTTCTTCTGGGGCTTCTTAGTATCCCTAAATCTTTGGGGTTTTCCCTCTTTACTGGTGCGGGAGTAACACAAGAGAATGTTAGGATTCTCCTCAAAGCATTAAAAGCGAAAGATGTTGAAGGGAAACAAGTGAAGCATGGACTTTCAACTTATCTTCACAGTGTCATCGAACAAAGCGTGATCACCGCACACAAATTCCGTCATGCGAATGTAGGAACAGAACACTTGCTCCACTCGCTAGTCTCTACAGGAAAGAATGCTGCAACTGCGATTTTGGAAGAGATGCAGGTGGATCCAGAAGATTTAAAAACACACGTAGAAGAAATGTTCGGACAAATTAGTCAGTTCAAACAACAGAACCGAAACATGGAACAATCACTGGAAGCATTCTTCCAAGGACTGCAAGGCGCCATCGTGGGAATGCAGGGCGACGCAGGAATGCCCCTGATGGGCCCAGAAGGAAGTGTGAAGCGCCAAAAAGGCGACGGCAAAAGTAAGACTCCTGTACTCGATTACTTCACAGATGACCTTATTGCACGCGTTAAAGAAGGCAAGATTGATCCAATTATTGGCCGTGAAGAAGAAATAGAACGCATGATTCACATTCTAAATCGTAAGACTAAAAATAATCCTGTACTCATCGGTGAACCCGGAGTTGGAAAGACCGCTGTAGTAGAAGGATTGGCGCAACGCATTGCAGCAGGGCAGGTTCCTGCGTCACTTAAGAACAAACGCGTACTAGTTCTTAACATGGGTTCGCTTATCGCTGGTACCAAATATCGCGGTGAGTTTGAACAACGCTTCGATGACCTTATTAAGGAAGCTCTGCAAAGCAATAATGAAATTCTCCTGTTTATCGACGAGATTCACACAGTAGTTGGAGCTGGCTCAGCAGAAGGATCACTGGATGCTGCTAATATTCTTAAGCCCGCACTAAGCAGAGGTTCTATTCAAATTATCGGTGCCACTACCACTGATGAATTTAGAACAGTTGAAAAGGACCGCGCGCTTGAACGTCGTTTGCAATCTGTAATGATCGAAGAACCAAGTATCGAAGATGCAATCACTATCCTGCAAGGGCTGCGAGAAAGTTACGAAGAATTTCACAACCTATCCATCACGGATGAGGCTATTGAAGCGGCAGTGCGCCTAAGTAAGCGCTACCTCGCAGAGCGTTTCCTGCCAGATAAAGCAATTGATGTTTTGGATGAGGCAGCAGCAAAAAAGAATCTCCAGCGGGTAGATGTATCACCGGAACTTAAGAAGATAGAAGATAAATTGGAAAAGCTAATCTCCAAACAGCAAGATGCAGTACGTGAACAAAAGTATCACATCGCACTTAAACTCAAGCAGGAGCAGCAAGCATTGCAAGATCAGTGTGATCAACTCAAGAGCGAAGAGGACGGAGATCGTCGTACACCGATTCAAATCACTGATGACGACATCACAGAAGTTATTGGCCGAATGACAGGTGTCCCTGTGACAAAATTGCTGGGCTCCGAAAAGAAGCGCCTTCAAAATTTAGAAGTCGTAATGCGCAAGCATGTTGTCGGTCAAGATAAAGCAATCAAGAAGGTAGCACGCGCCATTCGTCGCAGTCGTGTTGGGATTTCCGATCGTCGCCGTCCAATTGGATCCTTCTTATTCTTAGGACCAACAGGAGTAGGAAAAACCGAGCTCGTGCGCACCATCGCATCAGAAGTATTCGGCAAAGAAGATGCGCTCATCAAAATGGATATGTCTGAGTTTATGGAGCGACACAACGTCTCACGTCTTATTGGAACCACCGCTGGCTACGTAGGATACGAAGAAGGAGGTCAGCTGACAGAAGCAGTCCGTCGCAAGCCATATTCAGTCGTTCTATTCGATGAGATCGAAAAGGCACATCCTGAGTTCTTCAATATTCTCCTGCAAATCATGGAGGACGGAATACTCACAGACGGACAAGGAAAGAAGGTAGACTTCACTAATACAATTATTGTAATGACCAGTAATATCGGAGCAGAAAAATTAACAAAACAAGCAGCAAAGATCGGATTCCATCTGGAAAGTGAAGCAGAAAAAGAAGAGAAAGATTACGAAGAAAAGTGCGCGGAAGTTATTACAGAACTAAAAGAAAAGCTGAGACCTGAATTCTTAAACCGTGTTGATAACACGATCGTCTTCAATGCACTCGTGCAGGAAGATATTCGTAAAATCGTGCACATTCATATGGGATTACTGCAAGATCGCCTAAAGGATCAAGATCTGAAGATTGAATTGGATGCAAAGGCCATCAATCTGCTCGCCGAGAAAGGCTTCGATCCGGAATATGGCGCACGCCCTGTACGCCGCGTGATTCAGGAATTGGTAGAAGACGAAATTGCCGAGCACATCTTGAATGGCATTTTTGTCCCCGGAGACGTTATTCACATCACCAAGAAAGGGAAAGACCAACTTGAGTTTATGCGAGGTGAAAAGAAGGTTGCCCCCAAGAAAAAGGTAGAAGCTGTAGCTAAATAACAGTTAACATTTAACAGTTAACTTCCGACCTTTAGACTTTTCGACCTTCCGACTTTTCGACTTTTCGACCTTTAGACCTTTTGACTTTTCGACCTTCCGACCTTTAGATTAAATTTTCTACAGTGGTGAAAGCAGAGCTCCCGAACACTTGTATAAATTTTTCTATATCCTTAGCAAAAGGCATACCTGTGCGATATGTGTAATAGAATGGAACGTTCTTACTTTTTACTCCAACAAGCTCCCAAGAGTGAAAATATATAACCGGAGTAATCCCCTTCTCTATTAACTTTTTACAGCAGCGTATTGTCCTATCAATTCCAAATAACCTCATAAACATCCAACCGATAGGCAGACGCATAGGGCTAACTGCAACCGGTATTTCCAAAATGTTCGAATCAATCAATGGTTTAAAAATACTAATTGGCTGCGAAATATTATTATAAGCACCAGGGATGCAGGTTGGATGAAGCGAGCTGTCATATATAAAGCCTTCTTCGTTTAATACTTCGATTAATTCACTGGAATATTGCAACTGAGGTGCTCTAAACCCACTTATCTTCTTATTTATTATATTTCCGATTACATCTTTAGACTTACTCACCTCTTCTTTTATGCTTAGATTCTTGTTGCCTCTCCAATAATGATGATAGCCATGACATGCAATCTCATGCCCATTGTTATTTAATAACTTCACTTGCTGCGACTCTTTTTCGCCAAAAAATCCTGTGACAAAGAATGTCGATTTTATATCGTATTTTTTAAAAAGTTCCAGCAATACCTCATTCCCATCTCTACTATAAGAGATATTTTTGTTTTCCTCGCTATCCTTACCCTCCAAAAGAGGGCAATTCCACTGCTCTGCATCTATTGTTAAAGCGATCATCGGTGTTAGTTTATACCATTTCGTACCATTTATTGCAGAAATACAAAACGTGAATAGGATATTATTTTCACGGTTGATGATGTATTTTTAATTTCTCTGGTAACTTTTCATAAATCCAGATAATGAACCTAAAAGGAGAATAATAAAGCCTTAACCTAATTACAGAGATTAACATGATTATCGGAGCTCTATTACTTAGTCTGGATCCTGCTTTATCTTCCCAAACAGTTGAAGTCTCAACAATGTTAAAACCGTTATTCTTCAATTTTATCAACATATCTATATCAAATGCCCACTGAGCAATCCCAAGTAATGGTGTAACTTTTTCTATAGCCTCTCTCTTAAAAACCTTTGCACCACACTGGGTGTCAGAATAATCCAGGAATAATAACCATCTCACCAATAAATTAAAAATATTACTATATAGCTTCCTGACTATTGAATTCTTATTCTTAATAATTGAGTCTTTTCTCCATCTGGCAGCAATCACTCCATCAATATTATTATTACTTTCTAACATTTTAACTAGCTTAAAAAAATCTTCAGGCCTTGTTGCCATGTCAGCGTCCACAAATCCAATTGATTCAGACTCTGTATTTAGTGCTAATTTAAAGCCCTCTGTTAAAGCATAACCTTTGCCCCCTCTCTCTAAATTAATAAATGCTATCTCATCATACTTATCACTGAATTCTTGAGCTATTTTTGGAGTATCATCAGTAGTTTTATTGATAACAACCAATATCTTCACTTTTACTTTCTGTATCCTGAAAAAATCTATATACGATTGGAGGGTCTCTCTGATACGTTTTTCCTCGTTATAAGCCGGAATTATTATGCTTAGCATCTATTTAATATAATTGCATATTTAATAAAATTTTCATGACTCACATCAGCCAGTATATTAACAAAATAAGTAATTGCTATCTGTAATTAATCCTTACTCAGCATTGATATCCAAATTGCACCAATATTATTTTTATCCTCTAAAAGTCTATATCCATTTGGTATTGCACCCCCATTTTTCATCGAAATAAGACAGAAACTAGATAAATTGTTACTTCTTTTGCTAATACTAAATTCTGATAATTTTCCAAAGTCAGTGGCATAGTTCCTCAGCCATTCAGGTTCAAATACTAAAGTACTGGATTTGCATATTTCAACACCCGAGAGATATTTATCGATCTTATTCCATGTATCTACATCGGGCCTCCTGAGATATGGCGTATATAATAAAAGAAACAATGGAATAAAAAACAAAACATATAAAACAGCCACTAATAATACCTTTGAATTTAATTTTGTTTTCATACCAAAGTTGTAATAAGCAAAATATTAAGAATTATTGTATAGCCAACCAAAAATAATGTAGAAAATACCCTTCCAATATTATTTTTAATATTCAGAGCTAAGTAATACAAAATGGTAAACCACATGACAGATGGTAAATACAGATATCGTTCTAATGTGTATATATCCCTGAAATTTGAGTAAGTAAATATTGCGATCAATATAAATAACGATAAGACCAAGAACATCAATATTTTGTCTTTACGCGATAAATATAACAATATTGGAGGTATTAGAAGTACAAAAACCGAAGTTGCAATTTTAGTACCAATCGATAGTGGAACTGGAACAATTAGATATGTAAATAAATCTATAAATCTATAAACCATGTTGATTCCAAAATTAAAACCACCCCAGATATTAACCAGAGCAGAATTCTGAATTCTAAGTAATGTTATTAAAATAAGAGGCAGAGGTATTAATGCGTATGGTAGAAGAATCAAATCCCTCTTAAGAAAAGCAAACGATCTTTTCCTATGGAAAATAATGTAGTAAAAGAAAATCAAAAGTGCTGCAAAAACTACATATTCTTTAGTAAATATCCCTATTGCAAACAATATAAGTGCTGAAATGTAAAAAAACTTATTGTTGGTTTGAAAGTAGCGAGCTTGCATCAGTAAAGTTGACAAGATAAAGAAAGCGGAAAGACCTGTTGTCATGGCTGCTGCAATCCACCCCACTGTATGGTAATTTGGGTAAAACAGAAAAAAGCTAAATGCTACAGCAAAAGAAAAATATCTGTTTTTTATAAACAATTTAACGAATGCTATAACGAGAAATGTGTTTATTATGTGCAGTAATATACAAAAAATCTTATAAGGAAATGAAAAATTGTCGAAATGACTGATCATGCTGTTCCATATCAAAAATTGTACAGGGTTATAATAAGTACTGTGATAATACTTATTTTTTGTTGAAACAAAGTTAATGTCTAAGAAATTTGTAATATTGCCTCTCTCCAAAGTTCCTTCGTACCACTCTAGATTGTCATACCCTCTCAATTTATCATCAGTATATGGTTCACTATAAAAAACCAGAGCAGAAATAAGAATAATTAATGGTATAAGCAATGCTTTTAATGCAGATGATCGCAAACTAGCTAGTGGCAACATGCTTTTACTTGTTAATTGGTAATAACCTTCAAATAGCATTCTATCAATTTACAGAAAGCAAGCTACCATTCTCTTATTTTGCTGCGTAACAAATTCCCTCTACAATACAAAACAGTATATGAATGCAAAGCAAATGCCTCCACAGATACCGAGAACTTTTTTAAATAAATTCAATTCTGATTATGGAATTTTGCTTATTTTTGTACTGTTTCTGCTTTCGACATTTGGCTTCTTTTTAGATACATCATTTGATAATCAAAGTGTGAACTATTTATACATTTCTAGTTGGAGTATTTACGATATCGTTTTTAAAAACTATGGCGATCAGCTTCCTGCTTGGTTTTTTCTTGCCAAGATATACACCTCAATTTTTGGAACATCAGAAGTTGTGCTCAAATTATTCCCTGCTATTACGCTTCTTATATCTGCTTACTTTTTGTTTAAGCTTTCTAAAATTTATAAGGTGAATGGATATTTGGTGACTATCTTATTTTTATTTAACCCACTAATACTAAAAGATACGGCGTATATATTTAAACACTGGTCTTTTTTGATTCTATTAAGCCTGTCTGCTCTATACTTTTTTGAAAAGCTCAAGGACACCGGTAACAAAAAATATATATTGCTTCTTAGTCTCGTAATAATTTCTGGGATCTATACAAATTTAGTCTTTCTTATATTTCTATCCGCTCTAATTGGCTATTTGGTAATCAGTGTTATGTTAAAACAGATACGACTAAAACACTTCAGTATTATCACTGCTGTAACTGCATTATCTTCCATTCCACTGTACTTCTATTACGAAAAGGCCAAATCTCAGCTAATGGTTACACAGGGATCTCATATGGAATTTGGTGTTTCTCAAAGAGGAATAGACTTTCTAAAATTATCTTTCGGAGAAATCACAGGAATCAACTATTTACACAACTATACTGTCCTGTCGGTAATTTTGATTGCATCTATTTTGTTACTAATTGTTTTTAAAATTATTTCTTGTAAGAGAAATATCAAAGATAATATTCGGACAATATGGCTCATTTTTACTGTCATATTTATTTTATTAGTTTTGATGTTAATGGCATCTCATACGCCAGTTCGACTCAGATATATAAATGTCGCTGTCCCACTGTTCTATCTTGCTATTTTACCAAAATCAAAAAAGATCCTAATTACAATCATTGGCACTATATTAATATCTATAACTTTATTTTCTTCGGTTCAGATGGCAAAAGATCATAATCCTGACGACTGGAAAGGAGTGTCATCTATTATTGCACCAACATTAAAAAAGGATACTCAAGTGTTGTTGTTATATGGCTCCTATGTAAATCCTCACATGATGGAATATTACCTTGGCGCCCCAACAAAATTAATGGTGAAACCCAGTGGTTCCAAACTATTATCTGCATTGTATGGTGATGACATATGGATAATTGCACGACGCACCGAGCATGATGCGGTTTATTCGCTGACTGATACTTACACAATTGAAGAATTTGACCAATTTAATGGTATAAAACTAATACATCTCGTCAAAAAAATGGATTCTGATAAAAAACCTTTAATTTTTGATATTTCACGAGTTGAAGTACAAACGGATAACAAAACTGAGACTTTCGAATTTTTAAATGGATCCATGTTTGCAAACTGCTGCAAAGAAAACTGGCAGATAGTTAGAATAGACAAAATAGAATCTGGAGGAGAAAGTAAAACATGCCTGTTCACCCATCCAAGAAATAATGCGAATATTAATGTAATTTATGAAGATGTTGATCTGAAAAAACAGATTACATTCAACACGGGTATTGATGACAAAGGAGTTCAAGGCGATTTAAGCCCTGTTTATATGGATATATTTATCAACGATCAATTTACTAAAAGGATAATTCAACCGGACAAGAGAGGCTGGATTACAACAGAAGTTGATACTGAAGATTATGATGGAGAGACTGCAGAAATTAAACTTAAAGTATCTGCGGAACACTCTGAAAAAAGACATTTCTGTTTTGATGCTGAAATTGTAGATAAGAAAGTTAGCAATGATTACTTCTATAGAAATATTCAAGATGCCATTGCGACCACAGGAAATAACAGGTGTGACATTTTCCAAACTGAACCAATTTGGCCTCATAATGAAAAAGAGCCACCATATCTAGATTCGAAGATATTCGAAAGATGGGATTGCGAAGAAGATCTTATTGAAAAGGGTAAAATATGGCATACGGTTGGAAGGTCATTCGCAATAAGTGACGGAGAATACAAGGAAGCTATTTGGATGCATCCTGTAGCCGGAAAACTTAAATCCTTACGATATGACGATATTAATTTATATATCGATACGATTACGGGGTACTATGGAATGTCAGACCATGCTGTAGACAAGAATATAAACGCGACTCTGACTTTCAGAGTCAAAATCAATGGTGAAGATTCCTTCGAAGATACATTTGAACTAAATAAGGGGTGGAAATATTTTGAAATACCTGTAAAAGGGATAGTTGATGGTGTTACATTTGAAATCACAACTACTAATGATAGATGGAACCACTTCTTCTTTAACTCCTATCTGAAAAACTAACCTATGAGCATTTCCATAGTTGTTCCTTTCTTTAACGAGAAAGAATGTATCGAAGAATGTATTAATGAGATCCACAAGTCTTTCCGGAGTGAGGATTACGAAGTTATTTGTGTTAATGATGGCAGCACAGATGGCTCTGGAGAAATAGCTTCTTCAATGGCAAAAGTAGACGATAGAATGAAATACATCTATTACGAGACTAATAAAGGATATTCTCATGCTATAAGATTGGGCTTTAAGGAATGTAGCAAAGAGTATGTATCTTTTATCGACGCAGATCTCCAATATCATCCACAAGAGTTGCTTAAGCTACTCGGACATGCGAAAGAAAATGATCTAGATTTTGTTATGGGAGTTCCAAATAATAAATACCCAAATCCAGCAAGAAGATTAATGTCTTACTGCTATAACAAATATGTTTCATTACTTTTTGGAATTAATCTTAAAGATGCGAACTCATTAAAACTTATGAGGCGCAAATACTTAGAAAGCATCAATTTTCGATTTGAATATGGAATGATAGAAATAGAACTCTTGATGGGATTTAAAATGCAGAATATCCGCATCAATACCTTCACTATTCAAATTCAAGATAGAATAGCAGGAACATCAAAATGTAGCTTCAAAATTATTTGGCACACTATCGTAGATTGCTTGAGACTTCGTTTTTCTCGGAATGCTTTAATCAAAAAATAAGCGGAGACAAAAAAGGATTCACGGCGAACCATACAAGGCATATTGTGCGATCAGCCAAAAACATCTAATCAACAGTAGTATACTTCTCGATAGGAACATTTCTCAATCCCATCATACGCCGTCGTGGTTTATTTCTGGCAGCTTCTACTCTTGCTACGATTACAGCTTGTGACGGCGGTTGTGGAGGATATATCTCAGAAATATCCCTTCGATCTGTCCGCGATTCTTCTTCTATTTTTTCCATGTACATATGGTTACATTTTTTTATATGTCTCACAACTCGCTCTTTGCAGATTTATCCTGACCACCCCCCTCGAAAACCCTGTTTTACGCACTTGTATTCTCGATCCAAAGCATTATACGAGAAGTATAACGAGAGAATAATTCACAGAATCCACAATCCCCCACTCGGGTACAAATCCGACTTTTCTGCTATAATAATAGGATTTCCTTGTAGTGAGTTTTATTCGAACCATTGTAATCCTATGCCAATCGAAGCCGTCAAAGTTCCACAGAATGTCCAAGTAGAAGATCGACTTATCGGGCCGATTACAATCCGGCAAGTAATGATCTGTCTCGCAGGAGGCAGCATAAGCTTTGTAGGATGGAACATGATGAAGTCAGTTGGAATGGTTACTCCTGTTCACTTCATTTTCGCATGGATTCCCCTGATGATTGCGGCAGCATTTGCATTCGTTAGATACAAAAATTTATCGCTATTACGCATAATTCTGCTCATGATAGAAAAAGGGCAGAAGCCATCGAAGCGTTTCTTTGGACCACGCACAGGTATAGCTATCAACATACGCACTTACTTCCACACAGAACAGAAAAAGGAAAAGTACTCCATCGATCAAACGAGAGTTGCTCCGGATAAATTTGAACACTTGAGTTCTGTACTGGATAAAGGATCCATAGAAGCTAAAAGTGAACAGACAACCGAAGAGGAATCTAATATCAAACAGGACGATGAAATACAGGATAAAAAGAGAAATATGCCAGTGGATCCGAATCGTGTCTCTGTAGATCCTGTCCAATCTACAAAGCCTTCTGTAGATGGCATGGGAAACTCTTCAGAACAATCTCCGTATCCTATCATTAAAGATAAAACTCCCCACTCCTTTTAAGATGTACAAAGATCCTTTGACACCGGCCACCAAAGAAAATACTGAAACACATGAAGAAATTCATGAAGAGCTAGACAAT
Organism: Patescibacteria group bacterium; assembly: GCA_018814875.1. GTDB lineage: Bacteria > Patescibacteriota > Gracilibacteria > Peribacterales > Peribacteraceae > UBA2144. The sequence continues at coordinate 58,903 of JAHIYH010000040.1, forward strand.
GAACTCGAACATAAAAAAGAAGCTACTAAAAAGAAGTCACTTCTGGGATCAATACGCGACTCCGTACGTCAACGGAAACGCAATTCCAAGTCAACCACACAACGATATTTGCCCATCGCAGAAATCCGTAATGACACAGTGGTACTTAAGAATGGAGGACTAAGGGCTCTTCTGTCCGTTGAACCACTCAACTTCAACCTTAAGAGTGAAACCGAACAGGAAGGGATAATCGCTCGATATCAGAACTTCCTAAATACAATAACCTTTCCTATTCAAATAGTAATAACTTCCACACGAGTGAATATTGATCCCTATATCAACAATATCCGCATGCGCGCAGGATCACAGAAAAACGATCTTCTACGTGAGCAGTCACAAATGTATGCCTCGTTTGTGGAAAAACTGGTGGAAGTGGCAGATATCATGCAAAAAAGGTTTTATGTGGTTGTGCCACAAGATGACCAACAGCCAAAAAGTAATTCCTTAGCTCAATTTATGACATGGTTCAAAACAGACGATACCGCTTCAAAAATAAGCCAGCGCAATCAGCGCTTCCATCAACGCAGCGTTCTTCTGCGCGACCGTGTTAACCTCGTCCAATCCAGTCTGCATAATGTTGGTATCCAGTCTCGTCGTTTGAATACACAAGAACTGATAGAGACCTACTACAAGCTCTACAATCCCATAACAAGCCAAGAGCAGAATTTGCCTAGCAATCTTAATACGGAGAAATTGATTCTCTGATACCTTTTTCACGTAGCAGCGACTCCGCGTCGCTGCTGCGGCCTAGAAGCTAATATAAGAGAGAATCCTTGACAATCTTTGCTGATCCTGCGAATCTGCACTCACAGGACAGTTGTTGCTCGTGCAAGGACACTATCCTCCATCCAAATTTATTTTCTCCCACTTGCACCCTTTCTTTCGTATGGTCACTACTGCAACAACTAACCAAATAATGGAAGACTTACTAAAGTCTTCCCCACCTATTATACGTGTCCGCCCAGGAGAACTATTGGAAGGATCGGTCGTTTATCGTGGAAAGAACAAACTACTATTGGATATAGAAGGTGGATCCACAGGAATTGTATCCGGGCGCGAGCTGCGAGACTCTTTTAACACATTCAGAAATCTCCAGATGGGAGATGCAGTGAGTGCAATGGTGCTCGAAGAGGAAAACATTGAAGGTATGGTGGTGCTTAGCCTCAGGATGGCAAGCCAGCAAAAAGCGTGGGATCGCTTCCATGATATGGTGGAGGATGAGAGAACAATGGAGTTTGTACCACAGGAAGCAAACAAGGGAGGCTTATTGGCAAATATTGATGGTATACGCACGTTCTTGCCAGTAAGTCAGCTCGCTCCTGTGCATTATCCGCGCGTGAATAATGCTGACGCCTCAGAAATTATTAATCGTCTCTTGAAGTACGTAGGATACAAGTTCACCGTCAAGATCATCACAATGGATGAGGAGTCAGGCAAGATTGTTGTATCAGAACGCGAAGCAATGTCCGAGGAACGCGCGAAGTCTCTCGAGAAATTGAAGATAGGCGAAGCAAAGGATGGAATCGTCACAGGGATTGTTAAATTTGGTCTCTTCGTTGCTTTCGAAGGTCTAGAAGGACTCGTACATATCTCAGAAATTGCATGGGGCCATGTTAAGAATCCTGCAGAGTTTGCCGAAGTGGGAGACAAGGTACAGGTTAAGATAATTGGTGTTGATAGCGACAAGCTTTCTCTGTCGATCAAGCAACTTACCAAAGACCCATGGGAAGAAATTGCTCAGAACTACCCAGTCGGCAAGAAAGTATCTGGCACGGTCGTACGTTTTGCCGATTATGGTGCCTTTATTAAACTTGAGAGAGAGATAAACGGACTTGTACATCTCACAGAACTCGCGCACCACAAGGTCACAGATCCAGCAGAAGTCCTAATCATAGGACAAAAGGTAGACGCGCAGGTAATCAACATTGATATTGATGAACGTCGTATTGGTCTCTCTATCAAGGCCCTAAAGCCGATTGATAAAGAAACACTAGAACGCATCAAGAGGGAACGTAAAGAGGAAGAAGCAAAGAAGGCTGAGGAAGCTGCTTCTAAGACGAAGGAGGTAAAGGATAAAAAAGAGGTATCCGCCTCCGACAAGGCTACGGCGGGCAAGAAGGAGGTGAAGAAGAAAAAAGAATCATCCACCTCCGCCTCAGCCGCCGCTAAAGATATAGCCGACAAGAAGGAGGAAAAAGAGAAATCCTCCAAAGAAAAAATTCCATCAGGAAAAGAATCCTTTGTAGCTTCCAAGACCGGAAAGAAGTACTACGCTTCTGATTCCGCACAAGGAAAAAAGATTAAGGAGGAGAATAAAGTGTATTTTAAGGATGAAAAGGAGGCTGAAGCTGCTGGATATAAGGGCTAGGGCTTGGGTTAGGGATAGGCATAATATATACAACCACGATAGAATTTAATTGCCCTTTTGGAGTACTAAAAACATTCCTAGACCAAGCCCTAACCCAAACCCAAGCTTTGTTGACTAAGAAGATGCAAGTGCAAAAAGAACACTTCCTGCCCTCCACCTTTCCCAACGTGGAACTTGAGCTGGTATCCATCAATCCTCTTCTCTTTTGCAAGTTTTTGTGCTTTTCGAATTAGCATCAAAGAAACATGTGCAGTCTCATCTGTTAAATCAGCAATCGAAGATACAAAGTCCTCAGGCTTCTTAGCGATGAGAAGTACATGAGTTGGTGCTTTAGGATTTATGTCTTTAAAGACCAACACATCGTCATCCTCATAAACAATGTCTGATGGAATTTCCTTTCTAATGATTTTGTGGAAGATAGTGTCTTCGAGCATGGTGACTTGATTATAGCATCAGGTGCTTATGAAGTAAGAGTCATCTCCATACCAACATTCAACACGGGCGCTTCGCGCCCTTTCAACACGCTTCGCTTTCAACAGTCAACTGTTGATTGTTGAGAGCGAATCCACCTTTGGCGGATGAGCGTGTTGAAAGACACAAATGGCCGTGTTGTCAGTTGAATTGATTGACTTTTTGGCTAAAAAGAGAGAAAATAGTACCAGATGGGAACAAATCCCTCCCCAGAAAAAGGCACATTACATTCCGAGTCCTCACAACAGCAAAGCACTCTTGTTGTAGAGCAACCACATAAATTAGAAGGGCTATTGGATACTATTATGCTGCTCGACAAAATAAGTGATCGCATGGGCGAAGATCGCTCTGGAGATTTGGGTGGAGCTGGTGCAGGCCCAGCTGGAACAGGGGCAACTGCACAAGCAGGACAATCTGCACGTGACCAAGCAATTGCTGCTATTCCTGCTGAACGATTAATCCGCAAGCAAATTGCTAAGCACATAGAAAAGGAAGTGAAGACACTAAGAAAAGAGGTTCGCAGAGCTACTCACCGTGCATCCAGACCAGGTACCGCACATCACTTAAACGATCTTTACGCACGTATTCGCAGACTGAATTCATTACTCGCAACAATGCTGGGGGCATCTTACGATGTAGCTAAGAGGCTCTTTATTCGCGTGTTTATTGATAAGCAACCGATTCTCTAGGGACTAGTTTAGGGGTTAGGAACTAGGCGGCTAAGGGCTAGATTAAACAAGCCTGTAGTTCGCTGTTGCTAATCCCTAAAACCTAGGGAACCTCTGATTAATACATAAAACGTAGCGCGGATTCGGCTATCCGCGCAGATCGTGCAGGTAACCGAACCTGCACTACGTGTTTTTCAGAGGTTCCCTAGTGCCTAGTAAAGAGCTGCCCCTTCCATTCTTTGAAGAATATCTGATACAAAATCTCCGATAAGCGGGACCCACTCAATCCATTGGAAGAACCAGACAAGAACCGGAATGACAATTGCGATGGCGAACAGAATTCCCAAGCCATACATCACTCCTCTAAGAAAGAAGATTCCTAGATTCCTCCCAGAACGCACCATAACTGATCTCTCTGAAAAATCTTTAAAGGTTTCTGTTAGTCCTTCTAGGGATTCGATGAGTTTATCATCTTTTGAAGACATAGTATAAAACAGAATAGATAATTACTTTTTCTTAGATTTCTTCTTCTTGGAATCCTTCTTGTCATTTTCGATATAATCCATCACATACTGCAGAATATGATCTGCCATCGAAATTGGCTTCATAACAGTATCTTCCACTTGTCGGGTTACATCATTAACTCTACGCATAGTTTTCCTTAAATCTACTGCAATAAATAAGCCGTGATATAGAATGATAATCAGAAAAATAACTGCAGCAATCTGCAGAACTGTGAGGACTTGATCCATGGTCATAATGCAAACAAGGAAGTGTAGAATATAGCGTACCGATTTCTTATAAAATGCGCAAACTCGCGAACTCCATCTGGCATCTCCCACGCAAGAGCATTGTGTTTCTGATCGTATGTTATCAGTACACACTCTCTCCTGATCATGGGCCTCTGAAAGATCTTTATACCTATGGTTACTGCCGACATGAACCAACGTGTAGCGAGTATGGGAAGATAGTGATTACAAAACGTGGCGTGATAGTAGGAAGTTTTCTGATGATAAAAAGGCTTTTGACGTGTCATCCATGGAGGAAGATTTCAGAAGAAAAAATTCTCAAGGTAAGCTGAATTCTAAATCTGCTTACAAAGATTTATGCTCACCTGATTTTTTTGTAAATCCCCTGCCTGTGACCAATGGCAACTACAGTAATTGTGACTATCTTTTTATTAACGGTATATATAATTCGATATGGCCATACACGCAGTGTATATAAACCAGATAATTCACCTTCTAGTTTTTTTCCTATGAATGGCGAAGCTGCCAGTTCATCAATTGTATTTGCAATCTTCTTTTGATCGTTTTTCGGCAATTTGAGCAGTTGCTTGTAAGCCTGCGACTTCAAAACTATTCGATACATCTATTATTTATTGAGATTATCTTTTACATTTTCCCATGATACTTCATTTTTATCTTTCATTCCTTCTTGAATATCTTTCATTAGTTGAGGATCAGACATAACTTCCAGCGTCTCCTGCCATCCCTCAAATTCATCGATTGACATAAGTATTACGTCAGGCAAATCTCTGTGCTTAATGTTTATAAATACACCGGGTTTGCCTGCCTGCTCTATAAGCTCAAAGAGTTGCTTTCTCGCATTGGTTGCAGATATTCTTTTCATATGTGTACATTATAGCGTACATGTTATAAATTATGCAATAGACTTTTTGAGCTCTTTATCAGAATTTATTATAAACAAATGAGAACTTGCTCTTCCAAACTCTTTTTGACTTAGGTATCGTTTGCACATTCGCGGGTATAGTACAATGGTAGTACATCAGGTTTCCAACCTGAGAGTACGGGTTCGATTCCCGTTACCCGCTCCAACCTACGCGAAGCGTAGGTTGCCATCCGAAGTAAGCGTTTCATTTCGGGCGCCTTTTAATCATATCCGAAAATAGTTTGGCAATTTCACCTTTCCTCGACGCGTGTGTTCCAAAGAATAAGTGCCATTAAGTTTCTTGAACGGTTTCCGACAATCAGTGAATGGTGTGA
>JAHIYH010000041.1 GCA_018814875.1 Patescibacteria group bacterium
AAGAACCATCCTTCGACAGTTCGATGATACTCACTGCAGGCAAGTTCAGGACAAGAAAAAAATCGTTGGCAAACGCAGACTCGCTCGTCGCATAATACTTCTCTTGCGGTGTAGCTCGACAGAGACGGGTCAGACTGCGGTCTGCCCGCCATCTGCTCGCGTTTACATTTGCACAGAACGTCAGCTCCTCGCTTCAGCCTTCGTCCCGCTCCTGCGGTACTACGGCCGACAGGCAAACAAATGAGTTTGCCATGTCGTTTTTCTCGTATTTATTCTGCCACTAACTGCCTAGCGCCTATAACCTAAACTAGCCCCTAGTGCCTAGCGCCTAGCCCCTAAATTAGGATATAATTTCAATCTTATGCGATTAATCCTCTCCATCATCATCGGCCTTCTTCCACTTTCTGCTTTTGCTTTAAATTACGATGCGGATCTTCCTTATCTTGATGTTGCGCCCAACTACGCAGAGAAAGTATCAGTTGGTGCTCTTACAGATGAAGGTATCTTGGAAGGAAATCCAGATGGCACATTTAAATATACTCGATTACTTAATAGGGCAGAGTTTATGAAGATTGTGATGTCTTTGGTTCCAACTTTTAGCGGAGATAATTTTCAATACGATTGTTTCCCAGATGTTTCTGCCGATGCTTGGTTTGCAGAGCCTGTATGTCGAGCAAAGCAACTTGGTATTGTTCATGGGAATGCAGTTGTTGGTGTTGATCCACAGTTTTGGTTCTTTGAGCCATCACGCTCTGTGCAGTATGAGGAAGCGATGAAAGTTCTGGTAAATATTTATGATATTCAAACTCCACGATACTTTGCAGCAGTGGAATGGTATGTGCCATATATTCATGCGGCGGAGGAGCGAGGTCTTGCACTAGATTTGGAACCCGGTCACAAGCTTACACGCGGACAGGTCTCACGATTGGTTGCACGGTTTGTAGCATTCGATCGAGGTGAGTTGGATCTTTTGTTGCAAGCAGAAGCAGGTGCAGGTGGTGATGATCCAATTCCTACCGAGGAGGGCACATGTGAGCCGTATGCATGTGATGATGGAAGGATGATTCCTTCTTGTACACAGGATGGGCATGCGATTATTTATGATGCACATCCATGTGATATTTATCCTTTAGAAGGAATAAACTCATGTGATCCGATTGTGTGTAATGATGGTAGAACATTTGCCTCATGTAGCGATGGTGAGCCACTCGCTTTTACTGGTGGAACACCATGTTTAGATGAAAGCAGTTATGATTTAGTAACATATGATCTGGATACAGATCTCAGTGCAACATCAGACTTCATAATGCTCGGGGAAACATCTTCTGTTCTGGGAGTTGCGGAAGTTTTTAGTGACACAGAACCTTTGGATGTCACAAAACTTACGGTGATCTTTACAAGTGCAAGTGATATCGGTTCCGTGGAATCACTTCGGATATATGACGAAGAGGCGCGTTACTTAGGTCGTGCGAATAAAGATACGACTGCAGGTAATTTTAATTATGTGTTGAATATGAAGAATGGAACATGGGTTATCCCCAAGCGCGAAACACGAAAGTTCTACGCGCGTGCGGTTGTGAATGGATACAAGAGTGGAGGTGATAGTGGTGATGTGATCGAAATTGATTCAATGCAAGTAGAAGGGGATGGTGTGTGGAGCAATAAAACCATTACGAAGGGAACATCTGAAGATTACAACTCGTTCCAGACAGCTCGATCGATTATTACGGATATCAGCAATGGTGGATCTGACACTGATGCGCTTTATTCCGGAACAGATCTGGTTCTGGGGGCATATCGTTTTGAAGGCGTTACAGGTGATGGTAGTGCGGATCTGCGTGTTACTGATCTAACATTCCAGTTGGAAGTAAATGATGGTGTGACAGTTGCGAATGTTCAGATGAGTACCGATGGAACAAGTGATCGAATGGATTGCACGGTTGGTGTGTCCACTGTGACGTGCTCATCAATTTCTGAACAGTTTGGATCTTTTAAAGGTTCAGCACGCACGCTCACATTATTTGGAGATGTTACCGTTCCAAATGACGCGCGCTTACCTAGGCTTAGTTTATCGCTCAATCAACCGGGGAGTATTGGATCTGCAGGTAGTGTTACGTGGACAGATGGGGATACGGCGTTTGAGTGGGTACCGTTTGGTACTCCTGTGGCTAGGGGGACGGTTCATTCTTGGTGACGCTGTTGCATTTAGTTTCTAGTTTCTAGTTACTGGTTTTTAGTTAAAATTCTGAATCAAAAACTAGAAACTAATAACCAGCCAACTAAATGCAGAAAGGTTATATTGGTCTTAGCGGCGCAATGCTAAGAGCAAAGCTCTTACGTTCTCCCGAGTCGAATCTGATATCGACGACGTCACCACGTTTACTTAATACTGTCCCTGTTCCAAAAGTAGGATGAGATACGCGCGTGTTCTCCGCGAATGCGTCTTGGTTGGTATCCAGATCATCTGCTTCGAAGTCTTGGTTGAATTCTATGTCCAATTCCTCTGTTTGTCGGAATGGTTGAAGATCTCCTTTTATGGCTTTCTGACGTCCTTTTTCGGATACCCAAGAAAATACTGAGAGCATATCGTCACTTCTGCGCTCGATCACAGTCTCGGGTAGATCATCTATAAAGCGACTGGCTTCGTTGTATTGAGTTTCACCCCAGAGCATGCGTTGCTTGGCGAACATAATATCCAGATGTGTCTTTGCTCGTGTCATTCCTACATACATCAGACGTCGTTCTTCTTCCAATTGCTCTTTATCGAACGAGCTATTGGAGTGTGGGAAGATTCCTTCCTCACAGCCTGTGATCATTACATGTTCAAACTCCAATCCTTTGCATAAGTGAAGCGTCATAAGCGTAAGTGCATCGTCTTTTGCATCCTGTAGCTTATCCACTTCCGAAACGAGTGCGACTTCTTCCAGAAAACTCATCAGTGAAGTCTGTGGATCTAGAGCATCGTACTTGTGCATGACCGAAAGAAGTTCTTTTACGTTTTCCCAACGCGTTTCTCCCTCCTCGGTGTCGTCACGTAGCCATCCTTCTATGTCTACAGATGACAGCAGACTTGTTCCAAGCTGTGCGACGTTCTCTTTCTGTGATGCTTCGCGTAGCCTTTCTATCAGTCCCACAAAATCACTTATGCGCTTCTTGGTTGGCTCATTAATACTTTCGATGCTCTCTATATTCACCAGACAATCCCAAAGAGAAGTACCTTCGTTCGCACCAAATGCTTTAATTTTTTCGATAGTTGTCTGTCCGATCTTACGAGATGGAATATTTATAATTCTAAGTAGCGATAATGTGTCAAAAGAATTAAGAATTACATAGAGGTAGGCGAGTACATCCTTAACCTCTTTGCGTTGATAGAACTTAACACCTCCAACAATGCGATAGGGCATGCCAGCGCGCATACATGCTTCTTCAAAAAGACGTGATTGTGCATTTGTTCTATACAAAATCACCTGCTCGTTTAATGCTACTCCTTCACCCTTTAGTTCTTCTGCTCTGCGAATCGCTTCCTCGGCTTCTTTCTTCTCATTCTCAATTTCATTAACAATAACCTTGGGCCCCTCCGTCCTTTCCGTCCACATCTTCTTTTCCGGACGGTTGGGGTTTGGTTGGATCACTCCATCGGACGCAGTTAGAATCAGCTGAGTTGATCTGTAGTTTTGTTCCAGCTTGATATGTGCGGCTTCTTTGTAGTCCTTCTCAAATTCTAAGATGTTGCGGATATCCGCACCACGAAAAGCATAAATAGACTGATCAGGATCACCAATTACACACAGGTTTCGATACTTTTGTGCGAGAAGTGTGATGAACAAATACTGCGCGTGGTTAGTATCCTGATACTCGTCAACGTGAAGGTAGCGCCATGTCTCCTGATACCTATCTAGAACCGCTGGTACTTCGTGGAAGAGTCGAACAGTTTCCAGAATCAAGTCATCAAAGTCTAAGGCGTTCGCCTCGCGTAGTACTTTTTGATAACGCGAATATATCTGTATTATTTTTTGCATTCGTTCTGTATTCGCCTGCTGAGCAGCTTCCTTTGGGTATAACCCTTCGCATTTAAATCGTCCGATGTAACCCAAAACTGCTCTGGGCTTTAGTTCAGATTGGTCGATTCCCATTTCTTTTAGTACTTGTTTCATCAGTTTGTCTTGATCGGATTTGTCGTAGATGACGAACTTTCGATCACGTCCTAGTGCTTCGTAATCGCGCCTCAAAATCCGTGCACAAATTGAATGGAAGGTTCCCGTAACTGGCATCTTCCCACTCTTATTCCCAATTTCCGAGAAGTCTCTACCTTCTGTAATGTGGAGTAGCTTTTGAATCCTATCTTTCATCTCACTTGCCGCCTTGTTTGTAAATGTCACCGCCAGAATCTGCCATGGCGGAACTCCATCTTGCATGATCTTTGCGATTCTGTGAGTGAGTGCACGCGTCTTCCCGCTACCTGCTCCTGCCAAAATTAGAAGTGCTCCTTTGGTGTGTTCCACCGCTTCGCGCTGCGGTTCGTTGAGGGGGGAGAGGATTGGATCACTCTTGGTGCCGATCTCTTTGGTTGCCTTAGTACTCACCAATGCATGGTATAAATTTAAGTGAGTCCGCGCTATCGCTTCACCGACATTTTGTGGAGTAATGAGGAATACATATCTGGTGATTCGATATCGGAATCGTACTAGGTTAATCCGAGTTCATTGAGCAGTAAAATCTCAACCTGTATGCGGTTTAGCTCTATCAGAGAATGTGTAGCTGCTTTAACAAGTTTTCCTTCTGCATTAAGAAGCTCTCCGGTCATCACAACTGGGCCCGATCCGTTTTTCTCACGAAAGACTAAGAGTTTTCCATGGGGGAGTTGCTGGGCAGACCGAAATCGACCGTGATCATTATCGCCGGTGTCTAGATCCTCAGGTTTCATTATAGAAAAGGAAAATAAATAAAAAGAAACCCCGCTAGCGCGAGGTGGGGAATTTGTGAAGTCGTATTCCTACCTAGCGCCTATCCTTTCGGACGGCAACGAGGGCGACTGCGACGACTGTGAATAGTTTCATTACGAGCGAATCGTATGAGCTTCTGATTGTACTGTCAAACACTTTCCAAGTACCCTGCTTTTTCTTTTGTATTAGCCACTAGTTCAGCTCTGATTCATATCAAATAGGCTAGTCATTGTCCTTTTAAGCTGTATGCAGTAAAACATAAGCATGAGCGGACCATCAGAGAACGTGGACGATCCTACTGAGATTGAGATCTCTGACCTTGTTATTGGACAGGTGAAGGAAGAAATTAGATTAAACTTAGTTTACATTAAGGAGTTGAGTGTTAGATTTGTTGACGGTCGTTTAGTTATTGAAGGGAGATGTCCCAGTTCTTATTCCATTATTTTGGTAAGTCGTGCTGCGGCAAAAGCTCTTGGTTTGGAAGAAGAATCTGAGAAGATTGATAATCGAATCGAATCAACAGGAGAAGAAGCAGTATCAGCTATTGACTCCTAATTTTGCAAAAAATAATATAGCTCTTGCATTTCAATTTGTATGTGATAAACCATGCGCATGAGCAAACTACTAGTGGGCTCAGGTGGCCCTGCTGTTATTGCTGAAACTGAAACTGAATTCAGAACTAAGTCTTCTGATTCTTCTGGTATTTCTGAGACTGAGGCTCTTGAACTTGTTAGACAGGTGACGGAGGCAATTATGAGTGAAACAGGAATAAATATTCGAAGATTAGTAGTAAGTCGTCAGAACGATACTGTGACTCTTAATGGAAAAATAGACACCAATCATCAAAGACAGATGGCATATATTATTGCATGTAGAGTTTTTGCTTCAGATCAAGCAATCACTATTGTTAATGAAATTGAAGTAGCTAAAATTCCTTCTTGGGCTAGTGCTCTTCCTTAAGAGATCCTAGCCTGTGGTTCAGTGAGCTCCATAAGCTTCTGTTGAAGAATTTCTGGATTAGCGATCATCTGCTTATTCTCTGCAGTATTAAGATTCAGATTCCTCATCTTCTCCTTCTTTGCGATCATTTCTTTTATAAGGTCTGGATTCATAGATTTAACATGTTCGAGTGTTTCCAGACCATGTATAAGAAGTCCGTAGTCCACTGTATTGCGGGTTGATATGTGGTAATCGAATCGGGCAATCAGATCGATAATATTCTCACGTTCTTGAGGATCCATCTCTTGTGCCAGTTCGTAAGTGGCAATCTTCTTTAGGCTAGCCAAGATGGGTTCGAGTGATTCCGGTGACACAGCATAGAAGGTGAAGCCATCTTCATAATAAGCAGTCTGCTTTAGTTCCTTCAGCGCTTCTGTTGGAACTACAAAGAAGATAGTTGGATAAATATTCTCTTTACCCTTTGCCTTTTTGGCAGTCGACTTTACGTTGTCTTGGATGTACTTCTGGATATTTTCGGACTTAGATACTTTTGCATCAAAGATCACAAACTGTTCCAAGAAAGATATGACGAAGTCGGGCTTAAAGTGACCTCGGAATCCTTCTTCTTCTGGCAGGGTTGTATTGTCGTAACATGTGAAGCTGTATTGGCGCTTTTTGCAGAGGTCTGTAAGTAAGGAGATAACAGAGATCTCATGCTCGGTCCACATACGATCACGCTCTTCTTCTTCTTTTTGAATTCGTTCTGCATCTTCCCTTCGCACGCGCATCTTTTCATCTGCTAATGACTTCTCCGCAGAGTCGAGTTTAGAGAGTGCGAGATGTTGATCTTGTTCGCGCTGCTTTTGTTGTGCTTTAAATTCTGCAACCTGACCTGATAGCTCGTCACTCTTTACTTTGAGTTGTGTATTTTCAGCAAAGAGCTGTTTGCCTTTACCTCTAAGCTCGTTGTTCTCGGACTTGAATTCATCAATCTTGTTCTTCAGTTCGCCGATTTCTTCTGTGCGGCGATCAAGTTCTGCTTTAAGGAGGGGATCGCCATCACTGCGAGTACGGGCAAAGCTCCACGCGATGTAAGCGGAGACTGCGAGCAATAAAGAGAGAAGTATGTAGATTCCAATCATAGGCATCCATGATAGCAGAGGGTGCATGGTTGTCCACCCTTTTTTGAGGTCAAGAAGGTCAAGAAGGTAAAGAAGGTAAAGAAGGTCAAGAAGGTAAAGAAGGTAAAGAAAGTAAGGAATGTATAGAGGTCGCCTTCCTTACTTTCTTTACTTTCCTTACCTTCCTTACTTTCCCATAAACTTCTCAAAACACTTGCAAAAACTAAGTCTATGCGTAAAATCAGATACTGTCCTCGCCCCTTGTCAGCACATGTGCTCCAGGAGGCGCGGCAAAGAAGTTTTTTGACTGCGTTCCCGCAATTTCTTATGTCACTCAAGCGCACTATTAAAAAGAAGGTTATCTCCAAAAATCGAACACACGATAAAGATACCGGCTCACCACAAGTTCAAATTGCTATCCTTACTAAGGAGATTGTTGAACTTACAAAGCATCTACAGGAACACAAGAAGGATCAGTCGGCTCGCAGAGGGCTTCTTGGAAAAGTTGCTCAACGCCGCAGGCTTCTTACATATATGAAGATGCATACTCCAGAGAAGTATCAGGAGGTGCTGGAGGCGCATAAGTTGAAGAAATAACGTTCGTGGAAAATGTCTGATGCATTAATTGCTCCATTGCTCCATGGCTTCATTGTTCGCCCTTCGATATCACTACACTCACTCAGGGCAGGCAAGCGATAGTCAGGTTCGTTGCCTCTTTAGAGCAATAGAGCAATGAAACAATGTAACAATAGTAAATTTGTATCAAGATGCACAGCATCTAGTAATGTGCTAGGTTGTATGTTCAATGCCTATCCCATCCTCACATCTTAAAGATTTATACAAACTCTTTGCATCCGTAGAGAGTGAGCGCGAAGCAGAAAAACTATTAAAGGATATTCTCACTCCTCAGGAACTTGCTTCTGTTGCTGAGCGTTGGCAGTTGGTGCAAAAGCTATCTGCAGATGAGCCACAACGTAAAATTTCAAAAGATCTAAAAGTTAGCATTAGCAAAATTACGCGCGGATCGAGGCAGCTCAAGTTCGGGGGAGGAGGGTTTAAGTATTTTTTGAAGAAGTTACATAAAACGTAGCGGCGATTCGAAAATCGCCGCATTTAGGAAATATTCGGATTTTTTCATAAAATCTCTTGATTTGAGGCGTGAGAGTATGTAATGATGTAGCGGTACATGACTACTACTATTCCCGAGCCATCGGCTATTTCTCCTTTTAAGGATATTGAACCAATGGATGATATTCGGTCAATCGATCGTGTGAGCATTCATTGTTTTGTGACAGTGGGAAAGGTTGGGACTTTGCTCGAATCGAATGATTGTAAAAGTATTGGAGATTTTGCAGATCGAGTTAGAGTTTTTTTGCGTAGCCAGAATGTATGCGAAGAATTGAGTGGACCAATACCTGAGGATATGATTCGCGAAGCAAGAAGTGCACTATTAAATTTAGATATAGGAGAGAACGGAACAATTCAGTTTAAGGTTGGTGATGAACGTCTGCTGCATTACATAGGAATCAACGGTTCGCACCACTTTGCCACATTTGAGCAAATTTATCAGATAGATCAGTAGTATCATCCCATGGATTTGTATAGATTCTGCTTCAATCAGATCATATTTTGAGTATAATAGCGCTAGTTCCTTCCCTCAGCTGGTTTTTGTCTTCTGTAGCGGGTTTACACTGGAGTTGGCCTTAGGCCGCCTCCCGCGTGAATCCACATACGCAGATGACATAAAGGAAAAGCTCGCTTGAGGAAGGTACAATCTCGCCGTAGCCCAACAGGGCGTAGGCGGAGATATTGTATCCTTTTCCTTATTACTGTTATGTCAGATAAAAGTCCTGCGATTAAGCCGCAGAAAGAGTACACACTGAAGATTGGCGATAAGTCACTCATTGTGCGTACCGGCAGACTTGCCGATCAGGCAAATGCCACAGTCCTTTGTCAGATGGGTGAAACTGTTTGTATGAGTAATTGCACACTGAGCAAGCAGCCACGTGAAGGTGTCGACTTCCTACCGCTTCAGGTTGTCTACCAAGAAAAATTCTACGCAAGCGGAAAAATTGCCGGAAGCAGATACCGCAAACGCGAAGGTAGACCTGCCGATAGTTATGTACTACTTGGTCGTGTAATCGACAGGGGACTTAGACCTATGTTCCCTAAGCATTTGCGCAATGACATTCAGGTTTTTTGTACGGTCTTAAGTTACGACATGGAAAATGAGCACGCAATTGCTTCGGCTAATGCTGCCAACCTTGCTGTTGTGCTTTCGGACTGTCCTGCAGATGGGCCTCTTGGGACTGTCCTTGTAGGAATGATTGATGGAAAATTAGTTTTGAATCCAACACGTGAAGAGCGAACAAAATCTACTTTGGATATGTTCGTTACAGCTTCGCTAGATCGTATTGTTATGATCGAAGCAGGTGCTAATCAGGTTCCTGAGGCAGAAATTCTCAAGGCACTTGAATTCGGAAAGAAGGCAGCACAGGATATTGCCAAGTTCTTTGCAAAGATTCAAAAGGAGATCGGCAAACTCAAGTTCGAACTAGATCCTCCGTTTGAAAATAAGGAAGCCAAAGAAGTTTTGAAGAAATGGGCATTGCCTACAGTAAATAAGGCGATCAAAGATCCTTTGGAGAAGCTCGTGAGACGCAAAATTATGACAGATTTCATTGATGGAGCAGCCGAGAAGCTGGAAGAGAAGTATGGTTCTGCTGAGGGTAATGAGGAACTAACTCTGCTCTATTCAAAGGCTGGAGATATTATGGACAAGGTAATTAAAGAAGAGGTTCGTCGTTTGATTTTAGAAGAAGGTCTACGTATGAGCAGTCGCAAGGTTGATCAGATTCGTCCAATCGGTGCAATGATCGATGTGCTTCCAAACATTGTTCACGGGAGTGCACTCTTCCAACGTGGTGAAACACAGGGGCTGACAACTTGCACACTTGGTTCGCCTGGTGACAAACAGATGGTGGAAGGGATGGAAGGAGAAGTGGAGCTAAGGTACTTCCATCACTACAACTTCCCACCATTCTCGGTAGGAGAAACAAGTAATCGTCTCTTTGTTGGAAACCGAGAAATAGGACACGGAAGTTTGGCACAACGTGGATTGGAACCTGTGCTTCCTTCCGAGAAAGAATTCCCATACACAATTCGTACGGTGACAGAAATTCTAGAAAGTAATGGTTCATCATCTATGGCTGCAACGTGTGGTTCCACACTTGCACTCATGGCAGCAGGTGTACCTATTAGCAATCCGGTTTCCGGAATTGCTTTGGGTCTCATTTCGGATGAAGAAAAGGATCAGTACGTAATTCTTTCTGATCTTCAGGATGAAGAAGACTTTGGTGGAGACATGGATTTTAAAGTAACAGGTACCGCGAAGGGAGTTACAGCTATTCAAATGGATATCAAGATTAAGGGAATGCCTGATCATGTGTTCGAAGAAGCTCTGGAGCGCTCACGCACAGGTCGCGCAGAAATCCTCAAGACAATGCTCGAGGCTATCCCAGAGGTACGTAAAGAAATGAGTCCAAAGGCACCTCGTATCGAGACAATTGTCATTAATCCAGATGATATTCGTTTGGTGATTGGAAAGGGTGGTGAAACCATCCAGAAGATCACGGGTGATCTTGGTGTGGAAATTGATATCGAGGACAGTGGACTAGTATTTGTTACAGCTCCTGATGGCGAGATGATGCAGAAGGCAAAGGAGTGGATCGAAGGAATAGTTGCAAAGCCAGAAGTAGACAAAGTTTACGATTGTAAAGTTGTACGTATTATCGATGGAGTAGGAGCAATTGTAGAATTCCTACGTGGTAAGGATGCCATGATCCATATCTCTGAGCTTCAGTGGAAGCGCACAGAGAATGTGGAAGATATCCTAAAGGTTGGTGACGAGATTAAGGCCAAGTGTGTTGAGTACAATGCTTCTGATGGTAAGACGCGCATGTCTCTCAAACAGATGACTGAAAAGCCTGAGGGATATGAAGAGCGTCCACCACGACCTCAAGTGGGACCTAGAAGAGGGCCACCACCAAGACGATAATTAGTTAACTGGTTTACTGGTTATTAGTTTTTAGTTGGGAACTAGGAACTAATAACCAAAAACTATAAACTAATGGGCAAGCATGTTGTTTGTATATCTTCTAAGACGGTAGAGCTCGTTCAATCCATTCGTGTGTCTTCGTCTTCAAACGAATAATATCCTCAAATGCTTCTTGTTTTTGATACGGAGAGCGTTCTTGCCACAGAGGTGCCGTGCGGTCGATCACATTCATAAGCTCTACAAGCTCTCTCATGCTTGGTTCATGTTCCGCCCAGTCGATACCGGATGCGCTCATAACGTCTAGCGTTTTATTTATGCGATGCAGTGTGCGATTTACAGATTCCAGCAAGAGCTGCTCGCGCTTGGAGTCGATTGTGTAGAACGCATTTCCACCATCATAAAATTCTGGGATTTCTGAGATCAAGCTCTGACACTGTTGGTAGGTAATCATCAGAATCTCCCACGATTCTTCGGTTAGTTTATTGTGTGTTTTGGCTTCTTCTATAACTGCATCCAGATCTTTGCGAACTACAAAGAGGTCACTGCGGGTGTTATGGAAGATATCTTCGTAAGTCAGTTTGTGTACCTCCTGCAATGCTAGGTCCTGACGTTGCGATACCAGCTTGGTCACAAATACGGCAAAAACGAAGAGAGCCGAGATACTTTGAGCACTTGCAAGTGCTTTGGAAAATCCCTGTGGAGTTATGTCACCGTATCCAGTAGAAGTTGCTGTGATGATGCTGTAATATAGTGCATTCAGGAACCGATAGATTGGCGTTAGGTCCGTAAGTTGTGTTGGAGCATGAGTGGGGAAATACGTCTCCATAAAGAAGTACGCAAATGCGAAGAACACAGCGAGGCTTGCCCAAAGAATAAAGAGTGCCTTGTAAGAGAGCTTTGTGATTTCCACAAAGAAGAGCAAGTTGTGATGCTTTCGTAGGTTCGCACTGTTTATTGGTGTTTCTGCAGCCATTCTCTGTAATTATACACTATTTTATATCTTTTGGCGAGTCCTTGCCTTCTTGACCTTCGAAGCCTTGGCGAAGGAGGTTGGCTTCAGGTTGCGGCTTCTCGGCCTTCGGGGTCTCAGTTTTGATCTCCTTGCCCTGAGCAGAGTCTAAGGGTTTAGGCTTAGGAGGCTTTTTGGCATTATCTGTGTTGTAAAAGCCATCTCCCTTAAAGTGGATATTTGGAGGCGAAATAAGCCTATCTGTCTCTTTGCCACATTGTGGGCAGGCTGGAGTCTTCTTCTCACCAAAGGGACGTTCTTCTTCGAATGTGTATGAACACGAGCTGCACTGGAAGTCGTATCGGGGCATGGGTTTAGAATATTAGAATAATGGAATAATAGAAAATGGATTATGAATGTTTAGGTTTGTACTTGGTTGTACCAAGTAGTGTTTTGTTAATTATTATTAATGCTTCGAAGTTGCTCATAGACACTATTATTCATTCCGGAGAGCCGTTGATGTTTTATATCTGCTCCTGTTATTAGGTCGCCAAAGTCCGCTCCAGCTCCAATAGCGATATCACCAAGGCTCAAGAATGCCCCAACTCCTTTTCCTACAGCACTTACGGGTTTGACCTTGAGTAAATCTACTGCTGCTCCGACGCTATCTTGTACCGTGCCAATTGCACTATCGACAAAGCGGTACCGTTCACCAAGCGGCTTGATAGTACGTCTGGTTTCTGGATCTTGGAATACACGCGCGAAGTCGGAAGTTGTTCTAAGTATTCCATCAGCAACGTGTGATAGTGATCCGAGTGGTCGCAAGGGGTTATCTCCAACATTTTCAAAGTAGTGGGGGAGTTCACCCAGAGTTCTGCCCCAGTAATAGTCATAACCGCCTAATTGCGCTGAGCTCACTTCACCGCCGAATTTTTCATTCAATGCTGTCATCAGATAAAGAATTCTATTTCATTGACTCAACTTTGTCGAGTGAAACATGTTGTTTATGTTACAAATTCCTTGCATTTGTATCTCTATTTCTTAATAATGCATCGACTTCGAATTTATTCAGGAGTTGTTGTTCTTTCTCTCATTGGTGACCGCCTAATCGGCGGTCATTTTTTATATGACCTCAACCCCTAGCCCCTTCTCCTGCTCTGATGAAAAACCATCGGAGTTTTTTGTTGTTGCTGGATGACCTTATAGTCAGGAGAAGGGGAACTTCGTAATTCTATGTTTTCATAAATTATTTAAGTTCCCCTCTCCTGAACATTAATTGAAATTTTGAATTGCCTTAACCTTATCGAAATCAATAACAACGCAGGAGGGGTGAGGTCAAAAAGAGGGCGCTGCTAGAAGGTAAACTGCAGCGCCCGTAAGTTCTTTAGCCGAGATCATTCTTCGAATGAAGTGGACCTCGGCGGCGACTAAATGTTTTTGGCCACCACCTTTCTATTGGTCATCTTCGGGATCATGTTGCCACATCCTCCAATCGTAAGCGTTTCATAGGCCGGCATCTCCATAGATATTGACCATCCGCGAGGCGAACATCTCACTTCCCAGCTACGCGCTGGGGATCGTTCGCTAAAGAACTTATTGGTATTAATGCATTTTGTGTTAATGATTGTCAAGGATTTAAAAATTGAAGGGTCGTGACCATCGCCGACCCTTCATTCTTGTTGTTGCACTTTGCAGTGTTCTGGGATTTTGAGATGGTCCTCTCAGGTCTGCAGTTCTACTGTTTTTTTGGGTGTCAGCAACACCCTGTAGCTCTCATTCTTCGTGAGCTACTTCTTCGAGCCTTTTTCCAGCAAAGGAGAGAAACACATTCATAGCTTGGGATCCTCCATAGTGGTGAAAAGTGCCTGTATCAAACAACAACGAAGTCAGTATTGCCTTATGAGTTATATTAGTCAAATACTGCAATTCCTGACTTACGCAGAGTCATTTTTCTTGTAAACTCTGCACAACACTTCTTTTCACTCAGTGTAAAATGTCTCTTCCAAAAGCTTATGACCCCAAAGGCACAGAAGACCCGACTTCGCTCCTCGCTTCTATCGGAGCTTCGCCGGGCAGGCCGCATCTACAAACTTTTCCAGACTAATGCTTCCTAAAACTTATGATCCACAGGCTACAGAAGACCGTATATATTCTATGTGGGAGGAATCTGGTGCTTTTAAGGCAGATGCAAGCAGTGATAAAGAACCTTTTACGGTCAGCATGCCGCCACCTAATGCTACAGGGCAGCTACACTTGGGACACGCGGTAATGCTTGCGCTGGAAGATATCTTCACTAGGTTTGCACGTGCACAGGGCAAGGAGGCTCTGTGGTTACCCGGAACTGACCATGCTGCGATTGCAACGGAGAGTGTGGTGATCAAGAAGATTCAAAAAGAGGAGGGGATTCCTGATCCGCGAGCTTCGCTTGGGCGTGAAGAACTCATAAAGCGCATTGCACACTTTGTATCCGAAAGTCAGGACACTATCAGATCTCAGGTGCGGAAGATGGGATCAAGTTGCGATTGGTCACGTGAGAAGTACACATTAGATCCATCACTCAATCGATGTGTTAACGAAGTCTTCACCAAGATGTATAAGGATGGGCTCATCTATAGAGGACACAGGATTGTTAACTGGGATCCAAAGATGCAGACCACAGTTTCTGATGATGAGATTGAGTACGTTGAAGAGAAGGCATCTTTCTATACTTTCCAGTATGGTCCTTTCCAGATTGTAACTTCACGTCCAGAGACTAAGTTTGGTGATAAGTACGTAGTGATGCATCCGGATGATCCGCGATATGAGAAATATGAGAATGGTGATCAGTTTGAGTGCGAGTGGATCAATGGAAAAATCACGGCAACAATCATTAAAGACAAAGTGATCGATATGGAATTTGGGACCGGTTGTATGACCATTACTCCATGGCACGATCATGTAGACTTTGATCTGGCAGAACGACACGAATTAGATAAAGAACAGATCATCGACTTTGAAGGGAAGCTACTCCCTATTGCAAATGAGTTCGCAGGAATGCCTATAGAAGAAGCGCGTACAAAGATTGTGGAGAAGCTTGATAAGAAGGGATTGCTTGTAAGTGTTGATGAGAATTACGTGCACAGAGTTGCAGTTAGTTACCGTGGAAAAGGGAAAGTGGAGCCGCAAATTAAGGAGCAGTGGTTCATAGATGTGAATAAGCCTGTGATCGAATGGAAAAAGAAGAACATGAGTTTGAAGGAGGTGATGCAGGATGTGATTCGCAGTGGCGATATCAAGATCATTCCTGATCGATTCGAGAAAGTTTACTTCCATTGGATCGATAACTTGCGTGATTGGTGCGTGTCACGTCAAATTTGGTGGGGGCATCGTATTCCTGTATGGCACAAAGAAGATAAAGACAGCAAAGAGATGCATGTAGGAGTTCAAGCACCAGAAGGTAAGGGGTGGGAACAAGATCCAGACACGTTAGATACATGGTTTAGCTCCGGTCTTTGGACGTGGAGTACATTAATCGACCCTGCTCTTGCTGATGATCACTCGTTATCGCTACAAGATCTTTTAGATAAGAGCCACGACTTCCAGAAGTTCCATCCAACATCGGTTATGGAAACAGGTTACGACATCCTTTTCTTCTGGGTAGCGCGAATGATTTTGATGACGACGTATGCAACAGGTAAAATCCCATTCGAAACAGTATATTTGCACGGTTTGATTCGTACACGTGATGGGGCCAAGATGAGCAAGTCAGATCCGGAGACTATGATCGATCCGCTGGATATTATTGAGAAGTATGGGGCAGATGCGTTGCGACTTTCTATGATTGTTGGTCAAAGCCCCGGGAATGATTCACGACTCTTTGAAGAAAAGATCGCTGGGTACAGAAACTTTGTAAATAAATTATGGAATGCCTCTCGTTTTGTACTTATGACTTGTGAGAAAGAGGGGATTAATCCTCATGAGGTCGAAGGTCGAAAAGTCGAAAAGTCGAAAAGTCTTTCGTTGGCTGATAAAGCGTTTCTATCCGAACTACAATTTTTAATACAAGATGTTACAACTGGCTTAGAACAGTATCGTCTAAGCGAGGTAGGGGAACTAATTTATAGTTTTGTTTGGGGCAATTTCTGCGATTGGTATTTGGAGCTGAGTAAAGGTCAAGCAAATTGTGATGTACTAGTGCATGTACTTAGAACGATTTTACAGTTATTACATCCTTATTGTCCGTTTATTACCGAGGAGTTGTGGGCAAGCGTTAAGCCAGATGACTGTAATATATTGATGAAGCAATTGTATCCAAAGGCGAATAAAAAATTAATGGATCATGATGCTTATGATAATTTCCAGAAAATCATTGGGGTGATCACTGCAATTCGCAGTATTCGAGCAGATCACGGATTAGATCAGGGCAAGAAGCTTGAGGTGATTGTTCATACAAAAGAGCACAGTGATGTGTTGGAATCGCAACGCGATCAAATCATGCGCTTGGGGCGTTTGAGTGAGTTAACGATTGATGTGAAGCCACAAACTCATGAGCATGTAGCAAGTATGTTCCTTAGAGGTATAGAAGTTCATATACCTTTGGAGGGTGTGATCGATTTTGAAAAAGAAAAAGCAAAGCTCACAAAGGAAAAGGAGAATTTGGAGAAGTTTCTCAAAGGAATTCAGAGCAAGTTAGGTAACAAGAAGTTTGTGAGCAGCGCACCGGAGGAGGTGGTGACTCTGGAGCGTGAGAAACTGGAAAATGCGCAGGAAAAAATCAAGAAACTCGAAGAGAGATTAAAGGTGTTGGAATAACAGTTCGTGTGGAAATACATTTTGAATTATTCCTGTCATTTTCCCATTTTCGTGGATTATTAATGATGTATTCGCGAATGTTATACAGGGATTTTTCGTTTTGGATAATATGGTCAATCATGTGTTCGTATTTAGTATTTCGTATTTAGTATTTAGGGAAATCACTTGGCAGTTGTGGCAGTTTTTAGTAAACCGTTTAACATTTTTCCGATGCACACTGTTTGTTCGGCAATTTCGGTGAAATATTTTGGTTGCAAGTATCCAATATCACGTGCCACAAGTAATTGATTTTGAATCTCTGTTAAGGAACCAAGAGCTATCCTATAAAACTGACATTTTTCTTTACTAGATCGCCTGTTGAATCCTTCGGCGATATTGGAGGTTACAGATACTGCAGCGCGTCTTAGTTGGTTGGTTAATCCGTATGTTTCTTCCTTTGGAAAAGATGTGGTGATTTTATAGACAGATAGAACGAGCTGATGTCCTTCTTTCCAGGTTCTCAAATCCGTAAAAGATCTTATCTTAGAACTTGTTACAACATTTTTATTTTTCATACGGAATACGAAATACGAATTAATATTTCCTAATCACCCCTCTTACAACACCAGCAATCTGCAATTCTTCTACTGCGTACATATCAGGGTATTCAGGGTTCTCTGCTTGTAGATAGTATTTTCCTTTGTTCTTCTTTAGACGTTTTAATGTGAATTCTCCGTCCAATACACCAATGACAATATCATTTATTTTTGGTTCCTGACCCTTCTCTGCTACCACCAGATCTCCTTCGTGAATTCCAGCTTCTATCATGCTGTCGCCTTTTACACGTAGAAGGAAAGTGGAATCTTTATCCCCGACGATGTAGTTATCAAGTGTTAACATTTCCTCTGCTTGTTCCTCAGCTGTTGCAGCGACTCCTGCGGAGATTGGTCCAAACAATGGGAGCACCATAGGTTCTGGACGGTCATCAGCTGGGATAAGATCGATAATCTTAATACGACCTTTTGGATCCTTTTCGATTTGCCCTTCGCGTGCGAGTGCATTCACTACTTTCGCAACGGCGTTTTTAGATCGGACGCCAAAGGCGAGTGCCAGATCGGATAAAGAAGGCGAGTAACCGCGCTTGGTTTGAAACTCACGGATATAATTAAGAACAGTGCGTTGATGTGGAGTTAGGGTTGAAGTTGGCATGGCATGAATTGGGGAAGGACACGCCTACATCCTGTGTGTAAAATTTCGGTGGGCAGGCGTCCACCATAATAGGTGTACGATCGTGCACAGTCAATAGAGGTTGGGGAAGACAATCACCTCCGTTCATTGCCACGTATACAAGTGGTTAGTGTAGAGAGGAATGTAAGGAAGGTCAGAAGGTCGAAAAGTCGAAAGGTCAGAAGGTTGAAAAGTCGAAAGGTCAGAAGGTCGAAAGGTCGAAAGGTAAGAAGGTCGAAAGGTCGAAAGGTCAGAAGGTCGAAAAGTCGAAAGGTCAGAAGGTCGAAAGGTCGAAAGGTCAAATGTTAACTGTCAAATGTTAACTGCCTGCCGGCCGTAGCCTTGGCGAAGGCTGGTTAGCTGTTGGCCGTCATCTCAATAACATCCAATTCCTTCAATTTACCAAGTTCCAGATAAGTTAGTGTCCACACTGTTTGTTTGAACACGGCAAGATAAGCGAAGAAGTAGCTGGCAACTCCAACAAGTGCGAGACCCAGAACAGTAGCGATGGAGTAGCCAACTATTGGTGGCATTACCAATGCTAATAGGAATCCGATACCTATTACGATACCTGGAATAAGGAGAACCATCACAACATTCAGAACAACTCTGAGTACTATTACAAAGAAGAGTAGAAGTAGAAATACGATCTGACCCAAGTAACTGATTACCATTTTTAAACTCTGTTTAAGGGCTCGTCCGACACCGATTCGATTGTTGTCTTCATCTCTGCAGATGACTACCGCTTCTTCGGCAAAGATGCAGAAGAACTGGAAGATGTTGGATAATATATAGAAGATTACGAGGATGCCTATAGCAAATGGTGCTACTCCTCCTCCATATCGCAGTAGAATAGATGAGATGGTTATGATTACGGTTATTCTACCCAAGAAGAACATTTCATGAATCGCAAAGATTGGGAAGAAATTGTAAACAGCAAGAACCAGACCTCCTTTTACTTCTTCTCCCTTATATGATTTGGCGGCCAGACCAATGATCGCACCGCGAGAGAGGTTAGGCAAAAGCCATTCAATAATAAGCAGGATTATGAGTGTAATAATAAACGTCAAAAATAACCAGAATGGTACATGTTCCATTAATGTTGCTTCTACAGTAAAGAAACCAATGGGATCTCCCTTCCAATATGAAATAGCAAACCACACCTGATAGATTAGAAGTTTGATATTAAGAAGCGTTTCGGCAATAGCAGCAGCATATCCCCATCGCCTAATCGGACGCTCCTTTTTTGTAATGGCCCAAGCCTTGGCTATGATTTCGCGAGGTGTCATTATTTTTCAGTGGAGATGAGAGATTGCAGCGGACTGTAAGAGTAATTCTTTCCAAGTACAATTGTGACATCGCGTACTTCTTCTGGTGGGAGTTGTGATGGCATCGAAAGAGTTTTGCTCTTTAATAGAGATGAGAAGAATGGACCGAGATCATCTTCTCCTTCAGATTCCTTTGTAGGTGTTGCTACAAAAGATTCTTCCTGTTTTTCGAGTGAAGCATTAGCAATAACTTCAACGTTGAATCCATAGCGTGTTAGTTCGGTTGCCAGTTTGCGTGCGATGCCAGAAGCAGCACCTGCATTGAGTATAGAAATCGAAGGATTCTGGAGATGAATAGATCGATTGTTGAAGAGTAGCTGCTTGAGAGTAGTGATTTGCTTCCAAGTGACTGGAAATTCTGGAATCGAAACCGGAAGTAACACGGATGCACCTTCAAACAGATCACGCGGAGGTGTGTAAAGGAATCCTCCCGGTTCAATGAAACTATCATAGAGCGCATTGCGATCACTCAATTGCATTGTGATTACGTTTCCTTTATCTATATCTTTAAGAAGATTCAAAAGACCAATCATGTCACTGGTTGAAAGAGTTGATTCAACATTGTCATTGTATATCTTTAGGAAATTGAGAAGTGTGCCCGGTTTTTTGATGAGCCCTTCTTCTTTAGCTTTTTGTGCTAGTGCACGAATCAGCTGTTGCTGACGTGCTGAACGACCAAAGTCACTAGTTGTGTGTCGGCTGCGAGCGTATTTGAGGGCGGTTGCACCATCTAAGTGATTGAGACCTTTGTAAATTTCAAACGGATCGAATCCAAAGTTGCTGTCTGGGTATTCTGGATCATTGATGTCGTATGGCACTTCTATATCTACACCACCAAGTGCATCAACAGCTTCCGTAAAGGCAACAAAGTCCACCTTAATCACGCCATGGATCTGCAGATCCATATGTCGTCCTATTTCATCACCAAGTTCCTTGAGTGCTTCTTTTGCAGCAAAAGAGTCATCCATATCTTTCATGTACTTAAGGTATCCTTTGTAATCACGGTAAAAGGTATTCAGTTTTCCTTTCCCCATCTTTTCCGTGTGAAGCAGATACAAATCTCGTGGGAAGGATAGAAGAACTACGCTATTAGAATTTTTTGCATCGATGCTCGCCACCATGAGTGTATCCGTCAGATCTTTTCCGTCATGATCGCCGTCACCTTGTCCCATTAATAGTATGTTGGTGAATCCATTCTCGTCAGTAATAGGTGTGGATCCTGTAATAGATGCCAGTCTAGAGAAACTGATAATCTCTACAGAAAAGATTGCTTGTGCGAGTCCTGCGATTATCACAAATACGACAAATACAGAAACAAGTACGATCAAGACGCGTTTGAGTATGCGGATACGCTCTTCTTGAAGTTTCTCCTGCTCTCGTCTTTTCTTCCAATCTTCATACCAATGCAGAAGAGGACGACTGAGCTCAGCTCCCCAGCCGATAATGGACTTAATAGGAAGAGATCGTTTTGGCTTGTCTTCCTCTATTTTGCGTACGGTAAACATTGAAGACAGTCTACCAGAGAATTTTGATTTTAGAACGATAATGGGGAGTTTACTTTTACGATAAATGTGGCTTGAGATTGTAAAAAAAGAGGTTTAGAGTTGGGGTGATTTCCCCCTCTTCTTATCATGAGTACTATGATCGAAAGACTGGTAGCCTCAGGGCGTAACAATGAGTCACTTGCAGAAAATGTAGTAGATCTTATGTCAGAGTTGGTTCATGGATCTGCAGTGCCTGTTATACAACAAAGTCGTGATGCAATTATTGAAGCGATAGAAGGTAAATGGGGAAGTCATCATCCTAATCGTCGAGGAGGGAATATCCCCTTAGAAGTTTTTCCTTACAACGAACGGTTTGGATTAGGTATGCAGATTGTTCGGTTGAAAGCATTTCATGCACATGCAGAGCATCCTTCAATTAATATTGTAGCTCCTGGAATGGTATTTGCTCTGGAGGGGACGTGTGTTGCGGGTCTACAAACTCGTATAAGGAATCACGTTTCTGTTTTAAGTGAATCTGGTTTACATCTTGATAAGAGAGAGCAAGATGATCGATTTAATTCTCCTATTCCGCGTAATGCTGACAAAGGTGATGACTTTGATTTTATGATTGGTGATGAAGAAAGACATCTTGTTGAGACTGGAGTTGGGGTCAATTCTGATTTTATACAGAGCGATTTATTCACTGATATACCTCCGGATAGTGGTATATTTTTCAGAGAATATATTTTTAGTCGTGATGTTCGTGGGGGGGGGAGATAATTAGAGCAGTGGAATCATTCCAAGATGATAATGCGGAGTTTACTTTTGTGATAAATGTGGCTTGAGATTGTGAAAATACTGTATTACAGTACGATACTTACTTTCCCCCCTAAATTATTATGTGTCCAGAACAATTTGGTAACGTAATGGATCACACACCGTCATCCGCAGATGAACGTAGAGAAGTGAATCAGCTAGGTGGTAACCCTGTTATTTCAACAATAGGTGCTGCTGTATGTGAAATACTAAGGCATCATGAGTTATTGGATGATGGTATTGAACCAGATCCCGAGCAGCAATAATAATATCGGTTGATGCACAAGGTAGATCACAAGCGCGTGTTTCCCTGGGAAACTCAGAAATGTAAGTATGCGATTTGTTGGTTTGGGAATCCTTTTTGGTCGAATATAAAATAAGTCACCAAGCGCGAGGCCTGTCAGAACTATTCCGAACCAAGGAAGTAGGGGGTAGTAATCGAGAGTGGTGAAGTTGGGTGGAGGGATTCCAAACGGGAGGAAAAGTGAAGAGTGAAAAGTGAAAAGTGAAAAGTTACGAATGTTCATTCCAAGAATTATGATTAGGGCTGCTATTGCTATATTCCATTCTCTAAGTTTTCTGAAGAAGGGGAGTAGAATTACGCTTACGCCGATCATGTGAAGAATGCCGAAGCGGATGTATGTTTCTCTGTCCCAGAAATAGGTGACGATGGTTATGAGTAGACCGAATGCGAGGATTGTGAGGCCGCGTTTGAAGTATTTGTATCGGGTTCCCACCTTCGCTCTACGAGCTTCGGTGGGCAGGCGGGTTCGGGAATGGGTTCGGTCCCAAGAAATCACGAAGCTTATTCCAACGAGTAGTAGAAAAAGTGTTGCCGTACTAAGTGCAAGGAGCTTCCAGCCTCCTGCAAGTGGATCTAAATCGAAGTTATGGAAAAACGCGAGGTCGTATCCTATGTGATAAACAATCATCATGACTATGGCGAGAGTTCGCAGGAGGTCGATTTCGATGAAGCGGGATTTCATATCTGTTATGCTAGTGACATAAAGAGTTCAAGGAAACCAAGGAAACAAAAGAAACCTAAGAATCCAAAGAAACCAAAGAAACCAAGGAAACCAAAGAAACCAAAGGGACGAGCCTCTTGGTTTCCTTGGATTCTTAGGTTTCTTTGGATTCCTATTTAAGAGTAACCGTCGCTCCTGCTGCTTCTAGCTTCTTCTTCATATCTTCGGCTTCTGCCTTTGGCACACCTTCTTTTATGACCTTAGGAGCACCATCGACTGCTGCCTTGGATTCACCAAGTGCAAGACCGGTAATCTCGCGTACTGCCTTGATCACGGCAATCTTCTGACCACCTGCTGCCGTTAGCTCTACGTCGTAGTTGCTCTTTTCTGTTTCGCCACCCTCACCACCACCACCAGCAGCACCTGGTGCTGCGGCAACGGCTACGGGAGCTGATGCAGAAATGCCGTATTCCTGTTCCATAAATTTAACGACATTGTTTAGCTGGACAACATTGAGCTTTTCTAGAGCGTCGATTACAGCCTTCTCCTCTTTTACGAGGGAGACTTTTTCTTTTGTAGCGGTTGCTTCGTCGGACATATTGGGTTGGGGAAAATAAAAAGTGAAAAGTTAAAAGTGAAAAGTTAGGATTCGGGCTGGGGATTGGGCTGGGGATTGGGCTGGGGCTCGGGTTCTGGTTCGGGCTGGGGTTCGAGCTGGGGTTCGGATGCTGAAGCTTGTGTCTCTTCAGAATTGTCTGGCTCATTTTCCTCCTTTAACTCCTTTTCCTCTTTTCCATCCTTTTCAGTCGTTTCTTCCTCAGACAGTCCTCCTTTCTCCGCGATTTCGCTAACAGCGCGTGCGAATCCAGTGAGCGGTGAGTTGCACATGCCCGCAAAAGTAACTAGCGGAGAGTTAATCATAGTTGCAAAGATGGCAAGAAGCTCTGTGCGACCGGGCATCATGGCAAGTTCCATAGATTCGTTTTTTGTTAGTATCTTTCCATCGAAGATACCACCAAGAATCTTTACTTGGTTGTGAGCTTTTCCAAACTTAAATGCAATCTGTGCTCCAGAGAGTGGATCTATGGTGCTGAAGATGCAAGAAACAGGTCCGGTAATAATATTCGCATCGATCTCTGGCATGCCAGCTTCCTTAGCTGCAATTTTGATCAACGTCTTCTTTGCCACCTGCATTTCGGAATCCTGTTCTTTGAGTTGCGCTCTGAGTTCGCTTACTTCTGACACGGTTAATCCGATGTAATTAGTGAACATAACCGATTGCGCGGATTTAAATTTTTTCGTGAGATCTTTTACTTGGGCCTCTTTTTGTTGGCGCGTAAGTGCCATTTTAAGATGGAATTTAAGAGATAAAAAAACTGGCCTCGGGACGACCGGGAGACCAGCGAGGCAGACGACACGAATCACGAAGCCGAAGCCAAATGGTCGATGCTGTATGCCTCGGAGGGGCTAACTTTCGGCCATCGGCCTAATGCCCTCGGTCTTCGGTCAGAATGGAAGTTTACTCAGAGTTTAGAGAGAGTCAAGAAATCTATGCTTCATTTACAGTACTTATCTCAATATTGTCAATTTTGATTCTACTATTTACAAGGGGCTAGGGGCTAGGTTATAGGGACTAGATTAGGCAACTAGGCATTAGGGGTTAGTAATAATGAATTATATGTCTGTTTAATCTAGTTCCTAGACTAGCCCCTAGTGCATAGTCCCTATAACCTAGATTTATGCGAGTTCTCCTTCAAAAAGTCACTCAGGCAAAGGTTTCGGTCGATAGCTCAGTTGTTGGTCAGATTGACGCAGGTTATATCCTATTTCTTGGGATTATGGAAGGAGATACACAGGATCAAGCGGAAAAGTTAGCGGATAAGGTCGTCAATGTCCGACTGTTTTCTGGAGAAGACGGAAAGATTAATGATCGGTCGCTTCTGGATATTGGCGGAGAGGCACTTATTGTTTCTCAGTTCACACTTGCAGGGCGACTGGAGAAGGGGAATCGTCCGGATTACACTCTTGCTGCAGGTCCAAAGGAGGCTGAAAAATTGTATGAGTTTTTCATAAAACAACTTACAGAACGTGGAGTAAAAAAAGTTGAAGGAGGAAAGTTTGGTGCGTACATGAAGGTGGATCTCACGAATGATGGACCAGTAACACTGTGGATAGAAAGGTAAGTTGTAAATCCCAAATCACAAGCACCAAATCCCAAAAAATCTAGGGTGTAATCAAATTGGGTTTTGGGTTTTGGGATTTTGCTCAGTCTTTTACATAGATAATTGCATAGTTTGCTCTTATAAATTCTTGCTTCAAATGTGCTAAAAGTAGTAGAATTTAGTTTCCTTATGACTAAGAGTACTGCCGATATCTCTACGCTCCTAGAGCGCGTTGCAAATGCCAATTCTGACTTCGACATCGATCGTGTTGTAAGGGCATTTCGCTGTGCGCGTGAAGTGTATGGTGAAGAGTCACATCGTACTGGAGTAAATCTATATGAACATGCCACAGGAGTTTTGGAGCTCTTGCTCCCATTCGAACCTGATGAAGATACGATTATTGCATCCATCCTTCACCATGTTGTTTCTAAAGATGGACTTTCGCTGACAGAACTGGAGGAGCGCTTTGGGCCAACAGTTCGTTCATTAGTGAGTGGAGTGCATTTACTCGCATCTATCACTATTGAAGGGAGCCGTAATTCAATTGATGATTTGCGTTTGATGCTGCTGAGTGTATCTGATGATATGCGTACGATTCTCATTACACTTTCGGATCATTGCCATCTACTTGATCACGCGGAGGGAATTGGAAAAGATCGTGTAAAGCGTATTGCAAGTGATGTACTGCGTTTGTATGCACCTGTCGCATCACGGCTTGGTATATACAACTTAAAGCAAGAATTGGAAAAGAGGGCTTTCCCCATTTGTTATCCGTCTGATGCAGAGCACATCACGGGTCAGATTGATAGATTACGTTCGCAACACGGGGACTTTATGGAAAATACGGCATCAGAATTAAAAACGTATCTATTGAATAATAACCTGCCCGTGAAGATTGATTGGCGCGAGAAGCAGCCGTATAGCATCTTTCGCAAACTTAATACTAAGGGGCTCTCTTCTATAGAAGATGTGTACGATCTCTTTGCTATTCGTGTTATTGTTGATCGAACGGATGAGTGTTATCAAACTCTGGGATTGATTCATAAATTGGGGCGTCCTATGGCGAATCGTTTTAAAGATTTTATCGCATTCCCCAAACCCAACGGATACCAGAGTTTGCACACTACACTTCTTCAATTGCCGCAGGTTCCAAGTGATATTTTTGTGGAAGTGCAGGTGCGTACAAAAAAGATGCATCACGAAGCACAGTACGGAGTTGCAGCACATTGGAGTTACAAAGAGTACGGTGCTACACATCATGCGATGGAGCAGACGCAGCTCAGGAAGATGCTTTCCATGCAGGAATCGGTACACGGAGAAGTCGAGTCCGAGTCCACACTGGCCGATCAAATCTATGTGCTTACTCCAAAAGGGGATATCGTGGAGCTTCCAGAAGGATCCACGCCGCTTGATTTCGCATTTCAGGTGCATACAGATTTAGGACTTTCGTTTCGCTCTGCGCGTGTGAACGGATCGATTGTGCCACTCAATCATGAGCTGGAAAATGGAGATGTGATTGATATTCTGAAGTACAGAACGCCAAGGCCATCGCCACAATGGATGCAGCTTCTTAAAATTTCATCGTCGCGATCAAAGCTGAAGAGACATCTTTATCTTCAGCGACGCTCGGAATTTATTACAAAGGGGCGTGAGAAAGTGAATACGGAACTAACCAAGCATTCACTCCCATCACTCGATAGTGATCTAAGTATTATGCGTGTATACGATGGCGATGTGCTTCCTTTTGCACGTCGTGAGGATCTTTTGATGAAAGTAGGGCAAGGATCGCAGAATGCGGCCTCTATCTTCCCGCACTTGGAAGCATTGCGTAGTCATGATTTTTCGAAGTCAAAACCGCGCAATCGCACTATTCCAAAACAACAAAGGAAGAATAATTTGGTTGAATTGGAAGGAGGTCTTCCTATGCCCACTCGTTTTGCGAAAGGATGCAAACCAGATGATGGGAAACGAGAAGAAATTGTTGGTGTGATCAATCGAAGTGGTGAGGTGGTCATTCATCGTAGTGGATGCAAGATGCTTAAGAGGGCGAATCCTGAAAGGAAGATCAAAGCGTTGTGGAAATAATTCTAGGTCTTGGCTGCATCTGATTAGTTACTAGTTTCTAGTTGATTAGTTTTTGGTTTCTAGTTTAATGACAAATAACTAGAAACCAGTAACTAGAAAACTAGAAACTAATTAGGATTAGTATGTGATTACTCCAGCATCATCTTAATAAGTTTTTCCACACGCTTCTGCCACTTTAGCTGATGCCATCCTTGGTATCCCTTCTGGTACATTGGCTCAATCTTTGCACGTTGTTCTGGTTTCATAGATGCAAGGGTCTCAGCAACTGCCTGTTCCATTTCCTTATCATCCAGATCAATCTCTTTCTCGTCTGCTAGGTGTTGAATTCCAAAACGTAGCGTCAGGCGATCAACTGCTTGTTTGTTCATATCGGATTTAATGTTTTCGGGTTTCTTGTCCATCTTCTTCATCCAATCGCTAAGTTCAATATTGCGCTCTTTTAGCTGACGTGCGAAGTTTTCGAATAGGTCACGTTCTTCTTCTTCCACTAGTTCTGGGGCAAGTTCTACTTTGGTTGCTTTACGAATCTGATCCAGTAATTCCTGCTCACGTTTTTGATCTGAGAGACGCTCTTCCTGTTGTTCCATTGATTCACGAACACTCTTTTTGAAGTTCTCAGCCGAGTCGGCATTGAGGTGTTGCTGTACAAACGCATCCGTAAGCTTTGGCTTGGTTACTTCTTCCACTTTGCTGATTGTGACATGGAATGTGACAGGCTTATTTTGCAGGTGCTCAGCGTGGTACTTATCAGGAAAGGCGACAGTGAATGTTTTCTTGTCAGATTTCTTTAGCCCTTCCAGCTCTTCCTCAAACCCCGGAATGAGTGACTTACTTCCAA
This sequence comes from Patescibacteria group bacterium, assembly GCA_018814875.1. GTDB lineage: Bacteria > Patescibacteriota > Gracilibacteria > Peribacterales > Peribacteraceae > UBA2144. Next base: position 27,685 of record JAHIYH010000041.1, read on the forward strand.
GAACTACCTGATGTCCGGTTGTGCGGATACCGTCGATTTCTTTTCCGTCGGAATCTTCACCGTAAAAATCCATTGTGATGCGATCATCTTTCTTTGCATTTCGATCAATCTCCTTAGTTGTAATGTGTTGTTCTAGGAAATAGTCCATTGTGCGTTCGATGTCCTTGTCATCAACTTTTGGTGGCTTCTTATCCACTTTAATCTTGCCTGCACCTTTTACTGTTACTTCTGGATGTTCGATGAAAGTAATCGTCAATGTAAGTGGCTCGCTAGTCTGCGCTTCTACTTTTGGCGGTGCGATTGGCTTAATCTCATTTTCCTCTATAAGTTTCTTGATTGTATTTGGTAGTAATTCACGAATGGTTTCTTCCATAAGCTGATCGGGGCTGACTTTTTCGCGGATCATATCTATGGGAACTTTACCTGTGCGAAAACCTTCGATCTTGGTTGTAGATCCGATTTTTTTCAGTGCTGCATTTTCTGCAGGTGTGATTTGTTCTTCTGTAAATGTGACCGTACAGACGGTTCGGCCGGCTTTGTCGCGTTTTGGAGCTGTAGATTTGGTGGTCATTATATAAGTGGTTAAAAGCTGGTAGCTTGTAGCTTGTAGTTTGTAGATAGTTAATGCAAGAAACAACCGAACTAATTGTTCTATTCAAGAATCATAAATAATGCGCCATTGGATTCACGCTGCAACTTTGAAATGGTCGGCTTCCTTCCATGCATCATTTCAAATAGCTCTTCAAGTTTCCTGTTTTGTTCAGAAGTTGTGCTTGCATCTCCAAGGGATAAGTGAGCTATTGCCACTGGTTTTAACATCGCTGATGCCTTTGTTACGTCTTTGGGATTCATAGGCACGTCAATCTACTTTCCTTGAATCTTACATGCAAGAAACTATTCAGGAGTTCCTTCCTACCAGCTACCAGCTACAAGCTAATAATTAGCTCTTCTTCTTCCAATACACCAAAAGCGGAGTCGCGAGGAACAAAGACGAATACGTTCCAATAATCGCTCCTATAATTAATGTAAGAACAAACCATCTAATGCTCTCGGATCCTAAAACGAATAATGCAAAAAGCATGATGAGTGTTGATACACTTGTATTGATCGATCGTGTTACGCTCTGATGCAAGCTCCGTTCTGCAACAATGTAAAATTCTTCTCCTCTGTGGCTGGTGAGCAAATTATCACGGATACGATCGAATATGACGATAGTGTCATTTACTGAATATCCTAAGATAGTTAACAGTGCTGTTATAAACAGCGTATCAAATTCAAATGAAGTGATCTGACTTAAAATAACAAAGATGCCGACGGTAATAAGTACGTCATGTAACAATGTGACAACTGCAATGATTCCAAATCTCCAAGGACTTAAGCGCTTTGGAACTTTGCGAAATGCAAATGCGATATATAGAACAATTGCGACGCTTGCGATGCCCAATGCCCAGAATGATCGCTTTTTAAGTGATGCACCGACTGTGGGTCCGATGGTTGTAAATTGCATCTCCTCTGTTTCCCCCAATGTTGTTGTTAGATGAGCGATAAGCGCCAGATGTTCTTCATTCGTCAAATTACGCATTCGCATTAGCATTGTCTCGGATTTAGTCGCAGAGATAGATACATTGTCGAGCTGAGATTTATCCTCAAAAACAAGTGAGCTCATGGCATTGGCGAGGTCATCTTTTGTTGATGCACTTGGAATCTTCAGTTCTATTAGAGTTCCACCCGTAAAGTCGATGCTTAGAGTGGGTCCTGGGTAGAACAAAAGAACGATGCTGACGCCTACGAGTGCTGCCGAAAGCATCAAGAAGTACTTTGCTGGTTTTATAAAGGAGAATTTCATTGGCACGAGAGTAGCGCGACTTAAGAGCGAATGCTAGATAATTGACTGTTATTCGATGATGAGGGTAGTTACAGCCCCCTGCTGTTCCACAGACCATAACAGCTTTCCCGATAGATGATTGAAGAATGGAGGAAGTGATTCGGATTTGAGCGACGGAAATACTTCTTTGATAAGTGATGATGCATCTTCTAATGATACTGAACCGTCTGTGATTTTTTCCAATACGGTCAAAGATGGATTTGATGGCGGGATCACTTCTACATTCTTTTCCAGAATCTGCTCGAGTGCCGACAAAGAATTGGCCATAACAAATGTTGAACCGCGCATAGCAGAGGCAAATTCTCGCCTATCGGAAGTGCGTGTGGTAATTATTTCCCAGTTTAAGTATTTGTCAGTTTCTTTCTGAGTAGAGCTTTTATCGATTCGTATGTCTGTTGCAGAGAATCGATCATCGAATGTGCGTTTTGTAACTTGAGTGCTTGGACTCACAGATCTAAAGCCATCATGCAGTAATTCTATATGTTCAGAAAGAGTGCGAGAATTTTTATCAATACCTTCGACAGCCAATAATGTTACGCCCGAACTATTTTTTCCGAGATGAATTGTTGTTGGGCTGGTGAACATTGGAAGGATGTCGTAAGTGAAACTAACAGAAGAACCGAATGTTTCTTCTACGATTCGACTAACAGATCCTTCCAAAAAACTTCGCTCAGTATCGGCAAGCGCATGTGTGAGTTTTGTCCAAGTGTGCGATGCATTGTAACTGCGTAATGTTAGTGCAGATCCTGAAAATGTACTTTCAATTGTAGGTGAAAGTCCACGTATGGGCAGGGGAGTGCTACCAACGAATGAAATCTGTGTTCTGCCATCTTCAAAAGACAGTGCTGCATGTGTGCTTCCTATGGGGATCAGTGCATTCAGGATTTTTTCAGGAAATGTTTTAGAAAATGGAAGGACAGAAAGATCAAGGAATACCCACGATTCTTCCTGCACTAACTGATTGTAAGACAGAGAAGAGCTGAGGCGTGGGGTAGAAGTTTTTAAAAGTGCTTCGGCAAGTGGATCTGATACAGATACACTAAAACGACCAAAGGTAGTTTCTTCCGTCGAGTCTTCATCTGATTCCAAAAATTCTGCTACGAAGAGTTCTTCTTCAATAGCAAGGAGTGCAATCGTCTTCTTTTGATTCGGTGTAATTGTTCCCAATACAGGGAAGAAGGCCTCAAATTTTCTGATGGTCTCTTCATCTACTTTGGAGAAGAGTGCGACTGTGTGGTACTCAGGCAAAAAATCAGCTGGAACACTTTGGATCTCAGTGATGGTATTTGTTGCAGAAATGAGTACAGCAAGAATTGCGATAGAGATAGCTGCTGCCACCGTGATTATGCCGAATGCGCGTAGGATGGATTGCATGAAAGACTTCTTTTACTTTAGAGAGTTTTTGTACTTAGAGGAAGATAAGAAAAAGCTGAAAATGGGGGCGCTGGTTTTGTGTAACCAGCGCCCTGGATGATTCGTTGACCCCCAACTACTTTTAGGCCTCCTCCTTGCAGTGGTAGATGAATACGATTTCCCCTTTCTCATCTCTCACAACATTCCGTTGAACGATAAACACGGAATGCTTTGCAAGCCAGCTATTAACTCGCTTGATGAGTGAGTCAAGAGTTTCTTGGTTTGTCTCGTTACATCGAAAGACGTGGATTTGTTCCATCGTAAGCTCCATTCTTTATGGTGTTGTCAACGAACACCTGATTAGGGCCAGCCGACAACATCAAAGTAAAGTTACCGATTGCCACTTAACAGGATGTTCCATATTAATATACATTAAATGTTCTGTCAAGTGCGGTTGCTGTGTTTCTGCCTATTTCATTCTTCTCTTTAATTCATTCTTCTTTTGAAAGATCAGTTGTATTAAATCATTCTAAATTTTTCATTTTTCATTTTCTTGCCGGCCGTAGCCTTGCTTGCCGGACATAGCCCTTGCGACGGCTGGGCGAAGGCTGGTCATTTTTAATTCTTAATTTTCTAATTCTTCCAACTTTTCTTCCACACTCTTCATATTCGGATTAATAATGAGTGCCTTTCCAAATGCTTCGCGGGCTTCATCTGTTCGATTCGTTTCCATGCATGCCCATCCAAGCAATTCCCATGCTCTGGCATCTTGTGGCCATAGAGCTGTAGCCTCGGTCGCTTTGATGAATGCTTCTTCGTGATTGCCAAGTGCGAGGCTCGCTGTTATGTATCCATCGAACATTTCGAATGTAGCATCTTCCATTTGTGTTAGTGCTTCGTACTGTGCAAGTGCCACGGCGGCATTTCCATTTTCCAAAGCGGATTTTGCAATCAGTCGTCGGATTTCTGATTCCGGCTCAAATCCATTTGCAAGTGCGTACTCAAAGAAGGTAATCGCATTCTCGTGCTGAGCGAGGTCGGCATATGCTCTGGCCAAGAAGTACTGTACCTCCGGTTTCTGTGGATCTAAGTTGTAGGCTTGTTCAAGAGAAGCGAGTGCATCTTGCGAACGTTCGGTTATCAATTCGCAATAGCCCTGAACTATCCATGCATCTCTGTAGTCGTCATTGGATGTTGTTACTTGCACAAGGAGTGGCAGTGCCAGTTCACATTCCTGAGATTGTGCGAGTGCGCGAGCAAGTAGTGTGATCAAGTGTAGATTCGATCCCTCTGGGAATAACATGAATTCATCATATGCAGCCTGAAGTGTTCTGGAATATGAGCGTAAGACAGGCTCCCATCCGTTTATTACCTGTGCAAGTTCTGCTTGTGCGATGTCGTGATTCCCTTGGATGATTGCAAGGAGCGCGAGTCCGTAGTGTTTTTGTGGTGAATCTGTCCCGTTTTCCAAAATTTGTTGCGCTTTAATCAGCTCTCCTGCACGTAGACTTACAATACTTTCTAGAAGAAGAAGATCCTCCGGTCGTGCGCCGGCTGATCGCATTTTATCGAGTGTGGAACGAACACCAGAAATATCTCTGCGTTGCAATTGTGCGCGTGCAAGTTTGCGCAGTGCCGGCAATCCGCCATTAGCTTTAACTGCATCTTTGTATTTCTCTTGTGCTTCTTTCCATTCTCCACGTAGTGCCAACAGATCTCCTTGACGAAGATATACGAGTGCTTTGTCGCGTGGGTCTATTGGGGCATCTGTGATTGTGGTGGTAATGTTCGTATTAAGGTTAGGTTTTAGGAATGATAATGGATCACTTAAAAGTGCTGTAGATTGTGAAATCTGCCACCATAGAAATACAACCAAGACTCCCGCTAAGAAGGCGGCAAGTGCTATGGGAACGATGATTCTGGCGGGTATCTTCATATGGCATTGAAGAGTAGCGGATGTGGGGGGAATGCTCAACTTAAGAAGGTAAGGAAGGTAAGGAATGTCAGGAATGTCAGGAAGGTAAGGAAGGTCAGGAATGTCAGGAAGGTAAGGAAGGTCAGGAATGTCAGGAAGGTAAAGAATGTAAGGAAAGTTTCAATACCTTCAATACCTTCAATACCTTCTTTACCTTCCTTACCTACCTTACCTTCTACTCAACCGCCGGCATCATCTCCCCATCTTCCTCTGTAGAAGCAGCTTCCACAGTTTGTACTGCTTTTGCTTCTGCAATGTGTCTAGGAATAACAGCATCGATGGCGCCCCATTGTGCTTCGCCTTCATCTGGAAGAAGAATAGTGACTTGGTCACCAACTTCTGCGCGATAAAAAGTAACAGAAGCGAGGAGGACACGATAAGCCTTTGAGCTTGTAAGAACTTTGTATTGTCCATCTTCTTGGATTAAGACTCCTACAATTGTTTTGCGTTCGGTTGGTGCAATCTGTTTATACATAAACTTCCCTTCGTCCGTAATGGTCAATTTCATACCATCTCCTTCTACCAGTTTGCTTTTGGATGCATAGTTGGCAGGGATGGGATACGTCTCACCATTCCCGTCCACCATGTTTTGTCCGTCAAATATACCTTCTACTACTTTGCCACTTACTACACCGCTAGAAGACATCGATTCTGCTCTCGTCATAATGCGTTCGCGATCTGTATCAGATATACCTGTCATATCACGCATAAGTGCGTATGCTGTTTTGAGAGAGGACATCGCGCTATCAATGAGCTCTTGGACATGTATGAGTTTATCGTCTGACATAAGTATGTGTGAGAATGTAGAATTTAGAATTAAGAATGCAGAATTGGAGACGTAAATGTTTCGAGTGAAGAATTCTTAATTCTTAATTTTGAATTCTTAATTTCGGTATGTTTAGGGGGTGCATACATGGCTTACCTTTTAGGGAAACGTATTAGAGCGGGCGAACATTCACAGCGAGATTTGTTTGTGCTAGTTTTTCCTTTATCTCGGTGTCTGTGAGTAATCCTGCTTGGGCGCCAATGGCACCAACCACACTTGTTGCATTTATAGTACCGGCCTTTACGGCAGTCAGCAAGTCTTCTCCGTTCAAAAGTGCCCAAGTGGCTCCTGTTCCAAATGCATCTCCTGCACCAGTAGTGTCTATGACGGTCGCATCGATAATTGCCGGACAGTGATAGAGATTCTTCCCATCCGAGGCGATGGTTCCTTCCTTCCCTTGTGTAATGCACACGTTCTTTGCTCCGATTGAAAGCATTGTTCGTATGGCATCATCTATAGAATCTGTTTTGGTGAATTGTAATGCTTCTTCATTGTTCAATAAGACTAAGTCCGTATGCGAGAGGAGATTCTTGTTGTTAGGTGCAGAGAGACCTTCATCAAGCTGACAACCTCCGGGATTCCAAGTGAACCGAGGCTCCTTTTCATTTGCTAGCATCTCTATGATGTCGTCTTGGATTACGCAGCTGTCTTCTTGAATGTGATTGAGATACACCCAATTCATTTTTCCTATCACATCCTTATTAAAGTTGGCGTCATGCAAGTGAACGTTAGTTCCAGGAGTGTAGAGGATCACACGCTCACCATTCTCTGTGGAAAGAATGATAGAAAAACTAGAGATCTCATTTTCTACAATGGTTGCACAATCGATGTTCACTCCTTCCTTCTTCAAATTCTCGAGCAACTTTTCTCCCCATTGGTCAGAACTAATCACGCCACAGAATCCTGCGGAGCATCCCAAACGTGCTAGTCCAACAGATGAGTTTGATGCACCTCCGCCACAAGTTTCAATCACTTCTTCTACACGTACTTTTGACCCCAAAGGAAGTGCGATTGATTTCTTAGTATCACACTCATGAATTAAATCTTCCGTAGTTCGTACGAAGAGATCGTAAGTAGCGCCTCCGATTGACATGGTCTTCGATTTCATGAGTTGTCTTGAGTTGTAGGACGTTATTATTTTAGCGGATTGTTCCATTGTTCCATTGTTCCATTGTTAAACGCTTGAAGCTCGCTTGCGAACAATGAGGCAATGGAGCAATGGAACAATTTTTCAGATCTTAGCCACAGTATAGAGCAAACTGATTTCATCCATGACGTTGGTATTGGGATTCCATCTGTTTCATAAAATCAAATGTCATTTTTAATGTCCGTCTGCGATGCCAATTTAGTAGCAAGAATACTCCGGCTATACTCATGGCAATCCATACAGGAAGTGGAAGACCTTCCGAAGAAAGTGCTGGTGCGCCTTCATGTAAATTTGTAGGCGGAGGTGTTGGTGTAGATGGTTCTGTAGGAAGTACATTATCAGGAACAGGATTTGCAGGTGTAGGAATAAAGCCTCCAACAGATGAGTTTGGTGTCCCCGATCCTTTTGCAGCTAAGTCATGCAATACATTTCCAGTTGTCGTCACAGGGGTTAAGCGCAAATAGTATGTAATATCATTGAGCAAGTTGCGCAGACTATAGGCTCGCAATTCTCCGCTGATGGTGCGCTGTTCCGTAAACGTGTCTGGATCCACTCCGTATTCAAATAGGTAAGAAGCGAGTGGAGTTTCTTGTGCAGGGTTGCCCCATTCTACAAAGAGAGTGCCGTCTTGTTCGGTAATACTGAGAGCAAAGCCAAGAGCCATTACTTCTATGACTTCACTTTTATTGGCGCTTTCTCTATCACCTTGCAATGCAGTGACTGCAAAGTAGTACGTTTTGCCAGGGGTTAATCCTGCGACGGTTGCTGCTGCCGTTGCACGGTCGGTGTCTAGTGTGTACAGGAAGTCGTTTGGATTCTCTCCAACGTAAATTCGGTATGTATCGACACGCTCTTCGGTGACAGGGTCCCATGTTAGTGATACAGAACCAGTTTTTGGTTCGGCTTGAACGTTGAGTACCTGCGTAAGGCTTTTGGGCTTCACTACAAAGTTACTGCGCACCTCCGTTTCATTACCGGCATGATCGATTGATGTGATAATTGGTTGATTTGTTCCTTCTTCTTCTGCTGTGAAGGATAGTGTGAAGGCGCCGGATTGTGTGGTATCTGCAACAAGTTCGAATTCTTCCTTATCAAGTTTCATGATTACACTAATTACGTCTTTATCTGTTTCTACTTCTAACTTAACGATCTCATCCACTTCAGGATCAATTGGATTGAATGTGATTGTTTTGATTTCGGGTGGGATACTATCCAAGATTAGGTGCATATTTCCGGAATCTGATCGACCGCTCTCGTCACGAACACGAAGAGTGTGATCTGTCTGTTCAGGATTGAGAGAGATTTCGATGGCAAAGTTTCCGTCTTGGTCTGTTTCATCTTGTACGTCCTTGGTTCCACCAGTAACAATAAGGTTCACGAATGGAGGTCCTTTCCCTTCAATAGTGATTGTTTCGGAGCCGATGAAGCTATCATTTTTATGAGATGTAATGGTGATGTTTGGTTTTGTGGAGGTAGGGTCTCCCATTACATTTATCATAACCTGTTCGTTCACATTTGGGTTGGTGCTGTCTTCTACATTAAGGATGTGTTCGCCAGGTGTACGGAATCTGAGACCTAACGTGAGTACTTTTTCTCCTAGGTTCTGTGGCATAAATTGAACGCTTCCTTCCAAGGGTAGCATTGCAGTTGGATCTGTGGACGAAAGCAGAACCATTCCAGTGTAATCTTCTACACGCTGTCCGTTTCTATCAACTGCAGTGATGCGAATTGTAGCGTCTTCGTTCACGCGCAATTCTTGACGCACTTCCAGAATAAAACCATCAACCACGTCAAAATCATTTAACTGACCGTAAAGTGTGCGGCCCATTACTGAGCCAACCATGCGGCTGCTGTAGGGTGTAGGGGGTTGGGCGTAGGGCGTAGGGGCGTAGACTGGGGCGTAGGAAGTTGGAGCGTAGGAAGGTGTTGGGTAATACTGTTGAGTAGGGTATCCACCCATGCTTGCACCAGCCTGCAATGTGAGAGTTGTTTCGAGCAGCTTTCCGCTAAGCAGATCCATTGTACGTAGCGAGATCGTTCCGGGCTCAAAGGTTGTTATATCAAACTGTTGTTCACCACTTGCATCTGTCTCGTTTGTAAGAGAGCTGACAGTGTCTGATGGACGACTTGAGATGAGTTCAATTGGTCTGCTAGCAAGTGTGTTACCAAACTGGTCGCGCAAAATAACAATGACACGTGCACGGTCTTGTCCGTCTGGCTGAATAAATTGACTAGTTGATTGCATAGAACTATTCAGTACATCGATAGTATCCGGAAGCACTGTAAAAGTTGTTTGAGCGATTGTTTCATCTCTCGTTACAACTTCTACTTCATAAACTCCGGCAATCTCTGTTTCGGATCCTGCGAGTGTAATCACTTCAGAATCGTTGAGTGGCAGGATCAGTTCTGCTCCATAAGGAGGGTACACTATCAGTTCTGCCTCAGGTGTTGCACCCACACCATTTACATTTATTTCTGTGCCTAAGCCCGCGACTGTATCGCTTACAACAATCTCCGCTGCACTGAGTGCAGGAAGGGGAGCGAGTAAACTCACTATCATCGCGATCATTTGAATTTTTGTTTTCATAGTTCGAGTAGTTCTAAGGGGGGTGGACTCACTACAAGTAGTTCGATTAGTTTTAGGTGGGTATCTCACTACAAGTAGTTCGATTAGTTTTAGGTGGGTATCTCACTACAAGTAGTTCGATTAGTTTTAGGTGGGTATCTCACTACAAGTAGTTCGAGAGGATTTGTTACTAGTAGTTCGAGAGACTCTCACTACAAGTAGATTTGATATGATTCACTACAAGTGAATTCCCCTTATATTAGCAGAAAACGTGATTTTGCTCAATCCTATAGAGGTATTTATGCAACAAGAATGGGCAAGTGTCTACTTCATGTCCCATGAGCGTCTCGCTCATGGCTGTTCTTTTTTCCATTGCTATTGCCAGTTTCTGAAAAATTATTTCGCTCTAACGATTTTCACTGTAGGATACCCACCAATGTACAAGTTTCTACTTCCGTTTTTTACTTTGGCATTCCTTCTCACAGCTTGTGGTGGAGGTGGTTCTTCCAAAGTTGAATGTGATAAAGAATATTGGGATGGCACGGTAGGTACTTGTTTGCCTGTGGGATGGATTGTGATAGATCGCGAGACGCTTCGGCAGCGTGGCGTTCCGGACGAGACACTTACAGCTTTTCGATCAGAAGAATCAGTCTCCGGACAGTTTCCGTCAATTTCTATTACACAGGAACGTTTGACATCCAAGATTGATGCAAAAAGTTACAGTGAAGCGAGTATACGATCCGTTAGCACATTGCCCGGTTATACATTGGTCGATTCACCTTCTGTAAAAATTGATGGGGAAGAAGTTGCTATGCATATCTTCTCGGCACAGCCTGTAGAAAATGAGCCAGCTAGAAGGTTCTATCAAGTGAGTACTATTAGTGGAGATATGGGATATACCGTCACCGCTTCAGCTCCGTTTTTTGTAGAGAAAGATTTGGAGGATGCAATAAAGTTTATTTTGGAGAGTGCGACGTTTGAGGCACCGGCTGAGGGCTAGGGCTGGGGCTGGGGCTGGGGCTGGGGTTGGGGTTAGGGTTAGGGGCTAGGGCTAGGGAATGCTTTTCTTTAAGGGAAATCTTTTCTATGCTGGTAGATGTAACTTAAGGTGCCGTAGCCAAGTAGTCCTTCGACAGGCTCAGGACTATCGCAGATTGTTCATTCTTCAGATTATTATCTTCATTGGTGCCGTAGCCAAGTAGTAAGGCAGAGGTCTGCAAAACCTCCATTCGCGGGTGCAATTCCCGCCGGCACCTCCAGAATTCTTAAGCATGCACAAACAGACTTGAATTCAATAGCCTGCAGATAGGCCATGAGTTTAGTCGAATGGCCGGCACCTCCATTGACATCAGTAATATATTATGATTATATGAGACCATACTTTTTCGATATTTCAATATGTCTGAAAATCCTTACCAAGACGAGCTTAGTGCGAATATCCAGCAACTTATTGGTGCCATTAAGGAAACAGAAGGGAAAGGGTCAATTGGAGGATCTTTGAATAGGGGACTCACTGTTGGTATGATTACGGAATCGGATGAAGTTGATACAAGACAGGCACAGCTCATAGACCAATTTTATGCATTATTTAATTCCAAAGTCCAAGATCCAGAAGCTCAGATGGCAATAATTGATGCTGTCAGAAATAGTACGTTGTCAGAGCAATTACAGTTTATGCTTGCAGGGCCATTTTAGTAATAATTTGTGGTATTTGATAAATACCTAGTTTTATACTATAATATACACATAAATACACATCCTTCATTATGACAAACAATCAAACAGGAATCGGAATTTGTGGAGTGGTCGTAGGCATGATAATTGGTGCCGGAGCAATTGTGTACACACAGCATTACTCTGTGGTTGCACACCTAGCAGGTTCCATTATAGGAGAAGAGTTTCTTGTGGCATTTAGAGGAATAGATCCTCCGCTCGGAAGTGAATACAAGCGTCGGTCTATCAGCGTGTCTAACCGTACAACTAATGTATCTAAAATTGTAACTGAACCGCGCTATCCACTTTCTCCAACAAAGGTACAACCTACTGTGGTTGTGGACAGTAAATGTGCAGAAAAGATGCGTGTGGTTTCCCAGATGCGTGAGGTTGCAAAACGAATTATTCCTACAACTTATCAGTACATTCAGCTCTCCAATCAGATTGCAGCGGCATTAGATAGTGCTTCGCAGGATTGTAAACCGGTTGTGATACAAGAGCAGGCTATGACAAGTTCTGCTGTTACTCCTGTAAAACCTAAGCCACGTGTAAATAATCACTGTGAGCAATATGACAAGCAGTCGCAACGCTATACTCGCTGTTTGGTGAATGAACGTGAGGGACAGAGGTATGTGGGGAAACAATAAAAAGGGGAAAAGTGGAAAGTGAAAGGGGAAAAGGGAAAGCTTTCCCCTTGCCCTTTAAACTTTTCAGTTTTTTCGTAAAAGCCACATCAAGTGTTTTCTTCGCATTTTTCTTGCGTATTGATCTATGGAGCGGTTTTATAGAGTACTTTTCACTAATTCTTATGTCAGAAAAGCTTCCTCAGCGCGAGCGTAAACTTTTGGTCCTTGATGATAAAGCACGAGTAAAAGTTGAAGAATCCTATGGTGATCCACTTTATTCATATGAGCAGCGTCATAGTGTTATGGCCAATTTCATTGGTCCCCTGATGCGGCTTGGTCCTAGTATTATGATAAGTGATATCAAAACACACACACTTACTGCTGTGATTAGCGGGACTAGAAAAGATCTAGATAATGTACTTAAGCATTTTCAAGAATGCCCAGACGAAGGATGGATGGAAAATCTATTAAATTACGATGATGAATTAGGAGCTACCCAAACGTCAGAGCCTTACGCCTCTATCTCGCAAAGCGAGACTACGGTGGACAAGCCGGAACTATCCGAAGGTTAATGCTTCGGGGGCGAATATAAGCAAGATTCCAAGTGCATACATAAGGAACCCGCCGAAGACGAGAGTGAAGCGGGCGTACTTTGAGGTGAGTCCGGTTGCATGAAGTGTGTATACAGCAATCGCGAAAATCATGAAGTCGTCAATCATGTAGAGCAGGATGTAGAGTGCCATGTAGCTATAACGTGCAATGATGCTCACATCATTGAATGCCAGAATCTGTGTGAAGACTGCCGGAAGACCTGCGGTGCATACCAGCTCGATCAGATTTACAGAGAAGGCGAGTATCGCGACTCCAATTATCATCGCGGGCCATGCGGAGATCTTCATAACCTCCTTCATCTTTGCGATAGTCTTCTGGCGTTGTGACATGTTTGTAACTTGGCATTCATTTGGATTCTTTCCGAATGCTTCGTAGAAGTAGAAGCCTCCTCCTCCTATAGCTACGATTCCAATAATCTTCTGAACCCATAGGTTGTATCCAATAAGCAGGAATGCATTAAGCCATGCAGCAATGAAGAAGTAATACACCGCACCACTTACAAATAGGAACGTTCCACCGATCACCCAAACCTTCTTCATATCCTTTGTGCTGATAAGAAGTGTGAGTAGCGTGATTAAAACCCACATCGCACACGGATTAAATCCGTCTAGGAATCCGAGCAAAACCGAGAGAGCGGGGAGTGACATAAGTGTCAGATCAACCTTTCCCAAGATTGGAAGGTCAAAGACGTATTTATCCAGATCCACTTCGCATCCGTCTTCGCAAATTCCTTCCGATGATTGCACTTCAACATGGATATCGCTTTCCAGAAATTCGTTGAATGGTTGGCATCCTTCATTTGAATCTTGGCACCTTTTTAGTAGGAAGTTCATCAATTGTCCGGTTGTCTCGTGACTTTTGTATCCTTGAATTACATTCTGATTAATGATTGTTGTTGGTACTCCTTGGTTTAAACCTAGTGCACGTTCTTGTAATTTTGCAAATAGCTTCTGAGTTTCAACTTCTGTAATTTCGTGATATTCAATTTCCCATTCCTGAAGTTTGGCATACTCCTTTAGGTCTTTGCAGTGTGGGCAGTCTTTACTCACAAATACGACAATGTCTGCTCCTGTGTTCGAGATATATATACTATCGTCTGTGTCCTTTACTCCATCAAAAGCTCTATCAGGAAAGATGATCCCGAGTGCGACAACTGGGACAAGTGCAAGGCCGATAAAGAAGAGGAGACGTTTGTTCATAATCTGTGTGAGTTCGCCTATTCTATCAGTAAATAATTCGGTGGAGAAAATAGATTATACGTTTTTTGTTTGATATGAATGTTATTCTTTTTTGAAAGATCAAAAAAGAACCATCCTTCGACAGTTCGATGATACTCACTGCAGGCAAGCTCAGGACAAGAAAAAAATCGTTGGCAAACGCAGACTCGCTCGTCGCATAACGCTTCTCTTACAGTGTAGCTCGGCAGAGACGAGTTATATTATGGTCTCGCCATATCTGCTCGCGTTTACATTTGCATATAGCGTAAGCTCCTCGCTTTAGCCTTCGTTATGCTCATGCGGTACTACGGCCGACAGGCAAACAAATGCATTTGCCATTTCGTTTCTCTCGTATTTATGCCCGTTTAAGCTAGCCCCTAGCTGCCTAGTGCCTAGCCCCTATGGTCGCCTAGTCCCTAATTCTTCCTTGCCATGAGCAGCTTTTTTGGTACAATGCCCGAAATATCATGACAACCCATTCAGCACACTCAGGGCAAGATGAATCACCAATACTTCCGGCATCTAAAAACCCCCAAGATTTTGTGATTGCGACACTTGGAAGCCACTCAGCATTGCAAATACTCAAGGGTGCTAAGGATGAAGGTATTAAGACGCTTGCTATCTGCAAGAAAGGATCAGAGAGACCTTATAAGGCTTATCCAGTGGCAGATGAGATAATTACTTTGGATAGCTTTGACGCATGGGACGATCAGTTAGAAGAGGAGTTAATCAAGCGTAATGCGATCGTCATTCCACACGGATCATTCATTGCTTACATGGGGCACGATCGGGTTAAGAAGATGAAGACAATGTATTATGGGACTAAAGAGATTCTGGAATGGGAATCTGATCGCAAAAAAGAGCGGATTTGGCTAGAGAAAGCTGGACTTAAGCTTCCTAAGGTTTACGAAAAACCAGAGGACATAGATAAGCCGGTGATTGTGAAATTCCATGGAGCGGGTGGGGGATTTGGATACTTCATTGCGAGGACACCAGAGCAATTCTACGAAGTTAAGAATCGCAAGTATCCAGATCAGAATGACTTTGTGCTTCAGGAATATGTAGTGGGAGTTCCGCTTTATATTCATTACTTTTACTCACCCATTACCAAAGAGTTGGAGATTCTTAGTTTTGATAAACGCTACGAATCCAATGCAGACTCCATCGGGCGAATTAAAGCAGAGGACCAATTGGCAGCCAATATTCACACTAGTTACACGATTGTCGGAAACATTCCGGTAGTTGTGCGTGAGTCATTACTTCCACAAATGTTTGAGATGGGAGATAGAGTTGTAGAAACCAGTAAAGAAATCTGTGGCGGGAAAGGTCTCTTCGGGCCGTTCTGTCTGGAGACAATCGTCACACGCAAACTGGAAGTTTTGGTATTCGAAATAAGTGCGAGAATTGTGGCAGGAACGAATCCGTTCATTGAAGGATCGCCTTACACCGCACTTAAATATGATGAACCAATGAGCACAGGGCGAAGATTGGTGAGGGATATTAAACAAGCGATTGAGGCTGGTCGGCTGGAAGATGTTCTGGGATGATCATTACTTCGTTTATTCGTTATTTCGTTACTTCGTTACTTCGTTAACTCATACCTCATTTTCCTTTACAATATCATCAATGAATACTTCCGATCTACTCAAAGGCTACGATACCAAAAATATAACTGTAGGTGTCCTTGGTGGACACAGTGCACTGGATGTTTGTCATGGTGCGAAGCAGGTAGGACTCAAGACTGTCTGTGTTGCACGGAAGGGGAGAGAGAAGACGTATGCCGAGTTCTATCGAACTCGGAATGAAAAATTAAAAATGAGTAATGCAAAATTAGGTTGTGTTGATGAAACAATCGTAGTGGATTCTTTTGAGAATGTGCTTAATAAAAAAATTCAGGAGAAGCTCAGAGAGCTAAATACAATCTTTATCCATAATAGGTATTTCTGGGTGTACTTTGATGATTATTCAAAGGTAGAGAATGATTTTAAAGTACCGATCTTCGGCAATAGAAGTTATGTGAAAATTGAAGAGCGTGATCAGCCGTATAATCAGTATCATTTATTGCAGGATGCTGGGATTCGGATACCGAAAATTTTCAAGAAGCCCGAAGATATAGATCGTCCGGTTTTGGTGAAGGCGAATGAAGCTATAAGGGGATACGAACGTGCTTTCTTTGTTGTTAACAGCAAAGATGAATGGGAGCAAAAAGGCAAATATCTTGAAAAACAGGGGGCAATTAAATCCAATTGGCGCGAAGCAACAATTGAGGAATTTATTATTGGAGCCCATGTTAATTTTAATTTCTTCTATTCGCCTTTAACCGGAGAATTGGAATTACTAGGGACAGATACTCGACGTCAAACCAATCTGGATGGATGGCTGCGTATGCCTGCATATCAGCAAGAAGCAATTATTGGGGATTATGATTTCAAACAACAGATTAAAATGATTGAAACTGGTCACATTGCGTGCACAGTGAAAGAGTCTCTTCTGGAAAAAGCTTTCGATCTCGGTGAGAAGTTCGTGGCGGCTACTAAAAAAATGGATGATAAAGGAATCATCGGACCGTTTGCTTTGCAAGGCGCAGTGGTTGCCGAAGAGGGGAAGGAAGATATTGTGATCTTTGATGTCTCATTGAGGATTCCCGGATCACCTGGAACACGCTCTACTCCTTATTCAGGATACTTGTATGGAGAGCCAATGAGTGTTGGTGAACGCATCGGAATCGAAATAAAAGCAGCAATTGAGGAGAATCGACTTGAAGAGGTGGTTACGTAAAAATTCAGAATTAAGAATTAAGAATGTAGAATTCAGAATTAAGTATCAGATATTTATCTGGTTGTTTTTACTATTTAGCATGAATAATATAAGACGTAAGTGCTACCAGCTTCACTGGTATCAAGTAAAGAGTAGACCATGATCCGGCGAGTCTAACTCTCCAAAAAGCGTTCGAATGCGCGAGCGCTGTTCATGCAACTCCAGTATCGGATGTTTCGCGGTTTCTGCATCCAAGTAATCCATCATCGAACCAAATGTATGTACATCTGCAGAACCTGGAACTAGAAAACGATCATGTTTCTCTGATAATCGGTTCGCTTTAGAATACTGGCGCACGACTTCTATGCCGCCAAATGGCAAGTTAATGATGTCGGTATTCTCATCTATCGCTTCCTGAACACAAGCCGCAATTGGTTTGTCGGGTATCACACTAATGACGATTCGGTTCCTTCCCCGCAAACATGCTTTTTTCAGTTCTGGCGACCCAGAAAAGAAAGCAAACCACTCGTCGAATTCTTCGAGTTGGTCGGTCAGTTCTGACTCATCGTCCAACAACAACATTCGCAGTCGGATCGGATGGATTGTATCTTCCTGAATCTTCCCAAGGCGAGTTTCGACTCCTGCATTGACAGCCACGATGTGACGAATCTCATCATCGTTAGGCATCTCGGATGATCCCTTTGAAGAATTCATTTGCTCGTGCATGACCCCATTACCCTACTAGAGTGGTAGAGCGATTGGTAGCTTATCGGCAAGAATTTTAGCGAATTATCGCAGTTGAGAGACAATTTTGAGAGTACTGAAAAATATTAGTGAAAAGTTGTGGTGGAGCTGAAGGGATTCGAACCCTTGACCCCCGCGTTGCAAACGCGGTGCTCTAACCAACTGAGCTACAGCCCCACAAGAACGAAAGAATTGTACAGAGTTAAATTTGAAAATCTACACAGGTTTAAAAGAATTTATCCAATCCCAAATGCTCCGAATGGTTTAAGTATTGGCTTTAGGAATACGTTCTCTAGATCAAAAATCATAAGCAAGCTCCAAAAGAAGATGGCGATTGCTGCGAAAATAGTAATGGTGAAGACACCGCCCAAGCGTTGCATCCAGAGGGCATCGCCAACCGTGTCACCGATCATTCTTCTAAATTTAATCATGAATAATGAAAGTGCGATACCTATGAATCCAAGAATAATGTCTCCCATGGGTTGAAGTGTAAAACAAAGCGGAGATAGGTTCAATCTTTTGATACTACTTACAAAGTAATCCAAGGAAACCAAAGAAACCAAAGAAATCGAGGGGCTTTGGTAATACATTTATCAAAGGTAATTGCTGGAATTCTGTCACCACTTTGGATTCCTTGGATTCTTTGGTTTCCTTGGATTCCTGTTTATAGGACTGCATCCAATTCCTTCTTCATATCTTCCTTAGACTTTGCACCTACAAAAGTTGCAACAGGTTCACCGTCTTTAAATATAATGAAAGTAGGAATACTCATCACACTGTACTTGCCGGGAGTTTCTGTATTTTCATCCACGTTCACCTTCGTTACTTTCACCTTTCCTTCGTATTCAGTGGAAAGTTCATCAACAATAGGGGACATAGATTTGCATGGTCCACACCACGGAGCCCAGAAGTCTACTAGAACGGGGATATCTGATTTAAGCACTTCTGCTTCGAAGTCTGCGTCGGTTAGTTCTTTAGCCATAAATTCTTAAGGGAAAATTACAAATACGTTTTGATTATAGTCTTGTCACTAAAGTCATGCCAGCTACGTTACTTCGTTATTTCGTTATTTCGTTACTTTGATCACAATTAACCTTAGGATTGGCTACACACGAAATAACGAGATAACGAATTAACGCTTCTCTGGTTCTTTATCAGATAGAATACCCTTCGTTATCTTCTTACCAACCTCCACCGCTGGTTGCCCATATGGATCGATTCTATAGAGTTTGCCTAGCAGAATGACTTCGGTCAGGAACAAGAAGAAGAGTTGCCCAAGTGTTTCTTCGGATAATTTTGGAAGTGTAATAGTGATGTGTGGGCGTTTGGCATTGGTTAGAGCTTGGCTTGTACCTTTATGACACGCATCAAAGAGTTCGCCGAACTTCTTTCCTGCAATGTAAGAGAACGAGTCATCAACTTCCATTGGAACATTCACTGAGCCTTGATCTGCTTCTTTGATAAAGATGTGCCAGCACTTGCGTGGACCATCCTGCCACTGTTGCAATAATGAGTGCTGATCTTGTGTTCCGATTGCGGCGAGCGGAATGGGATTATGTGTTTCCGTCTTGCCCAAGCTTTCGGCGATCAATTGCTGATCCCAGCGTGCGATTGATTCTAGTCTTTGGGAGTAGGGCATTATCACGCGGATCGGATAGTCGCGTTTAGTGTCTAACAAAAATTGCACACTTGCGAGAAGTGCAGCTGGATTCTCGTCTATGTCAGTATTCTGGCAAGCTGTATCCATCTTCTTGGCGCCTTCGGCGAATGCATCTATGTTTCCTCCAAGCAGTGCCAATGGCAAAAGTCCAACAGGAGTAAAAATCGAGTAACGTCCTCCGACTTCCGAAGGAATGGGGAGCATGGGGATATTATTCTCTTTGGCAAAGTTGTGGAGGATTCCTTTCTGTGGATCGGTGACTGCAATTACTCGTTCGGCTGCACGCTCCTTCATTGCCTTCTTCATGTTCTCCCAACATAGAAAGAAGAGGCTCATTGGTTCCAGTGTTCCGCCCGACTTACTTGCGATCACCAGCATCGCGCGTCTCCAGTCGATCAACTTCATATTCATTTCGATCATCGCAGGATCTATAGAATCCAATAAAATGAACTCGATTGTATCCGGACTTTCGAATGCTTCCTGAATTACTTTTGGACCGAGCCCCGATCCTCCAATGCCAATCCATACCACCTGACGAATCTTCTCCGTTTTGGCATACTGTGCTGTATTTTTAACTGCGTTGATCGTTTGCTTGTTATATGGATCCATAGACCACAAGTGCTCGCCTTTCTTGCGTTCATGCAAAAAGTTCTCAGTATTACGTTTCATAGTTGTACGTAGTGCTGAGAGCTCTTGATCGGGTATTCCGAGTGATGGGGTAATTGTTTTGGCTAGGGCGCCGGTGATATCAAGGGTGATCATGGGGCTTAGGGCGTAGGGTGTTGGGCGTTGGGAAGCTACATATTATAAGGCTCTGAGGGCTGCAGCAACGCGTTCTTCGGAAGTTTTTGCCGTTTCTGGTGTGCCTTTGAGTGCGTGCAGTGCAGTTGCCGTGTCGTATCCAAGAGACTTAAGTGCATCAATTGCATCTTGGTCGAAGTGTGCGGTTGTGCCTGACATTTCTGTGCGTTCCTTTGCGAAAATCTGTGGATGCTTTTCTGTGAGTGACTTCAGATCTACCAAGAGCTTTTCCGCTGTTTTCTTTCCTACACCTTTTATAGAGTTAAGCATCTTGGAGTCTTGTTGTTCGATGGCAGTCAGCAATAAGCTGCGGGGAACCGAGCAAATCTCCAGTGCAGTTTTTGGTCCAATACCAGGGAGATTAATTGCTTCTTCAAAGAGGAGCTTGCTTGTCTTGTCTAAAAATCCAAAAAGATCGAAACGATCTTCTCTAACAAAAGTTTTGATATGCAGTTCTTGATCCTCGCCTTCCTTTACGTTGTCCCATACATCGATTGGTACAGAAACATCGTAACCCACTCCGTTAACATCGATTGTGAGCTCTTGTATTTCGCCTTTGTGGATGGTTCCGCGGAGGAGGGAGATCATAGGTGGGTATGATAGCAGATTAAGAAGGTAAGGTATGTAAGGTAGGTAAGGTAGGTAAGGTAGGTAAGGTAGGTAAAGTGTGACCTACAGTACTTACAATACTTACAATACTTACAATACTTACAATACTTACAATACTTACCTTACTTAGCGAGACAGCAAAAACAGTGCACAAATTTGCGAATTCCGCTATAATAGACAGAAATGCATATCCTTCAACGATTCATCGTTACTGCCGTGCTCCTTGTGGCACTTGTACCGCTCATGACGCTTGCGTTGACCGATCTGGGTGAAAGGAACAAGGCAGTAGAGAATCTAGATCAGGCGATTGAACGTGCGGTGGGTGAATACAATGCACAGCGTTACGTTAAGGGGGTCAACGAAGGCGATGCAGAAAAAGCACGTGTGCGTCTTGGAGAAGTTGCACGGCTAAAAGGAAACACAGACATTCAACTTGCAGCTTATCGGAAAGTTTCCGATCAATTAAAAGAAAGGTTTGGTCTTGATGGTGAGAGAAAAGGTGGGTTGGAGAAAGTGCCATTCAAACTGTTCTCTTTGTATGAGAGTTATCCTATGCACGATGCAGCACCTACGAATCTCAAATCACTCATGCTTTCTTTCGTCCCAGTTATTTCTGGTAAACAACTTCGCGAGCATGTTCTCAATTCAAAACTCTCTAATCTCAAAATACTTCTTACAGAGGTAGGGGAGAATGAAGACACAGTCGCATCTTTGGAGCAGAGTCAGAGTTCTCTTCAAAAAGAATATGATCAAGTTGCATACACTATTGATCGTGCAGAGAAGTACGGTGAAATTGGTGGTGGACGTACCGATGAGATCAAGCGTGTTATGGAAGAGGTGCATGCACAAGTCCTTCGTATGCAGTCGGATCTCGCACGTATAGATGCACGATTGCGTGAAAAAACTCAGCGCAAGCTAATCGAAAAGGGATTGATGGATCCAAAGACAGGAGATAACAAACAAGGAATCGTTCCATTCACACCAAAATTTACATGGCCTGCATATGGTCCAATTTCGGCAACGTTCATGCAGCCTAGTTACCAGCAGTATTTTGGTATTCCGCATCGTGGGATGGATATTGTAATCGGGCAGGGGAGTCCGATTGTCAGTGCGGCCGATGGAGTTGTTTTCCTTACAAAAAATGGAGGAGTGAGCGGATACTCATATATACTCATCGGACATCGTGGTGGATATGCAACGCTCTATGGTCACTTGTCACATATCTCAGTACATGCAGGGCAGGACGTTACAGCGGGAGAAATTATTGGAGCAAGCGGAGGTACACCTAGGACGCGCGGTGCGGGGCCAACTACAACAGGAGCCCATCTACACTTTGAAGTGATCAAAGGTGGAGTGAATGTGAATCCGAGGGGGATGTTGCCTTAGCTTAGGGGCTAGGGGTTGGGGGGCTAGGGATTATAATTCTTTTTCGTATCATGTAATTTTTCTAGCCCCTAGGGAACCTCTGATTAATACATAAAACGTAGCGCGGATTCGGCTATCCGCGCAGATCGTGCAGGTAACCGAACCTGCACTACGTGTTTTTCAGAGGTTCCCTAAATCCTAGCCCCTAAAACATGTATCATACATCTCACAATGATCTTCACTTCGCCATCCGTCAGACAGTTCGCCCTAGCGCAGATGCTTTTGGCGGTCATTCTGGCAAATCTGAATCCCATTTTTTCAAAAATTCTCTATGCGCGCGGATGGACTCCAGCCAGCCTTTACTTTGTTACACTAATTATTGTTGGCACTATCCTGCTGATACATGAATATATCGATTTCGATCGGCATATGCGGTGGCAGATGCGAAAACGAGATTTTATAGGTGTGCTGGTGACAACA
Organism: Patescibacteria group bacterium; assembly: GCA_018814875.1. Lineage (GTDB taxonomy): Bacteria > Patescibacteriota > Gracilibacteria > Peribacterales > Peribacteraceae > UBA2144. The sequence continues at coordinate 50,021 of JAHIYH010000041.1, forward strand.
CTAACCGGTGGTGTGCTTGCTCCACTTTTTTTCTTTACAGGTTTGCAGCAAGTAACCGCTTCCGAATCGATTATCATTTCTAGCATGCTGCCATTCTTTGTGGTGTTCTTTGGAATATTTCTTTTGGGGGAGCGCTTTAAGCGTCAAATGTTTTTTGGAGGATTCTTTATTGTGTGTGGAGTTCTGGTAATCCTGTGGCCAGACATTCAGTCGTTTCATCTTAGTAGAGGGGTACCATTAATCCTTGGCTCAACATTTTTTGGCGCAATGACTACCATCGTCCACAAGAAATATATTAAGCACCGCCACTTAGATTCAGTAGTCCTAATACGCACCTTGCTTGCTATTATTCTGGTGGGACTGTGGATGATTATCTTTGAGCCACAAGGATTCCAGATTATCTCTACACCAGAAAATATTTGGCTGATTCTAGCGGTACCCATCTTTTCTTTCATCCTACCGTACTTCCTATTCTTCAATGCACTTAAGACTCTTAAGGCGATAGATGCTGGGGTTATAGAAGCTGCTGGGCGCGTGTTTGCAGTGGTGACTGCGAGTGTGATCCTTGGTGAGAACCTTACTTCTTACCATCTTCTTAGTATGTTGCTTATTGTGTTTGGTGTTCTCTTTATTAATGTGCCACTTACTAAGTTGAGGATTGTTCCTTCAAGATTGATGGAGATGGGGCCGTTGAGGAAGTAAATTGTAACTATTATTCAAAAGGAGTAGGATTTCCCTCCAGCCTTTGTAAACAACGGTTCTCAGTTCCTCACAATGGGAGATAAGCATGTCTAATTTAGAGCTGACAGAAAACATTCAGGCAGTCTTGTTCATTTTAGCCGGCATGGTGTCGGGAGCGATCCCAATGTTATGCTACGTGGTTGCCAGTAAAAGACTAGAGCAACCTGAAAATCGATTTATTATTCTTCTTGTGAAGCTTGTGTTTGGTTTGAATGCCATTGCCGGCGTCGCAATCGGAATTGGAATAGCGGTTTACGCATACAATGCCAGACCTGGGTTTAACTCCGAAAGTGCAGTAGGGCTTTGGTTTACGGGATGCGTGCTTATAGCAGTTTTGTATTTTACCGTTCTTCGGAAAATTAAAAAAAAGGAGATACAAATCGTCCAATGAGAACCGTCATAACGGTCGAAAAGGGGGTGGCTTATCGCAGTCGCTCCCTATTTTTAATGTAAAGGATTATTGACATACAACACCAAATAGCGTCTAATATCTTGGTCGGTCGTTTTTTCACACTTCTCAGGGAAGAGGAGACAGTTATGTTTGTTCTGGTTATTCTGTCTGGAGTTTCCGGATGGGCACTCTTCGAATACAGAAGAGGTTCATCAAATGACTCCTTCCTAGTCGCGTTCGTTGTTGCCAATGCAGGTTCGTTGTTTCAATGCATCGAACTCTCAATGGCACACAACTACTTCCTTGTTGTAGGAACGTGGTTGGGGAGTATCTTTTTATTCCCCGTTGGATACTCCGTGTGCATGATCTACGTTCGGATCGAGAATTGGTTCAAGAGAACCTACTTTTGTATCCGAAACTGGATGTGCCGATGATGGCTGACAATGTGTGGCGGGGTCCTTGTGGATCCCGTCGTTTTTTAAATTGTGTGGAACTAGGATTCACAAGATTAAAAGGATTCACAGGATTAATCCTGTCCATCTTTTTAATCCTTTAAATCTTAGTTCAGACTTTTCTTTGTCATAGCTTCATCCTTGTCTGAATCACCCTCCTTCGCCTCCCCACTTCGCCTCTTGGCTACGAGGGGCAGGCTGGGCTACGGCCGGTAAGCACGGATTACACTGATGACGATGCGCCCGTCTAATCCGTGACATCAGTGTAATCCCTTTAATCCGTGGTTCAGACTTTTTCTGCAGTTAAAAGAACTAATACAGGCTAACAAGTATGTCATAATAGTTTGACATCATTAGTATTGAGTCTATCTTGTCTGACCGACCGTTGTTCTCTTACAATCAGAGGTAAAAAAATGGAAACCTTGGTTTTGGGCATTACGATGTTTATCGTCGCAGTGTTCAACGTCGTGGTTGGTCTTATAATGCTATGCAAAGATTACAGTGAGACTGGTTTTGATATGGACGATAGTATAGTCATGCGTCTTGTTGGACTGTGCTTCTATATCATGACAGGTCTTATAGTAATTTTATGTTTGCCACTTGTACATTATTCATGGGTTCAGATACTTGTACATTTTTTAAATGGCATGTACGGAATCTTCTTGATATATGTAGTGGGTAGCAGAAGGATCAGCTTGTAGTCGGATCCGGGCGGTGCTTAGCGCCGCCCTTCTCTTTAATGATGCGTTGATGAGAATTGTCTGAATCACGGATTATGCATTCTGGAACCATGATTAAAAGGATTAAAGGATTAGCATGATTCACTAAAACAATCCTGTAATCCTTCTTGTCGGCCGTAGCCCAGCCTGCCCCTCGTAGCCAAGAGGCGAAGTGGGGAGGCGAAGGCTGGTAATCCGTTAAATCTGCGTAATCTGTGATTCAGACAGTGAAGGTTCAAACACCCCGCTTCAAACAGCCTCAATCACCACCACAAACTCACCCTTATTCGTAATTTCTTTCGCTACAGTTGGAAGTCCTTCTACAGTCGTTTCGATTACTTCTTCGTGAAGTTTGGTTAGTTCTCTTGCGATTACTATTTTGCGATCAGGTTGTTCGCTCAAGGCTTCAGAGAGTTCGATTAATGTTTTTTCGATTCGATGAACAGATTCGTAGAAGACAATGGTATGTTTTTCTTCTGCAAAGGATTTGATAAGGCGCTTCCTTCCTTTTTTTACAGGGAGAAATCCCAGATAAAGGAATTGATTTGCCGGTAGTCCGCTTATGCTTAAAGCTGCGAGAAAGGCAGATGGACCAGGGATTACCTCGATTTCGATACCACGTTCACGGGCTCTACTTATGAGTTTGAATCCGGGGTCAGAGATACCAGGGGTTCCAGCGTCTGAAGTAACTGCCATGTTTTCTCCTTTCTTAAGGCGCCTTAAAACTATCTCAATTTTTTGATCAGATGTGTAGCTGTGCATAGAGATGAATTCTTTCTTTGGAATTTCCAATTGTGTGCAGAGTTTCCCAGCTACGCGAGTGTCTTCGCAGATGATTGCGTCTACTTTAGATAGTGTTTCGATAGCACGTTTGGTGATGTCACCGAGGTTGCCGATAGGGGTGGAGACGATTGAGAGCATATTAGGGCGTAGGGTGTAGGGCGTAGGGTGTAGGGAGTAGGGTGTAGGGCGTAGGGCGTAGGGGTTATCAATCGCACCAATATTATCCTACCCCCAACGCCCAACGCCCCATAACAAAAAACTGCCCTATCAAAACTCTTTCATTTTTATAGAATTTCGGTATCCTCTCCAAGACATATGTCCGACGACAAAACTATCCCGCCGGCCGATTCTGAAGAACAGGATTCTTCGCAAGATGAAGCCGATCCTGAGGCTTCTAATGAGCCCAAGATCTATGGCCCACTGCATGGTGGAGAAACTCTGGGTAACATTGGAAGTGTTTCACCACGGCCGATTGTAACTGAGATGGAGGAGAGTTATTTGGACTATGCAATGAGTGTAATTGTGCAACGTGCTCTTCCGGATGCGCGTGATGGTCTTAAGCCAGTTCACCGTCGCATCCTCTTTTCTATGAATGAATTGGGACTGCGAAGCAGCGCAAAATTCCGAAAGTCTGCACTTATAGTTGGAGACGTACTTGGTAAATATCATCCGCATGGTGATAGTGCTATATATGAATCACTAGTACGTATGGCGCAGAGCTTTTCTCTGCGTTATCCACTTGTTAGGGGACAAGGTAACTTCGGATCGATTGATGGAGATAGCGCCGCAGCCATGCGTTACACGGAATCGAAAATGGAGAGGATGGCCGAGGAACTGTTGCAAGACATCGATAAAGATACGGTAGATTTTCGTCCCAACTACGATTCAACACGCAAAGAACCTACAGTTCTTCCTGCAAAAGTACCTAATCTTCTCCTTAATGGAACGGTTGGTATTGCTGTTGGAATGGCAACCAACATTCCGCCACATAATTTGATTGAGGTGATTGATGCAACTGAGCACTTGATCGATAATCCTGAAGCAACAGTGGAAGATCTTTTGGAGTTCATAAAAGGACCAGACTTTCCAACAGGTGGAATCGTATACAATCAGGATACGCTGACACAGGCGTATCTTACGGGACGTGGTTCTGTTGTAGTGCGCGGGAAAGCGGAGATAGAAGAGTCCAAAAATGGTCGTTATCAGATTCGTGTTTCCGAGATTCCGTATCAAGTGAATAAATCTAACATGATCGAAAAAATGGCACACTTGGTGCAGGATAAAGTGATTCAGGGTATCTCTGATATTCGCGATGAATCTGATCGTAAAGAGAATGTTCGTATTATCATTGAACTCAAGAAGGATTCATATCCTCAGAAGATCTTAAATCAACTCTTCAAACATACCGATTTGCAATCAAGTTTCGGCTACAACACGATTGCACTTTCTGATGGTCTTCAGCCTCGTCTTCTTAATCTGCAGGAGTTCCTTCAGATCTTCATTGATCACCGCAGAGTTGTTACACGCAGACGCGTGACATTCGAACGAGATCGCGCAAAGGAACGTGCTCACATTCTGGAAGGATTGTGTATAGCACTAAATGACATTGATAAGGTGGTGGAAACGATCAAGAAGAGTGCAACAAAGGAGATTGCTAAGGAAAATTTGATCAAGAACTTCAAGCTAACAGAAATTCAGGCTGATGCTATCTTGCAAATGCGTTTGCAAACGTTAGCTGGTTTGGAGCGACAGAAGATTGAGGATGAACTTGCGGAAAAGAAGAAGTTTATTGCAGAGTGCGAGGCAATTCTCAAGGATTCCAAAAAGATTGATGAAATCATTAAAGGAGAAGTGAAGGAAATTAAGGAGAAGTACGGCGACAAACGCCGAACCACAATCGTCAAACATGCAGTTGGAGACTTTAGTGCAAAGGATACGATTCCGAATGCACCTATGATGGTTACATTAACGCGCACTGGATATGTTAAACGTCTAAGTCCAATGCAGTTCCGTGCACAAGCGCGTGGCGGGAAGGGAGTTAAGGGAATGGATGTGAAAGATGAGGATGAAACAACAACGATTTTGCATGTAATGAATCATGATGACCTTTTGTTCTTTACGAACACAGGGCGTGTATTCAAGCTTCCAACCTTCGAACTTCCACAAGGATCTAGAATTGCCAAGGGGCAGGCGATTGTGAATCTTTTACAATTACAACCAGATGAATTAGTTACTGCTATCTTGAAATCGGATCTAGAAGATAAAGAGAGCCTATTTATGGTTACCAGAAATGGGATAGTTAAGCGTACGGAGCTTAATCAATTCGAAAATATACGTCGTTCGGGATTGATTGCACAGAAAATACCTTCCGGAGATGAGCTTTGTTGGGTTCTGGCAACTACCGGTAAGAATGAAATTCTTATGGTAACGCAGAAAGGAAAGGCTATTCGATTTAAAGAGGAGGATGTACGAGAGATGGGTCGTGCTGCAGCTGGTGTACGTGGTATCAAACTTGGACAAGGAGACAAAGTGGTGGAAGCAGCTACGATTGATGATCCTTCCAAAAGTAAGTTGTTGGTGGTAATGGAAAATGGATTGGGGAAAATGACATCGGTAAATGAGTATCGATTCCAAGGAAGGGGAGGATCGGGTGTAAAAGCGGCACAGCTTACGGCAAAGACGGGCGACATAGTCGGTGGATGTATTCTTAAAGATGGTGACGAAGGAGATCTTCTTTGTTTGAGCAAGCAGGGTCAGGCAATTCGCATGAAGCTTGGTGACATTCCGTCACGCGGGCGTGCTACACAGGGGGTTATTGTCATGCGTCTTAAGGCGCGCGATAAAGTATCCACGGTGAGTGTGGTGATGGAGGATAAAGAGGAAGAAGAAGCTGTGATTCAGGCGGCAGCGGAGACTCGTACAGAAGAAGTTGAGCTGATTAAGAAAGAGGAGAGGCGTGTTAATCGTGCGGCTAAGAAGATAAAAGTAGCTGTTGGGGCTGGGGCTGGGGATGAGGATAGGGCTGTGGATAAGAAGACGGAAGCCCCTAAGTCAGAACCAGTTTCTAAAGTGAAATTGAAGCTTGTTCCAAAGCCAAAAGCTAAGCCTGTTCCTAAGCTAAAGCCAAAAGCGAAACCAAAGCCAAAGAAGTTTGCGAAGAAGGCTCCTGCTAAGAAAAAACCAATCAAGAAAGCTCCGGTTAAGAAAAAGCCGGTTAAAAAAGCCGTTAAGAAGGTTCCCGCAAAGAAGCCTGCCAAGAAGAAAAGGAAGTAGATTTCTTGCAGCTCTACTCAATCTCTGTACAATCTTACCGATATGAAAGCCGGAATCCACCCAGAACTCTTCGCTGATGCTAAAACCACATGTTCCACATGTGGGGCGATTTTCACGATTCCAAGCACATTAAAGAAGATAGAAGTAGAAACCTGCTCTCAGTGTCATCCGGTTTATACAGGAAAACAGCGCAAGGAGATGAAGGGAGGCCGTGTAGAGAGGTTTAGGAAGAGGATGGCGGCGGGACGTGATAAGAAATAAATAGCGGATTGTTGGATAGTTTCTAGTTTGCCGGTTTTTCGTTATTTCGTTATCTCGTTACATCGAAATAACCAAATAACGAAGTAACGAAATAACGAATAAACCCGATTTTCGCTAGCACTCACGCTATTCGAGTGCTATCATGCAGTCATGAATGAGCGCCAAAGTAAGCTTCTGGTGGCGATAATCGACCAATTCATAGAGACAGCTCTGCCGGTAGGTTCCAAGAGACTTTTGGAGTCTGGGGACTTCTTTTGTTCCTCGGCCACAATTCGTAATGAGATGGGTCTTTTAGAAGATGAGGGATTTCTGGAGCAGACGCATATTTCATCTGGTCGTATCCCAACAGCGCATGGATACAGGATGTATGTGCAGGATTTTATGAAGACGAGTGTTAGAGAGAAGGCAGTACGCAAGAAGTTTGAGTCACTAAAAGAGCAATACTTTCAGCGCAAAGATCAAGAAAGGGTGTACGAGGCCGTCGCGCTTCTTTCGCATATGACTCCCAATGTTGCGTTTGCGTCTGTACCGCATAAGGATCGTGTTTATTTTATGGGGCTTAGTAATGTGCTCAAGCAGCCTGAGTTTCAGAACAATCCTTTACTTGCCAGTGGAGTTGCGGAACTTCTTGAAGACAAGTTGAATGCGCTTCTCGAAAAAGTTGAGGTGGATGATAAGGTTCGTTATTACATTGGCGATGAACATATCCTTAGCTCTATTCAAAGCTGTGCAATGATGGTTACAGAATATCGTGTGCGCGATTTACGAGGTGTGCTTGGAATTCTGGGTCCCATGCGAATGGATTACGCGTATAATACGGTGGCGATCGACTTGGTTGCTGATTTGTTACGTTCTTATCAGGGTTAGGGCTAGGGCTTGGGCTAGGCTTTTTTTTAAAAATTATGAAAGACTTTACAGACCTCGAGGCATGGCAGAAAGGAATGAATCTTCTCAAAGAGGTCTATAAGATTACTGGTTCATTTCCAAAAGAAGAAAAATATAATCTTACTTCTCAGATGCGCCGAGCATCAACTAGTGTATTAACGAATACTGCAGAGGGGTTTGGTAGATCTACTAGTCCAGACAAGGCATACAGGTATACGATTGCTCGTGGTGAATGTACCGAAGTACATGCTTTATTAATTATCAGTGTTGAACTTGGAATAATAACTATGGAAGATGCTAAATCTGCAATAGAATTAACTTCTGATACGGGTAAACTTCTCTCAGGTTTAATTAGAAAATACTCCTCTTCCAAGCCCCAGCCCCAGCCCTAGCCCCAGCCCTATGTCCATCAGATTACTAAAAGTACGACCTGCCAAAGAAGATGAACGCGAAAAGCAGACACATCGAGGTCCGCTCTATATGGAGCCGGCGTTGGCTGCATTACATTCACTTAAAGGAACAGATAGAGAAGTCAGCTTAGAGATTGGAATGGGACGCGATGGGAAGATTGGTTTTTTTGTAAGGGGAAGTGGTCGCGGTACACGTTTGGCGGAAAGCCAGATCTATGCTCAGTATCCTGATGTTGATATAGAAACAATTACAGAGGATCCTTTTGTACCAAATGCAGATGAAGAAGTAGTAACGGTAGATTTGTGTCTCACAGATCCGGAGATTTTCCCTATAAAGAGACATCCACAATTTGATGATCTTCTCACTCGTACAAATGTTGATCCTATTGCAGGTATCACATCGACGCTCTCTCGTTCATTGGTTCCCGGTATGCGCGGGCATGTTCAAGTGGCTATAAAACCGCTCACGGGAAGTTATCGCAGACGCGCTCTCAGATTCATTCCTCTGTTACAAAAGGGATTAGCATCAATTTCGGTTCGTTATGCTGCTTTATTTACACGTATGCAGTTAGCGCGTGGATGGAGACGTGTGGTACTTTTGCCAGTAGCTTTCTTTTTGGGAGGATTTAGAGCGTGGCCTGGATTCAGCAAATTCTTCACAACACCAGTGAACATAACTACGGGTGAAATATTTACATCTGATCCGGAAGAGGAGGATATGCAGCGTGCAAGTGCGCGTTCGCATGATCGTGAGAATTCGGTTGCTGCCGCGCTCGATAAAGTGAATCGTTTACTTTTCCTGTGCAATGTACGTATAAGCGTGATTGCTCCTAAGGGGCACACTGACGAGGCACGTGCTCAGATTGATGAGATTGTTGGAGGCTTTAGGCAATTTGCTCTTCCTAATTGCAATGCATTGAAAGCTAAATCTGTTAAGCAGAGTTCGAATGTTCCATATGGAATTAAGGAACATCCTTTCATTCTTTCGGTAGAAGAAGTGGTTACCCTGTGGCACATTCCAACTGTTCTGGTTAGAACTCCAAATATTGATTGGGTGCTAAGCAAGAAACTTGAGCCGCCTATCAATTTACCTATATCGACTGATAAAGATGTGACGACCCTTGGTGAGGCAGTCTTTCGTGGAGAGCGTTCTCAATTCGGTATTTTACCGGATGATCGTCGTCGACATATCTATTGCATCGGAAAAACTGGAATGGGTAAGTCAACGCTTTTGGAAAATATGATCTTTAGTGATATTCACGAAGGGAAGGGGGTAGGTGTTATTGATCCGCATGGAGATTTGATTGACGCCATTCTGCAGTTTATTCCAAAAGAACGATCGAATGATATTATCCTGATTGACCCCGCAGATCGTGACTTCCCAATTTCTTTTAATATGCTGGAGGCAACAGGTCCCGATCAGCGACCTATAGTCGCATCAGGTCTGATGGGTGTTTTTACAAAGCTTTGGCCAGATGTTTGGAGTGAACGAATGAAGCATATTCTAAGGAATACCCTTCTTGCACTTTTGGAATACCAAGGTTCCTCTATGCTTGGAATCATGCGTATGTTTGCGGATGATGCGTATCGCACTAAAGTTGTTGATAAGATTACAGATCCACTCGTCAAAAGTTTCTGGAAAGATGAGTATGAACAATGGTCCGAGAAATATCGAACGGAGGCCATCTCAGCCATTCAAAACAAAGTGGGTCAGCTTCTTTCTACTCCCATAATGCGTAACATTGTCGGGCAGGTAAAAAGTAGTGTGGATATTAGGCATGCAATGGACACAGGGAAGATTGTTCTTGTTAATTTGAGTAAAGGTAAGTTGGGTGAAGATGTTTCCGCATTTTTAGGATCCATGCTCGTCACAAAGTTCCAAATTGATGCTATGAGTCGGGCAGATATTCCAGAAAAAGATAGACGTGATTTCTACCTATATGTTGATGAGTTTCAGAACTTTGCAACTGAGTCGTTTGCCACGATCCTCTCTGAGGCTCGCAAATATCGCCTCTCTTTGACTATGGCGAATCAGTATGTGGCGCAACTTTTGATTGATGATAAAAACACCGCTCTTCGCGATGCAGTATTTGGAAACGTTGGTTCCATTATCAGCTTCCAGGTGGGGAGTGATGATGCAGAGGAGATGAGTTTGCAGTTTGAAGAAATGGTGACTGCTAAGGACATTTTGAGTTTGCCTAAGTATCACGCGTATGCACGTGTGATGATTGAAGGTGTTCCATCTAAGCCTTTCTCGGTTACCACACTTCCTCCTCCTCAGTTTAAGCAGGATCCAGGTCGAGTAGATACATTCAGGAGCCTCTCGCGTGAGAGATATAGCAAATCTCGAGTAGAGGTTGAGGGTAAGATTATGAAGTGGGCGCAGTCTGCTGCAGAAGGTAGAAAGGATGCTAAGAAGGCTGGTAAAGCAAAAGAGAAGGAAGAAGAAGAACTTAAGAAAGCTCGCAAAAAGGGTATGAAGTTAGATGAATACCGCAAATGGCGGGATAGAGAGATGTGGCTGAATGATTTTAATATGATTCGTAAAAAGAACTTAATGGGAGAGAAGCTTAACGAAGATGAAAAGAAGGAGATGGCAGAACTAGAGAAGAAGCTCAAGGATAGTGGGGGAGTGCCGGAGCTGAGTAAGACGTTGCTTCAGATGAAAGAGAAAAAGGAGAGAAAGTGAAAAGTTAAAAGTGAAAAGTGAAAAGTTAAAAGTTAATCCGTGTAATCCGCTTAATCCATTTAATCCGCCTGCCCTTCCGTAGCCCAGCCTGCCCCTCGTAGCCAAGAGGCGAAGTGGGGAGGCGAAGGAGGGTGATTCAGACATTTTGGCTACAATTAGACAAATAATTTAGTTAAGTAATTGCGCAATTACTTAACTAGTTATGACCTTTCGCACGAAAGGTATCAAAGGTATCAACAGTAAAAAGTTTGCTAGGATGATTAATCAAATCAAATTTCCATTTTCTCAATCAGATAGTTTTGTTTGTTGTACGTTTTTTTCCATCCATCCACAGACCCTCCTCCGGAAGAGGGGTGGAGCTATGTTAAAAGTAGAAACAGGTTTTTTATTTGTATAGCAGAGCTCCATTTCCTTTATATGTGAAGGAAGGGGTCGCTTGTCCACCGTAGCCCAAAGGCGTAGGCGGAGGTGATGGAGGTTTTCACAGACAATCAAAAAAGACCAGAAGAAACCTCTGGCCTTTTTTGTGTTTGTGTCTTGCTCCCTTGGCTATCAGAAGTATTAATACCGCTGAGCCTATATTATTTGAGGAAGCTGACTGAGAGGAGGAGCTCTCTAGCCTCTGCCTTGCTTAGGTTTCTTGTTTCTCCTCGCAACCGAACGAAGTCCCCGGACCAGGTACTCAAGGCAATGCACAAGGCAAAGGAGACCATGGGGAGTAAGGGATGCATACCGCTAAGCGACCTCTCATCAACGGTACGTCATCACAGAGCAGAGAGGATGGGAGCCGTCCTGACCCGTGAGTTAAAGCATTTCCAGTTCCTCAGATAGAACCTAAGTAATAAAGGTGGGTGACTGAGCGGAGATGCAACTTACAGGACCCGTTTGCGTCCGGTGCGTCCTCTCGAGAGGGTCGCACTAGGCGTCAATGGGTGTTAACCACCTTCGCCGAGGCTATGGTGGGCAAGGGGGGATTGGCTCCCCTCCTATCTACTCTTGGCCTGTCCCGCACAGATGAGAGTGGTGCGGGGTGGCAGCGGTGGTGTGAAGGATCTAAAGTGTTTGTTTGGTGGGGGGCGCCCCCCGTGTTTGTTTTTGTCTTTCTCTCTGTGTCTGATTTGTCCTGTTGTTTTTGTTATGAACAAATCCGCACATATTACGCATTCATCCAAAGGTGTGCAACTTTTACCCATAGCCAAGGGCTCAAATGCGTTTTGTGAATACATTTTGTGTACGGTAATTAACCTAATGAATTTGTTGCTCTAGGATCTATTGAATGGAAATAAAAGAAATAAAGGCAATAAAAGAAACAGAAGAGTTCTCCTATATTGCTTTTATTTAATTTATTGCTTTTATTACATTTCTAATACAATCTAATCCATTCCATCGATCCTCCTCTTTGCTTGTATTCATACTGTGCAGCCTCCATATCTAAACGTGCTTCATCCAAGTTTTGTTGTGCTTCAATCATGTCTGACCATGCATCGTAGTACTTCATACAGCTATCAACATTCAACAATCAACCTTCAACATTCAACCTTCAACATTCAACAATCAACATTCAACATTCAACCTTCAACAATGTTGTTGATAGTTGAAAGCATAGCGTGTTGATAGTTGATTGTTGCTATGATAGTTGATTGTTGCTAGTTGTTAGTTGCATTCTCCCCAAAGCCCCAGATTACTTTCTTGCGCCCTATGTTCTAGTTCCTTATATATCTCGCTACGGGGGTGGGGGAACAGTGGATAGTTTCTGGCAAAGCCTGAGTAGATCATTTGTCCTCCAATATCGATTTCATCTACAGAGAGATATCTGAGTAAACGGTCATATTTATCACGATTCTCATCGATCTTGCTTTCGAGTATTGCTCGTTTTCCTTCAGCAAGCTCCCGCATTTTCTCCGTTGCCTGATCGCCAAAGCATTCATCCTTTTCCGGTGCATCTATTCCTACAATGCGGATATATTCCATCTTCCCCTTCAAGAGTACAGTGACAGTGTCTCCATCAACTATGCGTAAAATAATTGCTTCCTCTTTGGGAGGAGTAGTGGGGAGTGATGGTTGCGTGTTTGGTTGGCACGAGACTAACAAGATTGTGGCTGAGATAAGAACTATTTTTTTCATGTTGATAGTGTACATGCCTAGAGCCCTAGTACCATCCAAACCTTAAACCCTACAAAGCAAACAATCGTCACAAATCCAAACAGCGAGAAGGCAAATGGGAAGATTGTAACCCCCTTGGGATGTGGATCGCGGATCTTAACACGCATACATGCCAGATTCACAATTGCGAAGATTATAAGAATGATAAAGCTGGTGAACTGCGCCAAGGCAGTCAGATTGAATCCCAAAGCAAGAACCAAAATAAGGACGGTGACTAGAATCGTCGCGTTAATGGGAGTGTTTGTGTGTGGGTTTACTTTGGAAAGACAATCAGGAAGCCAGTCTTTTCGGCTCAAACTAAATAGGATGCGTGATCCCATGATGATCTGCACCAGAAGTCCGTTAACAATTGCAAAGAGTCCGATGAAAGTAATAACGATCGGCGAGGATCCGGTGTTTTGAGTGTAGATAAGTGCGAGTGGCGCATCGGTTGCCTGAAGTTGAGCTGCCGGCAGGCTCAGTACAGCAATAACTGCCACGATACAATAAAGGAATGTAGAACTTGCGATTGCTATTAGAATTCCTAAAGGAAGATTCCTGTGTGGATTTTCTACTTCTTCTGCCACATTGGCCATATCTTCAAATCCAATGAATGCATAGAACGCAATAAATGCGCCGGACATGATTCCTCCCCAGAGTGCTGTGTCCGATGTAGGAATAAACTCAGACGCGCGAGAGGGGAATGACATCAGTCCTTCTCTGCCAACCCAGATAATCAGAAGCAATCCAGAAATCTCAATCATAGTAAGAACAGTTGCGGCCATCGCTGACTCCTTGATTCCCCATGCAGCGATTAGTGCTGCAATAAGTACGGTTATAGAAATTGCTATGTTAGCGGGGATTGCGACGAATACTTGAAGGTACCCTACAAATGCATTTGTAAGTGCAGCAGAGGAAACTATTGCCGAAAGTACTACCAAAAGTCCTATGACAGTAGAGAGCGCAGGGATTCCAAAGGCGTGTGCTGTGTAAATCGCTTCACCACCACTTTTTGGATAGCGAGCAGATAGTTCTGCATACGCAAATCCTGTGAGTCCTGCGAGGATTGCTGCAACGATAAAGGCAACCGGAGTAAAAAAACCAGCTTCACCTGCAACTTTTCCAACTAAAGCATAAATACCAGCTCCTAGGATTGAACCAAGTCCGTAGAATGTGAATAACGGGAGATTAAGGCGGCGCTTGAGTTGAGCGGACATAATAATAAGTGAAAAGTTAATAGCTATTAGCTATTAGCTAATAGTGAAAAGGGTACATGGTTTCGGGGTACATCACAAAATCGTAGCTGCATTGTCTGGAACTAGGATTAGAAGGATTTATGGATTACTAGGATTAATAATCCTGTTAATCCTTACTTGTCGGCCGTAGCCAAGCCTGCCCCTCGTAGCCAAGAGGCGAAGTGGGGAGGCGAAGGCTGATAATCATGTAAATCCTAGTTCCGGACCCTACCACTTACTAGGATCTATCCCAGGGCATTGGAAGTTCTGACATAGCTCCTTCACTTCACCTTCGATGCGCTGGAGAATGGAATCGTTATCAGCATTTGCGAGGGCTTCGTTCATCCAGTCACCCAGCTTCTCCATTTCAGCTTCCTTCATTCCACGCGAAGTCATAGATGGTGTACCAATTCGAATTCCAGATGGATTGAATGGGGACTTCTTATCAAACGGAACCAAATTGCAGTTGCAGACGATACCGGCTTTATCCAGAGCACGGGAAGCATCGCGGCCTAGAATTCCCTTGGATTCAAAGACTTCCATAAGAATCAGGTGATTATCCGTTCCGCCAGAGACGAGCCGGAAGCCGTGCTTCAGTAATCTCTCTGCCAGTGCTTTGGCATTCTTTACTACTTGTTCGGCATACACTTTGAACTCGGGTGTTTGAGATTCTTTTAGAGCTACAGCAATACCAGAGATGGTATGGAGGTGTGGTCCTCCCTGAATACCTGGGATAATTGCCTTATTCACTGCCTCTGCATTTTCTTCTTTGCAGAGGATCATCGCACCGCGTGGACCGCGAAGTGTTTTGTGTGTTGTAGTGATTCCTGTATCTGCGATAGGGAATGGATTTGGATGCTGACCTCCAACGATAAGACCTGTGATATGTGATGTATCTGCGTGGAACTTTGCACCGACCTCATCGCAAATCTCGCGGAATTTGGTCCAATCAATAATACGTGGGTAGGCGGTGTAACCGGCAATAATGAGCTGTGGTTTTACTTCCAGTGCCAGTTCCCGAATTTTGTCGTAGTTGAGCATTTCTGTCTTAGGGTCTAGTTCGTATGGTACGGAATTGTAAAGTGAGCCGGAAAAGTTAGATTTCCATCCGTGTGTAAGGTGTCCTCCATGTGGTAGCGAAAGCCCCATGATAGTGTCGCCTGGTTTTAGAATTGCCCGATAAGATGCCATGTTTGCTGGGCTTCCAGAGTGAGGTTGTACGTTGACATGATCCACTCCAAAAATCTTCTTTGCACGATCACATGCCAGTGCCTCTAATAGGTCTGTGACCTGTTGCCCTTCGTAATAGCGCTTTTTTGGGTAACCTTCGGAGTACTTGTTAGTAAAGATACTTCCGGTTGCTTCTCTAACAGCGTGTGATGCGTAGTTCTCGGAAGGAATCAGACGTAGTTTATTAAACTCGCGTTTCTCTTCCTGAATAATCAGATCTCGAATCTCGGGATCGGTCTTTTCTAGAGCAGGTAGGTACGTCATAGTTGAGGTTTTGGTAGGGGGTGGAGGAGTGGTGACAGGATTCATAGTACTGTAAGACTATCGAACATTACCCCTCTGCTACAAGAGTTATGAATACAAATAGTAGCCGAGAAATGCGTTAATTCGTTACTTCGTTATCTCATTACCACGTTACACGTTTACGAAGTAACGAAGTAACGAGATAACGAATCGTCAGTGTGCAGTGATAACATCATCCATCCTCTGATCATGTTCCTCCGTAGGAACCTCATCTACCATCTGGCAATCAAAAGCGATTCCCAACATCTTTGTTTTAGGATTTATTTTTCGTTGTCCTTCGATCCACTTATCATATCCTCCTTTTCCTCTGCCCAGACGATTCCCTTGTGTGTCAAAAGCACGACCGGGTACTAGTACAACATCAATAGCTGAAGGATTAGCTACTTTGAAGCTTGCAGGTGGTTCGAGGACGGAAAAAGCACCCTCTTCAAGTTCATCTAAGTTCTGAATATTATGGAACGTAATCGAATCATTTGAATAACGTGGTAGAAAAACCTGATCACCGCGAGTTATAAGTTCTTTGATCAGTTCTGTGAGGCTTACTTCTGTTGGAAGTGCTGCGTATGCACAGACAACTGATCCTTTGGGGATGAGATTGAGTAGTTTTTTACAAATAGTATGACTTTCGGTTATTCGATCTTCTTCAGATATGTTTTTTATTCTTTCCTCGATGGATTTTCTTATTAGTTCCTTTTCTTCGAATGTAGTCATGTGACGTCTACATTGTTCTATTGCTTCATTGTTCGCAAGCGATTCTCTTGGATTCATTTAACAATGAAACAATGGAGCAATAGAACAGTTGTCTCTTTCTTGAATTGACATAGCCATGCAGGTTTTTAGAAGATCTCAGCTGCCGCTTCTGCCAAATCCACATCCGGCTGTGGCTGTTCGTTTACAGGTACACCATCGCCTATCACGCATACGAGCTTGAGTGAATGTCTTAGAATCTTGTTCATTACCTCTTCGATCTTTCTGCTAGCCTCGGTATTAGCCACTTTGTCTTTATGAAAAGAAGATGTGAATCCAACTGTTAAGGTTTTATCGTTAACCGAGATCAGCTCTGCGTTCTTCAGGGACATTTTCACGGGTGCGGGGGATGTTTCATTCACAATCTGAGGCCAGAGTTCCTTTAGATTCTCTAGGTTTAGCTCCACTGCTTCAACGCTCGCTTCTTTTAATTCTTTGCCAACTTCTTGTGCCGGCTCGTTTTGTACTTCTTCATTTTCTACTTCTTTAGATATCTCTTCTTTCCCCTTTTTATGTTTCTGTGGTTCCTCCTCCTTTGGTCGTGAGAGCCTTTCCTTATCTTTTTTGCCAGTCTTGAGTTCTGCCGAAGGGGCTTCTTCCAATGGTGAGCATAGTGATAGCAGTGCAGACTCTAAAATAAGGCCGGGCACAGGTGCAATGCGTACATCTCGGATGGCTTTTAGGAACTTGTCCAAAATATGCTGAAGGAATTGAGTGGACTGATTTTTTTCTATAGCTTCGTGCAACATTTCACGTGTGGTATTAAGGAGCATTCGCAGAAAAACGTCCAAAGCGATTCCTGCCTCTTCGATCTTGCGTACAATTTCGATAATTTCCTTTGAATCGTGATTGTCTATGGCCACAAAGAGTGGCTCTAAATATTCGCTACCGGTCTTTCCCATATTCTGTTCTACATCTTCCGCTGTAATCTTAGGAAGTGTGCGTATCTGATCTATCATGGAAATAGCATCTCTCATCCCTCCCTGTGCGTGATGTGCAATGGATCTCAACGCTTCTCTTTCTATTGTTATATGTTCTTGGTCAGCAATGAACTGCAGACGCCGGATTATGTCTTCTTCTGGGATCCTGCGGAATGGGAAGCACTGACATCGTGATTGAATAGTTGCAGGAATCTTATTGAGTTCTGTTGTAGCCAAAATAAAGAAGGCATAAGAAGGAGGTTCTTCTAAAGTTTTTAGGAGTGCATTAAAAGCTTCCTTTGTGAGCATATGTACCTCGTCAATGATGTATACCTTTGTACTTGCAACAACAGGAGAGAATTGAATTTTTTCGATCAAATCACGAACATCATCAATTCCACGATTGCTTGCAGCATCTATTTCCAAGAGGTCAACGATATTGCCTTCTTCCACTCCTTTGATGATTTGCTTTCTGATTATTTCGTCTTGGATACCATTGGTCATTAATACCTTTGCCAAGATACGTGCGACTGAAGTTTTACCGGTTCCACGGCTTCCGGCAAATAGAAAAGCATGTGCCAGCTTATCCTGCTCCGCAGCCTGTTCCAGTGTTGTCACTACTGCGTCTTGACCAACTACTTCGGCAAATGTTTGAGGCCGGTACTTGCGGTATAAGGACATTGGGAGGATGAGTGTACCTCATTAAATGGGAATGAAGAATGAAAAATGCAGGGGAAATGAAAAATGAAGAATTAAGAATGAAGAATGCCGTTTATATGAGAAAAAGGTACAATACTCTTGCTTAAGAGCTTGATTTTTCATTTTTCATTTTTCATTATTCACTTCTCTATGCGAAAAAAATTAACGTCACTGACTCTCGTATTTCTATTAATGGGCTGCAATGGTGGTATCTCAAAAGAATCTAGTAAAATTCCTATGGGAAATCCAAACGGAGTGGTCACGATTTTGGAATATTCTGATTTGGAATGTCCTGCATGCAGGGTCGCACATGCTGGTGCAATTGTTCCTCTCATGAAAAAGTATGGAAATGTAGTGCGTTTAGAATTCAAACAATTCCCACTTAGAACTATTCATCGTTTTGCGATGGATGCGGCTGAATCTAGTGAGTGTGCAGCAGATCAGGGAAAATTCTGGGAGTTTATTGATATTGCATACGAACATCAGGTTGATTTGGGATACGATGCACTTTTGGATTGGGCGTCTCAACTACAGTTGGATGTTCCTGTCTTCGAAAAATGCTGGAAGTCGCATGCAAAGAGGGGAGTTGTTCTTGCAGATTATGAAGAAGGGCGTGATTTGGGAGTTGGCGGCACGCCATCCTTTTTTGTGAATGGAGAAAAAGTAGTACCGGGGTTTGATACGCTAAGTGCTGCGGTCGAGAAGGTGTTGAAACAGTATGAGCAAAGACTGTAATGACAGTTAACAATTAACACGCTTCGCTTTTAACAGTTAACAATTAACACGCTCATCCCGCTAACTTGTGGTGAGATTAGTCGAACCACGCGGGATTCGCTTTTAACGACTCCGTTAAATGTTAACTGTTAATTGTTAAATGTTAACTGTTACTCGTAGAGTTGCCCAAACCCATACAGCCTATCCAATTCAGTATCCCAGAATACGATTGATCTAAAAGTGGATGTATCAATCGTTGGATCAATTGTGTAACGCTGATGCCCGAGTGGAGATTGTAGCGGTCCTATATTGATACTTGATGCATCTGGGAAATCTTTGTCACGTGGATCGACTATTTTCGAAAGGAAAATCGAAAGTCCTGGGCCAGGATCTGATTCGAAAGATGGTCCTATGTAGAGAGTATTATTTAGGATGAGTATTTCTCCCATTAAGTATTCTTTTACTCCAATTAATTCTGCATGTGTTCCTTCACGTTGAAGATTTCGTGCTTCTCGGTCTGCTTCCATCCAATTGGCTTTTGCCTTTTCTATCATTTTACGTTTTTCTTCATTTTCCAGAATTGGGTCCTTATCAATTTCAAGTTCGGTAAGCCGTCCAACTAGCATTTTGGCATAATATTCGGCAAAGAGAGGGTTCTGGAGACGCTCTGCCAATGCCATGCTTCCATCACCATTTTTTTGTGAGCATGCTGTAAATAGAAGTGAAAGTGTGGCGAGTGCGAGTAGACGTTTCATAGATGAATATGGGGAGAGTGCAGTATCATTGTTCCATAGTTCCATTGTTCGCAAGCGATTATCATATTTTTCTGCATAGTTAAGATACTTGAGAGTATTTTGGAATGGTGGAACTCTTGGACGACGACTTCTTCCGAATGGTCGGAGCAGATGATGATTCGATGTTTCTTAGACATTTTTTTATCTGAGGATTCAATTTTTTAACGACGTAAGAATGCGTTCCATAATCCACTCCTTCCGGAATCAATGTGGTCCAATAACGGAAGCGTTCATTATCATCTGTCATCATCTTTGCAACCAGTGCATCTTGTCCACCGCTTCCTAAATGAAGAATCTGCGGGGCATTGATACCTGTATTGGCATATCCTCGTATAGATGGTTCGCGGTACGCAGATACAGCAGCATTACGAAGTCTTCCATCATCTCCGTTTTCCAGAACTCGTTTTGTATCCTCTTCTGATGACTCGTTAAGTACTACTTCTTTGTGGCCGGTAAGCACTTGTCCCTTTTCACGGCACCAGACTCGGTTGTACATAATTGCAGACAGGCAGTAGAACTTACCCGCATTAATTGCTTTTTTGTATAGTGGTTGTAATACAGTGGGTAGCGCGGAAATGAGATGGTCTAGTTCCTCTTTATAGTCTTCTTTTGTTTGTGGGTCATCTGTTTTTTCTACTGGATTTTCTGATTGGTATTCACGTAAATACCACTTCATGGAAGAGAGCTTAATTTTATCCTTTTCAGATAGCGGTTCCGATTCAGCTTGTTTGATTATTATTGCAGCCGATTCCCAATCTTGGCTGTCTAATTCACGTCGGATTGCTAAGAGTATTGGATTTTCAGTTGCCACATTTACAAATCGTTTCTCGGCTTCTCCTACGTAGGCAAGGCGTTTAGTGTAGTGCCAATCTAGGAATTTATCGGTGGTAACAAAGTGAAAACCACGGGGCTCATCTCCTTTCTTGCGCTCATTTTCAATCTTATCGAAGCGATTTTGTACGCTGCTCCAGCGATTAATCATTCCGGATAGAGAAGAGGCGCCACTTCCGCTAACGAATTTTTCAATTTTGTCATTCGACGCGTTGCTCTTGAAGATGCGGTGCAGCCACATTCCTACTTTCTTGGACGAGAGCACTTTGCTACTCGCTGCACTTTCCAGAATGGTCTTGGCCTTCCGGAAAAGATTTTGCTGAAGTCGTTTCTCGGCTTCTATTGCACCCAATGCTTCACTTACCGCATTGCGCCAGTCTTTATATTTTTTCAGTGACGTCTTTTCTCCTATTACATTTTTGACTGCTGGGATATCTGCAAACATGCGGTTTTGTTTCACAGAATTTTTGACTTTCTCTATATCGCGCGTGAGCGTTTCCCAGTTTGCTACCATATGGGGAAATTTTTCGTAGATGAATTTCTCCTTCTCCCACCATGGGATTTTTTTTGATTTGATCTTATCGTGCCAGTACATCGCCGTTTCATGCGTAATGGTATCTCGAGAATGAGCAGTGGCGAGCATGCCATAAAAAACATCTTCTGCTCGTGATATATTTTCCATTGTACGTGGAATAAATTCCGATATATTTTCCTCTAATGCCTCTTTTTTTTGTGCGTAAGTTACTTTTCCTGCGAGTGTGAGTTTTGAGTCTGTGAGGATATCCTCGTATGCCTTAAGATCTCTTTCGGTAAACAGTTCCGAACTTGTAACAAATCGTTGAAGTTTTTGTGTACAGAGCCTGCGTAAATTTTCACATTCGGATTGAGTCTTATAATCTTCCATCGTATCGGCTCCATCTTCTCCTTTTGCATTGATTATTGGAGAGTGTGTGGAGTTGCCCTCTTTATGGGTTACAGTGGACATAGCCAGAGCATTTTACGGGAATATTGAGGGCATTCAATGGTGGTAGGGGAGATTTTATCATCAAAGTTCCAAGTTCCAAGTACCAAGTTCCAACACTATTTGGCACTTGGAACTTTTTACTTGGAACTTCTCCCATGAGTCGAGAAAAGTGATACTCTTTAACCATGATACTTTCAGATAGAGACATTAAATCTGCCATTGAAGAGGGGCGTGTAAAAATTGAGGGTACAAAGCCTTACCATATTCACGCTAGCTCGATGGATTTGCATTTAGGAGAAACTTTTAAGTTATATGATCACAGTAAGTTCTCGCTTCTAGATCCAAAAGATCCAAAAACGTTTACTGGAAATATGAGGATGATACATGTGTCAGAAGGCGAGTCGTTTGTTGTTCAGCCAGGCGAATTTGTTTTGGGTGTAACTCAAGAGAAAATAACAGTTCCAGATGATCTGGTAGTTCGGGTTGAGGGGCGAAGTTCACTCGGACGTCTTGGAATTATTGTCCATTCAACCGCTGGCTTTGTAGATCCGGGATTTAGCGGAACTATCACATTAGAAATCAGCAATCTAAATCGACTGCCAGTGGCACTCTATCCGGGAATGCGTGTGTGTCAGATTGCATTTGAACAGATGACAAGTCCGGCAGAAACTCCTTATAACAAAAAGGCTCATAGTAAGTATCAAGGTCAGGTACTTCCAGAAGAGAGTAGGTTGGATGCAGATCCTGAATTTCAACTGAGTAAACCCCAAGTCATATAAATCCCAAAAAACAAAAAACAAAACCCAAAAATCTCCGATTGGGCGTTTGGGATTTGGTTTTTGTGATTTTGGATTTTTTCAAATACAGTCTAGTTATTGATCTATAATCTAGAAAGGTTTAAAAGTGCCCCCTAGACCCTTGACTTTTCCGCTTTAATTTGCTAAAAAGTGTGAACTTTCTGCTTTGGCAGGGGTATGTTCTTTGACATATAGGAAGCATGTGTATGCTCCCATTTCGGTTTCTTCACTCGAACGGAGGTGTGACCAGTGGTACAAAAAGGAATACGCATTTTGTTTGAGTTCTCGGGGTTCCTTATTGGTGGGACCTTGATTGCTCTGGTGTGGGCCAATGTTGCCCATCACTCCTACGAGTACATTGCTCATGAGATGCATTTCTTCGTGAATGACATTCTCATGGCTTTCTTCTTCGCTTTGGCGGGGAAGGAGGTTTGGGAAGCGATGCTTCCCGGCGGTGTTCTCTCTTCGCCACGCAAGGCGGCGATGCCGCTACTTGCAACGGTTGGTGGTATGACAGGACCAATATTGATATATGTTGGTGGATGCCTACTACTGCAGAGAATGGATTTAGTTCGTGGATGGGCCATTCCTTGTGCAACCGATATTGCGTTCAGCTATTTGGTGGCACGTATCGTATTTGGCGCGAAGCATCCGGCAATTCCATTCCTACTGTTACTGGCAATCGCCGATGATGCAGGAGGGCTAATCATCCTAGCAACGTGCTATCCAACTGGAGATGTAAACGCCTTGGCGTTCTTCGGATTGGTGTCTTTGGCAATTGTGTCGGGATTAATGATGAAGAAAGCTGGGATCAAGTCTTTCTGGCCGTATCTAATCATTGCCGGTCCGATTAGTTGGTGTGGATTTCACTTCGGTGGTATTCACCCGGCACTCAGCTTGGTTCCAATCATTCCGACTTTGCCACACGCGAAGCGAGATCTCGGACTCTTTGCAGAGGAAGGTCAACCAGTGCACCAGCACGATGCACTAAATGAGTTCGAGCACTGGTGGAAGAATCCAGTGGAGCTAATTCTCGGTCTGTTTGGTTTTGTGAATGCTGGAGTTGCGTTTGGCAGCATCGGCTTACCGACCGGACTCGTTTTTGCAGGTTTGCTGATTGGTAAACCATTGGGAATTACACTCTTCGCTCTTCTTGGTCGCCTCTTTGGGTTGACTCTTCCGGATGGAATGAATATGCGGGACCTTGTCACTCTGGGGATGGCAGCTGCAGTTGGGTTCACAGTGGCACTCTTTGTGTCTACTGTCGCTTTCCCTGCAGGAGAGAACCTTGAAGCTTCTAAGATGGGGGCTTTGGGCTCCTTTGCAGCTTTCTTACTAACGATCATCGTTGGTCGTGTGTTGCGGGTACAACGGGTAGAAAGGTAACGCTTCCGCGTCAGAGAACCTAAGCCGTGATCCCTCGGGATTGCGGCTTTTTTAGTATTCAAAAATGGCTCGTCATGAGAAGTAACGAATGGTGGACGATACTGGATTCGAACCAGTGACCTTACGGATGTGAACCGTACGCTCTAACCAGCTGAGCTAATCGTCCATAGAGATAGGCTATAACCATCGGCTTAGGTCGATAATCGTACAAGCTGGCGAAGAATACCAGTTAGAGATAGTTGTTTCCACGAAAAGTCCGTCTTCATTACAAAAGCAGCCTATTTCGAGGCCACTTATATACTAAGAATATTCTTTAGAAGAGTGAAACACCGATAAGAATAGCAACGATGATTCCTCCTATGATGGCGAGAATGCCGAAGAGTTTGCTGTTCATAATGTAGATGGGGTATTAACAGAACTATGGTACATTATTTTGTTGTATGAGCACCAGAGTAAGTTTCAAGGTCCGAGTAATAAGTTCCAAGGTACAAGTTCCAAGTGCCAAGATTCGAATTTGGAACTTGATATTTGGAACTTTTTTGTTTGGTCTTGCTTCAGCCATGGAATCCATTACCTACCTTACCTACCTTACCTACCTTACCTACCTTACCTATCTTACCTACCTTACCTACCTTACCTACCTTACCTATCTTACCTACCTTACCTTCTTTATCTTTCCAAAGGATTTTGCCATGTTATGGTAGTATCTTCTTATGATTTCTCCCGACCGCATCCTCTACGAAGATGATCACCTCCTTGCTGTGAACAAACGCAGTGGGGAATTAGTGGTAAAAGGAAAGGGGAAAGTGGAAAAGTTACCGCTATTTGATTTTCTTAAGAAGGATTATCCGGGGCTGCGAGTGATGCACCGTTTAGATTTTGAGACGTCTGGGGTTGTTGTATTTGCGAAAGATAGGGCTGGGGCTGGGGCTAGGGCTGGGATGCAGAAGAAGTTGTATAGGGCTTTGGTTGTTGGAAGAGTTGCTCAAAGAAGTGGAGTGATAGATAAGAAGCTTGCAGCAAGAGGGCAGGGGAATGTAGAAGCTTCTACAAAATATAAGGTTCTTAAATGTTGGAAAGATTTGAGCTACATAGAAGCCGAGATTGAGACTGGTCGGCATCATCAAATAAGAAAGCACTTTGCGAATATTGGGCATCCTTTAGTTTTGGATAGTGTTTATGGTGACGAAAAGTTCAATAGGAAGTTTGGACGGGAGTTTAAAATGAGTAAGTTTTTCCTGCACGCATTTTCGGTTGAGCTGAAACATCCGATTACGGGAAAGAATTTGAGAATCGAAGCTCCTATGCCGATGGCGTTTGAGTCTGTTCTTGCAAAGTTATAAAAAAAGCCCCCGATGCGGGGCTACACTGCTTCGTCTTGTTTGGGCTGACGAAGCTGCCCACCCATTAGGGCTCTTCCCCGCAAACATTGGGGGTTGATATGAAGGACACTCTTCTTGCGCGAGAGCGCAGTCCGCATCGGGGTTCCCATTGCTAATCAAGTAGCAACAGGAGTGAGCGATTGTAGGTCGTTAAGAGCTACAGTCAAGAACTTTTCAAATTAATCTAGAAGCTAGCAGCTAATTAAAAAAGCCCCGAGGTGAAGGGCTTTATCATGCTTACATTAGCACCGTCGTTCCAAGCCTGAAAGGCTACCACAGGAGAGACGTCCAATTTGATTGGAAATAAAATCCTTTCACGATCACCTCGGGGTCCCCGATCGTACATAAAGAGACGATCAGAGTGAGCAATTCTAAGCTTCGCTTTAAAGGAGTCAATAACTTTTCAAACTAAGCTAGAAGCTAGCAGCTAAAAGCTATAAGCTAGTCCCGCATGAGAGTCCTCTCTGGAATCCAACCCTCCGGCCAACTACATCTAGGCAACTACTTTGGGTCTATCAAACCAAATCTTGATCATGTTGCAAAAGCAGATCAGAGCTTCTTCTTTATTGCAGATTTGCATGCTCTTACAACTGTGCAGGATGCCGTGGCCCTCAAGCAAGCGCGGGAGGATATTATTTTGGATTACCTTGCATGCGGGTTTGATCCCGAGAAGGCGATCATCTTTGAGCAATCACAAATTCCTGAACATACGGAGTTGATGTGGATTCTTTCTACGGTTACTCCAATGGGGCTTTTGGAGCGGGCGGTGAGTTATAAGGATAAAGTACAAAATGGCATTCCGGCTTCTGCGGGGCTTCTCATTTATCCTGTTTTGATGGCTGCGGATATTCTCCTTTATGATGCGACACACGTTCCTGTTGGGAAAGATCAGAAGCAGCATGTGGAGATGGCGCGGGATATTGCGCAGAAATTTAATACTATCTACAAGAAGGATGTACTCACAATTCCTGAGCCTGTAATTCGTGAAGATGTGGCTGTTGTTCCCGGAACGGATGGACGCAAGATGAGCAAGAGCTACGGTAATACCATTCCGCTATTTGGAGACGAAAAAGTGATCAAGAAAGCAGTTATGGGAATGGTTACGGATTCTAAAGGTCCTAACGATCCAAAGGATCCTGAAAAGTCGACTATCTTCCATATCAATAAGCTACTTCTTTCTGACGAGAGCGCGGCGAAATTGGCAGAGGAATACAAAGCAGGAATTGCTTATGGAGATGCCAAGAAACGTTTATTGGAGGACTTGATGACATTCCTCAAACCATTACACGAGAGGCGAGCGAAGCTTACTGCTAAGGATGCACATAAGGTTCTTGAGGCAGGCAAGAAGCGTGCCGAATCGGTTGCACGTGGAACAATGGCACAGGTGCGGGTGGTGGTGGGGTTGGGGTAGGTTGAATTACGAAAAAAGTCTGAACCACGGATTAAAGGGATTACACTGATTACACGGATTATTTACTTAGATTCGGATGCTTCATCTGTGAAATCCGTGCAATCTGCGTAATCTGTGGTTCAGACAATTTAAAAAAACCGACCTCGCTCACTCCCGAAGGAGCAATGAGGCCGGTGTACGTATGATGCTGATCATGATGCGAGTCAGAAAGATGCGAGGGCATCGGCTTCGGTTTTCCTGATGTCGAACATTTTGTCGAGACTGGCGAGCTCGAATAGCTCAGTAATCGGTTGATTCATGTCAGACAGTCGCAGATATCCACCTTTTCTGCTCATTCTTTTGCGCAGGGTGATGAGCTTGCCTAACACCCTAGAAGCCAAGAACATTACTGGTTCAAAGCTGACAACCAAGCTTATGGTATCCGGCTTAGCTGCCAGATCGAATAGCTCTTCTCCAATCTTATCAATGAGCATGTCATTGAGGATTTTCTTGTCCACTAACGTGGCGACAGTTACGTGTCCGACAACCCTTACTTTGATTGTTCGGTATTCAGCTTCCGAACTCACCATGGCATTTCCTCCTTGTAAATGATCAGCACCTGAACCGGACCACCCGATTATAAATGATAATGTACGCTGATAAGGGATTGTGTCAATGGTGCAAAAGAAAATAGGAGAAATAAAGGCAATGAAGAAATCCTCTTTTTCTTCTATTACTTATATTCCCTTTATTCCCCCAAATAAGGTGCAAATCCAGCACTTAACTAAATGCTCAATATATGCTATAATAATAACTGAAATACCCACAAAAACTATGCCACATGCACAATCCAAACTTATAGTAACCATGCTCATGGGAATCCTAACGGCCCCATTGGCAGCGAATATTTTTCTTACTGACAGGGAAGAAGCAGGAAATCTCTCCAGTTCGATTGTTGATGTAAAGGACGCAGTGTCAATGAGAAGGGACACCGCGCGTGCCATTCAGGATAGAACACGGGATCGTTTGCAACAGCGACAATACTGGAGTGCTATGAAGGTATATCAGAATATGCTCAGAGATGGAGTAGAGGGTATGACACCACCCGATGTAAACGATTATCAGTCGATCTTACTATATTTAGAAGGTGATAAGAATGTGGCCGCAGCAAGTGAACTTGTACATTCGGCTGCGGAGGATGAAGATGTAATTGAAGAAGTGGTTGAGGAAGAAGTGGAGGATATTCCTACAAGTAGCCTGATGGTGGAAGACTTGGGAATGGAGCAGCGTCATTTGCTCAGGCGTTATGAACGTGCGAATAATTGTCCGGAAAGCCTCAAGAATTATTGGTTGGAGGGATTTTATGAACTGTGTCTTTCTGTTACAAAAGCTCCAACGACCGAGCCTCGAAGAGGACTTATGAATGTGATGGAGTGGTTGCGAGGACGCAATGCAGCTCCAGCTCCTACAATGAAGCTTAGAATGCAGATGCTCGAGCAAGCCCTTGATCGCTCCAATAGAAGGGAATCGGAGGAACCGGGGAGACCTGCTCCTTATATAAAACAGGACTAGGGGCGCTCGCTAGTCCGCTAGTTCGCTTGTTAGCAGCGACGCGGCAGAGCTACTTCGTTTTGTCGAAAATATTAAATCTAAAAAACCTTTTGTTGTACAATTATATCGCATGCAAAAGCTCATACTCGCCTCAGCCAGCCCCCAACGAAGCAAACTTCTAGAAAGCCTTGGTCTTCCTTTTGATGCTATACCAAGTGAGGTAGATGAAGCGTTGTGTCAGGAAGAAGATCCAGAAACACGTGCGATTACACTTGCTCGTTTAAAAGCAGAAGATGTATCTAAGAAACATACAGATGCGTGGGTTATTGGAAGCGATACACTTGTTGTTTCTCCTCAGGGTTATCTGCTAGAAAAGCCTACAGATGAAGCGCATGCTCGGGAGATGCTGGAACATATGAGTGGTGGAGTTTCTCTTGTCCATTCAGGTCTTTGTTTAATCGGTCAGGGTGACAAAGTGCATGAGGGAATCTCCACTTCACATGTGCGATTCCGCCAACTTTCTAAAGGCGATATTGATTGGTGGATTTCTACTGGGCTTTGGGAAGGACGATCAGGTTCATTCCAGATAGAAGGGCAGGGGCAAATGCTGGTAGAAGAGTTAAAAGGGGATTGGTCGGGGGTGGTGGGGTTGCCGCTCTATTTACTTGGTGATTTGATGAGAAAAGCAGATATAGAAATGAAAAATGAATAATGAAAAATGAAAAATTACAAGGTAATGGCTGTATTAAGCCAATAAGGGGATATTGACAGATTTGAATAAATCATTCAAAATGTCCTTTGTACTTTTCCTTAAATATATGACTGATGTCCTTAATCATGACTTTGAATTGGATGCTCCTGAACAGGAGTCAGGCGTTGATTCGACACGTAGAGGCTTTTTAAGATCTTCTGTTGCTGCAGCTGCAGCCGTATGTCTTGGGGGTGTTGGAGGATGTGCGACGTTAGGAAAAAAAGAAAAAGTAGCCTTTGTATCTCAGCCACGAATTCTTGAGCCTGAATGTTTAGAAGAAGGAAAGCTTTATAGGTTTACGTACGACTTTGATCCGAATACGAAAGACAAGAAACGTTCATCAAAGTTTGATATGAGAGGGAGGCGTCGAAGAATTGCTGAATTAAATAAATTCATTTTTGACGAGTGGGTTCCAGAAAATAACTTTGCAGGGAAAATGAAGATTTCTACAGAACCTATTAAACAGTATAGAGATCAAGATGAACCAATTGTAATGTTACTTGGAGATTGATTCGCAAGATCATAAGTCTAATGCTACTGGTGTTCCGGAGTCGGTTCCATCTTCTCGAACACAAACTCCCGAAGTTCATCAAAAATAGGCGCGGTTGATGATACGCAGATAACGCCACCTCTGACGTTTTTGGGATCTTTCAGCTTGTACTCAGATTTTCCTCCGGCTTCTTCCACCATCATGCATCCTGCTGCAACGTCCCAGAGGCGTGGGCCATCAAAGAAGCACCCATCATTGTGTCCGCGCAGCATGTGTCCGAATTCATCGCAGGCAGCGCCGTAATTTTCCAAGTTTCCGCAGATGGGAGTGGCGATGTATGGTATGCCATCGATAATTTTTACTCTTCTGGTGTTGGAGCAGATGGCGGCATCATTTAAATCTTTAGTATCACGGAGGACAATGGGCTTGCCGTTGTAGAAGGCTCCTTTTCCTTTGATTGCGTAATAGAGTTCATCTTTAAGTGGAATAATCATGACGCCGAGTACAACTTCTTCGTTTTTCCTAAGCGCCAGTATGGTGCCGAAATTATCTCTTCCATGTATAAAAGGCATAGTTCCATCAATGGGATCTACTATCCATTCATACGGAGAAGATGGGTCTCCTAAGTTGGTTGCACCTTCTTCCTCTGCAATAAAGCGGTGATCGGGGTAATATTCTTGGATGGCAGAAATGATTTTCTTTTGAACTGCACGATCGGCTTTTGTAACAAAGTCACGTGGAGAATCTTTTGTTTCTATGCCCAAATTACTCCCAGCATTTTCAGGAGAAATCTCCTTATGAAATTCTACTGCTGTTGCAGCCGCCATCTTGGCTATCTCGATTGCTCGAGTTAGCGCTTGGTCTAGATCGAGTTCACTCATACCACTTCGCGTTCGAAAAGATTAAAACTTGTACCAATTTTTGTGTGCATTGCTTTTTGATCAGAGCGAACGCTTCGAGGCACGAGATATGCTGTTTTGAGATTACGGATTAACATCATGGTTGTTAGAAAATCATACTATACCGGTTCAGCTTCGGAATCATGTCCTTCGCCGATAAGTGTCCCGATGTCATCACCAAGATCATAGTCTCCGGCTTCGACAATGGGTTCTTCATCATTAGTTTTCTTATCATCATCATCGTCATCATCGTCATACCACATAGGGTTGGGGGGAATGTGCGTCTATGATATAGGGGTTAGGCACTAGGGGCTAGATTAAACGAGCTTATAGTTTGTTGTTGCTAGCCCCTAGTCCCTAATTAGTCCCTAGTCTCTAATTAAAGGTTTGGTAACCTATAATCCTTCAGAAGCTCTCTCGCCATCTTAAATCGTGGCATTGCTTGTCCAACCGTATGCCAGTAAGCAGAGGAATGATTCGCATGCTTAAGATGTGCTAGTTCATGAACTATCAAGTATTTGAGAACAGATGGTGGAGTAAAAAGTAGAGCTGTATTAAGCATAATGATTTTCTTTGGAGAGCAGCTGCCCCACTGAGAAGTAGCAAACTTCATGCGGATCTGTCTGAGAGGGAAGCAAAATGTTTCGTCATTGATTAAATGTAGAAGCATTCGCACACGTCTCTCCTCACTCTGCGCAAGAAGCTTCCATAAGAACTGATGCAGTCCTTTGCGTTTTACGTGTGGGCCAACTGTTACGTTCCATCCTCGTGCGGTTTTGCGAGCCTGTGTCTTGTTACCAGGTTTTAGAGTGAAGACTGTACTCTTGCCTGTGGCTGTTCGGACTGTAAGGCTTTGTCCTCCTTCCAAAAGTGAGCGGAAAGGATCAATGATCTTTTTCTGCTCTTCTTCGAGTACCTGCTGTGTCATTCTGCGCAGTAAATCTCTGACGTGCTCCTCCTTTTCGGTTCTAGATAGGTTGCGCGCAAGTCGAATGACAATCGCTCCTTCGCGAAAAACAGCACGGGAATGCTTGTTTTGAGTATTTTCAACCCGGTGGCGGATACGTCTGGTAGGCATTGGGAGAGACGTAGTATAGCGCATAGTGCAAGTCTCTCTTCAAGATCATCAACTTTCCTAATATAAGCCCCTTCGAAGTAATCTTCTGGGGAGAATGAGGAGTTCTTTCTCTTCTTCTTCGGCAGGAGATGTGATGTCAAACGACTCAGGAGGTGGTAGATTGTCGACCAGAATATCCAGACAGTCAGTAATTCCGCCCAAGGCAGCATCCATTTTCTCTGAGGCCGTATTTAGCTCCTGAGTATCTAATACTTCTGTGAGTCGCAATTCAGCGCTTTCTAGGCATGCATAGGCATTGGTGTAGATTTCCTGCTCTACTTCAGTAATATCGTCTCTCAATATCAGTGGCGCCGTTTCACTCATCAGAAATACAGTCCATGTTAGCATTTCATCGGCACGGAGCTTGGTTGATGCCATCCACTTGAGGGTCCAATACCGCTCAGTGAGATTGCGCTTGGCCTCTTTCAGATCTTCTTCAGATTCATATACGCCAGCATCAATAGCATCAATAACTGTTGCAATGGCATCCATTAGGGGATTGATTGTTGCAAGAGTTGCTTCGCGCACTTCCTCAGTTGCACCGGTGATATCGACCAAGTTGGTACGTTCTTTTCTCAGTGTTTCCAAATCCAGTGTAAGTGCGCCTCTGTAACAGCGAAACAGTGTAGGAAGCTTAGTATCTCTGTTCGATTGTCGGATATCATTGCGACATAGTATCTGATTCTGGATGTCATCTTGTCTGCGCAGTTGCTCGGCACTACGTTGTGATTGAATTTTCTCGAAGCGATTATCCACGCGCAATATAAAGCCATTGATACGAGTATAACGTTCTTCCGGAGTTAGCTGATGATCGTCTTCTTCCGCTATGCTTCCAGTTTCCGTGAGCAGAGCACCGGTTTGTGCATCTATTTCCGCATCGATAAGTTCTGCAGGCATAGAGTCATTTCTAATAACATTTGTAGCAATAGCTAAAACCAGTGTAAAAAAGATGCTTCCGATGAAGAGTGCGGGTGGAAAGTTGGCAAAGTCAAAGCGTTTCATGGCGCTAAGCATAGCATATGGTGGATCATACGAAAATTAGTTGGAGAAATGCGTAAATCCCAAATCCCAAAAATCAAATCCCAAAAATCTCCGAACCTTCCTTACCTTCCTTACATTTAGCTATCTACTGCCTCCAGCACGCGCCCTTTAAGAGCGTTGAATACAGCATCTACATCTTCATTCACGATCAAGTCATCAAATAGGTGACTCTTCTGTCGAAAGAAATCTAGATCCTTTTCTGCATTTTTAAGACGATCGCGGATACTTTCTTCGCTATCACGTCCGCGTTCCCTAAGTCTATGTAGTAAACAACTGAGCATCATGCGTTTGCTTTTACCCGGTGGCAGAAGTCCAAATGATAAGATGGAACGACGACCAAAATGGCGTGAGAGATCTTGCAGTAGTCCTTTTTCTGTAATCACGACAGGAATCTTTCCTGCCTTCCAAATGGCTTCTATATCTTTTTTACGATACCCATACCACCGCGTGTCGGTAGAGGATGGGATATTTGATGCAGCTGCGAGCTTGCCTTGTTTTTTAAGGACTTCAAACTTCTTGGCATCAATGTATGTGTATTCATTCTCATCCTGATTGCTAGGTTCACGTGTAGTTAAGATTGGAACCTCTGCAGCATAGAGACTGATTTTAGATGTTAGCAGTCTACTAATGGTCGTCTTTCCAACGCCCGAAGGACCGGTGAGGGCAACGATGTATCCGGGGAATTCCTTCTTTGTTTCTACTGGTTTCATCGCGAGTGGCTCGTAGCATACTTCGTAAATGCGTAAGCCCTGTTCGTTGATTCTGGAGAGGCGAGTGCGGGGAGCAACGCGTTGGCCTATTATAAGTTTCTGGTTACTAGTTTCTAGTTTTTGGTTCAGAAGTTCTCCCAAAATTTGTTTTCCGTTATCTAATTCAATCAATCCAATTGTTCTCGGTCGGTTCCCGAAGCCTTTGGGAGGATGTGAGATGGTTGTGAACGATATGATCGTCCCTTCTTGCATTTTTCTGTGCATCTTTTTCTGTGCGCGGTGTGTGACAGAAGGGGAATCAGACATTGGTATTCTCAAGTATGTGAACGCAGCATGTTGCACCGGCTCCGCCAAAGTTGTGAGCGAGTGCGTAGCGTTTATTAGAAGAAGTCAGTTGTTTTGTAAGGTCGACAATCTGCTTAATGCCAGTTGCTCCAACTGGATGTCCGCATGCTTTTAGTCCACCGGATGCGTTTACAGTTGGAGCCGCGATTTGTGAATCGCGGTTGCCTTCTTCATAGAGCCGAATTCCCGTACCCGGTTGGGCGAAGCCTAGGTCTTCTAAATTGATTACGGCAGCAATAGAGAAGCAGTCATGAGTTTCTAAATGCGCAATATCTTCGCGAGTAATTTCAGCTTCTTCCAGTGCGCGATCGGTTGCGTCTTTAGTTGCTGGAAATGAGGTCAGAGTTGGGCGATCAGTGATACTTAATGTATCAGTACTAATTTGTGATGCTGCAATACGGATATGACTCTCGTGTTTGTTCGATAAAATCACTGCGGCAGCTCCATCACTTATTGGTGAACAATCAAGAAGGCAGAGTGGATCGGCAACACTTGGACTTTGGGATATCTTTTCTGCAGGGATTGCAGATCTGAACTGTGCGTTTGGATTGCTCACGCCATTTGCATGATGACAAGCACTTACTAAGTTCAATTGCTCACGTGTGAGCCCGTATTCGTGCATGTATCGGTTCGCAATAAGTCCGAAGATGCCAGGGAATGTAAGCCCGGAAGGAATATCTTTTTCGCTGTCAGCTGCTCCCATGAGTGCTGCGGAGATTTCGTCAGGAGAAACGTCTGTCATCTTCTCCACTCCAACAACCAGAATAGTTTCTGCACGTCCGCTTTCCAGCAAACTCAGTGCAGTGTGTATTGCAACCGATCCGGATGCGCAGGCAGCTTCTGTTCTAAGTGCAGGTGGGCGATGAGGGAGCAAAGATGAAGCCATAGCTCCAAGATGAGCTTGATCGTTAGTCCTTTCGCCGAGCATATTCGAAACAACTATAAAATCGATATCGAGTGCGTTGATCGGTGCATCATCAATGGCTGCTGTAACAGCTTCGTCCATCAAGTTTTTTAGGCTCTTATCCCAGTGCTCACCAAAAGGAGTTTGGCCGGTTCCAATGAGGTATATGTCCTGGTTCATGAAGGTTGAGGATATCCTAGTGAAAAGAGACAAAAGAGGCAAAGGAGGAAAAGGAATAAAAAGAAATAAATGAATAAAAGGAGTCAAAGGGGTGATGATAATGTGTATTCTCCTTTTTCTCTTTTGTGTCCTTTATCTCTTTTTCCTCCTTTTAGGAAGTACATTGCAAATACTCACTATAACTCACATGTTCCACCTCTCTCGTGTCCGGAGGTAGGGGAGAGCCGCTTTTTAGCATCTCTAAGAGGAAAGCATCGGATCCTGCGCCTGAACCATAGGATACAAGCATGATCTTTTCTCCTTTCTTGGCGTGCTGAAGCACATTGATGAGTCCGAGGAGTGAGCACGCTGAGTAAGTGTTTCCAATTTCTGGAACAATGAATCCGTGTTCCATTTGTTCCCGAGAGATTCCAAACTTCTTGGCAACTTTTGAAGGGAACTTTGCGTTGGGCATATGGAGGATCACATGATCAAGGTCAGAAACTTTCAACTTAGTAATTTCTAGTATTCCTTTTAGCGCCTCTTCTATATGTCGGAAGTATGCAGGTTCACCTGTAAAGCGTCCTGCGTGTTCTGGATACTTCTCGCCATCTGCGCGCCAGAAGTCTGGTGTGTCTGTAGTAAATGACAGAGTCTTTTCTATGCGGCACAACGCATTCTTATCATCTGCTGGTCCGAGGATCAAAGCACCTGCGCCTGCAGCAGCAGTGTATTCCAGCGCATCGCCGGGTTTGCCTTGTGCGGTGTCCGATCCAATCGCCATTCCATATTCAATCTGCTCAGCTCTAACCATGCTATCTACAATCTGCACTCCGGCAGTGCCTGCTTTGCACGCAAACTCCAGATCAGCGCAATGAGAGAACGGGTGAATGTTCAGCGCAGCTGCGACCATTCCACTTGTGGGCTTTACGGCATACGGGTGGCTCTCTGATCCTACAAAGAGCGCGGAGATTTGTGAGGACTGAAGCTCGGAAACATCAAGTGCCTGACGGGCAGCTTCTAATGCCATTGTGAATGCGTCTTCGTTCTGATCGGGGACTGTCTTCTCCTTAACTCCCAATCCCTTTTCCATCACTTGTGGATCTTGTTTCCAGTTTTTTGCGATT
The DNA here is from genome assembly GCA_018814875.1 of Patescibacteria group bacterium. Classification (GTDB taxonomy): domain Bacteria; phylum Patescibacteriota; class Gracilibacteria; order Peribacterales; family Peribacteraceae; genus UBA2144. Next base: position 85,253 of record JAHIYH010000041.1, read on the forward strand.
TCCTCAGTCGTAATTCGCTTGGACGGGATATATTTGCCGAAGCCGATGATTGAGGAATAATGCATCGTTTTAATACTACCGCATTTGTATGTTAGGTTATACTAATGTAGTGAAAATTCGCTATAAGATGATTCGTAGGCAATATCTCAATGCACGACACCTTGTAAATGAGGCGGTAGAAAAAATTAAGGATTATGAAGGAATTATGGGAAGCACGAGGATGAAGTTCGAAGAATTAAGAAAGAACGGAGTGCCATGCAAAGCTTTTTCGGACAATAGTGATGTTGATACAATCGAAGTAACGCGACAGTGCTGGAATCACCTTTTTAAGCATCCTGTTAAACGTCGAAGCAAGGAAGAAAAGCTTGAAAGAGCTCTTTGTCTACCTCTCGCAGTGAAACTTTTGAACAAGACTACTACTTACCAGGGTGTTTCTCGAGAGCTGGATAAAGGTGGTAGAGAATGGTTGTATTTTGAAATAATTGGATATGTACGTGGTAATAGGATTAAGGTTGTTATCAGGAAACAAGAAAAGCAGACCAATCCAAAAAAAATTCTATTTTCGTTTTATCAAATGTCGTCTGCACCTAGAGTTAATAAAGACACAAAAAAATAAAGGTGCTGTCTTCGACGCCACTCGCTCTGCAGCGTAGCTGGCCGGATCAAGGAGCTTCCGAGGAAGGATTCCTTTCAGCACCAAACGTATTATAACACCGATATTTGGTGTCTAGTTAGATTATCTTGCCAAATTTCCATGTGATTTTGCTAGTGTATGCGTCGCCTGAGCCGCCAGAAGCGAGATTTCGCCAGCTAACACAGCAGCAGCAATGATCTCTGCAAGCTGTTGACACTTAGATAAGTTGGCTAGTTTCTGGTTTTTAGTTACTGGTTGTAGCAGTAAATCTAGACATTGGGATTGTGCAGGTAATTGTGTCCCACCTCCGCGAATGCCAACGAGAATTGCAGGACATCTAACAGATATCTTCAATCCTTTTTCATGTTTAGAAACATGAGTATCAGCAAGCGATCCTTCGACGACATGCGCCGCGTCCTGACCTGTTGCCAGATACAAAGCAGCGACGATGTTGGCCGCTTGCAGATTGGAACCGATTGCTCCTGCGATTCTGGAGCCGATGTCGAGTTTTGCGTGTGCTGTACGAAGCAAATCTTGGGGAGTTGTCTTTAATACATCTTTAATTACATCGGTTGTAAGAATTGCTTCTGCAGTTGCTTCGTAACCTCTGCCTTTGTCGTGTGTTCTTTGGCTTGGCTTCTTATCCGAATCCACATTGCCAGCAACTGTCACAAATTTGAGCTCTTCGATCTGTTCCTCCAGCCATGTTCCAACTGCCTGTGCGGCAATAGTCACCATATTCATACCCATTGCTTCGTCTGTATCACAGTTGAGTGTAAGAAATAAGTAGTCTGTTGTTTCATCGATTGTGTAACTCATTATTTTTAGGTGGTCGCTTGTAGCTTCTCCAACCTCTTTCCATTGTTCTGACTTAGCTTCAAGTTCTTTTTGGAACTTGGAACTTGGAACTTGGAACTTAAAACAAAGTGACCTAGTCATGCCGTGATATTTTGAAGACACTGTTGCTCCTCCAGATTCCGTAAGTGCTTTGCATCCTCTATTCACGCTCGCAACCAGTGCTCCTTCTGTCGTAGCAAGTGGGAGATAAATCTCTGACGCATCGGCGATTTTCGAATCGCCGCTGCGGCTGGTGAAATGAATTTTGAGAGGACCGGCAAGACCAACAGGAATAGGAACATGACCAAACATTTGCTCACAATTCTTTTCTTCAGCAGATCCGAGTTTGTTTGAATCTACAGAGAGCATAGAGAGATCGGCACCAAGTTCTTCTTCTATGATTTTACGACGCGCTTCGCAGCGATTTGCGGGTTCTAAGCCTTCGGGGAGGTTTCTTAGGTCCATCAATTTTATTGTGAAACGGAAAGGGGAAAGGGGAAAGCGGAAAAGTGAAAACATTTCCCTTTACCCTTTTCACTTTTCCGCTTAAACGAGATGTGTCCCCTTTCCCACCTTTGTCTCGAACACCGTACAATCTGCTTGTGCATGCGCAAAATCGACTACTCTATCTCGTGCTTCTTCGGTACATACAAGGTGGACTGTGGGTCCGGCGTCCATGGTGTAGAGAACAGGGAGATGTTGGCTTGTTCGTAAGTCAGTCACTTCGGAGATTATTCTGTGAGTAACATCATTTAAATACTTGAGTGGGGGAGTACTCGTCTCCATCACATGGTGCATGTCCATGCAGTCTTCTTCTGTAACTCTTTGAAGTTTCTCGAAGTCTTTTTTAAGAATGGAATCGATACATTCCTGTTGTCTTCTGCTTGTAATAGCTTCAATCCGATCCGCAAAGTGTGGGCTTGTTTGAGCAATGGCGTGCCCCTCGGTTGATCCTACTTTTTTTTCGTGCATTGATGGTGCAAGGACGATGTCGTGGAGTGGCCAATGGTTTTCGTCAGCTATTTGAATAGATTTGGAGCTATCAATACCACTTCCTTCTCCTGCAACCAGAGCAGAAAAGCCACCGAATATAGATCGTGATGCAGAGCCGGATCCAAGGCGAGCAATTACACTCGATTGCTCATCATCAAGATCAATTGTTTCACGGATTAAGCCTTGGTATGCACATGCGAGGCAGCTGAAAACTGCTGCGGAAGATGCTAGTCCGATTCCAGAGGGGATTCCTGAGCGAACAGTGATAGAAACTTCATTTGGAATTGCATCAGGAACTCCGAGTTTGTTTAAGTAATGCTTTGTTAGCTCTAAGTGTTTGCGAAATCTCTGGATATGTTTTTCGCCAAGCTCTTTCTCCGATCCATCTAGTTCAAAGGATTTAACAGAAAGAATTTCGCTGTGCTCAACATCTATCTCAACTGTAGGAGTATTCAAAGTCATTGAAAGTGAGTCGGCTTGTGGGATGCGTAATTCGTTATCACGATTTCCCCAATACTTGATGAAGGCGATGTTGGGAGCTGAGATTGCTGTAATCATTGCAATAGTACGTTAATAATTCTTGACAGGATTATAAGCAAAAGACTAGATTGTGGCACTTATTTACTCCTTTTTTATGTCAAAAATTAAGAGACCAAATTTCATGATACTTGATAACGATGGCGTTATGAGGATAGAAAAGGAACCGTTGCCTGGAGTACCAGAGTTCTATGCAGCACAGACGCGGTTGGGTATACGCAGTGTTCTACTCTCGAATAATTCTCGTGTCACGTCTGAAGGTCTAGTGAGGCAAATGCAGAATTTTGGAGTTAGCGATTTTACAGCAGATCAAGCTATGACATCTGCAGAAGGGACTGCTCTTTTTCTGAGAGAACATCCGTCTACAGAGGATATGAGTGTTTTTGTTGTTGGTGGAGAAGGGCTTCACACTGCCATTGATAATGAGGGGATTTCGAAAGCCAATGATAATTGGGATAGCTCAAAGATGATGTGGAAAGATGGCAATCTTCCATCGGATGTTGTTGTCGGTTTTCATCAAAGTATCGATTGGCACTCTGAGATTGCACCGGCGTTTAATGCAATACATGGAGGAGCACGATTCATTGGAACAAATTCTGATCAAACATATCGTGGTGAGTATGAGATACTCCCAGCAAATGGGTCGATGTTAAATTATTTTTCTCGGGTTGCTCGTCGAGGAGAACCCATAATTGTTGGAAAGCCGAATATCGGTATGGCTGAAGCTGCGTTGCACAGGATGGGTGCAGAAAAAGAAGCTGCAAAGGTGGCAATAGTTGGAGATACATTGGACCAAGATATGATCTTGGCAAAAAACTTGCGGTCAGCAGGATGGGATGTAGAAGGGTGGTTAGTGCTCAGTGGAGTTGATGGTCGTAAAAATGCAGAGGCACCAAATGCAAGAGATTTGTATGGAGTAGATCGAATATTTGAAGACATCCGTGATATTACACGGCGACTTCTAGAGAAATAACTCTAAAGTTTTGTGGGATCTTGTGTGCATCAATTCCAATAGCCAGCACCATCCCACCACCTCCAGTCTTCGCTCCCGCACCAAGCACTTTGGCGGCACCTCCTATATCTTCTATTTCTTCAATGAGTTTTTGAACTTCTTCAGGAACTATGCCAAGTGCGACTTGTGCACGATGGTGATCTGGGAGAATTTTTTGTAATGGTTCTCCTTTAATCAATCGGTCTGTACATTGTCCAATTTTTTCCAATGCATCGGTGATTTTCGAATCGCCGATGCGGCGTAATGAAATGTATTCAACAAGTTCTGCAGTCGTCTCGTTCGGCTTTCCTGTATCAATCAATACTGCGTTTTTGAGAATATCTTCAGGAAGATCAATTTCTTGTGGCTCTTCGCCTTTTTTAAAGAGGAGAGGCTTTTCTTCCCAAATAACGTTGAAGTCGATTCCACTGTGGCCAGTATTCATCTTATCTTCAATTGCGAGTGCTTCGGTTCGGTATTCAGCTCCAAGAAGACATCGGCTAACAGCAATTACAAGAGAGGTTGATGAGCCCATTCCTTTTCCAAGAGGAAGTTCATTTGTGATTTTGAGTCTTCCTTGAAATAGCTTTCCTTTAAATTTCTGAATTGCGTTTAATATATCCTGTAGATATGCATTCCATTGATCATCTGTTTTAGCTCCTTCCCAATTGATGGAAATTGCATCGAATGATCGATCTTCTTCGAAGGTAACATCCATTCGTAAAGGAGAGGGGATTGCAATTCCAGAGAAACCAAAAACAACCGCGTATTCACCGGTAAGAATAATCTTGCCTGAGGCGGATCCTCGATTTGTCATGCGACTGATTTAAGAAACAAAGGTAATAGAAGCAATAGATGAAATAAAGGATCTACATTTTATCCCTGATTGCGTTTATTTCCTTTATTTCTTCTATTTCTTTCTATCCTCCAAATCTCCGTTTTCTTAGTTCATACTTTTGAACAGCTTCAGCCAAATCCTCCGTTGTGAAATCTGGGAAGAGTTTTTCGCAAAATTCCCATTCCGCATATGTACTCTGCCAAAGTGCGAAGTTACTTGTGCGCTGCTCGCCGGATGTGCGGATTATTAGATCCATGTTGGGGAGTTCGGGGTGGTCGAGGTTATTGCGAATTGAAAGTTCATTAGCTTCATTAGCTGCGTTAGCTTCATTAGCTGCGTTAGCTTCATTAGCTGCGTTAGCTTCATTAGCTGCGTTAGCTTCATTAGCCTTGTTTATTGCTCTGAGTATTTCGTCCTTTCCGCCATAATCCACTGCAAGATTTAGCGTGAATTCGGTTTGATCCTTTGTATTCTCTTCAGTATCTTCAATAACTTTTATAAGAGAGGCGGGGAGACGGTCGCGTCTTCCGGAGTGTACGAATTTAGTTTGTCTTTCTATGAATTTTTCTCCTTCCTTTATTAGGTACTCTTCTAGCATAGACATAAGCATGTCGATTTCTTTTTTATCCCGCTTCCAGTTTTCAGTAGAGAAGCACCAGACAGTTAATACCGATACACGAGGATCATTTCTGCACCAATCTGTGAGCGATCGGAAGTTCTCAATGGCCTTCTCGTGTCCTTTCCACGGATTCAATGTCCGTGACTTCGCCCATCGGCGATTGCCGTCTGGAATTATGGCCAAATGAATTGGTGCCTGTTCAGTCATTTCTAGTTCCTAGGATACGTTTCAAGGCTTGAATGAACCAAGGGGTGTATATCTCTGGAGCTGATTCCATACTATTTTTAAGATGTTCAACGTTGATCCATTTTAATTCTTCAACTTCTTCAGGATTCGGATTAAAGGGAATTCCTTTTAAAGCCTTTCCTATTAGTACCGTGTCGTATTCATTTTCATATCCCTTACCATTTGGATCTTCTGCTTCGTAAACAAAAGAGAATAATTCCTGAAGAGGTGGACACTCAAATCCACACTCAACTTTTGTTCTAAGCATTCCAGATTCATTCACTTTTTCGCCTTGCTGGGGGTGCGAGCAGCAGGTATTGGACCATAGTTCTCCAAAAAGTTTATCTCTGACCCTTTTTTGTATTAGTAGCTCCTTTCTGTGCTGGTCGAATAGAAATACAGAAAAGGCTTTGTGAAGCATACCTGGCGACTTGTGAGCTGCTTCTATTTCTGCGATGCCATTGGGATGTCCTTTCTCATCACATAGGATTACATGTCGCATGGAATAACTATTAACCATCTATAGCCAACAATCAACAATTTCGTTGAAGGTTGATAGTTGATTGTTGAAGGTTGATAGTTGATTATCACTTAGATGTACCAAAAGCCTAGTTTTAGGCGCCCATATACGGTATGATTGAGAGGAATATGGAGAACTACGCAGATATCCTCACAAAGCAGATAGGACCCAATACTGTGCAAGATCTATTGATCGCACTAGTAACTTTCCTTGTGGCCTACATAGTTCTTACGATTATCTGGAAGTTTCTCCTTAATCGTGTACAGACAATCGCCAAGAAGACGAAATTTAAATTGGATGATGTGATTGTAGATGTACTGGAAGGAGTTGGAGGCCTCTTCTACATTGCTGTGGCATTGTTTATTGCAGTTCAATCTCTCTCTCTTTCGCCGGTTATAACTGTGATTGTGAAGGGTATATTCCTGATTGCGGTGACCTATGAAGTAATTAAACTTACCGAACGTGTGATCAACTTCTTCGTATTAAGAGGTATGCATGCTCGTAGCGGTGGAGCAACTACCGAAGAAAAGCAGAAAGTGTCTGGGATATTTTCCATCTTCATAAAGATCACTCTCTGGTCATTTGGACTATTGCTAATTCTTAGCAATCTCGGATTCAACATAACATCACTCGTTGCAGGCCTTGGTATTGGAGGTTTGGCAATTTCCTTGGCACTTCAGAGTGTTCTTACAGATGTCTTTAGTTCGCTCTCTATTGCGATTGATAAGCCGTTCAGAGAAGGGGACTTTATTGTAGTAGGAACAGACAAAGGAACCGTCAAGCACATCGGTATCAAGACGACTCGTCTACAATCATTACAAGGAGAGGAGATCGTTATCTCCAATACAGAACTTACTACAGCACGTGTTCAGAACTTTCGTAAACTAGAGAAGCGTCGCATAGTTTTCAAGATTGGAGTTAAGTATTCTACGTCTACCGACAAACTAAAGAAGATTCCGGAGATTGTAGAGAAGTGTATAGAAAGTGCTGGAAAGACCGAGTTAGATCGTGTCCACTTTATGGAATTTGGTGACTTCAGTTTGAATTACGAGATTGTATATTTTATAGGATCAAAGGAATACGTTGACTATATGGATGCGCAACAAAAGATGAACCTTGCGATTTTAGAAGAGTTCGAGAAAGAGGGGATCGAGATGGCGTTTCCAACGCAGACGGTATATATCGAGAAATAGGGCTGGGGAACGGATTCGGGTTCCCGCCTTCGCTCTTCGAGCTTCGGTGGGCAGGCGGGTTCGGGTTCGGGCTGGGGCTAGGGTAGTATGGCGCAACAGAGTCTCGCGTTATGCGTTACGTTAAACGAAATAGTTAAGAGTCAGAGTCATCCTTTCTATCAATACTTCTGAGCAAGAGCCTTTCATTTTCAGATTCCAAAGATGTCTTTACTTCGGAAAGCTGAGATGTTTGTTCTTTGAATTCCCTTTTTATCTCTTTGCTCTCTTGCTTTAGGTCTTTTCTTTTTTCACGTTCCGCTTGAAGTTTTGATTTCAAAGCCAATCTGCGTGTTTTTTCCCAAAGCAAGATGAAGACGATAACTAGCTGGAAAACAATCGCAATAAGAAGTGCGATTGGAATATAGCTATCTGGTTCAGTAGAGCCAGGAACGAGTAGTGCAATAAGCCAGTTTGTACCTTGCACTTTGGCACTTGCAAGATAGGCAAAGCTCCATGCAATGTTGGAGAGGAGAATTAGAAAGAGTAAAATGTAGGTCATGAATAAAGAGGGAAGTTGTGGGGATAGGATAGCATTGAATGTAGATGATTGTCTGAATCTTGCACACTGTCTGAACCACAGATTATGGTGATTACACCGATTTCACTGATCCTCGTTTAACATGAATAGGGTTAGCAGAAGAAATCTGCACAATCCTTTTATCAGCGTAATCTGTGGTTCAGACAACGGAGCATTCTCAAATCGCCTCACAGATACCAAATACTTGCTTAAAAAGACTATTGAATAATGACGTCAAGTTTGCTATACTATATGTGTCGTCGGTTGTTTAGAGCTTGCTTTATTCCTCTGATGACAAAACAAACTCCTTCATTAAGATTCGTTTTGGTGGGGGATTTGTTTTAATAGGCGGGGATTTGTAGCTCTTTATGGGATATATGAGAATTCAGCCAAGATTCTGCGGCAAAAAAACCTGAAATAGTTCTAGTGGAGAATATGGTAACTATGCTATATTACGCCTCGTAAGCTTAGTTTTGAAAGAGGTAGAGATGCTTCTCACAGGATTACGATTACATTTTCTACTTTTTTTCATCCTATTTTTATGGATACAGGTACTATCAAGAAACTATTAAATGGTTTCGGCTTCATCTCCCGTGAAGGAGGTGAAGATCTATTTTTCCACTCAGCAGACCTTGTGGATGTATCTTTTGACTCTCTTAATGAGGGCGATAGTGTACAGTTTGAGGTCGGAAGTGGCCCTAAGGGTCCTAAAGCAGAGAAGGTTTCCATGGCGTAATTCCTTGAAAATCAAAAGAAGCACACGGCAGAAATGTCGTGTGTTTTTTGTTATTGATATATTTCAATGGAATGAATGGTTGGTTTTCCAATAGAAAAATTGATTAAATTCGTATGCAATGTTAGATTATATCTCCTATGGCAGATGAAATTACAAACAAAGTTCTTCTGGAGCATATGCAGGGCATGAAATATGAGCTTCAGCAACAAATCATGGGGCTGGAAAATCGAATGGGAGGAGTTGAACAACGAATGGGAGGACTTGAACAACGGATGGAAGATGGATTTGAAGAAGCAAGGCAACACAGACAGGCGTTACAGGAAGATCTGGAAGCAACAATTACGATGCAGGCGAAGCACCAGCAGAAACTTGAGAAGATTTCGGTCTGATGTGGGATGAGGCTGGGTGGAGCTCTCAATTAGAGGAAGTTAGAACTTTTAGTTCGGTACTTACTCAACATCCATAACCATCAACTATATTTCAATTGAAAAAGAGCCGATAGAGTTATTATTTCTCTTTTTATGATCAGTGCGGTTGGTGATTACTAGATTGCTAAGGAGTTTTATCCTATGCTCTAGCTATGATTCAACAAAAGAAAATCTGTGCTGCTAGTGGAATTGTGGGTGCTATATATGGAGTGCTCTCTGTTATTACACTGCCAATTTCATATATGTATCCGCTTTTTAAAAGCCCGATTACCCATACAATGGAAAGTATATTAAACACTATGTTTTTTCAATTCGGTTATACACCGGGGCTGTTATTTACCATTTTCTATTTCGGACTGGCGGTATTTATCCATGCTGCAATTTGCTACGGATTTATTTACTTACTACTGAAATTAAGATGAATGGAGCTCCTTACGGAGCTTATTACGAAATAGTTCGATCATTCTCATTAGGGGGTGCAGCTCTCAATCAGATGAAATATGTTTGTGCTTATAGAGTATTTATTCTGATTATCTGTCCACTTCTTTTAATTGTCTGCCATTGTTTGATGTTATAGCCTGACCCCCCATACTTATTACCCATTTTCGCTTTATGAATAGAAAATATGCTATCAGAAGCCTTCTTGCGACTGCTTCAACGCTTTTATTGGCTGGTACGGCACTTGCAGTAGATTTTGCGACTGTCGCCCCTTTTACACAAACAGAAATCGATAGCAACTGGGAAGCGGATCGTCAATTCCCAACAGATGGCGCAAAATCGGTATCCGCGTTTAGCCGTGATGATGTTGCACGTATTGGTTTGGATAATACTCAGACTGCGCCAGGAACTTTCCAGCGCACTGAGGGTATAAAGACTGTCGGCGCACAAAACTTCGGCACGGCTGTGCAAGTTGATCTTTACCTTGATCCCGATTGGGCAGATAACGCTACGCGAGCTGGCTTCTGGGTCGCCGGCGATAACGGAGCAGGTGCACGTGACGGTTATTTTGGAATTATTGAGTTCGTAAATAACGAAACATGTCCCGCGACTGGTTGTAGCAATCAATCCAATATTACCGATCACGAAGGTTGGCGTGTTTGGGATTCCAACATTGGCTGGTCTAATGTTTCTACTGACTTCGCCTACGGCGAGTGGGTAACATTGGGCATTGAGCTCGATACGGACGCACAGGTCTACAATTACTATATAAATGGAGATCTAGCCGCTAGCGGTCCTGCAGGAGAGAATTTCATTCGTGAATTGTTCCTCAATAGCTACAACTACGGGGAAGACACGTTCCCAACTCTAGGTAGCGATAGCTATGCTGCTCACTGGAGTGCCGGCCCTACCGATCCTGTAGAAAAAGCAGAATGTAAAAAAGGCGGTTGGGAAGATTTTGGTTTCAGAAATCAAGGACAGTGTATTCGGTTTGTGAATACAGGAAAGGATAGTCGATAGAACACTTGGTACATGAAAAGCAGTCATCGAGAGGTGGCTGCTTTTTGTTTATGGTGTGGAGCTCCTTACTGGAGCTTATTCGGAACTAGTTCGATCCTTTTATTAGAGGGTGGGGCTGAACGTTATTACAACTCAATCTCATATTCGACCATATCTTCTTCCCAGCCATCATCTTTAAATCTTCGTGTTTCTATAAACTCACATGATTCGTACATCTGACGTGCTGGCGCAGCAAATTTTCCTGTGCCTGTGGAGACACGAGCTTTCTGAATACCACGTTCTCGCAAACGTCTGAAAATCTCCTTAATCTGCTGCTGCCCATATTTGTTCCCCTGTTCCGAAGGAATTATACAATTATGGCCAATAATTCCATACTCAGGCCCTTTTCTTGGATCAAAACATCCTAAGCCAATTGGATTTTTATCTTTTGTAGTTATAAATGTGCAATTAGCAATTTCTGGTCTTGTGTAAACTTCTTCATCAGCATCGTCGAATTGCTGGACCAGTTTTTCCCAAGTTTCAGTTTCATTTACCAAAGAGCCATAACTTTCTTTTAGCAATCTTGCGATAGTTCCTTTTGGGAAATCTAATGGAGAATGGAATTCAATCACTTAGATAGTGTATCAGTAATATTGCTGTTCATTATTATTTTGGAGCTATATGTTTATATCTAATTGAAGTACCCGAACCGGATTTCAAATACTTTTCAAATTTGATTGCTGAAGTCTTATCACGAAAACTACAAAACCATTCTATATTCCAAGGTCTAAGTTTCTTAGTTGCTGCAACTGAGCCTTCGTTATGTTCTTTAAGGCGATGTTTCATATTTGCTGTGTGACCGACATATTGCTTGCCTGTCTTGTTTCGTAGAATGTATACGTAGTGCCACATAAGTGTGTGATTGTATGTCAATTCTGGATGGCCTGCCAACCGAAGCGAAGCGAATTTGTTTATGAAAAGCCATCCTGCGCACTCAGTGCTTCGGATGGGAGAGCGTTTCATTTCGGGCGCCTAAAAATGGTAGTTTGTAGCTTGTCTTAGCTATATTCTCACCATTTAACATGTCAAAGTCCAAAAAAGGGCTTTACAAAGCCATCGTCCACATTGTCCTTCCTGCTCGTCCAATCATG
>JAHIYH010000050.1 GCA_018814875.1 Patescibacteria group bacterium
ATGCGGACGTTCGGTCCCCTGCAGGCCATCTGGGAAGGCACGTGCGGGGTGGAAGCGACCGTCAAAGGGGAAAAACTGAAGGGCGATGGCTACACCGAACTCGTCGGCTATGCGGTTGAGAAGAAAGAATAGCCGACTTTGCCCGAAAACCGGTCAGTCGCCGCCGACGAATGCTCCGGGGTTGACTTTCAGTATACCCCAGCTGCAGCCGACGTAGAGGACGTCTTTCTTCACATCCATCAGCAGCGCGTTCGAACGTTTTCCTATCCTGATTTTTCGTATGATTTTACCCGTGTCGTAATCAATGGCTGCAAGGACTCCGCTGAGAAAACCGGTCGTGAAAAGCACGTTCCGGGCCGGGTCGTAAACCACATTGCGGCTGTTCAACACGCCCTCGAGCACCCGCTTGACCTCAAGGGTATCGGCATCTAATTCATATAATCGTCGAGAATAAAATGCCGGGATGAAAAGACTGTTCTTCTCGTTTGCGAGGAGTAGTCCCATTCCGCCTTCCGGTATTTTCGCATGGTGCTCGATTCGGGCGGGCGAGAGAGAAATTCGGAGGATGCTGAAACGGTTCTTGACGTCGACCGGGCCGATGTGAACGAAGAGCCGGTCATTGTCGGTGTCGAGCAGCATTTCCTCCGCGCCGTAGTTGAAGCGGGTCATCCCGTGCCGCCTGTAGGGCAGCCACTTAAGCCGCTTCATTGTTTGTCGATCGTAGACGGCCAGGCCCGGAAAGCCGCATATGTTCAGGTAGATTCTGTTTTTGTACGCCGCCACCGCCCACGGCATTATCACGCTTCCCGGCTCGAAAAGGTCAACGGATTTCCGCTGCTCAAACGGCTCAATCGAATAAAAAAGAAGTTCGGCGAAATCCCAATCGAGGACGAGTATCTGGTTCCGCTTCTCGTCCAGGGCAATCGAACGCGCCAGTCCACGGGTGTGAATAACTTGTGCTCTGGCTGTAGGAATATTAAGTTTTATAATACCCGACGTGGGGCCGAAGGTTGTGTACAGGTTTTCTCCCTCTTCGTCAATAATAAAGTTTCGCATATACATCAAGGGGAAATCAGGCCTGTTGTTTTCGCTTGGGTACAATATTTCTACCGAGCCGGGCAGCGAAGACGGCTTTCCGTACAAAGGCAAAAAGCCGGTGTAATACCAAAATACCATCAGTCCCGCTGCGCTCAAGATGAGAAAACGACCGAAAAGACGCGGGCGGTTCAGGTAGAGTGAAGCAGCTGCCAAGATCGGAGGAAGAGCAAAAAACAGCAGGTAATGAATATGTTTTTTTGGCGAGGGCACGTCGAAAGTCTGCCACGCGATCGCAATAGCCAAAACAAGGAGCGGAACGGCAGCGAAATGCTTTTTGCCTCTGGCCACACCGAGCCACACGAGGAAGATAAATGCTGCTGCTTCCAAAACCGTGAACGAGGGCGCGACCGCCGACATCAAACGGAAGTTGACGGGAAACAGGTTCCATTGCACCCCGAACCATAAGTTATCGACGCCCTTCGCGGGCTTCATGTGGGCGAAGGAGAATAATAATATTAATATTAATAATAAAACCGCCTGCTCTATTAATAATGACCAAAGCAAGCGGCCGGCTGAAACACGCCTGATATAACGAAGATAAACTATGGATATTAACAGAAGCGCAAGCGCCGACATCCCTATGTGAAGCCCTGCCGCCGCCGCGGAATACACCCCTTCGTCCAGCAGCAGCGCCGCCCGTGTGGCTGTGAAAAACAGGCACAAAAAAATGGCTGCGTCTATAATGATAAACATTCAGGGCAGGTAATTGTTAAAGTTCTTCGTTCGGTTCTGCGGGAGCGTGGTCTTCAGAAAAAACACGAAGCCGGACCAGAGCGTAATGTTGAAGAATTTCTTCTCGCGGTACAGGCGGGGTAGAAGTGAGAGCTTGATGACTGGAGGGAGCGGGAATCGGATAATGAATCGCACGATACGCTCCAGCAGCGATGATCTGAGAGCCACCTCAAAGAGATAGAAAAGGTTTTCCGTCTCGCGCCGGTGCGCATAATTGAAGACAGGCGTGAGAAGTTTTCCGGCTTCCGACTGGTCGTCGTAGGAAGCTTTAAGTATCCCCTCCTTCATTGCCCGCTCGGTCATTCGGGTCTTAGGGATGGGCGAGAGGAAGGTGGCGCGAACGTTATTCGCGTTAATTTTCCGACACATTCTGATTGTTGCGAACATGTCGTCCACACTTTCCTTCGGAAGGCCCAGCATTGTAAAAAGTGTCAAGCTAAGCCCATTCTTCTTGATCAGGCTCGCCGTGCGGTAGATTTCCTCGTCAGTGAACGGTTTGTTCAGTTCCTTGATTCTCAACCACTCGCGGCCTGTCTCCATCCCTATTGCGAGGCCGTGGCAACCCGCCCTCTTCATGGCTTTCAGCATGTCGTCGGACACCATGTTGACGGTGGTGTTGCAGGTGAAGGGTATGTTGCTGAAAC
>JAHIYH010000042.1 GCA_018814875.1 Patescibacteria group bacterium
CACCTTATAAGGGCTGAAGCCCATTGCTGGTTTCGTTAACCCCGCGTTTAAACGCGGGGTTAACGAATGAACCACGGGGCTTTAGCCCTTTTGATGGTGGGATGAGGGGCAAGTGGTGAATGCCCTGTGTTCAGGAGCGTAGCGAAGCGAAGTAACGTGACACAGGGTGGGCAGATTTACTTCAAAAATTTATAAACCTGACACCCAAAACCTAAAACCTTATAAAAAATAACTAGTACTTGCACAAAGCCATTTATTGCTTATGATACAACCATGTTACGTGTTGCAATTAACGGTTACGGCCGAATAGGTCGCAATGTTCACAGACAGTTTGTTCAACGCTTCTCTGATCAAGTTGAGGTAGTTGCAATTAATGCATCATCTGATGCAGATATGCGTGCTTATCTTCTTAAATATGATTCGTTACATGGACGATTCCAAGGAACAGTGGACAGAAAGGATGAAAATATAATACTTGTGAATGGAAAAGAAGTACGAATAGTTAAAGAAAGGGATCCTGCATTGTGTCCATGGAAAGAATTAGAGGTTGATATTGTGGTAGAAGCTACAGGAAAATTTAGAACACGAGAGAGTGCACAAGGGCATTTGGATGCCGGAGCCAAGAAGGTAATGGTAACAGCTCCAATGAAAGACAACACGCCCACATTTGTTAAGGGTATTAATGATGATCAGATGACAGCTGACATGGATATTCTTTCTAACGCATCTTGTACCACAAATTGTATAGCCCCCGTGATTAAAGTTATAGATGAAGCATTTGGGATTGAGAATTTGCTTGTAAGTTCTGTACATGCGTTTACAACTTCTCAGAATCTTTTGGATAACAAAAATAAGGAAGGAAATGACTTAAGACGTTCGCGAGCGGCAACTCTTTCTATGATTCCTACAAAGACTGGCGCAGTAAAAGCCTGTGCAGACATTTTTCCGCATCTGAAAGGCAAGATCGATGGTATGGCATTTCGTGTTCCTGTGCCCACAGTTAGCTGTGCGTATATGGCGTTCTTTTTAAAGAAAGATACAACAGCAGAAGAGATCAATGAAAAACTTAAAACTGCTGCTTCGTCCGGCCCCATGAAAGAAGTTCTAGATGTATCCGAAGATCAATGCGTATCAATCGATTTCCAGACGGATCCACATTCTTCCATTGTAGATGCACCTTCTACCAAGGTGGTAGATGGAAAAGCTGCGCAAATCATCAGTTGGTATGACAATGAATGGGGGTATGCGATGAGAGTAACTGAGATGGTCATAAAGCTAGGTGAAATGATTTAAGTTTACTAGTTTCTAGTTATTAGTTTTTGGTTTCTTTTATACAAACTACTTGACGTACCGAACAAAAAACTAAAAACTAAAAACCAGTAACTATTCCCCCTTCGCACTTTTGTCAGATAACTGCGCCATACATGAGCGAATCTCACTCAACTATCACCTGTTCCACAGAGCACAGGCAGCAAATGATTTGCGCCATCTTATCTTGGATATTTCCCGTGCAGCCAAGTATGTAAGTTACGAAATTCAAACATCAGAATCGGGGTTTTCTGGAGGAACAAATATCTCTGGTGAAGAGCAGCTGAAGTTGGACGTTTTGAGCGATGACATTTTTAGACAGCATCTCTGTGAAAGCGAATTAGTGTGCTGCTATTCTTCGGAAGAACAGGAAGAAGTAATAGAACTGGCGAAGGACGCTCCATACAGTGTTGTATTCGATCCATTGGATGGATCTTCTTTAGTTGATACTAATTTTGCGATTGGATCTATCATTGGCATATACGAAGGTGACAAAATTCTAGGAAGGAAGCCACGTGAGCAAGTTGCTGCTCTCTACGTACTTTACGGGCCACGCACAACACTAGTCTACTCCACAGGAAAGGGCGTCCATGAATTTATTCTGAATGATGTTGGTGAATTTATTCTATTCAGAGAATTTTTGGGTATTAATGATGATGCTAAAAATTACAGTCCTGGCAATTTGCGTGCACTCAGTAGCAATGATAAATACAAGTCTGTTGTGCAAGGATGGCTAGATCGTGAACTTACACTTCGCTATTCAGGATGTATGGTGACAGATATTCACCATATCCTTTCCAAGGGTCAGGGCATATTTACAAACATTGGTGGCAATAAGTATCCGGACGGGAAGCTGCGCCTTGCTTTTGAATGTGGCCCATTTGCCTACTTAATTGAACAGGCTGGAGGAAAAGCATCAGATGGCACTCAGTCAATTCTTGATAAGGAAATTACTGATCTACATCAACGTACGCCAATCATCATTGGTTCTAAGAACGAAGTGGAAAATGTATGTGCGCAATTGAAATAATTTGGAGCACATGAGTGTATTACAGATGTGCGTAACTATTCACTTTTAACTACTTGTCATGAGCTTATTGAATGATTCACTTTTAACTATTAACTTTTTTATTCAATCCCAAAACGGTTCTTTGGCAGCTTTGCCCATTGCTTCATCAAGAGACTGGTTTTTGTCTGATTCCTTCTCCTTTCCCTTTCCTTCAAGCTTATATAGCTTTTTCATAGTTTTGTACGATCCCCATGGGTAATACCGATTAATATTTTTTATTATCCTTTTAGGTTTCGCATCTTCTTTATCCGAGCTTTTAACAGCTGGCCCTTCTTTAAATACCATAAGTAGTGGTTTTGCATTACCATCCGCTGTCCATTCAACTAATCCCTTTACTTCACGAGTTTTGGGGTCAACGTACACAAAATCAGTATCTTTATAATCAGGCATGGATATTAAGGGTGAATGCGGTGTTCTTCTAAATTAGGAGGAGGTGGAGGTGGTAAAGGTGGAGGATGTGTAGTCCCCGAGAACGATCTTGACTCCTGTGGCTCTTTTTCCTCTGTATGATGGAAAAAATCATGCACTTCGGATTTGCGCTCTTCCTGCATACGAAGAAAAGATTCGAGTATTACTGCAATACCTCCGATAAGTGTAACGATAATACCGAATCGAATTTCCATACGTGAGAATTGTAATGTTACCTTCGTGATTACTGAGAGCGCTGCCAAGGTAAGTATGGTTGATTGTAAGCCACAGAATAACCGAATATGTTCTTTATTATGTCTGCGAATAAGTGATGGTCCTCCTGATAGCGGTATCAATGTGATGAGTATTACGAAAAGATTAACCAGAAAAATAGCGATTCCTATAAAAGATGTATAAAAACCAAAACCAGAATGAGAGATCGCATCACTTCCCAGCATGAATCCTCCTGTCCAAGGAAGGAATACACCAATAAGTGCTAAGAGCGCACCGCCATTGAGAATTTGCTCTTCTAAATCCAGTGATCTAATTCGTCGAAAAAATGAAGCTGCCATAGGCAACTAGTGTAGCAAGTGCAGATGAGAATCTCCATTACATAAATCCCAAAACCCAAAAGCCAAAAGCCAAAAGCCCTCGATTTAGGTATTTGGGATTTGATTTTTGTGATTTGGGTTTTAATAATATGCTCTACACTACATTTATGCTGAAAATTGCCGTTGACGTACGAGAGGCCTGTCGCGAGAGGCGAACAGGAAAAGGGCAGTGGACCTATGGATTTGTATCAGAGATGCTCAAGAGAAGTGCCATAGAGATTATTCTCATTTCGGATAGTCCCCTTCCGGAAATCTGGCAAACAAACCGAGTTAAAGTAATTATGTTCCCTGCTGGATTATTGTGGCACTGGAAGGTCACAAAAGAGATAAAGAGGATTCAGCATGTTGATTTCTACATTAGTCCAACAAGCTATATCGTCCCCGCACTTATCGGAAAGAAAGTGAAAGTTATACCAATTGTGCATGATCTAATTGCATTCAGAAACGAGCCGCACGACAAAAAGGCTGTGATGATAGAAAGATCACTTCTTAAGCGAACACTCAAACAAGCGGCACACATATTCACTGTCTCCGAGAATACGAAGGAAGACATTCTTACAAAGTATTCATTTTTGAAATCCGAAAAGATAACTCCAATCTTTGCAGGACCAATGCACGAAGATAAAGGTTCAAACACTCCTGACAACAAAACAATCCTCTGTGCAGGGACACTCAGCCCACGTAAGAATCAGCTAAGACTCATAGAAGCCTATAACAAGCTTCCAGAAGAACTTAAAAAACAATACAAACTGGTGCTTGTTGGTAGTCGTGGATGGAACGATCAGAAAATCATCGACGCGATTCGAAGCAGTGTCGGCGTGATATGGAAAGGACATGTGACTGATGATGAATACGAAGTACTCATGCGCAGCTGCACTGTTCTCGCACTCCCCTCTTTGTACGAAGGATTTGGACTTCAAATTCTGGATGCTCTTAAGCGCGGTGTTCCAATTCTTACATCTAAACGTGGAAGCATTCCCGAATTAGTTGGGAATAATGCGGTTTTTGTTGATCCAAAGGACATTGCAGATATTTCTAATGGATTAGAGGAGCTTCTTACAAATGAGGATCTGAGAGAGGACCTATCAAAACGTGGTCCAGATTACGCTCGGCGATATTCTTGGCAGCATTCGGTTGATCTCTTTATGGAAGCAGTTCACAATATTTAGGCTCTATGTCCACTTTTAAGCACATCGGCGTAACTGTGAAATCTGGTCTTGATCACAAAGATGAAGCCGTAAACAGTGTGATAGAAATCCTCAAAGGTCTTGATGTGAAAATTTACGTAGACGTCGAGAGAACTGGTGAACTTGCTTGTATAAAAGGACTCGATCAAATGAAAGCTATCGAAGATATAGATCTTCTGATTGTTATTGGAGGAGATGGTACGATTCTGCGTGCCGTAAGAGAAATGAAAGATTTCTCGATTCCTATACTCTCTGTTAATTGGGGAACAGTCGGATTCCTTTCGGAAATTGATATTGAAGAAGCTGCAGAAATGATCCCCAAGCTTTTACAAGGGGATGGTACAACAGAAGAACGCGGTATTTTGCATGTAAGTGCTCAGCGTGATGGAATAGAAATCTTCAATGGCAGTGCACTTAATGAGGCAGTTATCGCACAAGGAACTATCGCGCGACTTGTAAACTTAAAAACAACCGTGAATGGCGAAGAGCTTACCAACTATCATGCAGATGGTTTGATAATTTCTACTCCAACGGGTTCCACAGCCTATTCTTTGGCAGCCGGAGGACCAGTTGTTTATCCAACACTCAAAGCAATGATACTAACTCCAATCAATCCATATAGCTTTAGCCAGAAGCCAATCGTAATTCCGGGAGAATCGGAAGTAGAAGTAGAAGTACTTACTAAAGAGAATAAGTTCCAAGACACAGAAGTAGTTCTTACAATAGACGGACAAATCTACATTCCATTACAAAGAAACGATCGCGTAAAAGCACACATCAATTCAGAAACTGTTAAGTTCCTACGCAGAAAGCAAGATACGTTCTTTGCAACTCTCAGGCGGAAGCTTAAATGGGGAGAGAGGGCGGCTAGTTAAGTGGACGAAAATACAGAGAGTAGCCGTCTACGAGTCCATTCATCTCTTGTTGCTTCTACATTCCAAAAGCTCAAAATATGTGCATCTTCTGCATCATATGATTCGAGAAAAGTAGTTATTACTTCACTTTTACTTTTTCCTGCATTTTGTGTAACTGCCGAAAGCCCCCTAAGTAGATTAGCCTCCATAATTCTTGCATGAGTAATAACGAAGATATGAGCATACCTTTCTCTTTTGTTGAGAATGAGATGACCTAATTCAGGTCCAATATCGCTCAAAGATGGATACATATTGATTGCATAATCAGCATCAAAACGTGGAGCATTCACTGCTGACACTGCCTCGCTATCATTATCTCTTACGAGCTGATGACTAAAACTACTGAAATTTAGACTCATACCATCCTCAAATGCAACACGCCGTAGTTGATCTAGAAAGACTCTATTAAGAGGTGCAAGATGAGACATCTCTGATTTTGGCTGGTGTGGATTGCCAGAATCTTCGAAGATGCAACAATTTATCTCTGAAAACATAGCGCGCTATTCTCGCACAAATAAGATATTAATCAACTTCTAACGATCATTTCTTCCCTACCCTGTCCTGTACCTATAAGAGCAACCGACACTCCTGTCTTGTCCTCTATATATTTAATGTAGCTCTGAGCATTTTCGGGTAATTCTTCGAATTTGGTCATTCCTACTGTACTTGCCTTCCATCCCTGAATCTGCTCATAGACGACATTGCCATTATCGTAACCTACACCAACAGGAATCTTTTCCTCTTCATCCAATACATCAAGCTTAGTGATGTTCCAATGAGTGATCCCATTGAGCATTACAGCCTTATTTAAATCATCTATATGAAGCCAACCACAGCGTCGTGGTCTTCCTGTTGTTGCACCATACTCCCCTCCTCTTTCACGCAGTCTGTCTCCTACTTCACCTTCTACTTCTGTTGCAAATCCTCCTTCTCCCACGCGTGTGCAGTATGCCTTTGCAATACCTATGCAAGATTTAAGTGCATTGGGAGGAATTCCAAGCCCTTGTAATGCACCTGCAGATGTAGTTGAGCTGCTTGTAACAAACGGATATGAACCATGATCGATATCCAGAAGAGTTCCTTGTGCGCCTTCTATCAGGATCTTCTTTCCTTCCTTCAGGTATCCATGCAATTGCATAACAGTATCATTTACACATCCTTTCAAAACCTCTTGAGCTTCTTTGAGGCGTGCAATCTCAGACGCAATGTCTATTGTGAGTCCGTACGTTTTCTCGAGTTCTTTTGCAGCAGCGCTTAATGCATCAGATGGATCTGAGTTAAGATTCTCCATACGAATGCCAGAGCGTTTAGCTTTCTCCATGTATGCAGGTCCTATGCCACGTTTTGTGGTTCCAATCCCCTGCTCACGTAACTCCTCCAACTTAGCATCCAGATCTTTGTAATAATCAAACAAGATATGTGCCTCGTCAGAAATTGATAGGCGTGGAACAATATCAACTCCTGCTTCCTTTAATGTTTCAATTTCCTCAAGAAGTGTTGGTAAATGGATAACCATTCCTGCCCCCAAGACAACTGGCTTTCCTTCGTGCAAACATCCTGAAGGCAACAAATGGAAGATATGCTTCTTACCATCAACCACAATCGTATGTCCTGCATTCGCACCACCACAAGCTCGTGCAATCACATCAAAATGCTCCGAAACGATGTCGGTTGCTTTACCCTTACCCTCATCTCCCCACTGCGCACCAATAATGGCACTGACCTGACCAAGTGACGAGAGAAATTCTTGCACGACCAGACAATAGCATGTTCTTTCTTTTTATCAAATACCTTCGCGCATCTTATACCTACGGGGGCTTTATAGAATCAAAAGTAGATTATATGTTTTCTGTTTGATCTTTATTTCCCTTTGTCCTTTTTTGAAAGATCAAAAAAGGACACAAAAAAATCTTTGGCAAACGCAGACTCGCTCGTCGCATAATACTTCTTTTGCGGTGTAGCTCGACAGAGACGGGTCAGACTGCGGTCTGCCCGCCATCTGCTCGCGTTTACATTTGCACAGGGCGTCAGCTCCTCGCTTCAGCCTTCGTCCCGCTCCTGCGGTACTACGGCCGACAGGCAAACAGATGCGTTTGCCGCGTCGTTTATCTTGTATTTATGTTCGTTCAATCTAGCCCCTAGCTGCCTAGTGCCTAGTTCCTGTTCAATACCTTCCTTACTTTCCTTACATTCTTTACCTTCCTTACATCACATATTTCGCCTGATCTTTTCTGCATTCCAGAACAAAACCTCTGCAAGCAGGATGATTTTGTGCTGCCGAAACAAGTGGCGTTAGAACATCCATTCCCTTATCTCCTGCGTAAAGTGCTTCTGTGGGCTCAAAATGAACATCCGATGAAACATCCTCTCCACTGGGAATATAAGGTGGATTACTAATCAAAATAAATGGATCCTTAACATTAGTTATTAGCTTGATTCCATCGCCCAATTGGCAGTCGATACGATCTTGTACAGAATGTTTTTCAGCATTTGCTTTGGTAACTTCTAGTGCTTCGCTACTTATATCAATTGCAATAACTTTAACGTTTGGCAATTCCAGAGCAAGGGTTACAGCAATGCAGCCACTTCCCGTTCCTACGTCGATAATAGTGGAAACATCCGATAAGTCCCCCAGCTTCTTTGTGATGCAAACAATGTCTGTATCAATCTCGCGTACTTCCTCTTCGCCCATTTTAAGGAAATCGAGTGTGCACTCAATCAACCCTTCGGTCGCAGGACGTGGAATGAGGACAGAATGATTAACAATGAATGGTCGCCCATAGAACTCTTTTTCTCCCGTAATGTAGGCAATAGGCTCTCCGGCTTCACGGCGCTTGAGTGCTTGCATGAAAAATTGCTCCGAGGTCTGGCTTAGCTCGTATTCTGGATAAGCCAGAATCCAAGCTCTGTTCTTTTCCAAAATAGCACTCAAGAGCACTTCAATCTCAAGTGAAGACAAAGGGGCCGATTTTAATGCTTCTTCAATAGTCATGAGGCATTGCGTATATTAACTGTTAACTGTTAAATGTTAACTGTTAAATGTTAGTAGCTGTCGATTGTCGCTTTGCAGGGATCCAGGATGCTGGAATCGGTCGATACACGCGCGAGCTTGTACGCGAACTGATACGCGTCGATTCAGATCAGAAATGGATTTTATTTGTACAATCCAGAAATGAAGACTGGCTCAAGAATATTCAGGGTAATATTGAAGTAATAGAAGCTTCCATCCCCCATTACTCATGGAAAGAACAATGGGCTTTTCGCAAAATGATAAAGAACAGTGATGCACAACTTTTGTTCTCTCCTCATTTCAATGTCCCCTTTTTCTGTCCTATCCCATATGTAATTACGATTCATGATTTGATTCTTCATTGGTATCCGAATCAAGCACCTTTCATAAAACGATTTGCATACAAAGTTCTTCTCTCGCGTGCAGTTAGAAAGGCAAAAAAAATTATTACCGTGAGTAATTTTACATATGATCAACTTATGCACGTATACGGAAAACGTGCTACAAAAAAAGCATCAGTGATTTACGAAGGTGTATCCGAATTGTTTTACCCTCAAGACGAAGATGTGCAAAAAAGAGTATGCGAGAAATTCGGTTTACAGAAGCCATTTTTCTTGTATGTCGGTAATGCTAAACAACACAAGAACGTTCAGATGCTTTTGGATGCATTTGCAGCACTTGAAGATAACTCAAAAGAACTAGTTCTTGTATGTGGTGGATCAGAGATTAAGGATCTTAATATTCCAAATAACGTGATCATGTTACGTAATGTTTCTGATGATGAATTGCCAGCACTTTATTCCGCAGCAATTTGTTTTGTTACAGCTTCTCTCTACGAAGGTTTCGGTTTACCGATAGTAGAAGCACGTGCATGTGGATGTCCTGTGATTGCATCATGTACAAGTGCTATTCCAGAAGTTGCTGGATCTGGAGCGATTCTAATAAAGCCAACATATGAAAACTTTAAGAATGCTCTCAAAAATCATCCAGAAAAAACAGATACATCTGTCTCTTCGTTCTCTTGGAGAAAGGCAGCAGATGAAACATACGCACTCCTAAAGAGCTGTTTTGATTCGTGATATAATACGTGTCCATGGACCACATTAGTAAGCTCATTCCTAAAACACTCAGAAAGCACGGTCTCCTAGATGAGGCAAAGGCATCACTTGCAGTATTCCACGCAAAGAAGTGGATGGAACAAAAACTACCTAATCTGATAGAAGAAATTCAACCGCGAAAATGCCAAGATAAGACTCTATTTATCGAAGTAGCACATTCTATGGCGGCCCAAGAATGTCAATTTGTTACGTCCGATCTTCTAACGCATTTACATGAGGAATGTGGTTTGAGTCAGGAGGTGGAAAGTATTCGGATTGTTAGAGCCTAGTGTGGATTAGCTTCTAGCTGCCAGATCGCAGCAGCGACGCGGCGTCGCTGCTTAGGAGGAAACTGGTCTGAAGATTTTCCTCTAGAAGCTAAAAGCTAGAAAAACCGCCAGTTCTCGCTTGCACGAGGGAAATTGCTTCCCTAAACTGCATGAGCTTTGTCCAATTGGGCGAATCGTTCTAATCATATGCTCGTTCTAAGACTACAACGCACCGGCAAACGCAACGACCCGACCTTTCGGATTGTAGCTGCTGAGAAACGCAGAGCTGTAAAAGGAAAGTTTCTTGAGGTAATTGGGCACTATTTGCCAACACGTAATCCTACGATTTTTGTGTGCGACCAAGAACGCGTATCTCATTGGGTAAGTAAAGGAGCACAGCCAAGTAATACACTTGCCAGACTTCTTACCAAGGAAGGTATGCAGGGACTGGAAAGCTTCATTGATACATATACCAAGAAGAAAAAGCGTAATGAAGAAGAGGCACCCGCTGAGCCTGCAACAACTCCAGCTGCTGCTCCAGTAGCTGAAACAAAAGCAGCGTCCACTGAAACTGTAGTGGAAGATAAGACAGTAGTAGAAGAAGCTCCAAATGCTCAAGAATCTGATCCTGAACCAAAAGCAGAAGATACATCTGAGGCAGAAACTCCTCCTGCTGTAGAAGAAGAAAAGCCAAAGGAAGAGGAAGTAAAGAAAGAGGAATAGTGCGATCAATGAAAGCTATTTGGATTCTTCTAATTTTATAACATGTCTTTTGCCATAAAAGGTTGCATCAAAACGATTTAGAAATCCTCGATGTCCCAATAGAGGGACAATATTAGCGTCTACTAACATCACGTGTGTTTGCCAATTTGCTGGTCTAAAACCAGTATGATCGACAATAATTTCAACGGGGTATCTTGATGCATAGGCTTTCAAGACACCTCCACATGCACAATTCATTTCTGCATAATCATCAAGATCAGGCTCTGCTCCAATTTCCTATGCGATGCTAAATGGTAAAAGTACATAATCTGACCCTGTATCGACTAAAGCGTCCTGATACGGCACTCTGCTTTGTTTATATTTAAACGTTACATTGAGTGAAGGATGATAGAATATCCCAAAGCGATTCCGAAAGGATGAATATTCAAATTCCATGAATGCAACCAGCTATACATCGTTTAGGGATCAGTGCAAATCTAATATCTTTGTTGTCTTTTCGCTTATCAATTTTATTTCTCAATGATTTAAGAGTTCTACCTGAGTCTATAACTCTGTCATTTTTAGTGGCTACCCATTTGCCTGCATGTTCTTTTTTAAAATGCATAGAAGGAATTGTAAATTATTTAATCACTATTCTAGTGCAGCAAAGATTTCATCAATTAGATCAATAATCATGGTGAAACTTAGATCAAATGGAATATCTAAAAGGACTGCCATGAACTTAACTATGAAGAAAGCTATGAAAGAAACAAAGAGCCCAATGATTGCAAAGCGAATAGTATGCACTGCCTTCTTTATTTTCTCCTCGTTTCCTGCTGAAAGAATGAAAGTAATACCTCCTACGATGATGTATACCAAACAAAGAATCGTTGCCGCAATCAAAGCGAGAGCAACGAACGTAGCAACTATCTCTAAGATCGATGCATTTTCTAGAAGATCGCGGAGCATAAGAAATTGGGGAAAGATTAAGATGCAACCTCTTCGGACGGCTCAAGTATTTTTAGATTAATACGTTGTGATCCTCCTCCGACGATACGCAATAGAGTACGTAGCGCTTTAATTGTCTGACCATTTTTGCCAATGAGTTTTCCCATATCCTTATCTCCAACTTTAACGGTAAGAAGGACACCAAGCTCATCAACTTTTGTATCAATGTGAAGAGCGTCTTTGTCTTCCACAATGGATTCTAGGACGTACTTAAGGAATTCGTAGCCAGTCGTTTCGTCGGAAGTCGTATCTGTCATAACTGTAGTAAAGAAAGTATAGAAGCTTGAGGAAGTTATATCAAGAATTTAGCTTCATTAGCTTCATTAGCTTCATTAGGAGCAATATTCTAGTATTAATGAAGCCAAACCAAGCTTCTTCTACGAATCCACATGGTTGGGAAACCACTGAAGAAAGCCATAATACCTGCGAAAATAACGTCAAGGGGGGCACCGCTTCTTGGTAATTGAGTTACAACACCAATGCGAGTTGTGTACGTGCGCTGTGTAAGAGAGACTGATTCCATACCTTCACCACTGATAGTCACAACATTAGCAATCTCTGTTCCGTGAGGCACATTTGGGTCCACACGCACAGCGTAGGTTACCTGCCACTTCTGACCAGGATCTAGCTGAGGGATGTCCCAGACAATGCGATCACCTTGCATTTGACCATATTCTGCATTTAACACAGTAGAGAATCGAGAATCCATACGATCTTCAATCCTGACATTGCGCACAGGATTTTCTAGAGTGTTTTGAACGTAAATGGTGTAATTCACAGTATCTCCAGGACGCACTTCTGTACGATCAGAAACCTTGCGAAGTAAACGAGAATTGTTCACCGGTTGTACATTTCGTTGTCCGGATGCGCTCGTAGATACCTCTGTTACATCAACTGCTTCACGCCCGGCTGCACGCACAGAATGACGAAGCTGTGCGCCCAAAGGTGCATCACTTCTTACTCTAAGTGTTACTTGTAGAGTTCTGCTTCCAAAAGGACTTATAGTTATATCTTTCCAGTGAACTTCTTTTCCAGTCCAGTATCCACCCTCGGTTGCAGACACAAACTCAGTGTAGATTGGGAGTCCGTTCTTAATATCCACACCTGTAAGAAGCTTTCCTTGATTGTTACTGATGCGAACTAGGTATGTAAGTTCCTGACCATTTACTGCGGTTGACTGTCCATCATCAATACTAAGATCCAATGCTGCAGGTGGGATCTGTTCATAAAGGATACTTGTGGTATCTGTACCCAAAGCTGCATCAGAAGAAACTCGCAATCTGAGATTGGAAAATTCAGGAGTATTTCTTTCGATCACTCCTAATAGGTCATAAACCAAAGTCTCTCCGTTAGCGATAAATTGGTCGTGCCATTCCACAGAACGGTTATCACGTTTGTATCCTCCTGATGCATCTAGGAAGCTTAGGAATGGTGGGATGTGCGAGTAAAGTGAGAAGTTACGGTCTGGTCCAAACTGATTCTTAACGATAATTTTATAATGAAGCTCTTCCATTGGCTCTGCATATACTCTTCCATCGTCAACAAATATTTCCAAGGGAGCCATACCAAATTCCTCTTCCTTTACTTGTGTTGTATCCGATGCCCTCTCGCCATCGGCTGTTACCTCTGCATAGAGGATAATTCCGTCACGTACATCTTGATTAACACGAACAGTTACATTGAGATTTTTGACATACTGTGGCTGGACATACACATCGTTCCAAACGATTGCAGCTCCTTCTTTACGACCGGATTCACTTGCATTGATAAAACTTACAAGTTCAGGCAAAAAGAAACGCACATCAATTAACTGAGGATCATCCTCGGTTGTTCTTAGCGCAATTGTGTAAGTAATTGCTCCTCCGTTCTCCACTTCGTTAAATCCGTCCGAAAGACTGATGAATAATTTCTGTCCCAACTCCCCTTCTTGTGGATCACCTGGGGAATCACAATCGGTATCTTCGGGATAGTCTACTTGCCCGTCGACATCGTTATCTAATCCATCGGTGCATTCTGGAGCAGCAACTGCAAATGCTTGATCGGCAGGTACACCCTTTACGAGTGTATGTGCTACTGCAAGTACTAGGGCTACAGCCCCTAAAATGGCTACAATCTTTACTCGCTGAGAAAATCCGTACATGATAAGATATGGAAATGAAAAAAGGATAGTAAGATACTGATTTAAAGTGGAATTGTCAAGTATATGTGACGTGTATAATTTTGGCTTCTGGAAGCCATATATTTAGACCTATTTTACCTATCTTCAATAATGACAGTCCTCTTAACGACAGCAGCGCCAATCCTGTCACATAAGTATGTTAAGACCTCTGAAACCTCCTCCTGTAATGTTTCGACCAATAAATCATCTAACTCTTTCCTCCAATCCTTTTTTGGATTTCGCCCTTCCTGTGCTGCAATTATTGCTTCACAAGTAGCTTCAACATCTATTTCTTCGCCTTTTGGCGAACCAATACTATCGGTACTCTATTATACTCATGCTGATAATCGTCAATGGTGGGTGGTACAGGGGTCGAACCTGTGACCTTCTGGGTGTAAACCAGACGCTCTAGACCAACTGAGCTAACCACCCCCATGTTTCTAGGATAGCTAATTTAGAGGCTAGGGGCTAGGGGCTAGTTCAACTTAGCAGCTCTGCGGCAGAGCTTCTACGATTCTTCTAGAATCAACCGCACCCGCGGACGGGTGCTGCTGGGAGATTTCGAATTATTTTCAATCCAGCAGCACTGCTCCAGCGGTGCGGTTGTATTTCTAGCCCCTAGCCCCTAGTGCCTAGTCCCTAATCAGATTCATTCTCTGGATAATTATTGATAAAACTTTCCTTCCGTCATACAATACGAGACATATGGCTCAAATCCTAAACTTTATCGAAATAATTGTCTCTGTTCTGCTTATGATTTGCATTTTGTTGCAGCACAGAGCATCTGGTCTATCTGCCACATTTGGAGGCGCCGGTTCATCATCTATTGTTCAAAGACGTGGTGCCGAGAGTGTAATCTTCCGTGCTGCGGTCGTTCTTAGTGCTATCTTTCTTTTGATCCCTGTTTTGCAGTGGTTTATCCTTTGAAAGGAGATAAAAGAGTTAAGGGATGAAAAGGAGATAAAAGAATAAAGGAGAAAAAAGAGCTAAAGGATGAAAAGGAGAAAAAGGAGATGTAATTTTTTGATGATACCAAACTAACGTGAAGTTACTCTTTTTACTCTTTTATTTCTTTTCTCTCTTTTTCCTCTTTGCCATAACTGAGCTGCTATACTCCTCCCACTTTCAATACTTCCCTTGTTATCCGTGTCCCGTCTTTCCCACACCATCAAACAACGGTTTAACCTCGAACGTATCATCTTACTGATTGCGCTAGGCGCGTTTATCTTGAGTTTTCTTGTTCTTGCAAAACGATTTTACGGAGAGAATACAATTCTGGTTCCTACCAAAGGAGGAACATATATAGAAGGTTCTGTTGGAGAATTCCAACAACTCGTCCCTTGGTTTACAATCACCAATGATGTGAATCGGGATATTGTCTCGCTAGTCTTTTCCGGACTTCTAAAATACAACCCCGAAACAAAGAGTATCGAGGAAGATCTGGCAACGTTGAAAGTGAGT
Source organism: Patescibacteria group bacterium (assembly GCA_018814875.1). GTDB lineage: Bacteria > Patescibacteriota > Gracilibacteria > Peribacterales > Peribacteraceae > UBA2144. The sequence continues at coordinate 15,203 of JAHIYH010000042.1, forward strand.
AATGACAATCGTATATACACACTCACTCTAAAAGAAGATATCTATTGGCACGACTCCACAGAAGAAGATCCACATCCAGTTACACCCGAAGATGTTCTATTTACATTTAAAACAATACAGAACACGGAATTTCCTAACACACTCCTGAGGCAAAATTACTTGGGTGTTGATGTGGAAAAATTAGACGATAGAACAGTTCGTTTTCTTCTAGAGGAGCCATACAGTTTTTTTACGAGCAATTTAACAATCGGACTCATCCCTCAGCGCTCGTTTGAAGGTGTACCGATATCCAAGCTAGATCAGGCACTAGATTTTGGTTTTCATCCAATTGGAGCGGGTCCATATGCCTTTAAAAGTTTTATTCAGACGGAACTAAGTAGCGAAATAACTCTGGAAAGATTCTCTCGTTCAGATGATAAAGAATTCCATCTTAATCGTGTCATATTTCGTATTTTTCCCGATTACTCCACACTTCTATCCGATATACGTAATTTAGATGGTGTGCGTCATGTACCGCGAAATGATGATGGAGAGCCAATTGTGCCTCGCCAATTCAAAGCGCTCCACTACACACTACCGCAGTATGTTGCTCTCTTTTTTAATCTCGATCGTCCAATTTTGCAGGATCAAAATCTTCGTCTTGGCTTGCAGCTTGGTACGGACAAGCAACAAATGGTGAATGCAATCGGTGAATCACTGATAGTGGATACTCCCCTTCTAGAAATTGATCTTTCTGATTGGAGGTACAAATTTGATCCATTAGTTGCACAAGGAGCATTCTTTTCTTCCGATTGGCACTTGCCGGAAAAAGTACGTCTGCAAAGGCTTCTGGAAATGTGGGAGGCAAATGAAATTGGCGTACTCAGGATTGATCCGATTGTGCTTCTGGATACAGGAGCTATTCTGACAGTCACTGGAAGTTTGTCTGATGCTTCATCTGGTTCTACAGTTAATGGGAATCCTATTCAGGCGCACCCAACTCAATCAGGAGCATGGATAGCTGCTCTTCCTACACACGGCGGAACTGGTAGCCTCACACTCGGACAAAATCTTGTACGTCTGCTTAGTCCAAACGGTGACACTATAGATTCGTTCTATGTGTGGCGAACAAATGATCCAAAAGATTATAAGAGAGCCTCCGAAGAACAACATCTGATAGATCTCTTTATTGCTTCACGTGAAGAGCTCGTTCCGAAAGAAGATCAAATTACAGTCTTTGATCTTTATCTGGAAAAAGGATTACTGCGTCGTCGCCTCTCTACCGATCCATACGATATACGTATCGACAAAGAAGGAGAAAAGCTTTCGCTAACACTACTCACAAGTAGCTCGCCTCCGCAATATCTAGAAATCGCAAATATCATAGCTGATCAATGGAAAGAGCTAGGAGTACATGTAGGAGTGGTAGCACCGCAACGACGTGATGAGTTTGAGGAGCGACTCCTCAATCGTGATTACGACATTCTACTCTACGGTCAATCTCTACTAGATAATTTGGATAGCTACCCATACTGGCATAGCTCCGGAAAGCAAAAACTTACAGGAGAACGTGCGGATATTAGGCTCGATGCATACAACCTTTCGCAATACTCATCTTTAAAAGCAGACACACTTCTAGAAACAATCAGACAAACAAGCGATGAAGATGAGAGATCAGAATCACTAGTTGAGTTGAGAGAAGTTCTAAAAGAAGATGTTCCAGCAATTTTCCTCTACGCACCGCTCTACACCTTTGCATACTCACGTAATTTACAGGGAATTGCCTTAGGAAACATTTCTCTCCACTCTGATCGTTTCCTCACATTGCATAATTGGTTCCTAAAGCAAGAGCGTGTTTTCCTGCCAAGTAAAAGCTGGTGGAGCTTTGGTGGATGGCTGTTCTCGCTCTTTTAGCGTTCTGTATAGAATATTCTGAATAATCGTCACAGGTCACATGTCATAAGTCGCACATCAAAAACGGGAACCTGCGACCTGTGACCCGCCTACTATGTTATCGCTTATTTAAGCTAAAAACTCTAGTTTTAGCAACTCAGCTTGGTAAACATCCCTTGACACCACCCAATCCCTTGCATAGACTCTTCCGGCTCTATGACTTCTGTATTCAGTTTCGTAGGCAGCAAATTATCTCTCAACTATGGAAGTACTCCTTCTCCAAGATGTCCCGAAGATCGGCCTCAAAAATGACCTCCTCCTCGTAGGGGACGGATATGCGTTGAACTTCCTACTCCCACAGCAAAAAGCAATTGTCGCCACTCCTACTGTTCGCAAGAGATATGCGGATCAGATTAGAAGGCGCGCAGAACAGAATGAACTGGAAAAGAAACTGGCGACTGGTGCATCGTCTGCATTGGAAGGTAAGACTCTCACATTTGAACGCAAGATCACAAAGACAGGCAAGCTCTACGCTGCAGTCTCCGAGAAGCATATCGTCGATGAACTCAAAAAAGAGCATGGAATCGAAGTTACAGCTGACATGGTCAAAATTGCAGAGCCTATCAAGGAGCTTGGTGAATTTGCAGTAAGTTTGAAAGTTGGTGATCAGATGCAGGAAATTAAAGTCATTGTGAAGGAGGAGAAGTAGTTTTTCTTCGCTTTCTTTTGCGCAAATAACGATGCATCCGTTTTGATGTACGTACCCAATGTACCTGACGTTTATTTTAAGAAAATAGTAGATTCAATCTCCTATGAACAACTCAACAAATTGCGCATCAATCGATTGGGGCGGATCGGGTGCCCGTGGTGGAATCGTGGAAATTAAAAATGGTAAACCAACTTTCCGTAAAGAAACATACTCTTCATGCTCAGAAGAAGATGCCGAAACCATAGACGAAATGCTTAAAAATAGCGTAGGAGAAGTACTCCAAAAATTTGATGGGACGTGCGATGGAATAGTATTTGATGTTGCAGGTCCCATAGACGAACATCGCAGAGTCCTCAGCGCAGCAAATATTCCTCTGTTAAATGTTCACCCAGGTTACGATCTACGAAAAAAAATAGAGGAACTATTTAAACTTCCTGCACTTGTAACAAATGACCTGGAAGCAGGACTGGCCGGTGAAACATTAGAAGGTGGTGCTTTGGAAGGGAAAAAGTGGGGAACGCTTCAAAATATTGGTACTGGATGGGGAGGTTCATATCTCTACAATGGAGTTGCTGTCGCAGCTGAACCAGGACATATTTGGCTACCGGGGAATGATGATGATGAACAATGTGGATGTGGAAGAGAGAACTGTGCCGAGGCACAATACAGTGGAATCGCTATAGAGAATAAGGTTATAAAAATCTGTACAGCAGAAGGTATTGAAATTCCTGATGGTATAGAACCATGTGCTTTTGCAGACCAACAGGCTAAGGCAGGGGAAGAATGGGCAGTAAATCTCTATACCAACACAGCGAAAGCGATAGGAAATATTTGGGGTAGCAATCTTAATAATTGCCCTTTAATAACAGATATTGTCATTCAGGGTTCATTCATTGAGTACTCAATGCAGATTGAATTCTTTAGACAACAAGTACGTGAGGCTATGATTGCCAGATCAATGAATCCACAAAAACATGAGAATGTTAATATCTAGGAAAGAACAACACCACATCTTGATTCAGGTTAGTCTTTGGGAACGCTATATGGCAATACAAAGATATTTCAACAAGCATCAAACAAATGAGTAGAAAGTCCATTTTTCTGGTAACATAACTCTGGGCCAGTAGCTCAGTTGGTTAGAGCACCGGACTTATAAACCGGCGGTCGGCGGTTCAACTCCACCCTGGCCCACCATTCGGCCTTCGGCCTCATGGCAAGCCATCATTGATTACAGAAGAGGCTTAGTGCATACTCCCCTCAGCTTTCCCCCTGCGTATACATGAAACCTATCTTCCTTGTCCCTTTCTTTGTTCTCGGACTACTTTTAATGTCATGTAATCCAACTGATGTCATCGAAGAGCCTCCTGTTGATGAACCTATTGTAGGTGGAGATAAAGATGAACATGGATGCATTGGATCAGCGGGATACATATGGTGTGAGCCAAAAGAGAAGTGTTTAAGGGTGTGGGAGGAGGAGTGTTACAACAACATTGAGGACGCCATTAAGTTTTCCTTATCCATGAAATATGATATAGATATGGCAGATATAGAAGTAGATGTTCTTAAACAAACAGAGGATCATGCACGTGGTTCAGTGAACTTGGATGGGGGTGGCGGTATCTTTCTTGCACGGAAAACAAACGGCATCTGGGGCCTCTCCTTTGATGGCAACGGAGCTATATCGTGCAAGGACATGCAAGAACAGGAATTTCCTCCTGATATGATTGAGGATTGCGCGGATCAATAGGATCAACTTCCATTAGATGGATTCATAGACAATATCGCTTGAATCTCACCTCTTTTCTTTTCTACAAACTCAGCTAATTTTTGTTCTTGTGTGTGAAGTAATTCTTCATAAGCGTTTTTGTGATGCTGCAATGATTCTGTCGGTTTTGAATTTTTAACTGCTTTTTCTAGGTCTGTTCGTGTGAGCTCTTTCATTGGATTAACCCATACATATTTTTTATGTTGCTGCTCTGTTAACATTGTTAATAAAGCTGATTGAAGATTGTTTTCTCTCATGGAAGCAATCATATAGTTCTGAATTTCCCTTCCTCCATCTTTTACAGTGAAGTGCCCTCCATTAAATAGTGCTGAAATTTGTTTTCTCACCAAGACTAATTCTTCTAACCAGTGTGTTAATTGAAAATTTGCAGATCTAAAAGCTCTCTTGATTGAACAGGGATCTGCAACGTGCGCAAAGGCTCTAGGATCATACAGCTCGCTCCATCTAAACATTGTTGTAATTTCTACAATATCCTTAAGTGGTTCAGTAGGAATGCCAAAGTCTCCACCTATACTGTTTAAAGAGGCCAAACGAATATTCATACACGGCGTCCTATTATTTCCCCAGTGGTGATAGTTACCGTGAATCAGTTTCAATACGTCATCAACAACATTGATATCATCATCGCTTCCTCCTATGGATGTAGGAATACAATGATGTGAATTACTATAAATATTTTGATTCGACATAAGGACTCATTAAATGTGTTTTTGATTTTGTTGGCAAGGAACTTACACCTTTATCCTATTAGATCATTTAGGAATGCGATCGCCTCCCTCTTCATCGTGATCTCACCTCCTATTTGAGCCTTATGAAGCTCTTCTAGATACTCCCCAACTTTCTCCCCAGGCTCAATTCCTAAAATCTCCATAATCTCATCACCGGAAAGCAGATCGCGTGGAGGGCGAGGATGGCTATCTAAGAATTTGTTGTAGTCTTGAATAATTCCTTCGTACATATCAAAACCTTGTGGAGTTGTACCTGCAGCATCCAACCAGAAAACTTGTAGCAATTCTATAAACCAAGGATGGAAGTACCAATGTGCTTTGCGCTTATCATCAATCTTGCTAAAAGTTGCCATCATCATGTGATGACCGATGAGCCAAGCAATCTTGTCTCGCCTCTTAGCTGTGCATTGTAATCTATCCAAAACAATTTTAGACATGTCTCCACCTACCTGTGCATGCTCATTAAAGTGAATGCGATCTGCTTCTATAGAGAATGTCTTGGGTTTTCCAATATCGTGCAAGAGTGCAGCCCAACGTACATCCTTCTCGTGATCCTCTGTAAAGGAATCAATGGCATTCATAGTATGTGTCCACACGTCTCCTTCTTCGTGTAGCTCAGCCGGCTGTGCCACACCTTTGCATGCGTGCAGCTCAGGAATCAGATGTTCTATTACATCCGTTTCCCACAAGTCTTCAAATGCGATAGAAGGATGCGGTCCAAGTAACATCTTCTCCAGTTCTCTGAATCTACGAGTTCCGGAAAGTACTGTGATCTTCTTCGCTTTTCCGTGAAGTGCTTTGAATGTATCTGGATGATACTGACCATCAATCAATGCCCTGAATCGTATAGCGCGTAACAATCGTAAAGCATCATGCTCAATCCTCTCTTCTGCATTGCCTATAAAGCGTATTAGCCTTTCATTCAGATCTATTTCCCCATCAAAAGGATCAAAGATCTCACTAGAAATTGGATGGAAGTACATACAGTTCACCGTGAAATCACGACGCTCGGCATCTTCTTCTCTCTTTCCAAATTTTACTGATTCGGGATGTCTTCCGTCCGAAGCACTGTCATCTTCACGAAACGTAGTCACTTCGAATATGTTTCCTTTAAGTGACACGAGGATTGATCCGAACTGTGCAGATGCGTCGTCAGTCTTTTTGAATATCTCACAGATCTTTTCGGGAGTTGCCTCAGTAGCTATATCAATATCTTCAGGAACTTCTCCCATCATCATATCGCGCACACATCCTCCTACCCACCATGTATCAAAGCCTGCATCTGTAAGAGTTTCGACGATTTTGTAGCCTGCTTCGCCTTGCTTCGAGTCTAGTGTGCGGCTGATGATTGATGGGTCGAGCGGCATGATTCCAGTTTAGAGGTTTTGATTAACTATTGGTATAACAGGTGCTTACGTTATTTCGTTACTTCGTTATTTCGTAAAATTTCAAACGAATTAACGAGATAACGAGATAACGTACTTGTTTGAGGTATAATCACATCACACACTTAAGAGTATGGTACTCCACTTCGCCGTCGCCGGCTCTCCCCTCTCCACTCCTTCGCCAGGTGGAACAGTGGAAGGAATCAAACAAGCACACAAGCTTGGCATCACAGCGATGGAAATAGAATGGGTTCAACGCGTACCAAATGCGCCAAAGAGAATGGAAGAAATTCGGGAAGTTTCTGAGGAACTTGGAATGTATCTGACCGTTCATGCTCCTTATTTCGTCAATCTGAATGCCAAGGAACCCGAGAAGCTAGTAGCAAGTAAAAAGAGGATTCTCAGAGCACTGGAGATGGCCGAACTTGCAGGAGCTCATTCAGTTTGCGTCCATCCGGCATTCTATTTAGGAATGGAACCTGAAAAGGCCTTCAAGAACGTACAAAAGGCTACAGCAGACATTATGAAGAATCGCGATAAGCTCTTCCCAAACGTTAATCTGGCTTACGAGACGATGGGTAAAGGCACGCAGTTTGGGACACTCGAAGAGGTACTCAAGATCAGCAAGGAATTTGGAATTTACCCGTGTGTAGACATTGCGCATATGCACGCACGCACGAATGGAGGATTTAATTCAACAAAAGAGTTTAACGAGATATTTGATATGTACGAGAAGTATCTGGGTAAGAAATCACTCCAGCAAATGCATCTGCACTATTCAGGAATTGAATATTCCGAAAAAGGTGAGCGCAAACATCTTTCACTAAAAAAGAGTGATGCTAAGTGGAAGGAGTTCCTTAAAATTTTAAAGAAACGGAATATTGGAGGCTCTTTAGTGTGTGAATCCCCTCTTATGGAGGTAGATACGCTGTTATTACAGAAAGAGTTTAATAAAATGAAAAATTAAGAATGAAGAATAAATAATGCCGTTAATTTTTCATTTTTCATTATTAATTATTCATTCTCTCAATATTTTGATAGAGTGATACCAACTACCCCCTCTTCAATGAATATTGCAATAAACGGTTTCGGACGAATCGGTCGACAGGTACTTAGAATCATTTGCGAAAAGCACCCTGATATCAAGGTTGTACTGATTAATGACCTCTCTCCAAATGATATTCTCGCTCACTTGCTTGAATGGGATACTGCATATGGGAAATTCGATTGTGGCGATCTTAAACATGATGATGATTCAATTTCAGGGAATTTTGGAACGATCAAGATGACAGCTATCAAAGATCCTGCGGAGCTTCCGCATAAAGATCTGAATGTGGATGTTGTATTGGAATGCACCGGAATTTTCCGCAAACGTGAAGGTGCGCAAAAGCACATAGATGCAGGCGCCAAGAAAGTAATTATCTCAGCCCCAGGAAAAGATGAGATTGATGGAACGTTTGTAATGGGTGTAAATCATGAAAGTTACGAACCAAGCATGAATATCATCTCTAATGCTTCTTGCACTACAAATTGTTTAGCACCTATGGCTAAAGTCTTGAATGATAACTTTGGAATTCAACAGGGCTTCATGACGACTATTCACAGTGTAACCAGCTCTCAGAAGATCGTAGACGGGCCGGATAAGGACTGGAGGCGCGCGCGTTCTGCAATGGTTAATTTAATACCAACTACAACAGGTGCGGCTAAAGCAGTAGGATTAGTACTTCCTGAATTAGCAGGGAAACTAGATGGAATGGCTATCAGAACTCCAACACTTACAGGGAGCATCACAGATCTCACATGCGTAGTGGATAAAGACACGACCGCAGAAGAAGTGAATGCAGCGTTCAAGAAAGCTTCAGAAGGATCTATGAAAGACATTCTAGGTTACGAAGAACGCCCCCTTGTCCTGCAAGATTTTGTAGGAGATCCACGTAGTTCCATTGTTGATGCCTTGAGTACGAAGGTTCAAAAGGAAGGAGACGTTACACTCGTGAAGACTCTCGCGTGGTACGACAACGAATGGGGATACAGTTCTAGGATGGTCGAGTTGGCGGAATTTGTGGGATCTAAATTGTAGACGTTCTTAAGATTCACCGCAGCCACGAAGGGCTGCTCTTAGGTTCTAATGTAATTTGTAACCCAGAGCGCCCCTTCGTGGGCGCGATTTATTATAATCAATCGTAAACGTAGCAGCTCTGCTACAGAGCTGCTACGTTTTTAATTAACTTCCTATTCCTCCTTCTTCTCTTCCTCCACCACCTCCGCATCCACAACATCATTCTTAGGAGCTTCATCTCCTTCTGGAGACGCAGCACCTTCTTTCTGAGCTTGCTCATAGATGATCTTACCAATCTCCTGTGCTTCCGTAGAAAGCTCTTCAGTCGCCTTCTTGAATTCATCGACAGAAGCATCCTCTTTCTTCAAAAGCTCTTTGAGGTCACCAATCTTCGTATTCACACTCTTTTTGAGGTCATCTCCTATCTTAGCATCGTGCTCACGCATTTGCTTTTCTAGATTGAAGACGAGCGCATCTGCATTGTTACGAGCATCAATGACTTCCTTCTTTTTCTTGTCGTCTTCTGCATGCAACTCAGCATCTTTCCTCATCTTATCTACTTCTTCGTCAGAGAGTCCTGTAGAACCTTGGATAGTAATGTGCTGCTCTTTATTGGTTCCCTTGTCTGTTGCCTTCACATGCAGGATTCCATTCGTATCAATATCGAATGTAACTTCAATTTGAGGTACTCCACGAGGTGCTGGAGGAATACCGTCTAAGATGAATCGACCAAGAGACTTGTTGTCCGAAGCCATCTCGCGTTCTCCTTGTACTACATGGATTTCCACAGAAGGCTGACTATCTGCAGCGGTAGAAAAGATCTGACTCTTTTTAGTAGGAATCTTGGTATTACGTTCAATGAGTTTTGTGGCAACACCTCCTAATGTTTCTAATCCCAGACTCAGTGGGCTCACATCTACAATTGTAATATCGCGGTGAATATCCCCTCCAATCTGTCCGGCCTGAATAGCCGCACCAATTGCAACAACCTCATCTGGATTAACACCTTGGTGTGGCTCTTTTCCAAACAGTTCTTTTACTTTTGCCTGTACTGCTGGCATTCGTGTCATTCCTCCAACTAGTACAACTTCTTCTATATCGCTCTTACTAAGCTTTGCATCTTTGAGTGCAGCTTCACATGGTTTTACAGTCTTTTCGATCAAATCAGCAATCAATGATTCTAACTTTGCGCGTGAAAGCTTGATATTAAGATGCTTTGGCCCATTAGAATCTGCCGTAATAAACGGCAGGTTAATGTCTGTCTCAGTTGCAGAAGAAAGCTCAATTTTAGCCTTCTCAGCAGCCTCTTTAAGTCTCTGTAACGCAATATTGTCCTTACTTAGATCTATACCCTGATCCTTTTTAAATTCATCAAGAAGCCAGAAGATTATGACATGATCAAAGTCATCTCCACCAAGTTGTGTATCTCCATTAGTCGAAAGAACTTCAAAATGACCTTCACCGGAAATTTCTAATACAGTGACGTCAAAGGTTCCACCTCCTAGGTCATAAACAACTATTTTGTGCTCATTTCCTTTATCCAGACCATATGCAAGTGCTGCAGCCGTTGGTTCATTAATAATGCGCTCTACTTCTAGACCAGCAATCTTTCCTGCATTCTTGGTTGCCTGACGTTGTGAATCATCAAAGTACGCAGGTACGGTAATAACAGCTTTATCAACAGTTGTTCCAAGATAAGCCTCTGCATCTTTCTTCATTTTCTGCAGTACTTTTGCAGAGATTTCTTGTGGCATCATTTCTTTTCCGTTTACATCAATAGTAACTCTGCCATCTTTGCCAGACTTGGTAGTGAACGGAGTATTTTTCGCATCGTTTTTTACCTCATCAAACCTACGACCAATAAATCTCTTTGCAGAGAAAATAGTGTTTTTTGGATTAGTTACAGCTTGGCGTTTTGCAGCTACTCCAACCAAAACTTCTCCGTTATCTTTAAATCCCACCACAGATGGCGTGGTGCGGTTCCCTTCTGCATTAGGGATAACTACAGGCTCTCCGCCTTCTATTACTGCCATGCAGGAATTGGTCGTTCCTAGGTCTATACCAATAATTTTACTCATAAAAGTAAATTGGGAATGATTAGCACTCGAGAGTTTAGAGTGCCAGAACCTGTCGGTCAAATTAAAAATTAAAAATTAAAAATGAAAAATGCCATTATATTGTATATAATGATCTCTTATGCCCCAAGAAGGTGTCGTTCAAGAGAAATCATTCAACTTCGCTGAGAAGATTGTGCATTTCTGTAGATATCTTCAGAAAAAGAGAGAATACGTCATTAGTAGACAACTACTTAAATCTGGCACAAGTATTGGAGCAAATATTGAAGAGGCTCAATTCGCCGAAAGTAAAAAGGATTTTATTCATAAAATGCACATCTCCTTAAAAGAGGCTAGAGAAACAAGATATTGGTTAAGACTCATACTAAGGAGCGGGACATCCAAAGAAAAAATAGTGCAAGACTTATTGAATGAGTCGAACGAGTTAATATCTCTATTAACTGCTATTATTAAATCCTCAAAGAAGAGGTAATTTTTCATTTTTCATTCTTCATTTTTCATTCGTCACTTTATTAACTATTCACTTTTAACTTTTCACTATTAACTTTTTATGTTTTTAGATGAAGCCATCATCACCGTGCAAGGAGGCATCGGCGGCCGCGGATGCGTAAGCTTCCGTAAAGAGAAATACGTGCCCAAAGGTGGTCCGGACGGAGGCGATGGCGGAAAAGGCGGAGATATTCTGATAGTTGCTAACGAGAATACAGACACGTTAAGCGCCTTCGCTTCTAGGAAAAACTTTAAGGCAGATAAAGGCATATTTGGAATGGGAAAGAACAAAAATGGCAGAGATGGAGAAGATCTAATCCTCAAAGTATCCATTGGTACAGTTGTTACAGAAATTGTAGACGGAAATGAAGTACGCCTTGCAGATATGACACGAAGTGGAGAAAGGCTGTTGGTAGCTAAAGGTGGAAGAGGTGGATATGGAAATACACACTTCAAAGCTGCTACTCGTCAGACACCGGACTTCTCTGAGCTGGGTGAACCAGGTGAGGAGAAAAAATTGAAACTGGAACTAAAGCTTGTCGCGGATGTTGGGATTATTGGATACCCAAGTGTTGGTAAATCTACACTCATCTCTGTAGTCAGTGCTGCCAAGCCCAAGATTGCTGATTATCCATTTACAACGCTTGTTCCAAATCTTGGCGTCGTAAATGTGGATGATCGCTCTTTTATAGTTTGTGATGTTCCAGGACTCATAGAAGGAGCAAGCGAGGGTAAAGGATTAGGAGGCCAGTTCCTAAAGCATATCGAACGCTGTGGAATTCTCTTGCATATGCTGGATGTAAGCAGGGCTCTAGATGATCCAAAAATACTCATTAATGAATATAAAGCGATTAGAAAAGAACTATCTGCACACTCCCCTATTCTGGCAAAGAAGAAGGAATTAATTATTCTAAATAAGATCGATCTAACACCGGATGATATTAAGAAGTTCGAGGATGTATTAAAGGATGAAGGAATTGAACTCTTCACAAGTATTTCGGCTGCTACGAAAAATGGAACTGATGATCTTATGAAGAAACTTCTTCCAATTGTTTTGGAAGAACGCGGGAAGAGATTGGAAGTAATAGATGATGATGAGATGCCTGTGCTAAAGCCACACCTCGATACCGAAAAGATGGGTGCGTATCATATGGAGACAAAGCCTGATGGAATATATGTGACTGGAAAACGACTAGAGCAATTTACTAAGATGACTGACTTCTCTAAAGAAGGAGGTGTGAGAAGATTAAGATATGTAATTGATCGCATTGGACTCAAAAAGGCTATTAAAAAAGAAAGGGGTGAATCGGATATTCCTGTTTATATTGGAGAGATTAGGGTGGATGGATATTTATAATTGGTGGTCCAGGCCAGGATCGAACTGGCGACACCTCGCTCTTCAGGCGAGTGCTCTACCAACTGAGCTACCGGACCACATGGAAAAGGATATACTAAGATTCTTCTTCGCAAAAGAAGTCTTTGATAAATTGAGAAATGAGTATTGAGAAGGTAAACTTCGTGCGATTTGGGGCTGTAGCTCCCACCTTCGCCCTCGGGCTACGGAGGGGCAGGTCAGAATGGTTACTTTGTTCATTATTATCATTAATACACACCTTGGGGCTGTAGCTCAGTTGGTCAGAGCGCCTGGTTCGCAATCAGGAGGTCGGGGGTTCGACTCCCCCCAGCTCCACCAACCTTCGCGCAGCGGAGGTTGTCATCCGTAGCCTTTTGCGGGTGCCATTTTATTGAGCAAATGAGCCGCTGCGGCTACGGTTGGCAAGCCAAGCAAAAGCGAAGGATGACGGTTGGCAAGAGGCGAAGGCTGAAGCGGAGGTTGTCA
>JAHIYH010000043.1 GCA_018814875.1 Patescibacteria group bacterium
AAGACTCCTAATCAGGCAGCAGGAGATATGAAGAAAGCAAAAGAGAAACTCCTCAACATTGTAATCCCACCTCATGATGTTATGCTCTAGATGTTTCCAAGATGATTTAGTTCATGCTCATTCTTGGATCGGAAAAGACTGAAGTGTGCAGGTGCAGATTGCATAAATAGTTCGATGCATTCGCGTAAAATATTCCATCCGGCTTTTACCATGAGGAATGCTATAAACAGGGAAGCAATGACATCAAAATATAGAAAATTAAATGTCATAGAAAGAAGTCCGCTGATTATTACGGACAAGGATCCAAATGCATCATAGACCATACAGTAATACGTTCCACGTGCGTTCAGACTGTGGCAGGAATCGCCTTTGAGCCAAAAAGCAGACAGAAGATTGACAATCAATGCTATTCCACCAATTGCCATAACAGTTATTCCATCAATAACCTGAGGAGTCAGGATGAAATGCATTGCCTGAATCAGGACGAAGAAAGCTGATGCGAGAAGGAAAAATCCCTTTGCAAAACCTGCTATGGCATCCATCCGCTTATAGCCAAATGTATTTCGTTCGGTAGGTCCTTGCTGTGCCTTTCGTTCGCTAAAAATACTTAGCAATAGCGCTGCCACGTCATCAATATTATTAAGTCCATCTGCAAGTAGTGCAGTGCTTCCTGTAATAATACTCATTGCAATTTCGCCGATTGCCAATCCGGCATTTAGAATCAACGATTTTATAAAGCGTGTTTCCAATTGTGAAGGGTTGTGGTGGTCAGCTCTTGCACCTTTGGCATGGAGTGTGACAGTCGATGACTGCATTGGAAAAAATAGTAATTGCTAAAGAATACTTCTACTACTTCTTAGAGAACATGTTCAAACTTGAAGCGAGTATCCATCCAATACCGAGTCCCCATACAACGCTCTGTAAAAATCCATTGATGAACCCGCCAATAGTCATATCAGAGAATCCAAGGAATGATACGCGCATAAGATTCATATGAAGATCTTTTAATACTGGATCACTCAAAAAGGATCCCCAAAAGAAACAAGCAACAAAAATAGAACTAGCTACTATTGCGAGAGCGAATGCCCATTGGCGAGTGGAGTAAGTAGACATTTGATAAAGGGGGAAAGAAATTGGAAGGGTTTAATAATTTAAGAAGAGGTAAGAGCATCAAATACACGTGAGAGTGACTCTTCTGCTGTACAAGATGATTCTTGTACCTGCAGTCCTTCAAACGGTTTTAGTGCAACAGATGGCAGAAGTGCGGATACAATTGTACTCTCATCTTCTTCACGCAGAACGATGTTGCATGGCAGTGCGAGTGCAACATCCGGATTATATTGCATTGCCTGATAAGCCAGATTTGGATTGCATGCACCAAGAATGATGCTTGGAGGATAGTCCACGTCGAGTTTCTCTTTAAGTTTAGCTGCCATGTCTATTTCTGAAATGACGCCGAATCCTTCTTCTTTGAGTGCTGTACGAACTACAGCATCTGCTTCCTTGATAGGAAGGTTGAGTGTTGCAGAGAAACTGTAAGGAGTTGATGATTTCATAATTAAATGATGGAAAGGTAAGTTGATTATTCTACTTAGAATTAGTTGGCTTTGTTTCCTGTGCAACCGCACTTGCTCTTGCAGCCATTGAGCGCGCAATCCTCCTTATTTGCACAGTTTCCTGCATTGCAGCCTCCGCTGGCACAAGATCCTACTGCAGCTTTAACTGCTACTTGCTGAGCTTGAGTAATCTTAGGAGATGCAGCAGCAAATCCGAGAACGAGTCCTAATACGGAAACCAATGCGATAGTGGTTGTTTTCATGGGATAAATGGGGAAATAGTAAATAAGAAAATAAAATAATTTAAGTTGCAACCTGTCGTTCCCGTAACATCGAGAATAAAACAGGTAGCACAATAAGCGAGAGGAAAATTGAAGTTGTAAGACCGGCAACAACAACTAGAGCAAGAGGTTTTGTTACTTCGGCACCAATACCGTTTGTCATTAGCATCGGCATTAGCCCGATTATTGAGGTAAAAGCCGTCATAAGTATCGGACGTAACCTCATAGATGCACCCTCTATTACTGCGGCAAGAATGCCATCGTGTGTAATAGGCTGATTTGGATCTGGAATATATTTGTCAGATTCCTCCATGCTTGGTAATCCAAATTGCGCACGGAAGGCATTTTCCAGATACACAATTATCACTACACCTGTTTCCACAGCGTTTCCAAATAGTGAGATGAATCCAACCCACACGGCAACTGAGAAGTTGTAACGCGCAAGGAAGAGTGCAATTACTCCTCCAACTAAACTAAGTGGGATAGTTGTCATTACAATAGCAACAAGACTTAAGTCTTTGTATGTCATAAAGAGAAGTACAAAGATGATGAATATCACAATAGGAACTACCCATGCGAGACGTTGCTTTGCTCTCATCTGATTTTCAAACTGTCCGGCCCATTCTATATAATATCCTGCAGGTAGTTCTAGATTCTCATCCAAGTATTTCTGTGCGTTCTTCACAAAAGTTACGAGATCAATTCCACTAGCGTTTGTTTGTGTAACAGCAACCAGTATCCCGTTTTCACTTTTGATCACTGCAGGACCATCAACTAGCTTTATATCTGCAACTGTCTTAAGTGGTACTCGTGCTCCGTTTCTACCTTGCAATGGGAGAGATTCAATATCTTCTATATCTTGCCTGAAAGATTGTTGAAGACGTACTTGCACACCATAACGCTCGCGTCCTTCGATCGTAGTTGTCACCATTGCGCCTCCTACACCTGCAGCAACAGTTTGTAATGCTTGCCCCTTAGGAATTCCGTACTGTGCAAGCAGATCATCTTGCAGATCAATATCTAAATACCTAAGTCCCATTGTACGAATGGCAACAGTATCCATAGAGCCGGGGACAGCGTTTAAGTGACCTTCAATTTCTATAGCCAATTCTTCTAGTTTTACTGGATCATCACCGAAAATCTTTACGCCTATTTGGGAGCGAATTCCGGTAGAAAGCATATCGATACGGCCGATGATCGGCTGTGTGAAGCTATTCCAGAGATTGTCCATGCGTAAAGCACGGTTCATTTCCGCAATGAGTTCCCGTTTTGTAAGTCCTTTTCTCCATTCACTTTTCGGCTTCAGAGTTATAAAGGTTTCAAACATGGCCAGAGGAGCGGGGTCTGTGGCAGTTGCTGCACGTCCAGCTTTCCCGACTACCGTTTCCACTTCTGGGAATCCTGCAATTATCTTGTTGGTCATGATCAGAAGTTCTTGAGCACGTTCTTCGGACACATCTGGAACAGTGATCGGCATGTACATGATGGAACCTTCATCAAGTGGTGGCATAAATTCAGATCCGATTTGAGTCATCGCACCAACTCCTATTACAACCAGGATTACCATCACAGAGAGAGTCAGTTTACGGTGATTTAGTGCTTTAAGCAGCAGTGGTTCATAATATTTCTGAAGAATGCGAACTATTGGAATATCTTCATCTCTACGCAATTTTCCTCTTAAGAAGAAAACGGAGAGAAGTGGGACTAGGAATAGTGCTGCGATAAGTGCACCTAGCATCGCAAAAACATTCGTGAATGCGAGTGGTGCAAATAATTTTCCTTCCATACCAGTCAAACTGAATATGGGAAGGAATGATAAAATGATTATTAAGATGGCGAACACGATTGGTTTCCCAACTTCCAGTGTCGCCTTGGTAATGATCTGAATGCGATCATTAATCGTCTCTGGTGGATTTTCTAATAATTTTCTGTATGCGTTTTCGCTAATCACAATTGCCGAGTCCACCATTGTTCCAATGGCAATCCCAATACCTCCCAGACTCATAATGTTGGATGGAATTCCAAAGATTCGCATGAAGATAAATGTCATCAGTACTCCCATGATGAGTGCTATGGCAGTAATTAGTGTCGATCCAAAATGCCAAAGGAAAAGGCCGAGTATTACTGTTGTTATAACCAACTCTTGCGTCAGGACACTGCTAAGAGTTTTAATTGCCCCTTTTATTAAGGATGTTCTGTCGTAAAAGGGGACTATGGTCACTCCTTCTGGCAGTGATTTTTCGATGAGTGCAATTTTTTCTTTCACTGCATCTATCACGGCTAACGGATTTTCTCCAAAGCGCATCACAACAATCCCACCAACTTTTTCTTCTTCGCCATTGGCAAGTATAGAACGTCTGAAGAGTCCAGATGTTCGAACTTCACCAAGGTCTGTAATTGTAAGTGGTATGCCATCACTTCTATTGCCTACTACAAGTTGGGCAATGTCATCAGGTCCTTGGAAGAATCCAATTCCTTGAATCGCAACTTCTCGTCCTCCAGTATCCACCACTTGCCCAGACACATTGTTATTTGCCATTTTTATGGCATCTATAACTTGCGTTATGTTTACTCCAAATTGCTCCAATTTGATTGGGTCTAATATTGCTTGGTAAACCTTTTCATGACCTCCAATGGAGGCTACTTCGGCAACTCCAGATACGCTCTGGAGCCCATACCTTACAGTAAAATCTTGAATTGACCGGAGCTCTGTTAGTGTGTGTTGGTCACTTTCTATCGTGTACATAAAAATCTGTCCCAACCCTGTCGCGTCGGGTCCGAGAACCGGAGTAATACCAGGTGGCAATTGCATTTTGGCAAGACTCAGGCGCTCGGATACACGATCGCGAGCGAAGTAGAAATCAATATCATCATTAAAAATAACAGTAACCATTGATATGCCCAGCTGAGACATCGCACGGATATCTTTAACTCCGGCAAGTCCCTGCATGCTGACCGTGAGAGGATATGTGATTTGATCTTCAATGTTGCGCGGACTCTGCCCGGACCATTTGGTCATGATGATCACCTGGTTCTCCGAGAGATCAGGAATAGCATCCACAGGCGTTTGTATAATGGTTAGGACCCCAACTATTGCGATTACTGCAAATACAGTCAGGGTTAGGAACTTATTATTAAGAGCCTTAATTATGAGGGCGTTAATCATTTAAGCGCTGGGTAATAAAGTCGGGTGGATCTAGAATTATCTGTGTTACTTCCGTGATGTCACCGCTTATTTCGGCGAACTCACCGTCTTCGGATCGCACAGTTACAGAAACTTTTTGTGGCTTGTTCGTCTTATCATCAAGAACCCAGATAATGTTTCCTTCTTCTTCGCGCTTTACTGCAAAGGAGGGGACTGAGAATGTAGGCAATTTCTGGTCAATGAGCCGCACACGAACGTTTGCATGGTTGGGAATCATTAAGCTGTCATCGATTTTTGCCTGCACAGTAATTGTATGCGTTTGCATATCGATCTGTGGGCTTTTGCGTGTCACTTCTGCTTCGTACTCGTTAACATCATCATTTGGCAGAAGGAACGTTATCTTGTCGCCAACTGAGATGGCAGAGAATAAATGTTCTGGAAGTCCAAACTGGATCTCGCTCTTTGCAATCTTGGAAAGGCTTGTTGGGACATCTACAAGTTCGAATGCAGGCATTGATGGCATTACCATTCCTCCAACTTCTATAAATCGTTTGGAAACTACTCCAGAAAATGGGGAGAGAATCTGGCGGTTTCCGCTGAGTGCGTACTCCGCATTAAGCATTGCGTCGGCAACGTTTACCATGCTCTTAGTTTTCTCGATCATTTGCTGCTGTTGTGAATCAACAAAGTTGAGATTTTCCTTAGTTGTAGAAAGTTGTGCACTGATCATTTGTACTTTGTTACTTTGGACGTTTGGATTTTTTGATCCACTCTTCCATGCGGAATAAAGTGCTGGTTCCTTTGTGGTTAAGGTAAGAAAAGCATTCTGAGCATCTTCGAAGTTTTCTTTTGCTTTTAATATGCTTGTTTGAGCATTGAGCACACTCATGTTCATGTTCGAGAGTTCCTGATGTGTTAAATGCCCTGGTTGAGGATTTGTTACTGAAGGAGTGGCCGATAGCATATCGCTGGTTTTAAGAAGCATGTCATTCGCAAGTTGCACAAGCTGAGGAATGAGTTCTCCTCTGCGTTCTTCATTGGCTGCAAGATACCCATCTTCAGATTTATTTAATGTTTCGAATGCAAGGGCAAGTACGAATCGTGTTTGAAAGTTTAGTAAGCCTAATTGATCGTCAATATCGTCCTCACGTATTTCATCGCCTGGTCTTGTGTTCGTTCCAGTTGCAATGTGTTCGATCAATTGACGCGCACTGCGTACAGCAATAAATGCCTGTTCCAGTGTTTGAGTGACATTAGATTTTTGCTGAGAGAACATTCTAAGAATAGATTCCTGTTCACTTTTTGCAGTTTTCAGTGCTGTTTGCATTTCTACAATCTGTTGCTGTGCTTTGTTTACTGCTTCATGAGCGACACTCTGAGCACTCATAACATCGGATTCTGCTTGTGCCTTGCGTGCACCCTTTTCGGCGATCATTGCAGCACTCTGACCTTCTACACCTTTAGATAGTAGAACGGCGACAACCTGTCCTTTGGTAACAGTATCACCAATATCAACTAGCACATCTTCCACTACTCCATCACGACGTGGGTAGATGTTTGCTGTTTCATTAGATAATACTTTTCCAAGGATGATAATTGAAGATGATCCGCTAACAAGAGTTGGCTGTACCAATGTAAATCCTGTACTGCTTTTTTCTTCCATTTCTTCTCGCCCTGTTTGGGCTAGGAGGGGAGGAGTCGATTTACTAATTGAGGCAGTAAAGGCACCAGCGGTTGCTATAACTGCTAGCGAACCAACTACTGCAGCGATGACCACTGACGTACGTTTACGCCGTTTGATCAGAGCCTTTAGAGAATTAAATAGAGTTTTCATAATTCGAGGGGGGTGGAAATTACATGTCATCCATGTTGTGCCCTTCCATGTTCATGTCAGAGTTCATGCTGTCTTCTTCCATGACCATCTTGATGTGTTCATCAAAACTCATGTTCATGCGGGCAGCGGCTGACTTTTCTTCGCGGTAACGCTCTACAGTCATGTTGTACTTGGCAGCCTGCTGGTCCTCTGTGAGAGGTCCATTAGAAGCGCATCCAGCAAGGAACAATGCAGGAATCAAAATGGAGAGAGTAAGTAACTTTTTCATAATAGAAATAGGAAAAAAGAAATAAGAAAATAAGATCAGCAGAAGTACTTAACACTTCTGTTTACTTAAACATAGATGATATTTACACTCGCAAAATAACCGTGCCGGTGAGCGGAGGCGCTTGGGCATTCGGTCCTTCTCGGTTTAATGATGCAGTACTGATTCCAGTATCAACTTCTAAGCCATTTAAACTTTCTGTTGGAAGTATGGCAGATGTGATTAGTGGAGGATTGCCGTCAGAAATTTGAGTATCTTTGAATACATTATGCTCTGCTGCGGAAATGCAATCACCACAAGGCGTATCTTCATCCATATCCATATTCATTTGTGAGTGATCCATCAACGGAACTTCGAGTTGCATTGGGCAGATCCCGATTGTGCTTGCGAGTAGTAAGGCCGTCAGAGTTAATGTGGTAATTCGCACGAGGGAATGAAAGAAAATGAAAGGAAATGAAAAATGAAAAATTAATAATGAAAAATACTATCGGCTTGATAGACTGATAACTTTCATAAGTTCTTGGATAAATTTATCCTTTCCGGTTTTAGAAGAGAGTTGTTTTGGAGCACATGTGTTCAGATGACTTTCTAATATGAGTTCCTGAATGTGATTCACATGTCCTTTAAGAGCCAAAGACATCTCCAAAATCTTCGGACAGTATTCGTCCTTTTCGATCATATCTTCCAGCTTTTTGCTGATGCCGTTGAGCCTTTTTAATGCAGCCAAGGCCTTCTTTTTATGAGTAGGGAGCATAGGTTAATTGTTAACTGCTTGTCCTGAGTTAGGTCGAAGGGTTAAGAGTTAATTGTTGGATAGGGGTAGGGGGTACTGGTAGTATATATCAAATAAGTATATGAATGCAAGTGAATATTTGAGCTTAAAACAGGTCATTGTGAGATCCTGTGCGATGGAGAGTAAGGACCAGAGCATCTTCACGTAGTTGATATATAAGAAGCCAATCAGGTGATATGTGGCATTCTTCAAAGTTCTTCATGTATTTCTCTTTTTATTATTTTTTGAACGATCAAAAAAGAACCATCCTTCGACAAGCTCAGGACAAGAAAAAAATCGTTGGCAAACGCAAACTCGCTCGTCGCTGATGTATGGACACGGCATGCCGTGTCCATACATCAGCTCCTCGCTTCAGCCTTCGTCCCGCTCCTGCGGTACTACGGCCGACAGGCAAACAAATGCGTTTGCCGCCTCGTTTTATCAATATCGAAGCTCCCCTCTCCTTTTTCCGCTTATATATTTTTACTTACAAAAACGTTCTTATTCTTATTGTAATAGAAAAAAGGAGAGGGGCAGGGGGTGAGGTCTTAGAGGTAGAATAGATCATTAAGCGTCCCATTCGACAAAAACATCTCCATCGATAGCGTAAAAAACCCAATCTATTGTTGGGAATTGCATTAGCGTTGCTTCAATTGCAGTCTTGGCCATGAATTGCCGTGCAGCTGCAGAGTTGAGGATTTCTAGTGCTGCTGGTTGGAAGTTTACGATGGCAACGTCTGTGATTGGGCTGGAGCTAGGGCTAGGGTCCTGGAATTCAGAATGAATAGTAATGCCTCGATAGTATTCTCCTAGCTTCTGCAGATCATCACTCGTCCGTGCCCCTTGTTCATGTTCTTCCTCTGTTGGGCCGGTGAAGAGTGCACGCAGAGCGGCATCTGCAACCTTCGCAGTTTTTGGAATATTGCGTGTTACTGTCACAGGGGATTCAAAGGAAGCATTGGAGAGATCCTCTTCGCTATAGAAGGAAAGAGTAATAAGAGAAGTTTCTGCCGAGCCCTTCTCGAATGTCACAGGAATTCTGAGTTCGTCGTCATTCTCACGCAGGTCAGAGGGGTTTGATTTCTTCAGAATCAGATTCCCTTTAATAGCTTCGCCAAAATCTGCTTCAAATTCAGATGTAAACGGTACGAACTCTTCGGTCATCCAGCCTTCACCATGCGGGCTACGGCCGGCAGGCCATTCTCCTTGTGCAGTTGCATAATGAAGAGCTAATACGTTTCCTTTGTCGTCCTCAAGCGCGATGGGGAATGTAGCTTCAAAAAACCAGTATCCACGTGCTTCACCTTCGATAACGACGGGGCTGCTAATCGGTTGATTGGGTCTTGGCATATCAACTCGAATAAGATCTTGTTTGTTCATTTCGTCACCGATGTCTTGCACAAATAGTCGTCCATCTTCTGTGCGGCATTGCTGCGGATACGATTCCATTATGGGATTGCCGGCTGCTGCGCAATCGTCAAAGTTTTCGATAGTTACCTGCTCAGTTGGAGTGCAGGCTGCCAGTAATAGTGTTGTGATTAATAGAGAAGCTTTTTTCATAAAGATACTAAAGTAATGAGGACAAAAATTCCCAAACTCCTCGTCTAGAAACGTACCATAGAATGAGAAGGATGGAGAAGGCAGCAAAGATAATTTTCGCAAGGTGCATGAGTCTAGTTTCTCATTATTTTTCTTCCAAGCCAACTCCTAGTGAGCATGTTTTAGCGCAAATATATGGCGATTAGAATCGGCGTTTGATAAGCTTCCTCCACTATGACTATTGAAAATATTTCCTCCACTGGTTGCTGTGAACCGTTTAACCCTCTTCCGTGGGAAGATAAAGAGATCACATGGAACGAAAAGTTGTTTGTGAAGGATCACATCACATGTTTTCTTCATATTCCTATCAATATGGGAAAGAAAATTATCAAGAATATGAAGTTTATTGAAGAAGCAAATAAAGAGGAAAAGCCAGTGTTTGTTTTTGATGATTGTGCCTCGTTGTGGGGAAGTACTATGTATATAGATGTGACGAGGAAAATCCCCGGTGCCAACATGACGACCATGTCGGGTACGTTTCTCACCAAAGTATTCGAAGGTCCATATAAAGATGCAGGGAAGTGGGCCAAGGAGATGAAGAATTATGCGGAGAGCCGTGGCAAGGAGATAAAGAGTCTCTTATTTGGGTATACGACGTGCCCGAATTGTGCAAAGGAGTATGGAAAGAACTATGTGGTGTTGTTTGCACAGGTTTCGTAGTTTCTCCTTCAACATGCACCCATCCAACATGCTTTCATTATCGTTTGCCGATTTAATAAGTACAAGGTATGTTCTTCCTAATGAATAGCCCGTACGTCTACATATTCGGCAGCGTCTTCCTTGTGAGTATCGTTTCTCTTGTTGGGGTTGTGATTTTGTCTTTTAACGAGAAGTTACTAAAACGGGTTCTTTTATATCTTGTAAGTTTTTCTACAGGTGCATTACTTGGGAATGTATTCCTACATTTTATTCCAGAGATAGCGCATCATGGGGAGCATATTGAAGAAGCGATGCTTTTTGTGCTTCTGGGTATTCTTCTCTCTTTTGTTATTGAGCAGTTCATTCATTGGAGACATTGCCATTCTCTGGAGTGTAAAGCGCGTATTCATCCTGTAGGACCACTTATACTAATTGGAGATGCAGCACACAACATCATTGATGGTATATTGATTACCACCAGTTATCTGATAAATATTCCGTTGGGCATTGCGACTACAACAGCGGTTCTTCTGCACGAGATTCCACAAGAGTTCGGCGACTTTGCAGTATTGATTCATAGTGGAATGAGCAAAGGAAAGGCTCTCTTCTTAAACTTTCTTTCAGCTCTTACCGCTTTTATTGGTGTGTTCATTGTTCTTTGGCTTTCTATGAATATGCAAGGTATTGAAGAAATGCTTCTCCCTCTAGCCGCAGGAAATTTTCTTTACATTGCAGGCTCGGATCTTATCCCAGAACTTCACAAGGAAACACATTTCAAGAGTTCGGTGTTGCAGCTTATGTGTATGATTGCTGGAATTGCGTTGATGTATGTGTTTGTAACATCACATGGTATTCATTGATCTGGTTAGTACAAGTTCTCTTTTGTATCCGTCTCATCATTAATTTCTCCGATGAGTTCTTCCAGCACGTCTTCTAGTGTTACAACACCGATGGTCTTGTTATCCTCTTGAACGACTGCGAGATGTCTTTCTTCTTCTCTAAATAGAATCAGAAGTTCATCAGAATGCATGTCTGCATCAATAACAAGTGGTTTACGCATGATAGATGAAAGTTGCAGCCCTTCTTTGTTATCAAAGTACGAGGCCAAAAGGTCTCGTCCAATAATTGTGCCTTCTACATCATGGATCGATGTGCCGAATACCGGATATCGTGAGAATGGATGTTGCACCACTTTCTCTGTTGCCTCTTCTATGCTCAAATCATTTTCTAAACTGATAATATCTTTTAATGGCGTCATAATATCCCTCGCAGTTTTATCATTAAGAAGGAACGCGCGGTGAATCATCTGCACTTCGTCATTTTCGATGTATCCTGCACGTCTTCCAATAGCTACCAGCGAACGAATTTGATCTTCTGTTCCAACTTTGCGCTTGCCGTACTTTAGGGTGTGTGTGATTTTTGTCATAACAAAGATGATGGGATACATCAGCATAGTAAGTACAGAAATGATTGGTGCGATAATGAGCGAGACTTTTAATGCATAGTGAATTCCTAAGCTTTTGGGCAGAATTTCTGAGAAGATGATAATTCCAAATGTAAGACTTGTAGTGATCACTGCCAGGAACGCATCTCCATACATTTTTATCACCATCTGTCCTACAAGAATAGAACCAGCGATGTTTACGATGTTATTAAAAATGAGAATTGTCATTACTGCCTGATCCAATGATCCGTGAACGCGCGCAAGAAGTTTTGCCCCATGTCGCTTTTCTCGGATAAGAGTCTCTACATCTGTAGACCTTAGGCTTATTAATGCCGATTCACTTCCAGAGAAGAAGCCGGAAAGGGTTAGTACGGCAATGACTAGAATGATGAGGGTAAGCATGAGTTCAGAGTAACGTTAAATGGGGGAAAACTCAAAAGTAGCCGAAAGAAGGAATTATCCCTATATTTCCTCTACCACACCTTCTTGATTATCGTATAATCACTGCACGTTCCTCGGTTGATTAGTGTTCCTTCTCCCCATCTCATCTCATATTCCTCGGTAGCTCCAGCCTTCGCCCCGCGATGGCGGGGCTATGGCCGGCAAGACATGAAAATGTCGGCGTTTATGATCTTTCTATTATCTATTATTCCTCGGTAGCTCAATGCCTAGCCGTAGCGTAGCGTAGGCGTAAAATAATAATAATTTGCTCGGTTGATTAGTGTTCCTTCTCCCCATCTCATCTCATATTCCTCGGTAGCTCAATGCCTAGCCGTAGCGTAGCGTAGGCGTAAAATAATAATAATTTGCTCGGTTGATTAGTGTTCCTTCTCCCCATCTCATTTCATATTCCTCGGTAGCTCAATGGTAGAGCATCGCGCTGTTAACGCGAGGGTTGCTGGTTCGAGTCCAGCCCGAGGAGCCAATCTTTATTTATTATACGTCCTAAATATAGATATACCCCATTGCTATCTTTAGAATTTCATCGTGAAAACGAACGCGCTGCAAAGAAAGTGGAAATAGGAGTAGCAAGCAATAGAGCACTACTACCTACCAAAGTTCTGATAATTTCTTCTGCTAAAAAAGCACTGTTCAGCGTAACCCAAGCTGGTGCGCCTCCGCCCAGGGAGAATAATAAGAACATAGGCAACGAAGCCCCTATATATGCCAGTGCCAATGTGTTGATCATAGAAGCGATGTGCTCATGGCCTACAGACAGACCTGATCGATAAAGTTGTTTGAATCCATAAGTAGGATTTGCTTTGCTAACTTCATCAACTGTGGCAACTTGAGATGTTGTAATGTCATCAAGAACTCCCAATGCTCCAATAATAATACCAGCAAGCAGGAGTCCCTTTGGATCAATATGAAGTGTCGGATCAAGTTTAAGGAATACACTTTCTTCACTCCCAAGTCCGAAGAGGCTTACGAGTTCAACTGCTACAGATGCAAGAACAATGGCGCAAATTAGGGTAATACAGGTAGATAAAAGAGCCAACATTGCCCGTCTGTTGCATCCGTGTGCGATAAGAATGGTGGAACATGCGATAAGAAACGTGCCAATAACGCTAATACCAAACGCATTCCAACCTGCTTTTATAAGTGGGAAAATTATGAAGACAATAATTGAAATTGAAACGATTAGGCCAAGTAGAGACATCAGCCCTCTCTTTTTTCCTATGAATGCTACGAGTAGTAGGAAAACGCAGAAAACCCAAAAGAGATGATTCAACCTAAATGTTTCTTGAAAGTAGTACACTTCGCTCCCGTCAGGCCTTTCGATATGCTGCAACACTATTGTTTTTTCTGGTACTATGCGTAAATCCTCACGATCTGCTGTAAGCTCATTTTGAATATCAATAGTTGCCCCTGCATTGGGACCATTTAGAAGGCGAACTTGTGCTTGTTGCATGGGATATTCACCTTTCGTATGTACCTCACTAACTTCTTGAACACGTGCACGAATGTAATTCATTACAGGCTCCTGCGCAGATACTGTCTGTATAAAACAAAAAATGCCAAATATGATAAAACAGGTAATGGTTTTGGATCGAATGAACATAGCTAATATTCTACACCGATAAGGTTTCTGAAATTGAATATAATGCTACAATACACAACAAATGCAAAATGGATCAACTCTTATCATAGCAATCTTACTGACGCTTTTTGCGGGAATGAGCACGATGCTCGGCAGTATTTTTGCTTTTTCATCATGCCGAAAAAGTGCTCGCTCCTTTGCCGTAGCGTTAGGTTTTTCCGCCGGATTCATGGTGTACATATCATTCGTTGATCTTCTGCCCGAAGGGATGGATCGTCTGATAGAAATATATGGTGAGAATGGTGGGCATTGGAGAGCCATATTTAGCTTCTTTATTGGCATTTCTATTGTTGCCTTACTTGACGGGATCATACCGCATTGCACAGGAGGAAGATGCCGTCGTGATCCTGAGGAACACGAATGCAAACATGCTCCTTTGTATCATACGGGAATACTTGCAGCTATTGCGTTAGCTATTCACAACCTACCTGAGGGATTTGTAACGCTTATTGGAGTTGTTGACGATATTCATATTGGAGTGGCACTGGCTGTTGCAATCGCCATTCATAACATACCGGAAGGCATATCAATCTGTGTACCGGTATATGCGGCTACGGGTAAAAAAAGTACAGCACTGTGGTACACATTCATTGCAGGGATATCGGAACCTATTGGAGCAATTATCGGATACCTACTTCTTAAGTCTTGCATTACCGGAGTACTCTGCGGAATATCATTCTGCGGCGTTGCGGGGATGATGACATATCTTGCTCTTGATCAACTGCTTCCTGCAGCACGTGCGCACACGAATCCGCACTGGGCAATGCTTGGATTTGTCGCAGGTATGTTTTGTATGGCAGTGAGCCTTTTTCTACTGGGCATGGCTTGACAAAATAGTTGACTCGTAATGGTTATGGGTATATATTCATTATGTTTTATTTTTTACCCCTTAATATTATGCCAGGATTTGACGGAACAGGACCGGCAGGACAGGGTTCAATGACCGGACGCAAAATGGGTCCATGTGCGGGGCAGGGAGCTTCTCCTCGTGGAAGGTTTGGATTGGGAAGAGGATCAGGAAGAGGTAGAGGGCGGTTTGGTTGCCCGTGGAGCTTAGGCTTCGGACAACCTATAAGCCTTGAGGAGGAAGAAAAGGCACTCGAAAAGGAGTTGGAAGCAGTTCGTAAGGAGCTTGAATCTCAAAAGAAGAAGTAGCAACTTCTAATATATTTCTTTACTGTGTGATCATGCCACGACCACGCGAAATGCGCCGAATACGTTTTGCTCCTACTGCAAAATATTTCAAGCCACAAGGCATTCCCATGAGAAACTTGAAAGTTATCGAACTAACTCATGAGGAAATGGAGTCATTGAGATTGAAGAATGTCGAGAGATTAAATCAGGTGAAGTGCGCAAAGGAAATGAAAACATCGCAAAGTACATTTCAACGAATACTTACAAGTGCCGAACAGAAAGTCAGTTTAGCTCTTGTTGAAGGTTGCGCCATACGCATACACGATGCAGACTGTACATGCGATCAAATATAGCCAAGCCAAAGCGATCCAAGCATTACGATACCCAATCCTAATATAATGAGTCCTGCAATGAGATGGAGTATCTTAAGTTTCTTAGTGCGCCATTCTTCAGCTTTTTCCGTTGTTGTAAGCCCGTAATATACTGCTCCAGTTATGAGGATCATCGGCGATACAAAAATCAGATTATAAAATGCAAGAAGGGCAATTGCATAACCCTTTGTTGTTGTATGTGCCAAAAGACCAAGGATGACAATATATGGACCAGAGGTACATGGGAGTAGAAAGAGGCTCACTGCAAATCCTATGAAAAATGCTCCTGGTACGGATGTCACACTTTTAATAAGTGCTTTAAGTTTCGGACGCCAGCTCATAGGTACTTCCATCACAAACCATTTTCCATACCATAGATAATCTTTTAGATTAAATAGACCAATAATAATAGCTAATACAGCAATGACTGAATAGAAAGTATGGGTAAGACCTGATGCCTGAATTGCCGAGTAAAGACCCAGTCCCATCAGGAAGTAGGAGATAAAAATTGAGAGTGAAAATGCCAATCCAGAGAATAATGCTCGTCGTTTCCTACCTGATGCAAGAATTGTTGTTATGAGAATAATTAGAACAGCAAACGCACAGGGATTGATTGCATCCACAACTGCTGCGCCAATAACTGCGGGGATAGTAATCGAACTGGTCATGTTTTTATTGGTATTACTTTCCTGTATTTCATGTGGACTTAAGTAACGAAGAGGTGAAAAACACTTTTTTTGAATGCATTTTTTGATTTCATTTTCAATATCTTCTCCTATCTGGTTACTGAAACCAACAAAACTTTTTTCTCCTATAAATGCTGTTGGAACAGCGTCTATTCCTTTGCCATATTCCTGTGCCAATTGTTGAAACAGAGGGATATTTTCTTCATGGAAGTATATTTCGTGTTTGTGGACACTAAGGCTTGGATATGCTGATTTCATGTCTTCCAAAAAGCCGATCATACCGGCGCAGTGTGGGCAACCCTGTCCATAGAAAAGAACCAAATCGACGTCATTTACGTTTTGTGCATTTGCAGGAGTAGTACCTATACAATTCAGTGCAACTATTATGAAGGCTGTTGCAATAAACGGTATATTAAGAATTCGCATAACTAAATAAGTTAATGAATATTTACCCATATTTTACTAACCTTTAAACAAGTTTGTCTATACAATTTAGATGCAATTTCATTCATCTGTTATATGGATAATCCAATTTCATCACTCTCTTCTGACATAATTTGGTCATGTCCTTGGTTTACTGTTCGGGAAGATACAGTTGTTTTGCCTAATGGGAAAAAGAAAAAGTATTGGTATGCAGAGAAACCAAATAGCGTTTTCATTGTTCCATTCACACGAGAGAAAGAAGTGGTTCTAATTCGTTCATATCGTTACCCTATGAAGGAATGGTTTTGGGAAGTGCCAGCGGGATATCAGAAGAAGGGGAAATCTCCAGAAGAATCTGCGCACGAGGAATTGCTGGAGGAAATCGGCGGAGTTTCTGACAGATGGCAATCTATAGGACAATTCTGTCCAAATGGTGGGTTTATTCAATCTTTCACCCATATATTTCTCGCTATGAATGTCGTATTGGGGAAACCTAAGCATGAGCCGGAGGAACAGATTGAAGTACATCCCACACCAATTGAACGTGTTATGGAAATGGTGTGGAATGGTGAAATTGCCTCATCACAATCTGCACTCGCACTTTTTCTTTGTGAGGAACGCTTAAAAAAAATTAATGATGGTGGAATAGGAGCCTCAATACAAGAAGTAATGCAAGGCCTGATATCAAAGCCATTAAGTGGATTAGATTAACTCTAATACTTTTATGTTTCTTAATTTCCGGTATCAGGTCAGTGGCAGCAATGTACAAGAAATTGCCTGCTGCAAACGGAATCAGGAAACCAGTGTCTATTTCGGCAGATATGAAATATACAATGATTCCACCAAGAAGGAATGTGAGTGCGGATAGAAAGTTGTAAACCAAAGCATGTGATTTTTTCCATCCTCCATGTATAAGGATTCCGAAGTCTCCAAGCTCCTGGGGAATTTCATGAGCTGCAGCAGCAAGCCAAGCGACGATTCCTAATCGAATGTCGATAAGAAAGCTTGCACCGACAGAGAGCCCTCCGATGAAGTTATGAATTCCGTCGGCAATCAGAATAAGGTAGGTAAGAGGATGTTTGTGTTGTCCCGGCGGGAGGTGACAGTGGTGCCAGTGCAGAAATTGTTCAAGTGCAAAGAAAATGACGAATCCGACAACTAACCAAACGTATAGGGTAATATCATTACCCATATGTTCAACAGATGCGGGAAGCATATGGAAAAAAGCACCTCCAATAAGTGATCCTGCTGAGAATGCAACCAGTGGAAGAATTATTTTTTGCAGTGTCGATTCCTTGAGAAAGAGTGTTACGCTACCAACGAGAGCAATGCAGCTCATTAGGAGTCCAAAGACGATGATGAAAGCGAGTGTTGTCATATCTTTTTGTGAGATCATCTTAAGGTATTTGTCATGGTTTTGCCATTGAGAAAAGCATCAATCAACTTCAACTTCATCGCCACCCCCCTCCAATAATCCGCATCCGCCAGCAAAGTTATAATACCGTTTGAACTGGGGAGCCATACCTTTGCTATTAAAACTCTTCTCTTTGGGGAATTCCCCTTTAGTTTAATTAAATTCTCGTTCAGCAGGGTAGCTAAAGCCTTGGAAGGAACAGCCTTTGAAATACCCCCTTTTTGAATTTCGAAGTGATTCCAGAAGATTTTAAGGTACATCTTTTTAACGTTAGGGTTCGCCCTCATGTACGCATTAGGAACATCTTTAGCGAGCTTTACAAGCCCCTCAAACATCTCTGTTCTGTCATCTCTGGCATTGCTGAGTTCTTGAGTGCGTTCTTCAAGAGTTGTAATTTCACTTTCCACGGCTTCGTGGTTTCTTTCGTAAAAAGCCTCGTCAACATCTCCTGCTAGCCAACGTTGTTCTAGGTTTTGTCTGATAGTCTCGTACTTGGTCAGAGTTCGTCTTAGGTCGTGCTTCTCCTCGTCCAAGCCTCCATGAGTCTCATCAAGAATCAGTTTTGCTTTTTCCAAGATGTCATCAATTACGTCCTCACTAAGTTCAAACAAACCAAAGAACGCTTCTACTTCCTGATGTAATTTGGTCAGGTCTATGCAGTTACCGCCTTTCTTTGAATGGTATTTTGGGTCGCTTGTATTCCGCCCGCAGTAATAATAGTTGTGAACTTTTTTACGCCCTCTTGAACCACCTCCTGTGCACCTGTAACCGCATACAGCGCATTTAAGAGAGTCTTTAAGAAAGAATAATTTATGATTAAACGGTTTTCTTTTTCGAGAGGCATAAAGCCGTTTTTCTTCCAGTATTCTCTGACATTCCTTAAAGACCCTCTCTGTAATAAGTGGCTTATGTTTACCTTTATAGGTCTTGTCATTGTATTTAACTTCTCCCAAGTAGTACCTGTTATTAAAAATTTCAGCGATAGAGCTTGCTGACATCTCGTTGCCCATTGTGCTACGGAGTCCTGCTTTATTCATATGTCTTGCAAGTGAAGCAAGGGAGTACGTTCCTCCACTATACAAGTGAAACATCTGTTTGACCAAATGCGCTTTACATCCGTCGGGTTCGATATACTTCACGACTTTACCCTCTACTTCCTTGGATTTATTTACATAACCCACAGGAGCCTTGTGTGTCGTCCTGCCTTCCGCAGCAAGCCTGCTTGAGGTGTCTCTGACTTTCCTGCCTGTCAGACGAGACTGGAAGGCGTTTACACCTGCCATAATCGTGTCCAGTAGCTGTCCTTCTGGTGTTTCATTAATCCCAGGCTGATTCTTGGATAAGAGTGTGACTTTGTGTTGGCGTAAAAATTGACGAATATGGTGATGGTCAAATTCTTGTCTTGCCAGACGGTCTGTGTCCTGAACAATAAATACGTGAATTTTAGGTCGTTTCTTATTCCTATTCTCCTGTTCAATATAACGCATTGCATCCATTAAGCCATCGCGCTTATGAGTTGATGTGCCAGACTTCGCAGCATCCTTAAATACTTTTACAACTTTGTAGCCTTGGGATTTGGCGAACTCTTTTAGCATGGGTTCTTGTTGTTCAAGGCTATGACCTTTTACGAGCTGACTTTTGTCAGATACCCTACAATAAATGATGGCATACTTTTGCATAGTGATTGTGACTGGTAAGAATAAGGGAAAAGAATTATTTACATAAGTCCAATTAGAGAAGCTGGGCACGCCCGAAGACGTACCCAGCGTGTGCTTATTTTTGTTTTGCACTCATTTTGTCTACCAATGCCTTTTTATCCATTGCGTATTGAATCCCTGCCTCGATTGGTTCTATTCCGTCTACATATTCAATCTCTTCTTGCGCGTGCAAATACCGTGCGGCACCCGCAAGCAACATGCAGGAGAAGCGGTAATCTAGGTACGGTTCTTTTACTGAAAGAATTTTTGCTTCATAAGGACAGGTAAGTTCTTCCTGTAGTCGGAAAAAATCAGCCAAATCGAGTGAGAGATTTTCAATACTATAGACAATGAGATTATTGGCTTTTTTATTTTTGATTATTTCCAATGCCTCATCAAGAAGAGGGCTCGACTCTGTGTCTATAGGAGAATTGCCCTTTTCTCTGAACACATCGGTTATTTCTATGTTTCTGTCTTGTGCGTAGCGCATGGCAGACTCAAGTTGCCAGTTCAGGTCTCCGTCAAGACATTCGGGAGAGCTTGTGTATATGATGCCTGTGATGGTGGAATCTTTACTCATAGTTTAATAAAAGAAAGAAAATAAAAATTGTAAAAAGCCTTAACGCGCTAAGGCACATACATTATATAATTTGGGCTTAAATAAGCCGAAGTACGACTTTTAGCAAAAGTCGTACCATGAATCGAACCAGCCTGTAAAACGCACTATTTCAGCATTTCTCTCTGAATCACCTCCTGTAACTTAGGTAAAATCTTCATTCGTTTCTGAATACCTTTTCCCTATGATGCTTAAGATATTTGATGTGCTTTTCATTTGTCTTACTTATTTTCATATTCCTGCTTACCCCAAGTTTGGTTAGGTCTTCGTTATTTAATTCCGAAGATAGAATCATATTTCCATTGTCTTCAAAAGAAATCAATCCCATGTCAAAGAGCTTGTCTATATTTGGAGTCAGCAATAATCCGTTGAATACATCAATTGCCTCTTCGTTGTCGCAGTCCCTCCACGGCTTAATATGCGAAGCGATTAAAACTTCTGTCTTAGTACAACCCGTTACACTGGACTTTCCCCAGTATTCTATAAGCCATTCCCTGAAAATACCTTGTCCAATTCTAGCTTTGATAACAGTTTCCTTGTCTTTACTGTCCAAAATTTTATAGCTACTGATTGCCTTGGTCTTTTCTTTATAATTAAATCCAGTCTCATCAAGCTGTTTTTCAACATCAACAATAATCCAAACAAAAGAATGTGCGTTAAGCAAAGAAACATCTTTTACTCCTTTGCTTATGAGCAAGTCTTTGACTTGATGTATTAATTGATTATATTCGGCGTAATTACTCCATGAACATTGATGACTTGTTTTAAAATCATCAACTCCGAGTTTTTCAAAAGCAATTTCAAAATTAGTCGGGCTAATCGGCATATACTGCGCCTTGTCTTTGATGAAGAACAAATAGGCTATTAGCGGATAGTTCTTTCCAAAGTGTTCTATAAAATCATCAAATGAATCTTTGTCGGATTTAATATTAAGGTAAAAATCAAATAAGGCTCTTTCATATTCTCTTATTTTATTTTCATCTTTTGCTTTTTCTTTAAATTTAGAAGCCAGTCTCCAGTCAACAAGATTATTCATATTGCCCTCTAGCTCAATTGCTGAAACAACTTTTGCGACAATTTCCCCAGAACCAATGTCATCTTCTTTCCAGTTCCAGAATTGAAGATAGTCTCGAGCTTTTTCATAAATTTCATCCTTGTAACCTTCGTTTTCTTCTGTGTACCTGTTTGCAGGGAATGAAATGAATTTAGCCTTACTTTGTTCTTCGACTAAATCTATAAACAAATCGAAACACTTTTCAAAGCAATAAACATCTATTCTGTGAACCATAGCATGAGATTAGGAATAAATACGAATCAGATTTCAATTCGTATTCTAGCGGTATTATTTTTTAGGTAAAACTTGAATTAAATATGTCAAACAGTATTAACAAAACTTTTATAGCTTTTGCAACTTTTAAGATATTTGCCCCTATTAGCCTTATAGTTCTATTATAGACATAGGCAGTCCTATTATAGACATAGGCAAAATCTTATTTATTCGCGTTGTGAGCGGAGTTAGTATTATTTTGGGATAATGGAGCGGGGCGGATGCTAAAACCGCGTAGAGGGGAAGTATGCCACGATTAAACTTTTGTCTTCTTTACAACCTCTTCTATTACCTTTTCTTTCAGCACCTCTTCCAAGAGCTTGTTGGCATTAATTTTTTTAAACGAAAAAATACTACTAACAGCATCCACAATGTAATCAAGTAGGGTATGGTGATGACTACCTTTCATAGATTCCGAAGGATTTGTGTAGATGTCGTTAGTGGTTCTAATCAGATAGTCTAGAGACTCCTTCTGGTCACGTTCATCAATGAGTTCAAAGTATGCAGGCAATCCAAAAGCTGAGACATACTTAAAGTTGTACTCTTCTGCAAGGCGCGTTGTTTTTACATATTCCAGAGAGCAAAATCCTAAAAGGAATATTATTGGAGACATAATTCCAATATGCTCCCACCCATCCAAATTTGAAAATTGAAACAATGCCCAGTTTGAAATTGCAATAACTGCCACTAGGATAAATGTAGACCATTTCCAAAAGGGTAGTTGTTGCTTGAGTTCATTAACCTTGTCTTTCAATGATGCACACAAACGAATAGATGCAGCCTGAGTAAGTTGAGATTCAATAATGTCTTGTTGTGACTTAATTCTTTTCTCAATTCGGTCAATCTGTTGTTTTGTACCCTTGTCACTGAATATATATTTATTCCAAGACATAATCTGTTCAGAGTAGGTCTGTGACTTTTTATGAAAACCATCAACCTTATTTGCTTGTTTCTCAATGCGCTCAAAGCTTTTCTTGCCCTGTGTGAACAACTTTTTAATTTCCTTCGTATTACTGCTTACATTCCTGTTTGCTTTCTGAATCAATAACAATAATTTATCAGCCTTTCCTTTTTGGGCAGTAATTTTTTCAATTAAGCTTTCAGCTTGCTCAACAAGTGATTCTGCTTTTTTAACTAAGATTGCAATTTGTCGACGTAACTTTGTTGCCTCCTTCTTCCTTTCACCAAGCTCATTCCGGATATTCTCAATAACAAGAGATTTTTTATTACCTCGTTCTTCCAATAACTTCAATGCATTAACAATCTTTCTCCCTTCATAGGAATAGCTTTTGGCTTCCTCTAAAAAGGTAGAGACTTGTTCGCGTTCCTTTTCAAGTTCATTTGCAAGTAGCGTATTCTGCCTTCTAGATTCTTTTACACCTTCGTGAGACTTTTCGATTTTAAGACTAATTGCTTCCAGCATTTCTTTGTGAATTTCGGCATTTTCAATAATTGGGGAAAGTACCTCCATAATTTCCTTTACTTCTGCAAGTGTTGCCTTCAGGTCTGCAAGAACAGCTTTCTCTTCTTGTGAACTGCCCGAACTGTTACCTATTTCATTCATAAAAAGGGGCTAAGCGTAGCATAGTTAAATACAATTAACATTAAAAATATGTGCGACAATTACTTTCTCTTATTCCTAAGAGATTCAACGTTCTTAACAATATCCTGCACAATTTCATCTTTAGCCCAAATCCAGTGTTGCGACCAGACACGATATACTGCCCAGCCCAATCTTTCCAATATGTCCTGCCTTAATCTGTCTCTATCTCGTGCAGACTTGGTAGAATGGTATGTTGCCCCATCACACTCAACAGCCAAAACATACGTATTCGGGTTGTCTGGATGAACAATAACTAAATCAATCCTGTACCCTGATACTCCATGTTGAGATTCAACTATATAACCATGTGCCTGCAATGCACGTTTTACCTCCGTTTCAAACATGCTTTCCTCTTCACCGTCTGCTGAACCGCCATTACGAATTATATTAGCTTCAAGTGCAGAAACGCCGTTTTCTGAATACTCCAAATATTTCTGCAACATAATTGCACCCTTATTATGTTGTGAAGGTGATATGTCCACTGAATGGATAGAGCTTACACAATACATCTTTTCGCTAGAACGAGTTACAGCCACGTTCAGACGGCGATGACCTCCAGCGTGATTTATAGGACCAAACCGATTAAATACATTACCATTTTTGTCTTTTCCATAGCCTATTGAAAGGATAATTGTGTTTCTCTCATCGCCTTGCACAGATTCCAAATTTTTAATGAAGAAGCCATGAAGTTCTGCACTATTTTCGTCAAGAGTATCAGCAACCTCTGGATTCATTTTGAGTTGCATTGATAATGCATCTCTAATTGCCACTTCCTGAGCTTTGCTTAGTGCAATAACACCCAAAGATTTTCCGTTTCCATATTCTTTTACATGTTCAACACACATAGTTGCTACTTTTTTGGCTTCAATGTCGTTACGTCGAGTCCCTCCACTGTCATAAACACCATCCTCAACATATACAAATTCAACGCTGTTATCTTTGGTTACAGGTGCAGGGAATGTCACCAATCGGCTGTCATAAATTAAATGGTTCGAGAAAGCAATTAGCTTTTCATATTTACTTCTATAGTGATACATCAACAACATATCACTGTGAGGCAAAACAGTCATTGCTGCTTGGATAAGACTTTCATAGCCAGCCCTTTCTCCTATGGTTTCACCTAATTCATCTTGTTCTGCTTCCTCTTCTTCCTCTATGGAGGAATCAAAAAAGGAAGTTGGAGGTAATTGATTCGGGTCGCCAATAACTACAACCTGCTTTGAACGAGCAATAGCACCCAAAGCATGTTCCATTCGTATTTGAGATGCCTCATCAAAGATGACTACATCAAACTGCAATTTGCCGTAAGGCAGAAAAGAACTAAGTGTCAGTGGACTCATAAGCCAGCAAGGCTTGAGTTGTTGTACAAGTGGGGCAGTATAACTTAGAGCTTTTCTGATAGGAGGATGTCGTTTCTTTTGGCTTTCACGAAGAAGTTTTTGAGCTTCGCGTGGCATACAATTCATAGCTTGTTCCATATGAGGCTTGCATTCTTGTAAAACACGACGAGCATTGTATTTAAGAGCGTTTTCTTCAAAGGCTTTAAAATCTTTTATGTATTTGTTATGTTGTTTAGGGTCAAATGATTTCAATATACTGTCGGCACGATATAGCTTTTCCAACCAAGCATTCCAAAGTGTTTTAGCATAGCAAGAAACCAATTCATCACTTTGAATATATTGCTCATCTATTTCATCTAAAATGCCATCAATATTACTTTCCCGAATCTGTTCTACAGAACGCTTGTATCTAGTCCATTCCTCAAGTTGCTCTTTGTTATTAATCATACCTTCTGTGATTTTCTGAACTTCATCAAATGAGCAAGAATCTAAAATACTCATACCTTCTTCACTTTCAAAAAGCCCTTGGATTGTTTGTTGTACTTTGTCTAATTTAGATAAGGATTTTATAACAGTTGAACTTAGATTTTTGAGTTCAATTATTACATCTTGAAATTGTCTTGTTTCAATCTTCTGTTCTATGCTTGGAAAAACTTTAATAAGTAGCTCGGCATAATCTTGAAATTTTAAAATCGTTTCTGGTTCATCCAATATAATTCTACTACAAGGAACAGCCTCACCGAATTCGTCTTTAAAGTTAAGTTTGTCGATGTTTTGCTTCAATTGATATAGTCGAGTAATTTTATCCGCATCAGCTATTAACTCCTGAACAGTTGAAGGAGGTTTACTGTTCTCAATTATTGAATTGATATTTGTTTGCATTGCAATTATTTCTTTTGCCTGTTTATCAGACTCCATTAATAAGTTAATATTTTCTTCCAAGGATTGTTCTATTGCATTTTGTGGATAGGAAACAACTCCTTGTGATGCTAAAACCATATTTTCAAACAGTTTAAATTGAGAAGCAATTTCCACAAGCAATGATTTCTTTCTGCATTTTTCTATGAGCTTCTGAATTTCCAGAGGCATTTCAGTCAGATTTTTTTCTGACAAAACTGTAATAACTGCTGAAACTGCTGACAGAAGTTGTTCAACATCAGACCTCTTAATAGTCTTATTAAGATTTTTTTTGCTAAATGCAGTTATTCTTTTTTGCAGATATTTTTTACTACGTTCTAATTCTGACAAGGCGATTGCCAGCTCCTTTATGTCCTTATGCTTTTTAGGAGCTTCAAGCGAACAATAAGAAATAACTGTGGCACAATCCTGTCTATAATTACCCCCAGTAAACCACCGGCTCTGCCGGTGAGACTTCACGGTGTTCTACAATTCCAGCGTTTGCTACTCTAACAACAGGGAAGCCCACCTATTGAAGGGGTATTTCTTTACCCTTTTTTCTCATGTCTCTCATTA
>JAHIYH010000044.1 GCA_018814875.1 Patescibacteria group bacterium
AAGACTCCTAATCAGGCAGCAGGAGATATGAAGAAAGCAAAAGAGAAACTCCTCAACATTGTAATCCCACCTCATGATGTTATGCTCTAGATGTTTCCAAGATGATTTAGTTCATGCTCATTCTTGGATCGGAAAAGACTACGAATGTATGCTACCTACGGTGATATCCCAGAACCTGTTTATGGCTTAATCAAAACATTCGAAAGAGAGACAGCACATAAACAATGTAACTTGCGTATGCAAGAGGTACGTGCTTGTCGACTCGGCCTTATGCCAAAGGAACAATTAGCATCGGCAATCAATGCTGCCGATGAATCACTTTTCACATGGTGGCGAATATCCGATAAGAGCTATTCTGATCTATTTACATCCGAGGAATACCTCGAACTTTATGAACGATAACTCCACAAGTGGGCGACATTACCTCTAAAATGAATCTTTTCCTCATCACTAAGCCACATTTCGAGCACCTTTCGTATTCATTTTTTTTGGCTAACTGTAGCTATATTCTTTGATCCAGAACATATAGTGCCACTTGGTCACTATTTTTTGGCTTGCACAAGCGATTCCCCCGCGTACACTAAGCTTAACGTATTTCCTACCCCTTTAGCCCATGTCAAAGCAGGACATTATTAACGCCATCGCAGACGCAGCGGGCATCACAAAGCGCGCAGCAGCTGCTTCACTCGAAGCGCTCACTACGCTTGTCACAAAGGAACTCAAGAAAGGTAACTCAATTACAATTACAGGATTTGGCACTTTCCGTGTCTCCAATCGTGCAGCACGAACTGGTGTGAATCCACGCAATCCAAGCCAAAGGATTTCCATCCCTGCCATGAAAGTTCCTGCCTTCAAAGCCGGAAAGACTCTCAAGGACGCAGTCCGATAATCTCAAATCTAAGACTTATTGATAATTAAGGAGCCTCCAAGGTGTGGGTTTCTTTTGTAATGTTATATGTGAATAACTATTGTTTCATGGTTCCATTGCTCCATTGTTCTAAAGTGGCAACATATCTGGTAATCGCTTGCTTGCCCTGAGTGAGTGTAGTGATATCGAAGGGCGAACAATGGAGCAATGGAGTAACTAAATACTTAGATTTTCTTTCCATCCAGCTACGATACGGGTTATCCTTTCTTACACTTATGGACACCGCTCTAATTAAAGGCACGCTCTCGGAAATTCTCAAGCAATTGAATCTATCTTTTGGAAAGATTGCCGTATCAACAGAAAAGGAACTGACACGAGTTGATATTGAATCCGATGACCCAAGTCGCATCATCGGATGGCATGGTGAAACACTGAATGCTATCCAACACCTGGTAAAAGCAATCGTGCGATCACAGGAAAAACTGGAACGCAGTCCGTTCATTGTTCTGGATGTAGATGGGTATCGCCGTGCACAGGAAGAAAAAGTCTGCCGCATTGTAGAACAAAAAGCAGATTTCGTTCGCCGCACAGGAACACGTATTGCACTTGCCCCCATGAGTCCATACTTCCGTCGAATAGTTCACATGCATGTTACAAACACTCATGAACTTCAGGACTTAACTACAGAAAGTACAGGAGAAGGGGATTACCGACAGGTGGTTCTGCGACTTATAGACGAAAAAAGTGCAGGCACCAAGAGTGACGAAGGCGAACTCTCTCCTGTTATTGATAAAAAGGATGACGAACTATCCCCAAAGTATGATGGATTGGAAAATCTGGACGTATGAAGCAAGGTGTAAGGTGTAAGGGGTAAGGGGTAAGGGAAAGGTAAAAACATATTCAATTTTCCCCTTTCACTTTTCACTTTTCACTTTTCCCTTTTCCCTTTTCCCTTTTCCCTTTTCCCCTTTCCCTTTTCCCTTTACATCCCTCTCCACTCCTCCATTAGCTTCGCCTCCTTCCGAGAAAGCTTCTTTGGAATTTCCACAGACAAAGCTACATAGTGATCTCCATGACGTGCGCTGCTTAAAACTGGCATTCCTTTTCCGCGCAATCTAAACACCTGATTAGGCTGGGTACCAGGAGGAATCTTGAGTGATATATCTCCTTGTACCGTTTTCACTTTGATTTGTGCCCCAAGGATTGCATCGATCACAGGAAGAATGAATGACGTATGAATATCGTCCCTCTCTCTGTGAAAACGTGGATCAGGCCGGATAGCAATGATGACATAAAGATCACCCGAATGTGCTCCTTGTTTTCCGGCTTCACCCTTACCTTCCAACCGCAATGTTTGCCCATCATGAATACCAGCGGGTACATCAATTGTAATTGTTTCTTTTTTTCTTTGGCGGCCTTCCCCTCTGCAAGTTTCACATGCTTTTTCTGGAATTTTTCCGGCACCCGCACAAGATGAACAAACAACACTCTGTTGAATCATTCCAAAAAACGATTGTGCTGTACGTGTTTGCTGTCCTGACCCACCACAATCTTTGCATGTAATCATTTCTGACCCCTTAGCCGTTCCCTTACCATCACATACTGAACATGTGACCATATTTTCTACCGCAATTTTTTTCTGCACACCGCTCACCGCTTCTGTAAATTCGATTGTTAATCGCACTTCTCTATCACGACCACGCTCTTCACGTCGACCTCGTCTTGATCCTTGCGCTCCTCCGCCAAAAAAACTTTCAAAGATGTCTCCAAATCCTCCGGCATTTTGGAAGTTAGAAAAATCAAAACCCCCGAACCCAGCACCCGAACCCGAACCCGAACCCACACTTCCAAACATATCATATTGCTTACGCTTTTTTTCGTCGCTCAAAACTTCATATGCCTCATTCACTTCTTTAAACTTATGTTCTGAATCTTTGTCCCCTTTATTCTTGTCCGGATGTAATTCCTTACTTAATTTCCTGTAAGCCTTCTTGATGTCATCTTTGGATGCATCACGGGAGATGCCGAGAATGGAATAGAAGTCGCTGGGCATTGGGAGGATCTTAACCGATGTGAAGGCAGGCTGGGAGAAGATAATGGTATATTTGAGGGCTTGCGGCATATTGGCTTGTTAGCTAATGGCCAATAGCTAACAGCCGTAAGCCCTATGCGCAGGTTCCAACAACCACCAAAGTATGATATAATAACCAGATGCTAACAGACAAACATATCCGCAAAGCGATGCAATATCTCACCTTGAGTTTGGGAGTTCTGTGTATTGGATTTGTAGGCTATGCAGTAACACACTCACAGAATACTCCGCTCGAAGGACGACTGATCCCTGCACAAATGCGCGGAGTAATCCCATGGAAAACTATTTTTGCAGATGAAATTGAAAGAGGCGTATCCCTTCCTGCAGACGTCAACGTAATCATTCATATCCCAGCAGGAGATGATATCCAACGCAAAACACTCTTCGGACATAGCGGAGAAGATACTCGTTACTGGGGATATTGTTTCCCAGAAAATTACGAAGAAGCACTAAACTTGAGTCGCAGAGGATTCCCTGGACGGATTTTTCTATCGGAAGCAGAACGCGAAGCTCGCCGAGAGGAGGAGCGCAATATGCGCCGTGGGAAATTCTCTGTTTTAAACAAAGATAATTTAAACGACGAAACACTCAACGAAACCGCCGATACTCGCGGACGTATACGCCATCAGATAGAAATCTTTAAGGCCGAATCATCTTGCTACGTAATGACCGAATCTCCTCTTCCTGTTGGTGCAGATGAAGACGAAGATGGAGTAAATATTTACTTAGAAAATGCACTTGGTTCCGATCCTGATATTGCAGATACTGATGGTGACGGCCTGAGTGATGGATTAGAAATATTCTCACTCCTGACAAATCCTACCGCTCGCGATTCAGATACTGATGGTATTTTGGATGGCATAGAAGATATGAACCGCAATGGAAAAATAGACTCCGACGAAACCGATCCACTGAACAGGGACTCCGATCGCGATGGTCTCTGTGACGGACTCTGTAGAGTTGGATCAAATGGATCTTTGGTGCGCGGAGAAGATATAAATCTTAATGGCAAAGTAGATGATGGAGAAACTGACCCACGAAAGGAGGATTCAAATGGAAACGGCATTCTGGATGAGCAGGAGTTCTTCAACTGTATGCTCAATTCGGGTAAGATTTGCAATTATTCCGCTTTGCCTCTATAATACTACGATGCATCCGTTGAAATCGACATTGGCACGCACATTATCCATTCTCTTCTTGTCTATAGCAATCTTTGCACCTGCAACTGCTAATGCATACTTGCTGCCAGAAGATGTATTGATGGGAAACGATCTTTACCTGCCTCCACGTACACGTGAGTCACAACAGCGCGCAGAAGATCAGACAGCCGCCAGTGCCGTGCGCCGTGAAGCAGAGCAGGCTGCAGAATTCGAGCGACAACATCCTGCTCCTTCTCCAGAACCAGTAGCACCTTCTTCTTCAGACTACGATATTCCAATTGATATGGGCGTGAATGTAAATCTTGGAAGCAACGAAATGGAACTCCTCAGAACCATTCGTTTACTTGAACGCGTTGATAAGAATCAATATGTTGTACAGCATGCCGGTGCACCACCTCTTGCACCAACCGGTGCCGGTGGAATCCTTGCAACAATAACAATGTTGGGAGCTGTAGGATGGACACTAAGGCACGCAGGAAAGAGGATGGGGTGGGCATCACGAGAATTCTAGATAATTACTATGCGGTTATTTGCACTGATCTCGTAGATTTAGTTAAAAGTTAATAGTTAATAGTTAATAGTGCAGAATACAAAACCGAGAACATACATTGGATAACTTTTCACTATTCACTTTTCACTTTTCACTATTCACTTTTAACTTTTTCGTCGTACGTTCTACCCCCACATAGAACGTCTTTTCTACCTTACATAAGCCTAAAATCGAGCACTTGCCTATTTAAATATTTGTAACCCTCTTCACAGTTATCCCCAACCCATCTACGC
Organism: Patescibacteria group bacterium; assembly: GCA_018814875.1. GTDB lineage: Bacteria > Patescibacteriota > Gracilibacteria > Peribacterales > Peribacteraceae > UBA2144. The sequence continues at coordinate 4,904 of JAHIYH010000044.1, forward strand.
TCGGGTCATCACAACTAAGCTCTCCCTGACCGGTAAACGATGGATAGTACGCGACTCTTCCCTTGCGATTGATGTTGCTGCACATCCAGAACAATTTCTGTTGATGCTATGTGCCGAACGAGGTATCGATCCTCGAAATGACGAAGACGATCTTCTACCACCAACAGTCTTTTCTGATATCAACAAAGCCACTGAGCGCATCAAGCAAGCAATAGCGGATAACGAAACGATTGGAATTTTTGGAGATTACGATTGCGACGGCATTACTTCGACTGTTCAATTGATGCGATATTTCCGCAGACACAATATTGAACCGATAGTTCGTCTGCCACATCGAGGGAAGGATGGCTACGGCCTTAAGCAACATATCATTGATGAATTTTTGGAGAAGAAAACTCAGCTACTCATTACTGTAGATACAGGAATTGGTTCTGTACAAGAAGTGCGCAATGCAAAGAGAGAAGGCATGGATGTGATTATCACCGATCACCATTACCCGCGTCTTAACCTTCCACCTGCGGTTGCAATTATTCATCCGCAGCTATCTCCGGAGTATCCCACGCCTCATCCGTCCGGTGCAGGAGTGGTGTATCAATTGATCAATGCTCTCGAAGGAGGAGAGTGGGAAGATAAACACATTGATACCGCATTGGCCATGATCGGAACAATTGCAGATGTAATGGAGCTGCGCGGACAGAACCGTTTACTTGTAAAACAAGGATTGGAAGCACTAAAAGAATTGAAAGATGAACCACTCGGATCACTCATCACTCAAGCAGGACTGAATAAGGAGTTTACTACAAGTACTGATATCGCATTCCGAATTGCCCCTCGTATCAACGCTGCAGGACGCATGACAGACCCTCTGATAGGCCTTCACGCGCTTTTGGAGGGCGGAGAGGCTCTGATTACCTTGGAATTGCTTAACGAGCAACGTCAGAAGCTCACAGCGAATCTCTTCGAAGAGGCACTGGCAGAAGTTGAATCATTCAAAGACCAATCCTTCCTATGCATTGCGCGGGAAGATTTCCCAGAGGGAATAGTAGGATTACTGGCTGGCAAGTTGACGGAAATGTTCGGAAAGCCCAGCCTTGTTGGACGAATTAAAGGAGACAAGTGTACTGCATCACTACGATCTGTTCCTGCATATCACATGACCGAAGGATTGGAACGTTGCAGTGATCTACTTCAATACTTCGGAGGTCACGCACAAGCAGCAGGATGCACCTTCTCAGTAGAAATTTTGGATGAACTCAGTGAACGTTTAAATTCAGATGTTCAAAAACATACTAAAGAGGAAGACCTTCTCCCTACTGTCGTTATTGATGCCGAACTTTCACCATCTGCTGTCACTCTTAAGCTTTGCGAAGGCCTAAAGTACTTAGAACCTTTCGGCAAAGGAAATCCAGAACCATTATTCTTATTAAAGAACATTCAAATTGATTATCAGCGTTGCGTAGGCACCGACGGAGCACACTTACAAGGAAACATCGCCGGCAAGAAGATGATTGGATTTAGGTTGGGACATCTTAAGGAACAACTTACAGGTTCAGTTGATGTTGTTTGTAAAATAGGAACGGACTCTTGGAATGGAGTAACTAGGCCGCAATTGTTTGTTGAGGACATAGGGGTTGCTGCTCCTGTCAACAAACGGCTTACGGCTATTGGCTAATTAGCTTTTGATTATTAATAAGTACTCAGCATTTTATGAAAACATTCCGATTTAAAGACTTTGCAATTTACCAACAGGCACATGTGTATCGAAAGAAAGTCTGCCAACATTTAAAAGCATTCCCTGCAGAAGAACGTTTTCGTTTGGTAGATCAAATCCATCGTTCTTGCCTTTCCGTCATTCTTAATATCGCTGAAGGTTCCGCAAAGGCTACAGATCCCGATTTCAGAAGATATCTCAATATTTCGATAGCATCTCTCAATGAAACTGTTGCTGGATTTGACTGTGCACGTGAAGACGGCCTCATAACAGATATAGAATACCAATCCATTGCAAAAGAAGCAGAATCACTAGCGAAACAAATCGGAGGTTTTATAAAAGCTCTCAGCCAAAAGCCAACAGCCAAAAAGCCGCAAGCCCTACGAAGAAACCAATAACATACTCAGACTAAACAGGTACCAACGACCCCTCCATCCAAAACACATCAGAAACCGGCGAGTTAAGTGCAGAAGAAATTTTAAAAGCAAGAAGCACTGATGGATTTGTTTGTCCTCGTTCAATACTCATGATGGTTTGGCGGCTCACACCTGTTCGCAATGCGAGTTCTTCTTGTGTCATATTACGGTCAAAACGAAGTCGTCGGATCGAATTTTTAAGAACTGCAGTTGGCATGAAGAGATGTGGGAAAATTAAATGAGGTGTGGAGGGCATTCTACTGACAGAAGTCTTTGGAGCAAGAGAAAAAAGTAGATTAAATTTAATCTCGAGTAAAAGTTTTGTTCCACATGACTTAATTGTTCCATTGTTTCGATTTTTAATTGTTCGCCATTCGATATCACTACACTCACTCAGGGCAAGCACGCGATTACCAAATCTGTTGCCACTTTAGAAAATTACTTTATTGCTCCATTGTTCTATTGCTCCATTGTTCGCAAGCGAATAGCGGGCTTGTTGCCACTTTATAACAATGGAACCATGAAACAATGAAACAATTTCTTTTATCAAACAATAATAAGGACCAATCCTACGGGAACAAGATAGATAGCAAACCATGCCAGACTGTGCGACACGACCCATCTACGAATAAAGAGAATCGCAAGTAAGCTCACAACAAAAGAAGAGACAAGTCCAACTAAGAATATGGAAGGTGCTAGCGAGAGTGCTCCACCATTGAATGTATCTATTAACGCAAGAGCAGTAGCTCCACCTATTACAGGAGCAGCCATAAGAAAAGAAAAGTCGAGTGCTTCCTTGCGAGAGAGCCCCATAGCACGACCAGCACTTATTGTAATACCAGAGCGGGAGATACCTGGAATAAGCGCACATGCCTGAACACATCCAATAAATAGCGCCCTATAACGAGGTAGTTGCATAGCACGTTCTTTAATAGGAAAACGTTCACCAAAAACCAGAACAATACCTGTAATAATTAAAAAGAAACCAATCGCATGTGGCGAACGGAAGGAATCAGCTATAAGTTCTTGCATCATCACGCCGGCAAGCACCGCAGGAATTGTTGCAACAATAAGTGCCATAAAAAGCATTCGATATTTATGACCAGGTTTTGCGAAAGATTGAATTAATTTTATCCACGTTTGGAAATAAATAAGCGCGAGTGCCAAAAGTGTTCCTGCATGAAGAATTACATCAAAGTTTTGCAAAGCCTGCGCACTCAAAGGAATCTTCCAAAATCCTTCGATAATAGCGAGATGACCAGAGCTTGAGATTGGGAGGAACTCTGTAAGTCCTTGGACAATTCCCAACAGCGCTGCTTGAATAATGTTCATGACTCAGAGCATAAATGAAAAATTAAGAATTAAGAATGAAAAATTAAGAATGAAGAGAATTAGAGCAAAGGCATTTTTCATTTTTCATTTTTCATTTCCTAAGTTTCCAGTAAAGCAGCACCAGCACTCCGCATCCCAGAATCAACCAAAAGAAAGCCGTCTGACTCCACTCTTTTACAAGCACTTCATTTTCTCCAACGCTGTATCCAATCACTGCGAGAATTGTGACCCAGAGCCCTGCACCTAATCCTGTATAAAAAGAAAAACGTGCGAGTGGCATCTTGGCAACTCCTGCGGGGAAAGAAATGTACTGACGAATAACCGGAATGAGTCTGCCGATGAAAGTGCCGATCTCTCCGTGAGTTTTTAAAAACTTTTCTACCTTCACAAATTTTTCTTCAGGAAGAAATATCCACTTTCCCCATTTGATGATGGCAGCTCGCCCGACAGAAATTGCAATTGCATAGTTCACCCACGCGCCAAGTAGTGACCCAAGTATTCCTGCAATAATTACAGTCGCTAAATTCATGTCGCCTTGTTGTGCCAAATACCCGGCAGGAACAATCACCACTTCGCTAGGAAATGGGAAGAACGAGCTCTCCAGACCCATCAGAAGGACAATGCCTGGGTAACCAAGTGCGCCTATGGTTTCGACTAGCCACGAAATAATTGCATGCATCTTCAACATCCTACGTGAAAAGTTTCAAGTGACAAGTTCCAAGTTACAATTTAGCACTTGATACTTGGAACTTGGAACTTTCTATTGCGCAACAAATACTCTTTGCAAAACGTACGTCACATGCAGTACGCTAGCACGAAATGTCCTCTTCCCCTTTCCACGGAATTTTTTCTGCATTCGGTCAGGACCAAGATGAGTCGGGTCCACAGCAGGGAGAACCAGCGTTCAACTTCAAAGAAGCAGAAGAAAAAACTCCACCTCCTGCAGTGGAACAAAAACCAGCACTGCAGAAAGGGCAAATCGCTGTGGATATTTACGAGCAAGATGGATACTACGTGGTACGTGCCCCTATTGCCGGCGTAAAACTTTCTGACTTGGACATAGAAGTGGATGAAAAAATTCTTACAATTCGCGGTGCACGATCACTCGACGATAAAGTTCCCGAAGATCAATACTATCTACAAGAATGTTTCTGGGGTGAGTTCAGTAGAAGCATTACTCTTCCATGCTCCATTGATCCGAAGAAGGTGAGGGCAACGTTTTCGAAAGACTCGATATTAAAAATTATTATTCCAAAAGAAGAGCGGGTTAAGATTGTTAGAGTGCATGAAGGATAAACCTGCGCTTGCTCGCTTGTTGGCTTGTTCGCTTTTGTTGGTGCTTTGTCGAATAAGCGAACCAGCGAACTAGCGCTATCTTTGTATTTTCTTCAACTTCTCATCCGCGTCCGAAGCAAGATCAACCAACTCCTGATACACATCTTCTCCTCCCATATACTTCCAATCAACATCTTTTAAGAGTGATCTAAAATCATTCAGACACTTACGTGCCTCTTTAACTTTATCTGGACTACGCACACGTCCGTCCAACACCTTCCATAACTCCATCTGCATAACATAGAGGTTCTGTACTTTGGTCAGTTCGTCCTGACTGGGATTCATATGTTTGTGTGGGATTGTTGGTCATATTGTAGCTGAATCACCAATATTTGTCAAAATGTGCTATTTCGTTATCTCGTTAACTCGTTTTTCGAAATAACGAAATAACGAAATAACTTCCCAGCTAGGGCTATAATCCATACAATCCCCCCAATGAAAGTATCCCAAGCCATCCTGCCCGTTGCGGGCCTCGGCACTCGTTTCCTTCCTTGGACAAAGGTAGTTCCAAAGGAACTTCTTCCTATTGGTAACCAGCCGATCATCGCTCACTTAGTAGATGAGTGTATCGATGCAGGCATCACTGATATTTGTTTTGTGATTAGTAAAGGTAAGGAGCTGATACCTCAATACTTCTTCGAAGATCCTGCACTGGAAGAAGAGCTAGAGAAGCGTGGGAAAAAACATTATCTGGAAGACTTACAACGTTACAAGAGCATCAACTTCCACACTGTGTACCAAGATGAACAACTAGGTGATGGACATGCAATCTTGCAAGCCGCCGACTGGGTGGATAGTGAAACTATTGCAATCTTGTTTGGAGACGATCTTTTTGCATGTGACGACTCTGGGCTTAAACAACTTGTGAAGGCTTATGACATGATGGGAGAAGAAGGCGCTCTGCTCGCACTTGAAAATGTTCCGAGAGAAAACACTTCCCGTTATGGAGTTGTGGATGTTGATACTGAGAATGACGGTGACCCAAGACTTAAGAAGTTAAAAGGCATGGTAGAAAAACCACAACCGGAAGATGCACCTTCGACATTGGGCATTGTAGGACGCTATCTGATTCCTAAGTCTACATTCGATGTGCTTCCTAAAGTAGGTACATCTCATGGCAGCGAAATCCGACTTATAGATGCATTGATTGAACAGATGCCTGAGCTTCCTGTGTATGGATATGAATGTAAGGGGACTAGGATTGATACTGGGACACCCGAAGGATATAGGGAGGCTGTTAAGGTTTGGAACGGCTAGCTTCATTAGCTTGTAGCTTCATTAGCTGCATTAGCTTCGTTAGGAATGTAGTTACACATCTAACAAGCTTCTAATGAAGCTAATGAAGCTACAAGCTAATGAAGCTACAAGCTAATGAAGCTAATTATTTAGAACACCTATATCCAAAAGGCGGCACCCTATAGTTCGGCTTCACATAAGAATAATTCTGACAATCACCAAGAGGATGCTGCTGCGGAATGTATGCATCTTCCAATGCATAACTAGTGCGACTGGAGTATTGACGCACCGAAGTATTAACTGGTGGGTTGTAATAGCTATCTCGATTATATGGATGCAAGGCATGTGTCTGACTACGACCGGGGTGCAGATAAAAGAACGACTTGCTCAAAGTTATTGGATCGAAGGTTGAGAGTGCTCTTCGTGGGCGCTGATCCCATGGATGAACTCCAAAGGTAATATTGTCTGTACGCTCCCAATACTGAGGATTAGCTGCCATTGCGGCAGGAGAGAGGAGAACGAACGAAAGGGCTGAAAGAATTGCGAGAGTGGTTATTTTTAACATAGGAAGCGAAGAGTATCGTTTTTGATAGTTGTGTCAAGGAAAATGGACATATTGACAGCTGAATGGTTGGATAGTTGGATGGTTGGATGGTTCTAAAGTGGCAACGAACCTGAGAATCGCTTGCGAACCATCCAGCCATTTAGCCATCCAACCATTCAGTCATTTAGCTAATTAGCCATTTATTTCCCTCTCCTGAGTAATTCAATCTCATCCCTAAGATCAGCCGCTTTCTCAAACTCCAAGTTCTGCGAAGCCAACTCCATCTGCTGTTCTAATTCTTCGATGAGTCTCTTCTTCTCGTCTGCAGGAATCTTGTCATGTGAACGATGCGGACGCTTGAGCTCTGCCTTACGAGACGCTTCCGCAATATCATGAATCGCTTTGACAATTGTTTTGGGAGTTATGCCGTGCTTCTTGTTGTAAGCATCTTGGATTTCTCTTCTTCTGTTCGTTTCATCCAATGCCTGCTGCATAGCACTAGTAACAGTGTCACCATACAAAGTAACATGGCCATTTATGTTGCGTGCACAACGACCAATTGTCTGAATCATTGCATCACGTGAACGAAGGAACCCCTGTTTATCTGCATCCAAAATTGCAATGAAGCTAACCTCAGGAAGATCCAACCCTTCTCGCAGAAGATTGATTCCCACAAGAACATCAATATCTCCCGTACGTAATTGGCGCAGAATTTCGATACGTTCGAATGTATCTACGTCGCTATGCAAGTAACGAACTTTGTAATTCATATCTTTAAGAAAGTCTGTGAGTTTTTCCGCCATCTTCTTTGTAAGTGTTGTAATCAGCACGCGCTCTTTGCGTTTGATTGCCTCATTGATTTCTACTATCACATTATCAATCTGATTCTTCTTTGGTTTAACTACAACAATAGGATCTAATAGTCCCGTTGGACGAATGATCTGTTCTGCGATTCTTTCTTTTGAAGTGTGAGCGTACTCATACTTACCCGGAGTAGCGGAAACATAGACTGCTTGCTTTATACGTTTCTCAAACTCATCAAACTTGAGCGGACGATTGTCATGCGAAGACGGAAGACGGAAGCCGTAATCAACCAAAGTTTTTTTACGACTGAAGTTGCCCTCGTACATTCCACCAACTTGCGGAATCGAAATGTGAGATTCGTCAATAAACAAAAGAAAGTCGTCAGGAAAGTAATCAAGAAGTGTGGATGGAGGAGCTCCGGGTTTACCTTGTGTAAGGTAACGCGTATAGTTCTCTATTCCTGAACAATATCCGGTCTCTTTGAGCATTTCTAAATCGTATTCTGTACGCTGACGTATTCGTTCTGCCTTGCCGATTTCACCGGCATCCAGCAATTCTTTCTCGCGTACTTTAAGATCATCCAAGATCTGATCGGACGCGCGATCAATTTTTTCTTTTGTAGTGACCGTATGTGTTGCAGGGAAAATCTTTGCCTCTTTCAAATCCTGAATTAATTCTCCCGTGAAACTATCAACTTCCTGAATCACTTCAACTTCATCAAACGGCATTTCTATTCTAATGACTGTGTCGCCTGCGGACGGGAAGACTTCTACAGTGTCTCCTAGCACATGAAACATTCCCTGTTTAAATTCAATTCCACTGCGCCTGTACTGAATGTCTGTGAGTTGACGAAGGAATTGATCGCGCTGAATAGCGTCACCTTTCTTTAAAGTAATCGCCATCTCCTCGTAATCGGAAACACTTCCAAGCCCGTAAATACAAGATACAGATGCAACAATGATTACATCGCGACGAGTTAATAAATTATAAGTTGCAGCATGACGGAACTTTGCGATCTCATCGTTGATGTTCGCATCTTTCTCGATGTACGTATCTGTCATCGGCATGTACGCCTCGGGCTGGTAGTAATCGTAGTAAGAAACGAAGTAGCTAACCGCGTTATCCGGAAAGTGAAGAGAGAACTCACTACAAAGCTGAGCCGCTAGTGTCTTGTTATGAACAAGAACCAAGGTAGGGCGTTGCACCTCTTGGATTACATTCGCCATTGTGAAGGTTTTGCCGGTTCCGGTAGCCCCAAGGAGCGTCTGATGCCTTTCGCCCTCCTTAAGCCCTTTTACGAGCTGTTTGATAGCCTTAGGCTGATCTCCTGTGGGGGAGAAGTCTGACACGAGCCTGAATTGCTGATCTGAAGACATGTTCAAAGCATTGTACCGTGATAGACGACCCAGTCCAATGATCTAAAGAGAAAATGGGGGTTAAAACGATAATATCACACACATAGCAGCACGCGTCCCGCGTGCGGTTGTATTATTAATAATATTTGTTAGCATCACATGCTAATGTCCCAACGCCATCCAACACAAAACGAGGCAATAATGATGGTTACAACCAATACATTAAATCGTGAGCCAATTTTTAAAAATGATTCACATGCCCGGGAAGCAATTGAATGCCTCTATCGTGTTCAACAACAACATTCATTCTTCTTATACGGTTTTGTGATAATGCCTGACCACTGTCATTTTTTAATTCACGTATTAGAACCAGGGAAAATATCGAACATCATAGGCGCATTCAAATCAGGTCTCACACATGATATAGGGATCGGCCCAATATGGCAGAGACGTTTCTTTAACCGTATTGTCGATGATGCTACAGAAGCCCTTAACTATATTCATATGAATCCTGTTCGTGCTGGACTTTGTAAAGTACCCGAAGATTATTCTTGGTCATCTGCTTCTGTAAAATGGGATGTTGCAGAATTGGGAATGTGGTGATTTTTTCTAAAATACCGCATGCGAGAACACCGCACGCGGGATATGACCACCGCACCCCGGAGGGGTGCTGCTGGGATGGAAATAATTTGGTAACAACGAAAAACACCCACCCTCAGCAGCACGCGTCCCGCGTGCGGCTGTTCCCACGTGCGGCGTTCCAATGTAATTCAAATTTTCCTCTCCTGCGGAAAAATACTATCTCTCCTCCACCAAACAGCCACAAACAAAATAATTCCAAATAGCATCAATCGCACAGGGCCGATCATATCCGGAGGCAATGCAACAAAACGTATTCCTTCTTTTAAGAACATCAAAATAAATGTTGCAGCAATTACTCCCCACACACGCCCAGGTCCACCAGACACTACAATCATCACAAATAAAATCATAGCTGGGAAACCGTAATCATTAGGAGTTAAGATATGGATATACGGTGGTAAAAGAACATTGGAAGTGAGTGCACCCAATGCTGCAATGATAAATGCAATTGTATGAATACGTTTGCGGTTGATACCAAGTGATTGCGCATGCCACGGATGCTCTGCCAATGCAGAAAGATTACGACCAAATTTTCCACGATCCAACCACAAAATAAATACCACCCAAACAATTACAACCAGAATACAAAGCAAAGTATAAGCTTCAAGACTTTGGAAAAGCTCCCAGCGTGGAATTTTTGGAATCCCCAAAGACCCACGTGTCACACTCTGCCAATTAAGAACCACTGCAAGAAATACAAGATGCAACGCAATGGACATCACACCAAATCCATCAGCTTCCAAACGGAACGATAGCCATGCAAGCAACAATGCTACAAGTACTACTAAGCCTAGCCCAAGCCCAAGCCCTATCCCGAACGGGATCTGATATCGAACTACTGCAACCCACACACTGTACGCAGCAACAATCGCAAATGCCTCTTGTCCAAAGTGTAGAATTTTTCCTTTTCCAAACACCAGATTGAATCCCAGAACAGTTGGAAGAATCATGAAAGCAGACGCGAGGGTGTGTAAAAAGAAATTCATAGATTATGCTGCACGAGAAGAAGACCCGAAAATTCCATCCGGCCTAAAGAGTAAGAAAATAATAATTACCAGAAGCGCAACTGTTTGCTGATATCCCGCCGGAATATAGAACGCACCAAACCAATGTATGCCGATTGCCAGCTGTTCCAATAGGGCAATCAAGTATGCACACACAATCGCTCCCCAGAAGTTTCCTTTTCCTCCTGCAATCACAGCTGCATAGGCTTTGATCGTTAATGGAAATCCAAGAACTGGCGTTAAACTATGATCAATCCCAATAAAGATACCGCCGCACGCTGCCAGCACTCCGCTTAAGATGAAAATAAGACGGTGCATTGCGAATGCTCTAATCCCCAAGCTCATAGCAGCATGATCATTTTGAACGACCGCACGGATCTTGCGCCCAAAAGGAGTTGAGTGAAGCACATATGCGAATATTGCTAGGAGCAGAATTGTTAGCAAAATAAGAATGATGTGTTCCTGACCAATACGCACTCCCGCAATTTCTAACATGTGTTTTGCACCGGGCAAAATACTGAGCGGACGTTCTTCGAACAAAAGAAGAATCACTGCATCCAAAATCATGCTAAGAGAAATGGTTGTAACGAGCGGAAGAAATCGATGACGCTTGTAGAAAGGATTTATGAATAACTCAAACGTTAACCAGCTAACTAGTGAACCAGTAACTAATCCCCCAATAATACTTACAGTCAGTGGTAACCCCAAAGATTGATGTAGCCACCATGTCACATACCCACCAATGAGTACCATCTGCCCGAGTGCGAGATTAAAAACTCCAAGCGTCCCATATACCAAAGCCAGCCCACCCGCGATTAGTGCTGCGAGTGAACCGGCGATAAGTGCGTTAGCTAGTAGCTGCATTGATTATTATTCTACCGTAATGTCAGAGACAATTACGAATTCACCATCCTGAATATCTTTCAGAGCATATGTCACACCCACTACATCACCATTTTCATCAAAAGAGAATGTGCCAATCACACCATTATATGCTTTGAGACCATAGAGATAATCTCTCATTGCTGCCCCATCTGTTCCAACTTCAGCGATAGCTTCGGCTAGCACTCCAATTGCATCATATCCATATGCAGCCCATGCGAGAGAAGCGGCTGGAGTATCAAAACGGGCAAGGAAAGTCGATCCAAACTCACTGTCATCAGTAATAGAAGGAATGCTAATGATCTTTGAGCCTTCAACTGATTCGCCACCAACCTCAACATAATCAACACTATCTGCAGTATCATGTGTAATTACAGGCTGCTCTAAACCCTGTTCGCGCATCTGCTTTACAACTGTCGCACTGAATACAGGAGTCTGTCCATTAGGGAAGAACACATCAAATTCCATATCCTTCAAACGAGTTATAAGAGTACGAAAATCTTTGGTACCAGGCTCAACAATTTCACTGAATATAATTGCATCCTCAGCAACTTCTCCCCTCAAAGATTCAAGAAATGCAATAGTAAAGTCTGTATTCTCAGTGATCACAGCAATCTTGTTGAAACCCTGCTCTTCTAAATAATTAGCCATTGCTATAGTTTTAAGTGCATCGTTTGGATAATTGCGGAACACAAAGTCTCCTGCCTCAGCCACATCCGGACTACTGGAGGCTGGGGACAAAAGAATCACTCCTGCTTCTTCTGCAATAGGAGCTGCTGCAAGTGTTTCACCACTACATTCACCACCGTGAATTGCTACCACTTTATCAACATGGATGAGTTTCTGAGCCGCACTTGCTGCATCGGCACCAGTACAACGAGCATCCTCTACGATCAATTCAATCTGTCTACCATTGATACCACCGGCAGCATTAATTTCTTCTATTTTTAACTGTGCACCACTGAGTTCAGTTGTGCCTATAGAAGCAACATCACCAGTCAAAGGTCCAATGAATCCAATCTTAATCGGATCATTATCTCCTGCAGGCTGACACGCAGAAAGCGCCAAAGCGCACAGGGATACAAAACTTAAAGCTTTTTTCATAAGAATAGGGGGAAATTCAAGGTGATTTTGCATGTGTTTTGGGATTTTGCAAGAAAAATGGATCGTATATCGTATCTCGTATTTCGTATGCCGTATTTCGTATTATGAGCTCTAAATCATACTAGATACTAAATACGAACTACGTTGTAGGATCCGCTCCAAAATAGATTTCCTGCAGCTCTTTAGATTTCTGCACTTCTGAGGGCTTACCATGCAATACAATCTCGCCAACATCCAAGACAATCACTTTGTCACAGATTTTTCCGATAAAAGGCAGATCGTGCTCAATCACCAATGCTGTCTTTCCAGACTTCTTTAGCCCAGTTATCAAATCGGATATTTGATGTGTCATTTTGGGGGAGACCCCAGCCGTGGGTTCATCGAGTAAGAATAGATCTTTACCTGTTTTAAATGTCCGCGACATTTCCAGTAGTCGCATCTGCCCTCCGGAAAGTGAACCTGCTTTTTGCTTTGCAAACTGAGTAAGGCCTGCCATCTCCAATGTTCCTTTTACAACTTCTTTAAGATCCCCCAACTCCCCACGCTGATCTTTTGATAATGATTCGAGCGCTACGAGTACATTCTCTTCCAATGTCATCTCTCTGAAGATTCCAAAGTTCTGAAATACTCGTCCAATTCCCATTTGCGCACGCTTGGACGGAATAGCACGCGTAATATCTTTGCCTCGCAAATGTACGGTGCCGGATATGGGCTTAAGGAAACCGGAGAGAACATTGAATAGCGTGGTTTTCCCGGAACCGTTTGGGCCGATCAATCCGATCACTTCTCCTTCATCCACATCAAAGCTGATGTTTTTTAGAATCTGGTGATCCCCGATGGAAAAGGAGAGGCCGGAGACAGAGAGGATAGGCATTGGTAGGAATCATATAGCAGAAATAATATCTCCGCACCACAGAGGGGTGCTGCTGGGTTGGGAAATAATTGAAATAATAACACCCCACCCCAGCAGCACGCGTCCCGCGTGCGGGGGGTCCCGCGTGCGGCGTTTTTTAATACCGTATTTTATTGGGATTTGGTGCTTGGGATTTGTGATTTACGCTATGCTACTCATAATGATCGACTTAGAAGACCTCAGAGCCCGGCCCGATGCTTATCAGAAAGCCGCAAAAGACAAAGGCTTGAAGATAGATGTAAAGAAATTCCTCAAACTGGATAAAGAACGTAAAGATCTACTTGGAAAAGTGGAATCTGGGCGAGCTGAGAAGAATGCCGTCAGCAAGAAGATTCCCACCATGAAGGGCAAAGAAAAAGAAACCACTCTGGAGGAAATGCGTACCTTGAGTATTTCTCTCAAGGAACAAGACGCGAAGCTCAGCGAAATAGAGGAGGAGTGGGAGATGACGCAACTGGAGCTTCCTACTATTCCACTAGATTCAGTTCCAATCGGAAAAGATGAAACAGAAAACAGAGAGGTGCGGAAGTGGGGCGATCTTCCAAAATTCAACACTTCATCTGGATTCAGTGCGAGCTTCAAAATAAAAGACCATGTTAAACTTGGTGAAGATTTGGACATCATAGACATCCCACGCGGTGTTAAGTTGGCAGGTGCGCGGAGTTACTTCCTTAAAGGAGACGGAGCGAGACTGGAGATGGCAGTTTTGCAATTTGCACTCGATCATTTGTACAAAAAAGGCTGGACCCAATTTACTCCTCCTTACATGGCTAGCTGGGAATGCTTGATGGGAACAGGATTCTTCCCCGGAGCTGAGGAACAGACCTATGCGGTAGGCGCAGAAGAGAAGCGTGGAAGTGGAGTGGAAGCTGATGACCTCTACTTAATTGGAACATCAGAAGTTTCTGTTGCCAGCTATCACAAAGACGAAGTTCTAAAAGAAGAAGATCTTCCAACTCGTTACGCAGGTTACTCACCATGTTTCCGCCGCGAAGCCGGAACATATGGGAAAGATACAAAAGGACTTTACCGAATTCATCAGTTCCAGAAGATTGAGCAGGTAGTACTCTGCAAGGCAGATCAGGAAGAAGGATTGAAGCTGTTCGAAGAGATCAGAACTAATGCAGAAGAAGTCTTGCAATCATTGAATCTCCCTTATCGCATCATTGATGTTTGTACCGGTGACATGGGGAAGGGAAAAGTATTCATGCAAGACATAGAAACATGGATGCCATCACGCAATTCCTATGGCGAAACACATTCTTGTTCTTATCTTGGCGACTTCCAAGCACGCAGGCTCAACATTAAGTACGAGGATAAAGATGGCAACAAGCAGTTTGTGCATACTTTGAACAACACTTGCATCGCATCACCTCGCATTCTTATTCCACTTCTGGAGATCTATCAACAAGAAGATGGAACTGTGACAATTCCGGATGTATTAAGACCGTATATGGGTGGACAGGCGGTGATTGGGTAGTACTATTCCCTCCTTTTCCCACTCACTCATATAACAACACGACTCAGCGAGGCCGATTTTTCGCTTGGTACTGTCACTTTTAAAGTGACGGGTATCCCTTCTGATAAAATCAGAGCCGTTTTTGATGATATTGCTAACAAGATAAAAGAGGTAACTTTCGATTCAGATGACATTCGCGTTACCGTAACACTAGATAGCGAGGCCGAATTTCGCCAAGCAATCTCCAATCTTGGCATAGAAGGTATCAATATTCATATTGAATAGTCTAACAAGCTTTGTTGGATAATTGACCAATCAATAACTACCGGTAGAACCGGTAGTTTGGGGAAGCCCCCTATAAGGGGGCAGCTAAAGTGACTCAGGGATTAATTCCAGTTGAAATCCATTTGGGGATTGTCGTCCTGGTGTTTATCTTCTTCATATTGTCTGCG
>JAHIYH010000062.1 GCA_018814875.1 Patescibacteria group bacterium
AATAAACTCTGTCATGTTGATAGGTTATTGAAGTCAGTAAGGGCGGTCGGTTTGATTTTGTAGCAAAGTTCAACCCGTAATGCTTTACCAAAAAGACGTGTGCTGGCTCTCGCCTCCACCTACAAGTCCTTAATATTACAGCTTCTAAAGATCATTGATTGCCAGTTGAAAGAAAGCAATGTTCCACCGGAAAAAAGTATCTGGGTTATTCTTATCTCTTAAGATAGTAAACCGCGGTGGTCTCTGCCCAGTCTGTAGGTTCGATCTGGTTCAACCTCCTGACAAGGTCGCTGATCATTCCTGTTGACTTTGCATCATAGACCTGGAAAATCCCTTCTTTAAAACCGATGGAAAGCAGCTCTTCCTTCCGCCGGGTAGCGATGATCTTGATTTTTTCTTCAGCAGAGGTTTTTTTGTAGTTCGGCAGGAACATGGCTTTAAGATGAATACGGCTATCTGCTGGAGGAAATTGGAATGCCCTTCCTGTCTTGGTAAAATTGTCCGGCATATTTGAATTGGGGAGAAGGAGGGTTACTGAACCGTCTGCAGCAATGGAAAAGATATAGGCATAAGAGTCTTCGCTTACTTGATAGAAGATCTTCACTTCTTCGCCTTCCTTCAGGTCCGTCTTCGAGAGGGACAGCTTTATGGAGAGACCTTCTCCCCTCTCAGGATAGACGGGTTCGATTAGAGCCTTGATTTTTATCCTGTAGAGGTTTCTTTCTTTTGCATCCCAATCCGAGGTGATGATTTCTTCCCTTGTTATTTTTCCCCTGACAGCGGCATAGATTAGGTCTTCGGCAATCTGGTAATTGGAGACCAGGGTATGAGATTTGATGAATGTTCCAACCGCCTTTTCCACCGCCTTGTTCTGGGCATCCCTCCTGGCTCTCTCTTTTACCTCCTTCTGTGTCTCAATCTCACCCATGTATGCTTCACCGTTAATCTCGACCCAGACCGATTTCTCTGCGGCATGAGCAACGGGAGGAAGCATCAGAAATATGCATATCGTGAGGATCTTTTTCATGAACAATCCCTAATTCTTTTTCGCCCCGATCAACTGCGGCGTCTGCTCGTTATTGTATTGTTTTCGAGCAATGCGCTCCACCTGGGGCTTGAGGTAGCCAAACAGGTCGTCCATCTTGATGGAACCGTCCGGATTGACAACATCCTCATTCTTGATCCCCTTCAGCATAAAGTATGTAAACAACCCGTGGCCTTTTTCGTCATAAGTTGAACTGATTTGGTCGCCTGACGAGGCGGATAAGACAGTCATGTTCTTGGGCAAAACCACGCCGCTCTGGAGATCCATAACAAGAGGCCGTGCACCTTTAGCAAGAACCGACCTTCCGCCAGCACCGGAAAAGCAGGAATCAAGGGTGACGATGATCTCCTTCGCCGGAAGCTTGCCCAAAACATCATACATCCTCTTTAGAGAATATCCCGTTTGATCAATAAAGGTTGGATCACCATCATAAGGAACCAGATAAGCATCGCTGGTTTTGGGATTCGGTGCACCATGGCCGGAATAATAGATGAAAACGGTGCCGTCCTTTTCCACATTATTAAATAGCCATTTTTCAAAATATTTCTCGAAGTCGCCCTTCGATGCATGTTCATTTGTTAAAGTAACAATATTTTGTTCAGGATAGCCCATTACCTTGAAAAGGTATTCACTCACAAGTTTAGCATCGCTCACGGCAAAGTCAGCCTTGGGGAGTTTCTGACGGTATTGTTCGATGCCGATCACGATGGCATAGGCATTTTTATTTTGCCTGACTTTTATCGTTGGAAGTTCATCAATATCTGATGTGATGATGGGAGATGCTTCTTGAGATGGTTTGGTAGCCATTGCTTTCGTTTTACTCCTCACGGAAGCATAATGGATCACATCCCCGGACATAACCATCTCCCGGGCGGCTTCTTGCAAGGCTGCACTTACCCCTTCGAAGGATATTCTTCCTATTTCCGATAGATGTTCAGGCTTTCCATAATCAAGCGTCCGTATTTTTTTTCCTATTATTCGAGGCGATTTTATAGTCTTTTCCACGATAGGTGAGTTTTTCAAATCAGTCATGACAACTTTTACCGTTATCTGCGCATCTACTCTACTACTCGTCCAAAAATCGAAACCTGTAGTATCTATTTCTTTATACTGAATATTTGCAACAGATGGGATAATGATGGCGTCCATATTCGGCAGGTTTGATGGAATTTTGGTCAATGTAACTTCTTCAAAAAAATGCGGAAAGACATCCAATGATTTTTTCTTAAGTATTTGCCCGAAAGGAACAGGTATGGAGGCGAATGTGGTAGTTTTAGCAGTATAGTTTTCATCGGATATAAAAACTCCCACATTCAAGGGAAGTTTTTTTGCCGGATAAGAGACTGGCGTCTGAATATCCGCCATTGGCATCTCCCTTGGCATTGAAACGCACCCTGTCGTTAAAAGAAGTAAAAATAGCATCGCAATTAATCTATTTGATACGAGCACTTTCATTATCAGCCCCCCTGATTTATCGATAAGATCAAACCGGTTTCCTTCGACATTATCGGTAGATATTTTCTTTATCCTTATCTTTATCATGATTATCGAGGAAATAAAATCAATGCTTGCGGTTTGAAAGCAAGTATTTTCGTCGAGGTTAACGTTTTAGTGACTTCAGGAAGATGTGCGTAATCTGAATGAGCGGGTAATAGGCCATCAATCCTTTGCACCCTTCAATCCGGAATCAATAATCAGAACCACATGCGCGGTCGCGGCGGCCCAGATCCCCGCTGAGGTGACGCGCTGAGTAGCAGTATCCAGAAAGCAGGATCGTTCCGGTAAAGATCAGGACAGGACCTGTGATAATCAGG
>JAHIYH010000045.1 GCA_018814875.1 Patescibacteria group bacterium
CACCAAATCAGGCTGCAAGAGAGTTTCAAGAAGCGAGATTGAATGTTCTCAAGATTGCTCTGGATTCTTCTGCTACACTCTCCTCGTCCTGTGATTCTTAAAGACTCTTCTACAGGCTCATTATTGGATTAGAAAATGCTGTGGTGTAAAAGGGGCTCTATTAAGCCAAATAATGGTAAGGAAGGTAAAGAAGGTAAGGGGGGTAAGGAAGGTCAAAATGTCGTAAAGTCGTAAAGTCGTGAATATGTGACCGTTCTTAATCCACTAAGAACGCCTTTTTCCTTTAGTTTATGCTAAAAACCTTTGATAGCTTAAATTATTTTTTAAACAGGGGATATCGAATGAGTAAATGATCTGGTTTCATAAAGGACTTCATGTTTACCAAATGTCATCTTCGTTTGGCACTTCTGATTGTTCTCACATTCCTCGCAGCACTACTCCTGCCGGGGAAAACTGCTGCCCAAGTAGTCATAAATGAGCTCATGTGGATGGGTTCGGATTTAAGTACGGCAGATGAGTGGATTGAACTGATCAATATTCATTCAGAGGAGGTGTCGCTTGATCAGTGGTCATTGAATTACATAAAAGACGGAGTTGAAGTTTTGATGATTGAGTTTGCAGATGTTTCTATTCAGTCAGATGGGTTTTTTGTTATTAGTAATTACGACGGTTCACAATCACGTTTGGAAAATGAACCAGATCTGGTTACAAGTTCGGTGAGTCTTCCTAATTCCAAGTTGCTACTTATTCTGCGTAATTCAAGTGGCGCACTTGTAGATGAAGTGGATGATGGAAGTGGCACACCGTTTGCAGGAGAGAATCCATCGGGAACAGAGGCAAAAGCCAGCATGGAAAGGATAGATGTGTTTGCATCCGGAACTTTGGAATCGAATTGGAAGAGCTCTACTGATTCGATTGGTTTTGACGAAGGCGCTGAGATTTTTGGAACACCAAGGTTTGAGAATAGTGTTGGGGCTGGGGCTGGGGATGGAGATGGTGATGGTGATGGGGATGGTGATGGGGCTGGGAGTGGCTCTGAAGTTCCGCATATTCTCATTACCGAAGTGCTTGCTAATCCCGAAGGTCGGGATGATCAGGAGTGGATAGAACTTACAAACTTTGGATCGGGGACTGTGAATTTGAATGGGTTTAGACTTAAGAAGGGGAGTAGCTCATTTGATATTTCAAGTGACTATCTGCTCGATTTCGGGCAGGCGATTGTTCTGCGTAAAACGCAAACAGATATAACGCTTAGTAATCAAGGCGATACAATTGAACTCTGGATGGACTCTATTCTGGTTGATTCTTTGGAATATGCTGAGACTGCAGAAGAAGTAAGTTTTGGGCGCGATCCGGAGGATCCAGAAATATTAACAGCATTCTGCATTCCAACACCGGGAAGTATAAATTCATTCAAGAAACTCGATCCGATAATCGTGATGCAGTCGGGTGATGTGTGGGGTCGCGAAAATCTTTCTGTAAATCTTATTGCAGAAGTAAGAGAGGGGTCTTTGGACTCTGCTGAATGTAGGTGGGATTTTGGTGATGGAGAAATCGTAAGTGGATGTAATCCGTTATCGCATACGTTTGATGAAGTTGGGGAATATACGATTGAGTTGTTGGTAGATACTTATTGTTCCACTGGAATTAAGGAGACGTTGATGGTGCAGGTAAGAGGAGAGAAAAATGAAAAAGAGGTAAAGGAGGGAAAAGAGGAAAAGGAGGAAAAAGAAATCGAAGAATCCGAGGAAACCAAGGAATCCAAAGAATCCGAAGAAGATGTTCTGGAATCAACATGCATTCCAACAGTTTCCTCTGGTGTTGTGATTTCCGAAATCTTTCCTGCACCTTCGGATGGTGAAGAATGGATTGAGTTACAAAACTTAACCGATAAACGAATCAATCTTTGTGGATGGATACTAGATGATGTTCGTGACGGAGGAAGTAAACCTTGGACTATTTCGGAAGAGTTCGACATCGCGTCCAATGGTTTTTTGGTTCTTACAAAAGATGAAACGAAAATTGCACTTAATAACGGTGGTGATGATGTGTGGCTTGTTTCATCGGATGGGAAGTTCGAAATAGGTGTTACGTATCCGAAGATCAAAAAAGATTTCTCCTTCGCATGGAGGAGTGGACTCGCTCGCCGTATGGATCATGGCATGGCCGCACTGGCGAGCGAGTTTACTCCTTCTGAGTATTGCATCACAGAAAATGTGACGCCGGGGGAGAAGAATGTTTGTCCGGTGGAGGAGGAAGAAACTGTGAAAGCTATTCCTGAGGAGGAGACGAGTAAGGCAACTCCACAGCCTCAAGAGAAGGCCTTACCATTGCGTACGCGTTATACGAATGTGGTTCAGGCAGAAGAGGCTGTAGAGCCAGAAGAAGAAGCGCTTACAGGTGCCTTTTTAGGGCTTACTTTTGAGCAATACGAGGCCCTTCCTACGCAGATCATAGAAACAGGAAATAAGGGCAAAATATCAGTATTTGAAGTCATTTTGGTGCTTGCTGGAATGGGTTGTAGCGGAGGGGTACTTTTGATGCGAAATTTGCAGAGAATTGGCCGGTCTATTTAGATATTGACATTTGAGCGGAAAATGGTATGTTTGTGGTTGATCAGAGATTGATCTTTGATCATTCAAAGCATCGAGCGCAAAGTTCAGAAAAGAAGAAACTCTAATTTTTGGAAAGAAGGAGAAACGAGATGAGAAATTGGTTTCCGCCCGCAAAGAAGATCTCCGATAAGGGAGTGAAGAAAGACAGGGAGGAGGAACAATTTGTCTTTCTGAGGCAATATGATTTGCTCTTTTGGTTCCTAGTGGTTACTAGCATCGTTGGGGCTATTGCCTCTTGCGTTGTATTGATCGCCTTTGCAAGCCTATGGTCGGATTACACATTCGTAATGTGCATCCTGACTGCGATATGGGCACTCGCATTGTTATGGGTTGTGTTCGGAACTCGTATCATATTACCAGATCGACTCTTGGTTAGGACCTTTATCTTTGGATCCTCGTATATTACGAACTGTCCAGCAGTTACAAGGTTCACCAAAGCAGTTGAACTTCCCGGTACTCAATGGGTATTCAGAACTCCGGAAGACAAGAATAACCCAAAAGCTTTGATTGTTACCATTCCAGATGATCTTGGAGGAACCGCTCCACAGTTGATAGTGGTAGAATTGGTGATTCGTCTGGCCATTTGGAATGCTCCTTGGAGTGTACAGAATGCTTTCTTAGAGGAATTCAAGCTCAAGAATGGCGAAACGCAAGATGATGCAATAACAAGGGCTTTTAACGCCAAGGTTAAGAATGACGTTTTGGATCTCGTTATTGCACTTGCCGATGCTCCTTTGCAGAAAGCAAAATTGGAGACTCTCCTAGTAGACGTAAAGAGTGCCAATGAAGAGCTAACAGATGCTCTGAGAGATCAACTGTATACCATTGGTATCCATCTAATCTTGTCGAGTGTTGAGGATACCCGAGACATAGTAGAGGACGGACGTGCAACGCTCATTTATAAGAAGAGCATTGTTAAACAAGAGAGAAATACTCGGCAAAAGAATGCGCATGACATGATGAAAGCGCGTGTTACAGAAGCCGAGAAAGACGAGAAAGCTCAGCTACGAGAACTCGAAAGAGATCTCATGGTTGAGAAGAGCCGTGAAAGTGTGCTCGACCAGAAGCTCGAAAACGAACAGAGAGTAGCGAGTATTAAAGTCGCAGTCCTTCGAGAGCGTTTGGAAACCCTTCGTGATAAGTATGGACACACGTGGGTTGGACAGATTCTTTCTGTTCTGGATAACATTGAGACGCCCGGACAGGCCAAGGAAGTAATTGAGGCTTGGGCTGAGCTTTTCAATGCCGCAGGCATCAGCACCGAAGGTGGAAGTGTATTCTTACTCGGTGGAGATGGCGGTGGGCCCGGAGGTCGTGGGGTTGGTCCATTAGCGACCGGTCTTGGTATGCTCTTAGGTGGCGCCGAAAACGTTGTTGATAGGGCTGCCAGTCTTTTACGTGATGACCGAAGCACATCTCCCGAAACAGGAGGTGAGACTGAGAAACCACGTGATGCTCGGGGAGAGGAGCCTGTAGCGGTATAAGTGTAGCGTTCGATGCATAAGCCCCGTCGTAGTCATAGCACTGCGACGGGGATTTTTTTATGCATCCTTTCTCTTAAGGATGTACTCGTCACTTCTTACTACGTAATTAGTATGCAAAAAAGTGTTATTAGGGTTCCTTTCATATTGTGAACCACTCTTTTTTTAAAGTCTTTCCAAAGCTAACTGACTGATACTCATATTCATTTGATCATCTGTGATTTTATCTTTATCCACTTTTGATAGATCTGCAGGATCCAGATACCCAAATGCGTCTAGAATTTTTTGTACTAAATTGTAGCGCTGAGTTGGTGTAAGCCCATCCGGACTTTTTTCTGGTGAGTATTTAGATGCATCAAATGGAGACTTAGAAGCTTTATCATGATTAATGGTCTTAGTTCGCGCACTTTGTCGGTACAGTTTTACTAAATCTTTTGTATCCAGAAACATTAAATTTACAAGACCACACGCATATTTCTTTTTTTCATCATCATTACTTGTAAAATCAAGAAATTCTTCTACGGGAAGACTCTCGCCTTTGAGTTGTGCCCATGCATCGTTTAATTCCTTTTTATGTTTTGCCGCATTCCATGTTTCTTGATCTCCTTTGATTGCAGGAAATATTCCTCCACCTTCGATTCCCATTCCATAAGCACCGATATTTACCAGTGGTCTTCCACGGGTTCTTTCTATTGTTCTATTTACTGCTTGTAATGCGGAGTATCCCAAAAATGCTCCACCTGTAAGTATAAGTGTCTTTCCTCCAAGATGTGTGGTTTTGGCAATAAATCCTAAGAATCCTCCTCTATTTTTATGTTTTTGTGCTGATTTATAGATTTGTCTGAGTATCAAAAGTGATGCAGCCACTCCTGCAATCATGACTACTTTATCTTTGCCTTTTGAATTATTAAATCTTTCTGCGTAGGCACCAAGAGTTTTCTTGCTGCCTTCCCAAACTGATTCCACTGCCGGAGGAAGCCCCTTCCATTCCTTTTTCGCTTCACCTAATTTTTCTTTGGTAGATCCATGCACTGCTTGTCTCTCTTTTATATATGTAACTAGATTTATGATATGTTCATCAGCTTTTTGACGAGTAGCTAAATCTGAATCTTTTAAATCTTGCATAAGCTTTATGATACTCCGATCTACTGTATTTAAATCAGCGGGCTTTTTTCGATAAATGTATTTTTTTAAGTTATCAATAGTGAATTCTTCATTCTGTATTGATGCTGCATATTCATGCAATGGTTGTAATTCATCTTTATTCCAAAGACTAAAGTAAGGATCAGGCTGCATTAGCCTTTGATAAGGCTCATCAAGTTTATTGAAGATTTCACGATGCTCACGCAAGTGTTCTGAGTTATGCCAATGCTGATGTTTATGGTTGTACAACATGTTTAACGGAACCATTTTCTAAAATCGAGCCATCCAACTAGAAAGTCCATCTTTTGCTCTGTCCAATTAAATGATTTATTAACTCTTCCCCAAAATCCTTCCCAAAGCCATTTCGAATTTGCACCTATGTATTTTTCTGCATGCTTCCTCAATCCATCTTTTGCGAATGCATATTTGAACGGTGCAGCGAAGAATCCTACAACTCCTCCTATTATGGTTTGGGGAGGAAGAGGTGAAGGCGTAGTACGCGTACTATCTGTATCACTTGAGCTGTTGGGAGGTGGTTCAAGAACAACTCCATCTGTTTCTACATCAGTTTCTGCAGGAGTTTCTCCATTCGTACCTTCATCATTTGTGGTTGTATCTCCGGCATTAGCATTCTCTGTGGTTTTTGCCCCTTCTTCATCTCCTGTGTTAGGTGTTTCATTTGCAGAAGTTACAACATTTCCCAAAACACCATTTATTTGCTCATTGATTGATCCTGCCTCATGTGAGATGGCTTTAGCAGCTTTCAGGATATTACCCCTATTTTTATTAGTTGTTGAAGTCTCCATTATTTCTACCTGATCTCCTCTTTCAATTAGCATAATTCCTTGCCCCTTAAGCTTATTAACGACACGTTCTTTACTAGGCTCGTCCATATCATTAAGGATGTTGCCAAGTTTTACACGTGCATCTTCGAGGGAAGATCTGATTTGCTCGGAAATATATTCTTTTGGAGTTCCGACGTGCCTATCCAAGTCAATATCTTGAATTTGATCTATAAGGTCATTAATTTGTTCAGGCATCACACTATATTAGCAGAATTCGGCTTCTGTGTCTATTTCTACACATCCTACGCTTTTTATTCGTCCTAATATGCTATCTCGTGTATTCTATGCCAGAATATGGCTCATCTAATACTCAGCGACGGTACCACCTTCCAAGGGCAGCCGTTTGGTTTTTTAGGAGATAGCGACGGTGAAGTTGTTTTTAACACAGGAATGGCTGGATATGTAGAAAGCCTTACAGACCCAAGTTACAGAGGTCAGATTCTCACATTCACATATCCATTAATTGGTAATTACGGTGTTCCGTCAGGAGAAGCAAACGAATATGGATTTTCCAAAAACTTCGAGAGCGAAGCGATCCATGTTCGTGGAGTAATAGTTGCACAGCAAAGTCCGGACTTTAGTCACTTTAAAGCAGTGAGTTCACTAAGTAATTGGATGGAGCATCATAAGATTCCGGGGATCACGGGGATAGATACGAGGGCTTTGACTAAAAAATTGAGAGAGCATGGGGTTATGTTAGGCCGCATCATTCAAGATGATGAAGGGAAAGGGGAAAAGGGAAAGGGGAAAATTGCAGATCCAAACCTTAGCAATCTCGTAGATGAGGTGAGTGTGAAAGAAGTGAAGACCTACGAACCCCACGCCCCACACCCCACGCCCAACACCCCAACAGTGGCTGTCTTCGATTGTGGAATAAAAAACGACATCCTCCGTTCCTTCTTAAAAAGGGGAGTAAAAATTCATCGTCTTCCGTGGAATTTCGATCTTGCGGCATCCGATCTTGAGTACGATGCAGTGTTTATTTCTAACGGTCCGGGGGATCCTAAGATGTGCAAAGAGACTATTGAACAAGTGAAAAAAAGTATCGAGAAGGGGATTCCTACTTTTGGAATTTGTCTCGGCACACAAATATTAGCTCTTGCAGTAGGTGGTGATACTTACAAACTTAAGTACGGACACAGGGGAGTTAACCAGCCTTGCATAGAGCATGACGAGAATGGAGAGAAGACTCAGAAGTGCATCATCACATCCCAAAACCATGGTTTTGCAGTTGCAGACGAATTGCCACAGGGCTGGAAGGTCTGGTTCACAAATGCAAATGATGGGACTGTAGAGGGTATTCGCCACGAATCAGGAAAGTTCTTTGCGGTGCAATTTCATCCAGAAGCAACACCAGGACCGGAGGATGCTAATTATCTGTTTGATGAATTTCTACGTGTATTGGAATAAAATAGAAAAGTGAAAAGGAAAAGGGGAAAGGGGAAAGCTTTTACCTTACCCCTTTCACTTTACCCCTTACCCCTTTCACTTTATCCCTTACCCCTTTCACTTTACCCCTTACCCCTTTCACTTTACCCCTTAGATATAGCCTTCCATATGAACCTGCTCTTTCGCTATACCCCATTCTTCTAAGCACATCTTTTTTACATTAGTTGTCATTGCAGGGTTTCCGCACAGATAAATGTTTCGTTCTTTAAAGTTTGCAATAGTTGGAATCACTTCCTGCACTCTTCCTTTGAACCCTTTCCAAGTTGGTTTTGGGTCCGAGAGTGTGATGTGTACATGCATGTTTGGATGTGCAGAAGTAATCTCATCATGTAGATCTGCCCAGAAAATATCTTCTTCTGCAAATACACCAATGATCAAATCCATCTCACATTTATTTCCTGCTTTAAGCGCAGAAAGTATTTGAGAACGAAACGGTGCAGCTCCAACGCCTGTGCAGACAAAGAGGCAATCGCGATCGCTATCACATTCAAAAGTAAAGTTTCCGAGTGGTCCTTGGATGCGTACATCATCTCCTTCTTTAAGTTTTTCTTTTACCCATTGCCCAGCCCTTCCATCAGGTTTTATTTTGATTACAAAGAGCAAGTCATCTTCATCCGGAGTAGATGCAATGGAATATGCTCGGGTTTGAATGTCATCTGGATTATCGAGCAGTGGAACATCAAGTAGTGCAAACTGCCCTGATTCGAACAGAAACCCTTCTGGTTTTTCGAATCGAACCTCATGCACATTGTGTGTGATGAGAGAGTTCTGTTTGCAAATGATGGTGTAGCTTGGAGTAGGCATGGATAGGAAGGTAGTTGCGTTAGCTTCATTAGCAGCTCATCAGAGGAACAGTTTTATTTCTAATGAAGCTAACGAAGCTAATGAAGCTGGTTGGTAGTAATGGGTAAAACAATTTCACTCGTCTCAATCATCTGCAATGTCTTCGGGTACCACTCTTTTTCTAAAGCCTGGATGCGATTTTTAAGTGTTTCCACTGTGTCATCTTCCTCAATTGTACAACTTTTTTGTACAAGGATTGTCCCTGTATCTACACCTTCATCGATTATGTGAATTGTCATTCCAGACTCTGTTTCACCTGCATGAAGCGCTTCTTCTATCCCATGTGCTCCGGGATGTTTTGGCAAAAGTGCAGGATGGACATTCACGATTCGTCCTTTCCATTTTTGCACGAACCAAGGAGTAAGAATAAACATCCAACCAAGAGCTGCAATTGCATCTACCTTGCCTAGTTTGCGAATCGCTTTGTCCAGACGTTTGTTGTAATCCTCACGCTGTGTGCCGTGTTCTCTTTTTACAATAATGACGGGCAGACCCGCGTTCTTTGCTTTTTCTATGCATCCACGATCGTCTTTGTCCGTTACAAGCCCCAAGCATTTTGCAGTAAGTGATCCGTCTGCCATTCGGTCCAATACGGCTTGGAAAGTTGTTCCGCGTGATGAGCTAAGTACTACAAAATTCATGATTGTATCTTATAGGAAAAAGATGATAAATCGGAAGATAATTACAATCCTTTGGTTGTTTTCTATTTCATTCTTTTTTGAACGATCAAAAAAGAATCAATCCTTCGACAGTTCGATGATACTCACTGCAGGCAAGCTCAGGACAAGAAAAAATCGTTGGCAAACGCAAACTCGCTCGTCGCATAGCACTTCTCTTGCGGTGTAGCTCGAGAGAGACGGGTCAGACTGCGGTCTGCCCGCCATCTGCTTGCGTTTATATTCGCACAGAGCGTGAGCTCCTCGCTTCAGCCTTCGTCCCGCTCCTGCGGTACTACGGCCGACAGGCAAACAAATGCGTTTGCCGCGTCGTTTATCTTGTATTTATGTTCCTAGCACCTAGCCCCTGTTCAATGCCTTCCTTACCTTCTTTACAAAAGGTCGAAAGGTCGGAAAGTAAAATCTGAACTTATAACTATACTTATAACTTCATTCTACATTCTTAATTCTTAATTCTACATTCTTAATTCTTTCAGATGATTCCATGAAACAAATCATCCTCTGGGTCCAAACCTGGTACCCATCCTTCAAAGTCTGATAAGGGAATATTGTGGTCACGAATAATGACAGCAGGGATAGAGGCATCTGTATTTCCCATTATGAGGTTTGCAGCTGTAGCTAGTTGATCTGCTCGTGCCTCTTGTGTCATTGTCATTTTTCGTCCAAACAAATCTTTCTTTCCACGCATGTCTTCGAGTGGATCAAAACCACTGACGACGAGTGCAATTGCAGTCACACCGATGCGTCGTGGTCTGCAACATGAGTCGGTAATAAGGAGTGCAATATCTGAACCTGTTTTTTCTTTCAGTTCTGTACGCAAGTTCTTAATAGATTTAAGAGGATCTAGTGGCCATCCGATTGTAAAACCTTCAGGTATGTTCGATTGATCCAGTCCTGCACTTGCAGCCATTATAGTTCCTTCGGTTAAACCATCAGGTTTTACTTCTGTAAGAACTGCATGCTCGCATTTGCCGACTACTTTTCCGTGCAGACGCTTAGTTTCGTTCAGCATTGCTTGGCGCAACACAGGAGTTTTTCCACAATGTTCAGAAAGCTCTTCTGCCTCCTTACTTACTTCAATGTTGCCTAAATCAATTGCTGCTCCTTCTGCAGTTGCAATTGCTTTAGATGAAATGGCTAGGATATCGCCATCCTTAAATTCTACGTTGTTTGTGAGGATAGCGACGAGATCGTCGCCCTCTTTAAGGAGAGGAGTATGGATTGGTAGGAGATTCATGAGATTAGCTTATAGCTTATAGCTGCTAGCTTCTAGAAGAAGTGTGATAGGTATCTAGATGATAAAGAGAAAAGCATAATATATCTTGGCATTAACCAAAAAACTCTCTTCTAAAAGCTAGAAGCTAAACGTTCGTTTACCATAGTTGCGCTGGAGAATCCTGAACCAGAACAACATTAGCCTCAACAGTATTTGTCTGTAAATCTACGATTTTCAGATCAACCTTCATAGTGATGCCGGACGGATTATGTATAAGAAGAGTATCGGGATATTGCGAGATTGCGAACGTTACCGAAGCTCCTGCGGGCAATTGATAGCGCTTGAATCCAAACGATGCACTTTCTTCTGTAACTTCGCTCAAAGAAACATTGCGAACTTCCTTACGTTGCCAACTACTGGGTAGGCTGATAGAGACAACTTCTTCTCCTTCTTGTTTGATATCCAGAAGTCCACTTCCTTTTAGTTCACTTACACTTAGCGCGATGGAAAGAGGAAATTCATGTTCCACACCGATTTCTACTCGCACCGGTTCGAATGCACTGGGTTGCACAGATGCGCGAAAACTTTGGAAACTTAACACAGAAATTACAGCTGCTGTGACAACTAAAGCGAACATATGCCTACGAACTGGTGATGGCATAGTTCGATTCTACACCAATTTATTATTTATGTACTTGTTCTGTGCGAGAATTGACAATTGACAATTGAAAATTAACAATGCAAGAGATCAGTTTTGTGATGTAATTATCAATTGTCAATTATCCATTGTCAATTATCTATTCCATTTGTACGAAAACTCGATGATTTTTTGTTGCTTAACAATTGCCATGGTATAATAAGCGTTGCATGGAAATTGATCCACACACTCTACAGAAGATCCTACAGCGAATATATCAACAGATGCGTTGCCCGCAATGTGGGAGTCGTGTGCCAGTTGATTTTTCTGCGGTGCGTGTTGTTGCGAACAATGCAATGCTATTACAACTTCAGTGTAGTGGTTGCAGTGCGTTTATTGTTTTACATGCATCATTAGGTTCGGATGATGTTGCACTAGAACTAGAGAGTGAAAAATCGACTGCAAACATTTCTTCTACACTCAACCTTGCAACAGATGAAGCAAAGATATTAAACAAAGCCTTGGAAGAGTCTGGCGGATCATTCGAAAAACTTTTCAAGAAGTATGGAGTGGGTGATGAATCAGAAACAGGAAAATCATAATATTATATGTCACATTCAGGTCGTCAGTTCTCAAGTGGCTCAATCTTCCTCCTTGTTTTGATAGTTGGAGGGATGTTGCTTGTTGGATGTGATTCAATTAAAGCACGCCAGACACGTGTTATGAATTTTGTAGGTGGCTTACGACTCACAACTTCCGGCGCTGTGCACAATACGACAGATCAAATTAAGGATGCGGTGGATACAGGCAAAGCAGTGATTGATACAGTCAAAGGAGGAGTGGAAGATGTGAAGGATCGAGTGGATATCGTGCAAGAAGGAGTGGAGAAAATTCAGGAAGGAAAAAAGCTCATTGAAGAAGGGATGGGACAAAATTAAGAATGAAAAATTAAAAATTAAGAATTAAGAATTGAAAATTATAATTTCAATAATCAGGAGCACCGCTTCAGCGGTGCGGTAAGAATAAAACAGCAGAGTTAAAAGTTAATCATTCAATAAATTCATGACAAGTAGTTAAAAGTTAAAAGTTCAAAAGAAGCAATGAATCTAAGACATTTTTCATTCTTCATTCTTCATTTTACTTCCTTCTACATT
Source organism: Patescibacteria group bacterium (assembly GCA_018814875.1). GTDB lineage: Bacteria > Patescibacteriota > Gracilibacteria > Peribacterales > Peribacteraceae > UBA2144. The sequence continues at coordinate 12,061 of JAHIYH010000045.1, forward strand.
ACACGACCGAGACGGTCGTGAGACTGAAACAAACACTATTAACTTTTAACTACTTGTCATGAATTTATTGAATGATTAACTTTCTTCAATATTTTCCTTGCCCTTATCATATGGGAGGGTAAACTTCTTCAGAAACCACCGAAGTTTCTTCACTGATATAGACGATCAGCTTGGAGGAGCTGCGGTCTTTCGTATGTTACTTCGTTACTTCGTTTTCTCCAAATGCATCCTCAATGTGTGATCGAAAAAACGAGATAACGAAATAACGAAATAACAGATCTTCTACTCTCTTACCGTTCAAAGTCATGCCTCCCTCACGACCCGCTGCCGCTGCAACCGATTCCTTTGATGCAGTTGCACTCTCCATTGCGAGCCCCGAAGATGTTATTGCTTGGTCTCGCGGAGAAGTTACAAAGCCAGAAACAATCAACTACCGAACACAACGTTCGGAGCCGGATGGTCTCTTTTGTGAGCGCATCTTTGGACCTACCAAAAACTTCCAGTGTTTCTGTGGAAAGTATAAAGGAGTTAGATACTCCGGAGTGATATGTGAGAAGTGTGGTGTAGAAGTAACGCGCAGTATTGTGCGTCGTGAGCGAACAGGACACATCAACTTGGCGGTTCCCGTCACACACATTTGGTTCCTCAGAAGTTCACCATCACGTATTGGTTTGCTTCTTGATTTACCAATTAAGACACTCGAACAGATTGTCTATTTCGCGGCGTATATTGTCATTTCTGTAGATGACGCAACTAAGGAAGAAGCAGAGAAAGAGATCAATGGATCAATGGATACACGCAAGAATCAGCTTAAGAGGGAGTACGAAGACGCCAAGAAACAAATTGGTAAGAGCAAGGCAACTCGTGATCAGCTTGATGCACTAGACAAGGAGTACGCGGATAAATTAGACACGCTCAAATCAAATCACAAAGAAGCACTTGATGATCTTAAGAATTTGAATGTTGGATCTGTGCTTTCTGAGCTTAAGTTCCGTGAGATGAACATGAAGTTTGGGCATGTGTTTCGAGCAGGAACAGGAGCGGAATCTCTCGAAGAAATCATCGCGAACATTGATATGCAACAGATGTTGGAGAGGCTTCAGCAGGAGCGTGCACAGAGCAGTGGTCAGAAACTCAAGAAGCTCATGAAAAGAATCAAGCTAACAAGTTCTCTTATGAAGGCAGGGATTAAGCCACAGTGGATGGTCCTCAAACGTCTGTTGGTTATTCCTCCCGATTTGCGTCCTATGGTGCAGTTGGATGGAGGGCGTTTTGCAGCATCCGATTTGAATGATCTATATCGTCGTGTTATTAACAGAAATAATCGTTTGAAGAAATTGATGAGTATTGGTGCTCCGGAGGTTATCTGTCGTAACGAAAAACGCATGTTACAGGAAGCGGTTGATACGCTACTTAATAACTCTGCAAGAGCTGGTAAGACGCTATTTACAGCAGGGGACAGACGAAAACTGCGAAGCCTTTCCGATATGTTAAAAGGAAAACAAGGACGCTTCCGTCAGAATCTACTCGGAAAACGTGTGGACTATTCCGGACGTAGTGTGATTGTTGTTGGTCCTGATTTGGGTCTACATCAGTGTGGACTTCCTAAGGGTATGGCAATGAAACTATTCAAGCCATTCGTGATTGGTCACATTATTCGCGATGAGTTAGCTCATAATGTAAAAGGAGCGGAACGACTTGTTCAGGAAGGTGGAAAAGAAGTCTGGGATATTTTGGAAAATGTAATCAAGGACAAGTACGTGCTCCTTAACCGCGCACCGACTCTTCACCGTCTTGGTATTCAGGCGTTTATGCCCAAGCTAATCGAAGGTCTAGCTATCCAGATTCATCCACTTGTGTGTGCAGCCTTTAATGCTGACTTTGATGGTGACCAAATGGCGGTTCACGTTCCGTTGTCAAAAAAAGCACAGCTTGAAGCTAAGGAACTGATGGCAGCTAATACTAACGTACTCAAGCCTTCTGCGGGTGAACCAGTAATCAATCCATCGCAGGACATGGTGTTGGGATGTTATTTCCTTACTCAAGTGCATGATGGAAAGAAGGGAGAGGGCATGATCTTCTCAAGTCCAGAAGAAGCATTTCTTGCACACGAGCAAGGCTATGTAGATCTACAGGCGCATGTGAAGATTCGCTTCACAGATGAAGAAGGAAATCATGAAACGCACGAAACTTCCGTTGGGCGACTCTACTTTGATGAAATTGTTCCTGATGAATTGGGGTTTGTGAATGAGAAGCAAACAAAGAAGTCACTTTCCAATTTGGTGCGCAGGGCTCTGGATTTGGTTGGTAGCGAAGAGACAGTTGCATTTGCCGATCGAATCAAAGATATTGGATTTAAGTATGCAACACTCTCCGGTGTTTCTATCGCAATTAGCGATATGGTCGTACCAGAAGAGAGAGAAAAAATGTTGGCAGCAGCAAACGAGAAAGTCCGACTTATCAACAACTATTATTGGAAAGGTCTTATCACTTCTGATGAGCGTTACAGTCATGCTATTCAGACTTGGTCTCAGACTAAGAACGAAATTTCTAATGTAATGATCGAGAACTTCCGAAAGCATGAAGAGAATGACATTACATATGTTATTGATTCCGGTGCTCGTGGTAACTGGGGACAGGTAACACAGCTGACGGGTATGAAAGGACTTGTAGCAAATCCGTCTGGTCGCACGATTGAGTTGCCTATTCAATCCAACCTCAAAACTGGATTCTCGGTGTTGGAATACTTCATTGCAACACATGGAGGACGTAAAGGAAAATCAGATACAGCTCTTAAAACAGCTGAGGCAGGATACCTCACACGTCGTCTAGTAGATGCGGTGCAGGATATTATCATTCGCGAGGAAGATTGTGGTACAGATGAAGTTAACGTGGTGACACGCAAAGAATCAGAGGAGATTGGAGAAAAATTTGAAAGTAGAATCTTCGGTCGTACTCTTGCGAGCGATCTAAATGTTGGAAAAGAAATGCTCGCGAAGCGCGATGACGAAATTAACGATGCTCTCATAGAGAAGATCCAAGAACATAATATTAATGAAGTACCTGTGCGATCTGTCATGACGTGTCACACGCGTAAGGGTGTTTGTATTAAGTGCTACGGTCGTGATTTGGGAGACAACGAAACTGTTCGTATTGGAACACCTGTTGGTATCATTGCAGCACAATCTATTGGAGAGCCTGGAACACAGCTAACTATGCGCACGTTCCACATGGGAGGAGTTGCAGAAGGTGCGGACATCACACAAGGTCTCACTCGTGTGGAAGAGCTCGTTGAAGCTCGATCACCTCGAACTCCAGCTATCCTTTCGGATATTGCTGGAAAGGTGAAGATAAGCCACCCAAGTGGAGGAACTACTGCCCATATTTTGGCAACGGAAAAAGGTCAAGATGAGTATCGCATTCCCGCCGGATACGAAGTGCAAGTGAAAAAAGGACAGGCAGTAAAAGAACGCACAGTCATCGCCAAATCTTCTATGGATAAGTCTACAATCAAGGCAACAGTGTCTGGAAAGGTGATCGAGATAGAATATGGTGTGGTAAAGGTCAGGCATTCTGAGATTCAGGATCGTACATACGAATTCGGTGCACGTGAGTCACTACTAGTCAAAACCGGTGACGATGTAGAAGTTGGACAGCCGCTGAATATGGGGCACTTCAATCTTCAGGAACTTCTGGAGAAGAAAGGTATCATTGCGGTGCAGTGTTACATCATTAAAGAGGTGCAGAATATCTACGCATCGCAGGGGCAAACCATTAACGACAAACACCTAGAGATAATCGTTCGAAAGATGTTCTCCAAGGTTCGCATTTTTGATGCAGGAGATACAGCATTCCTACCCGGAGAAACAGTTGATGTTGGCGAAGTTGATTACGAGAACCGACGATTAAGTGCTAAGAAGAAAAATGCAACTTATGAACATCTTCTCTTGGGTATCACGCGTGCTGCGCTTGCTACGGATTCATGGCTTGCGGGTGCTTCTTTCCAAGAAACGATTCGTGTTCTTGTGGAAGCCGCCACCACACGTCGTGTGGATACATTGCAGGGACTTAAGGAGAACGTAATCATTGGACGCCTAATTCCAACAGGAGAAGTATATCGCAAGCGGTTTGTAGGAGAAGGTGAAGAGAATGAGGCTGAAGAGGAAATAGGACCAAGGGAAGTGAAGTCTGCAACTGAATAAGAGAATCGATGAAATCAATAAGCCAAGGGTTAAATACTCTTGGCTTTTTGGTTTAATTATCTTTCATTCTTTTTTGAACGATCAAAAAAGAACCAAAAAAATCGTTGGCAAACGCAAACTCGCTCGTCGCATAATACTCCTCTTGCGGTGTAGCTCGACAGAGACCCCGCTCCCTGCGGGGCCATCTGCTCGCGTTTGCATTCGCACAGAGCGTAAGCTCCTCTCTCAAACAGATGCGTTTGCCATGTCGTTTCTCTAGTATTTATGCCCTATAACCTAAACTAGCCCCTAGCTGCCTAGTTCCTAGCGCCTATTTAATCAGGATATTCAGGGCTTTTACAGTGGTTTCGTTAAATAGCAAAACATGCTATAATAAGAGAAAGAATGGCTAAACAAACACAACAGCAAATACCTAGGCAAGAAATAATGAAACAGCTCTTTGATGGGTTGATGATACAAATCGAGCCTGATCTTACGCATGAGAATCGTAAGGCAACTGCCAAGAAATTGGCAGCAATGTCCGAAGAAGAAAGACAGGAGGTTTTTAATGGCTATCAAAAAGCATATGTGGCGTTTCGTGAATCTTGGCCAGAGTACTTAAAGATAGTTATGAAAAATATGAATGGCATTCAACAGTCAATAGAAGATGGTATTGAGCAAAGTGAAGAAAAAGAAATGCAGTCGTTGGAAGATCAAATTAGTTCATCTCCTGAAGCATCATGAATTTAGAGTCACGTCATAATTGGCATGAATACGATGCTATAAGAGAGAGCCGTCTTCTTAATAAAAATTTTGAACCCAAGATGACTTTTAATCTTGATCCGTATGAACCGGAGAAAAAGTATGATACGAGAGGAAATGAGGTTGATAATGAAGCAAGAGAACAAAGAAGCTGGACACGAAAGGAGTTTTCAGAGCATATGAAGAGTATTTTTGAGCATCATTATAATCAGCATAAGCAGTCTTCAGAGGATCTGGATGAAGCGGCTGAAGGGATGGGAATAGTACTCGATAAAATAGAAGAGGAAATATTCGAAAATAATGAAGAATTTCAGCGTGGATCTGCTGATTATTACAAGGCATATCAAAAAAGCTGGAAATTATATATGGATAATGCGAAATTTGATGCAAATAATTCAATTCTTAAATCAGGTGTATTTACACATAAAAAAGCTCCTGGTATTTACAAGAAAGGAAAACTTGTTGCCATCCCTGGTAATCTACCTTCCGGTGTAGGAACGAATTTTAATGCACGTAGTGAGGTTGCGAGCGCGAATGTTAGAGAAATAGACGGAAAACCACGAGATTTAGATAGGGGATGGTTACTAAAAGAGTATGCGAATACAAAAGCAACTCTTACAGGAATATGGAATAAGGAGAAATACCTCGAGAGTCATCCCGAAGCAACTGAGGAAGATTACAATCGTCTCTTAGAAAAGAGAGTATTCGAGAAAGCGAAATTTAGTGCAGATGATATTGCACTTTATAATCTTGAAAAGGAGCGTTATGTGGCACCACCTGAGCCGATTCTTGAACTGGGGAAATTGGAGGATGCTGTAGATTTCCGTGATCGGGATGAGGTAGCAGAAGTTATGAGAAAAGCACTGGGTTTAAGCATTGACGATGAGAGCGATTTTAATAGTCAAATACATATTGAAGAGCTAGAAGCAGAAAATAAACCGGAAGGTTATGCACAAGTGTTGACGTTCCGTACAAAGGGACCAAAACGTGAAGGTGAAGAAGTTAAAAGGCCGATTGATGGCTTGACATTAGTTGGACGTAAATTGGATAACACCAAAGAGGCAGAAGTGACTGTTCTAGATTTTAGGCAGATTGATGATCTTGCCAGTGAAGTAATTGGAGGAGATAAGGAAAAATTCTATTCTCATAGGGAACTCAAATTTCTGCATGATTGGTCAGATCAGTTGCAAAACAATGTTTTGAATCCACAAATTTCTATAATTAGTGATGATGGTATAAATAACATTGCCTTAGTTCGTGGCATTATTGAACGCGGGAAAAGGCATAAGAAGATAGATAATTTTCTAGTAAGTAATAATAATAATTGGAAAGATAATGATTTTAGTACTAATGAAAATAAAATGAATACTTTTGTTGATAACATTAAGAAATTTGTTGAAGAGCAAGGTAACCAAGAAGCTATGTGGGGAGATATTATAAAAGTATTACCTTCAAAGTTTGAAGGCAGAGTTGCAGAAGTAAAGACTGTGGCATTAATTAATGAGCTGGAAGCCTTAAGGATGTCTAATCCTTTGTATGCACAAGCACCAAAGGAAGAGAAAGAAGATGAAGAACCTGATGTGATAGCAATTGATACTGTTTAAAAAACATAGTAAAACCCCCACCACCGACTAGCGATGGTGAGGATTTTGAGTGGGGGACAGTAACGTGATTACATAGTGACGTACAGCTTCTTGCCGTCTTCGCCGGGAGTGTAGTACCTTGTTGGCTGGTTCGTTTCGTCGCAGTAAACCTTTACCCCGAGTCCTTTTTGATGCCATGCCGTAAAGATGGCGGCAAGTGCCAAGAAGTTGGGATTGGGTTTATTGACCCTCGTAAGGAGATTGTCCAGATCGTCGCCGAGTCCCTCGGGTATCGTTGTTTGATGCGATACCTTTTGCTTTAGGGTTTCAGCGAGATCGGCAATCTCTGTCTGATCTCTGCTGATCAACACTTTGCTGATGGCATCGAATTGTTCGCAGAGGACCGCCGTTTCTTCAACGGCAGCCGCCGGCTCGGCCGTATAGTCGTCCGGGCATACCATCGAAAGTACACGCACTGCTTCGAAGAACTCGACTCGTGCAGTTTTGCGCGCATTGGTCGCCGCTTCCAAGTCGGAGGTTATCTTTCCAAGATCGCCCCGATGACTCTCAATCCAAGGCTTCACTTCATCTAGCTTGCTGAAGTTGTACTTTTTCCTGACGGAAGCCTCGTATTCATCCAAGGCTTTTTGAGCGGCGGCTTGAGCTGAGCGTAGTTGCTCCACCTTTCCTAAGGCTTCTTGAGCAGTAGCTTGAGCTGAGCGTAGTTGCTCTAATTGAGCCTTCAGTTCTACGGCAGGGTCCGCGGCCGGAGCTTTGGGCTGTTCAGCAGCCGGAATTGGCTTTTGGTTGAACAGTTTGTCCGCTTGCTTTTTCCACGTCGCCGTAGTCTGGTTGAGATTATCAACCAACTTACTGTGTCTCGCTAGAGCTGACGATATCTCCTTGTACCGCTCTTGCGCCTCTTCCGCCTTTTTGTAGTCAGCTTTTGCCGACTCCAATTCCTCAAGCGCGGCCAACACTTCTTCTTGCACAGCAACCACTACTAGCTCTGGTACCTGTGCTGCTTGGACTGCAGTGGCCAACATGGCGGCCAACAACGCGACGCTGCTAACGAAAGTCCTCATCGATCTTCCTCCAAAAGGGGTGTAACGAAAGGGTGTAACGAAAAAAGTTTGTACTGTCTGCCCACACTGAATATCAATAGACCACTATAGCTACAAGCTGGGATCTACTGAAGGCAGCGTGGGTTTCTCCTCCAATTAAAGAGGAGACCCATGATGTGAATGGACAAAGGATGCGAAATATAGTATATAACAGCCTGTTTGTCAATACAGCTGCAAAAAACCGGTCACTGACTCTGTAGCCGACTGGTTCTATAAAGGGCTAAAGCCCAAAATACAAGTCGTTAACCCCGCGCTTACCTGTCGGCCATAGCCCATAGGCGAAGGCTGAAGCGCGGGGTTAACGCTAAAAAACTTGGGCTTTAGCCCATTTTCATGCAAACCCAGTGATCGGTTTCATCTGCAATAAAGAGATGCAAAAAGAGATCAGGAGAAATTCAGTGTAGACCTTACGACCTTACGACCCCTTACCTTTCTTGATATCTACTGAATTATCCTCTGATTCTCAAAAAGTATATGATTATTCCTTCGAATTCCTTTTGACTCTGCGCAATTCTCCGTATAGGATTTCTGAGTTGTTTTGGCTTGTAATGGTCGGAACAGAAATTTATATGCCCCTTCGTCCCGCTGCGGGACTCAGGGCAAGCCTCTAATCGTCAGTAATATTTATGCCAACTGTTAACCAATTAATCCGTCGGCCACGCAAGAAAAAGCGCCAGAAGAGCAAAGCTCCTGCGCTACAGTACACGTGGAATGCGCTCAAGATGCGTCAGGTACCTCTAAGAAAGGGTACTCCATTTAAGCGTGGGGTGTGTATAAAGGTAACAACCATGACCCCAAAGAAGCCAAACTCCGCTCTGCGAAAGATTGCTCGTGTGCGTCTTACCAATGGGCATGAAGTAAAGGCCTACATCATGGGAGAAGGACACAACCTCCAAGAGCACAGCGTTGTAATGGTTCGTGGAGGACGCGTAAAAGACCTTCCAGGTGTACGTTACCACATCGTTCGTGGAGTCCTAGATACCGAAGGTGTCCAGAATCGCAAACAAGGAAGAAGTCGATACGGTGCTAAGAAGCCTAAATCTTAACTATTGCTCAATTGCTCCATTTTTCCATTGCTCGCAGGCGATTCTCAAAGCTGATTCATCTGATTCCAACAATGGAACAATGAAACAATGGAACCATCAATTCTTACGATAATTTTCTCTCATGGCCAAGCCTATCAAACAATACATCCCAAAAGATTCCGATCCTCTGATCGAGAAGTTCATTTGCTGCATGATGATGGGAGGCAAGAAGAGTATTGCGCGTAAGGTGTTTCAGGATTCTCTGGGAGTGATAAAAACGCGTACGAATGATGATCCAAAAGATATCTTCAATAAAGCTATCTTAAATGTCACTCCGCTTGTGGAAGTGCGTCCAAAGCGTGTAGGAGGTTCGGTGTATCAGGTTCCTACAGAAGTACCGCCAAAGCGACAGCAGGCACTCTCCATTCGCTGGATTATAAAAGCGGCCCGCGAACGTAAAGGTATGCCCATGTCGCAGAAGTTAGCTATGGAATTCCTAGATGCATCTGCAGACCAAGGAGCTGCAGTAAAAAAGAAACAGGATGTGTTGAGGATGGCACAGGCGAATAAGGCGTTTGCGCATCTTGCCAAGTAAGGAAGGTAAAGAAGGTCAGGAAGGTATTGTTGTTACTGGAGTTTTTGAGCTGCACGACTTTATTAGTTTGAAAAGTAGAAATGAAACACAGTTAAGTTGATCTAAGAGTTGTTTGTATATTTCTTCATTCAAATATCCTAAATCGCTCGCGAGTTCCAAAAAATTATCAACTTCTGCTGCAGATGCATATGCTCTTTCGTAATAGATCTTTCTGTGTGGGGCAGTGCTCATGCGTGATCCTTCAACAATTTGTGCCCCAATAGAACTTGCTGCACGTCGCAATTGGCTTGTGATACCGAATTTCTCTTCTTTAGGAAATGTAAGAGTTGCACGATAAATCATTAATGTGAATTTGTGTGATTCCTGCCATACGATCAGTTTTCTAAAGCCGTTCTTAAATTTCATATTTGACATGTGTACAAACGTACACCCTATTCAGTTGTTGTGCAATAGAAAAATACCTACTTTACCTTCCTTACCTTCTTTACCTTCTTTACCTTCTTTACTTTCCTTACCTTCTCACGCAAATCCATTGCGTCAGACCCCCCTTTTCCGTATAGTTTCTCGGAATTCCCTTTGGGATTTCGCTTTCTTTTCCTGACTTCACAATGGATCTAAAAAACGTACGAAATATTGGAATCATCGCTCATATCGATGCCGGAAAGACAACTACTACCGAGCGTGTTCTTTTTTATACAGGTATCAACTACAAAATTGGAGAGGTTCACGAAGGTGAAGCAACAATGGACTGGATGGAGCAGGAGCGTGAGCGTGGAATTACTATCACGTCTGCAGCTACGCAGTGTCACTGGAAAGCAAAGAATGTAGAAGGGGAAGAAACAGAATGCATAATCAATATTATCGATACCCCAGGCCACGTAGACTTTACCGCAGAGGTAGAAAGGTCTCTTAGGGTTCTAGATGGAGGAATCGTCTTATTCGATGGTTCACAGGGCGTGGAGCCGCAGAGTGAAACCGTGTGGCGTCAGGCAGATAAGTACGATGTTCCACGTATGGCTTTTATCAACAAGATGGATAAAACAGGCGGGGATTTCTTTATGTCTATGGCCAGTATTCATGATCGCCTTAGTAAGGATGCTGTGGCAGTTCAGCTACCTATTGGTTCAGAGTCTGACTATAAAGGTGTGATAGATATCGTTGGCATGAAGGCTTACACATTTAGTGGAAAGATGGGAGAGCAGGTGGATGAAGTAGAGATTCCAAGTGATATGGCGGATCAAGTAACTGAATACAGATCACAACTTATGGAGAAGGTCGCTGAATGTGATGATGATTTGCTTGATGCCTACCTAGAGAATGGAGCACTTACAGATGAGCAACTCATTAAAGGTATTCGCATTGGTACGATATCTAGCAAGATATATCCAGTATTCTGTGGTTCATCTCTTAAGAACGTTGGTGTACAGCCACTTCTAGATGCCGTTGTAGCGTATTTGCCTTCACCATTGGATATTCCTCCGGCTAAGGGGATCAATCCTGATACGGATGCAGAAGAAGAGCGAAAGCCTGATAATTCAGAGCATCTTTCTGCTCTTGCCTTTAAAATTGCAACCGATCCGTTTGTAGGCAAACTTACTTTCATCCGTGTTTATTCGGGAGTACTTAAGACAGGAGGATCTATTATGAATACTCGAACTTCAAGGAAGGAGCGCATTGGTAGGCTAGTAAAGATGCATGCCAATTCACGCAGCGAAGTTGATCAAGTGGAAGCAGGAGACATTGCAGCTGTTATTGGTCTGAAGGATTGTAGAACAGGCGATACGCTTTGTGATGGTGATCATCCAATTAGGCTCGAGTCCATCACATTTGCAGAGCCGGTTATTTCTGTTGCGGTTGAACCAAAGACCAAGCCAGATCAAGAGAAGATGGGTATAGCTTTGCAGAAACTTGCTGAAGAAGATCCAACATTCCGTGTGGAGTCGAATGAAGAGACGGGACAAGTAATTATCTCAGGAATGGGAGAGCTTCACTTAGACATTCTTGTTGATCGTATGAAGCGCGAATTCAAAGTGGAAACAAATGTTGGTAAGCCTCAAGTCGCTTATCGTGAGACTATTCAGAAAGAAGTGGATCATGATGAGAAGTACATTAAGCAGACTGGTGGTAAAGGACAATATGGACACGTTATCTTCAAGCTCATTCCTCAGGAGCCAGGTAAGGGATATGAGTTCGTTAATCACGTTGTTGGAGGTAGGATTCCTAAGGAATACATCAAACCTTGTGATAAGGGATTCCAGGAAGGTATGAGTCGTGGAGTTTTGGCTGGCTATCCTTTGGTGGATATCATGGTCGATCTTTACGATGGTTCGTATCATGATGTGGACTCATCCGAAATGGCGTTTAAAACATGTTCCAGTATGGGTCTTCAGAATGCTGCTCGTAAGGCAGATCCAACTATTCTAGAACCTATTATGAAGATTGAGGTGGTTACACCAGAGGAATTCCTTGGAGATGTGATGGGTGACCTAAACTCACGTCGTGGAATGATTCAGGATACAGGTGAGAGAGGTAATGCTAAAACGATTCTGGCAAATGTGCCTCTTGCTACGATGTTTGGATATGTAACAGACCTTCGTTCTATGTCTCAGGGAAGAGCAAGTTCCACAATGGAATTTGGACACTACGACAAGGTTCCAAGGAATGTTGCCGATGAGATTGTTGCTAAGAGGGTGGGAAGAAAATAGGGCTGGGGCTGGGGGAAGCTAAAATTCTATATTTGCTTGTTTTATTGTGATAAAACATTGACACGCCTAAGTGCGTCATGTAAATTGTTCGCGTCTTCATGTCGCGTCTGTTTTTATTTCGATCATAGGACGCACTACGGCGTGCAGGCACACCTTCTACTATTATGGTTAAGCAACGTATCACCGAAGGCAATTGGCGCAGAGATCCGCGATTCCGAGGCTTATGCTCAGCTATAAGATCCTGCAAGAATGAAGAGGAAATAGCTGATCTCCTCAGGGATGTTGGCACATTAAGCGAATTGCAGGCATGGAGTGAAAGATTAGAAGTTGCCAAGCAATTAGCGCGAGGCTTTAGTTATAGGCAGGTAGCGGAGAATACAGGCGCAAGTACTACAACTGTCACCAGAGTTGCAAAATTTATAGAGAATGGCCCTGGAGGGTATCGCCGCTTCTTAAAGAGTAAGCATCATAATCACGATTCTTCCCCACGTGTGGAGAAGACGGGATCGGTGCTGCAAGGGTATTTGGATAGAGCCCAGAAGTAAGCCAAAAAGTCCGATTTCGTCTCCTCCTCGCCGGAGGAGTTTTTTATACGTTACCTTTTTATAATCATGCAATCGAATGGAACAATTCGCATAGCGGTACAGAGGTCGGGAAGACTATCTGAGGGATCACTTGATCTTCTGAAGAATATGGGGCTTCAATTTGAGACTTATCAGAATCGTCTTTTTACGCGATGTCGGAATGAGTCTCTTGATATACTGTTTCTTCGTGATGACGACATTCCAGAGTATGTTCAGAATGGCACCGCGGATCTGGGGATTGTTGGTAGCAATCTTCTTGATGAGAGTGGTGCAAAAGTGGAGCGTATGCTTTCACTTGATTTCGGATTTTGTACGTTAGCTATTGCTGTTCCGGAACAGAGCAATTACAAATCTATTGCCGATCTTTCGGGAAAGAAAATTGCCACATCCTATCCTCAAACACTTAAGCGGTATTTGGCAGACAACAAAGTGGATGCTGAGGTGATCGTTCTAAAGGGATGTGTAGAAATTGCACCTGCATTACAAGTTGCGGATGCAATTTGTGATTTGGTTTCCACTGGCAGCACACTCAGAACAAATAGACTGAAAGTTCTGGAAGTGGTTTCGAAAAGCCAAGCAACACTTATTTGTACGCCAAATCGCTCAGGTGGGAAGAAAGAGCTCATTGATCGGCTATTACTTCGCGCCAATGGTGTTCTTGAGGCCGGTGCGTTCAAATACATAATGTTCAATTTGCCAGAGAAGAGACTTAAGGATGCGAAAGTTCTTGTACCCGGTTGCGATAGTCCAACAGTGATTCCACTTGCGGATCCACAGATGGTTGCTGTCCACTCTGTAGTAGAAGAAGAGCGATTCTGGGAAGTTGTAGAGAAGATCAAAGGATGTGGTGGATCCGGGATTCTAGTTTCTCCTATTGAAAAATTCATAAGATGATGCAGGTAATCTCACTCTCATCGGCTGGAATGAAAACAGTGCTTAAGGCATTGCAGCGTCCTGTGTTGAATCTTTCTGCATACCAAGGGAAGGTGCAATCTATCATTACAGATGTTCGTGAGAATGGCGATGCTGCACTCATGCGTTTCACTAAACAATTTGATGGTGTGGATCTTGATAAGATTCAAGTTCAAAAAAATACCATCGTACAAGCTAAAACTGATATTCCCTCTAACCTACTAACAAGTATCCAATTCGCAATCGAAAATATTAAGAAGTTCCAAAGCGAGAATTTAGATGTTTCCAGAAAAGTACAGGTACTAAAAGGAGTTGAATGCTGGAGTCGGGTGCGACCGATAGAAAGTGTAGGTTTATATGTTCCTGGCGGAACAGCACCACTTGTATCTACAGTGCTGATGCTCGCTATCCCAGCGAAGCTTGCAGGTGTAAATCGTATTGCTCTCTGCACCCCACCTCAGAAGGATGGAAGCATTGATGCGGGTATCCTTGCAGCCTGTGCATTAACAGGGATTGATGAAGTGTATGCGGTTGGTGGTTCTCAGGCGATTGCGGCACTGGCGTACGGAACTGAGAGTATTCCAAAAGTGGCAAAAATTGCGGGGCCAGGCAATGCCTATGTGACGGCTGCCAAAGCACTTGTGAGCATCGATCCGGAAGGTGCTGCCATTGATATGCTAGCGGGTCCCTCTGAATTACTGGTCATTGCTGATGAAACAGCCAATCCACGATTTGTTGCAGCCGATCTACTTTCGCAAGCTGAACACGATACATTGTCACAAGTTGTGTTGCTCACTACATCGGAAACAATTGCAGAAGCTGTGAAGGTAGAACTCCGCAGACAGCTTGCTACACTTCCACGTAAAGATATTGCAGAGAAGGCACTCGAAGGAAGTTGCTGCGTGATCACAGAGACTCTCGAAGAAGCAGTGGAACTTAGCAATCGTTATGCGCCAGAGCACTTAAGTATTCAGGTACTCAGTCCACGGAAACTAGTGGAAAGGATTCAGAATGCGGGTTCCATCTTCCTTGGGCCAAATGCAACGGAATCTGTAGGAGATTACTGTTCCGGTACGAATCACGTTTTGCCTACATCGGGATTTGCTCGAACGCAGAGCGGCGTATCTGTACGTACATTTCAAAAAACTATGAGTGTACAGAGTCTGACTCGGAAAGGTTTGTGCTCATTAAGAGAAAATACAACTCTGCTCGCGCGAACAGAAGGGTTGGAAGCACACGCTCGTGCAGTGGATATCCGTTTCCAAGAAATGCAATGAGTACTACTTCTCCACCAGTACCGGCTCGCATTGAGCAATTGGATCCTTATTCCTGTGCTCGTAATATTATTAAGGGAAAGCGTTGGACATTTCTCGATGCAAACGAGTCCCCAATGTCACTGATCACTTCTCAGACGTCCATGGATGATATCAACAGATATCCTGATCCAACAGCAGATGAACTTCGAAAGAAAATTGGTGATTTCTATGGAGTGCCAATGGATCAGATCATTATTAGCAATGGCTGTGATGAATTGATTTCTCTTTGTGTACAGGCATTTGTCAGGCCATCGTACGGTGTTCTAAGTGTGGAACCAACGTACGGTATGTACCGTGTTTGCGCTGAGACCTATGGAGCTTCTTATAAAGCAGTGCAAATGGAAGAAGAGTTCTCTCTCGATATTCAGAAGCTCAGAACTCGTTTTGAGCGAACAGATGTTCTTTTTCTTTGTACTCCTAACAATCCTACTGGAAACATTCTTCCACAGTCTGTACTGGAATTGGTTATTGATGAATTCTCAGGACTAATTGTGATTGACGAGGCATACGGTGAGTTTGCAGATGAGGAAGGAATATCGTCATGTATCGAGTATGTGAAGAAAGAAGCAAAAAATGTCATTGTATTGCGCACCTTCAGTAAAGCATTTGGTGCAGCTGGTATTCGTTTGGGATATGGGATTGCTGATCGTCAAATCATTGAACAGCTCCTGAAAGTAAAAATGCCATATAACGTGAATATGCTGACTCAGAATCTAGGTCTGGCACTATGGGAAAAGCGTGAATGCATGAAAGCAAATGTTCGATTTCTCAAAGAGGAACGCCAATATCTAGAAAAACAATTCATGGATTTAGGATTCACAGTTTCTCAAAGTATTACCAATTTCTTCCTTTTAAAATCTCCTGATGAGATCGATAGCAATGAACTCTGTCGTGCTCTCAAGGATTCTTTTGGTATTGTTGTAAGGAACTTCGGAGACAAGCCTCTTCTAAAAAATACACTTCGCATAACAGTTGGAACACGCCAAGAGAATGATCGACTTCTATCCGCTATTTCCTCTCTCGTATGAAAGTTGCATTTATCGATCGTGATGGCACATTGATCTGGGAACCACCGGAATCGAAACAGGTGGACTCCATCGCAAAATTACGTGTTCTTCCGGGAGTAACTGAAGGTTTGCTGACTCTGTTAGACGAAGGATACAACCTTGTTTTGATTTCTAATCAAGATGGACTTGGTACCACATCTTTTCCGCAAGAAACGTTTAAAGTGGTACAACAGGAATTTTTGATGCAATTGGGGGAGGAAGGAATTTGCTTTAAAGAAATATTTATCTGTCCTCACACAGAAGAAATCAACTGTGATTGTCGTAAGCCTCGTACAGGACTTGTTGATAAGTTTATTCAAGAGAATCAAGTTAACCTCGATGATTCGTTGGTTATCGGTGATCGTGAAACAGATCGTGAATTTGCAGAAAATATCGGTGTACGATTTGTGGTTACTGAGACAAATGGTAGGTTTCCACGTTTCGCGGGTGAGAAGCGAGCGACAAAGGAAACAAGCATTGAGGCATTTGTGAATATAGACGGAAGTGGACGTGTGAACATTGAAACAGGAATAGGCTTTTTCGATCACATGTTGGAGAATCTCGCAAAGAATGCACTTGTTGATCTTGACCTTAAAGCCAATGGTGATCTAAGAGTTGATGAACACCACACTGTTGAAGATATTGGTCTCGTTCTTGGATCAATCTTTTCCAAAGCACTTGGTGATAAGCGTGGTATTGAGAGATATGGCTTCTGGGTGCCAATGGATGAAGCACTTGCATATGTCGTTTTAGATCTCTCTGGTCGTCCGTACTTCATATTCGAAGGAGAATGGAACCGTGAATATGTTGGAGATTTACCTACAGAGCTTGTGTCGCACTTCTTCGGATCCCTTGCACAGACATTGAAGTGCAACCTGCACATGAAAATTGAACGTGGTGAAAACGAACACCACAAGATTGAAGCTCTCTTTAAAGGACTCGGTCGCACTCTCAGGCAAGCGTTCCGTCAAAGCCAATACGAGAGTGGTATTCCTTCTACCAAAGGTTCCTTATGATGATTCGACTTCACTCACCACAGATTGGCATACTACGTTACTCTGCAGGTAATACGGGAAGCGTTCAGCGCGCGCTTACGCGTCTTGGCATCCCTTCTCGGATTATTGAGAAGCCGACGGAGCTTAAGGATGTAGATGGCATTATTTTCCCCGGAGCAGGTGCTGCTGGAACTGCAATGAAATGTTTGCGAGAGACGGGATGGGCAGAAGCCATTCAGTCCTACAGGAAGCCATTTCTTGGACTTTGTCTTGGTATGCAGCTCCTCTTTGATTTTTCCGAAGAGGATTCGACGCAGTGTCTTGGAATTATAAATGGTAGAGTTACAGAACTCTCAGATAAGCTAATTAAACCACACATGGGTTGGAATAAATTAAGTACAGGTGACTATGCCTACTTTGTGCACAGTTACGTGTGTGAACCGACTGATCCTTCGGTTATAACTATAAAAACAGCATACGGAGATGATCTGTGTGCAGGTGTACAACAAGATAACTTCTTTGGTGTGCAGTGGCACCCAGAAAAATCGGGTTATGTTGGTGATCAGTATCTTCTTTCCTTCTATGAACTATGCAGGTGATTCCCGCCATTGACGTGCTTGATGGGCGTATCGTGCGTCTTAAACAGGGCGACTTCGCGCGTACCACAGACTATGGAGACGATTCTGTATCTCTTGCAACAAAGTATGCTTCTCAGGGAGCTGCGATGTTGCATGTGGTCAATTTAACAGGAACAAAAGATGGCGCGCTACAACAAGACTTCGTTGAACTTGTTCGGCGTATCACATATCAGACGAATCTTGCGTTACAAGTTGGCGGTGGCATCCGCAGTATTGCTGACATATATGCGCTTTTTGAAGCCGGTGTGAATCGAGTTGTCTTAGGTACAATAATTTTCTCCGATCCAGAGCTTGTACGACGTGCTCTTCTCCTCTTCGGGCCATCGCGCATAATCGCTGCGCTTGATAGTCGCGATGGCGAAGTATGCATAAAAGGATGGCAGGAATGTTCGGGAACAAAACTGGATGATGCTATTGCGCGGATACAAGAGCTCGGCTTTAGCGAAGTCCTCATTACTGATATCAAACGTGATGGCATGGAACGAGGAGCAAATACCAATCTTTATGCACAAATTCGCCGCAAATATCCTTCACTTAGTATTACAGGCAGCGGAGGGGTGCGGGATATCGGAGACATCCGCTCATTGCGGGATGCTGGTTGTAGTGCCGTGGTTGTTGGTAAGGCACTTTTAAACGGCCAGGTGCAATTGCCTCAACTTATCCGAGCTTCGCAGTCCGATCTTGCCATACGAA
Source organism: Patescibacteria group bacterium (assembly GCA_018814875.1). Classification (GTDB taxonomy): domain Bacteria; phylum Patescibacteriota; class Gracilibacteria; order Peribacterales; family Peribacteraceae; genus UBA2144. The sequence goes on from JAHIYH010000045.1 coordinate 30,220, forward strand.
TTATTCCCTGCCTTGATGTTGCGGGTGGACGTACTGTTAAGGGGACGAAGTTCCAAAACTTACGTGATGCGGGTGATCCTGTTGAACTTGCAAGGCGGTATTGCGAAGAAGGTGCAGATGAACTGGTGTTCCTAGATATCAGTGCTACTCGCGAGGAGCGTGATACGATGTTTGACTTGGCTGCAAAGGTTGCAGAAGCAGTGAACATTCCATTCACCATAGGTGGAGGTGTACGATCAGTAGAAGACGCACTCAAGCTACTTGATGCGGGTGCAGATAAAGTTGCTGTGAACTCTGCAGCAGTGTTGCGTCCGGCACTTCTTTCTGAAATGGCAGAGCAGTTTGGAAGAGCAAACACAGTCTGTGCAATTGATGCACGACGAAAGGGTAAGAAATGGGTTGTCCTTGTTAAGGGGGGGACTGAGGAAACTAGAATGGATGTGATTAAATGGGCTCAAGAAGCTCAAAAACTAGGTGCCGGTGAAATTTTGCTCACATCATTTGATAGAGATGGAACAAAAGAAGGTTTCGATACCGAACTACTTTCAAGCGTAAAAGAATGTGTAACAGTTCCCGTTATCGCTTCTGGTGGAGCAGGAAGTTTGCAGTCTTTTGTGGAGGCTGTGGAAAAGGGTAAAGCTGATGCGGTACTTGCAGCCAGTGTATTTCACTACAAGACATTACAAATAAGGGATGTAAAAAAAGCTTTCAAGTCAGCTTCCTACCCTGTTCGTTTATGATTACTCCATCTTCCCTCGATTGGCAGAAAAATCCTGATGGATTGCTTCCTGCTATTGTACAGGACAGCGATACAGCACAAGTGCTTATGCTGGGGTACATGAATCAGGAGGCGCTTGAAAAAACACTTAAAACAAAGATGGTGACTTTCTACAGCCGATCCAAAAAACGTCTTTGGATGAAGGGTGAAACTTCTGGGAATATTCTTGAGGTTGCAACTGTTTGTCCAGATTGTGATAAAGATTCAATTCTCATTCAGGCACGACCAAAAGGCCCAACCTGTCACAATGGAACTAGATCATGTTTTGAAGATGGAGAAGAATTACCTTTAGAGACATTGGGGCTTCTCATCAGAACAATTGATGAGCGTGCATTGGCAGGGTCCGAGGCTTCGTATACGAAAAAGTTACTGATTGGTGGCTTGGAAGCATACGGAGCAAAGGTGCTCGAAGAATCCATAGAGGTTGTAAAAGCTGCCGAAGAAGAAGGCAGGCAAAGAACTGTTGAAGAGGTATCAGATTTACTTTATCACTTATTTGTTCTGTTAAGAGGCGAGGGAATTGAGATAGGAGAAATTTCAGAAGAGCTGAGAAAAAGGAGAAAGTAAGAGGTTTTTGTGGGAAACTGGATGTATGAACCACGCCACCTTCATCCACCGCTGCCTATTACTTGCCCAACAAGGCCGTGGCAAAGTTGGCATAAATCCAATGGTTGGTTCTGTCCTCGTTAGAAATGACGAGATAATTGCGCAGGCTCACCACGAAGGCTTTGGACTTCCACATGCAGAACGATCACTTCTGGAAAGCATAGAAGGTTCCATCAAGCCAGATGATGTTTTGTATGTGAATTTGGAACCCTGCTGTCATCAGGGCAAGACACCACCATGCACAGACATTATTATCAAAAAAGGAATCAAACATGTTGTGTATGGGATGAAAGATCCAAACTTGGAAGTTTTGGGGAAGGGGATTGAAGCTTTGAGGAAGGCAGGCATAGATGTCGTGGGTCCAGTTCTTCCTGAGCTTTGCCAGCGATTAAACAGAGGATTCATATCACTTCAGAAGAATGGAAGACCTTACATCACACTTAAACATGCACAGACTCGTTCAGGTGAGATTTCTAAGCCCGATGGTTCACCTCTTAAGATCACTTCTCAGGAACAAGATGAATGGTCACATTCTTATTTGAGAGCGAGACATGATGCAATTCTTGTAGGTGCAGGAACTGTTATTACCGATGATCCACAGTTAACAGTACGATTAAAGAACAAAAATTTAGAACAGAGTTTAACCCTACGCATAGTGCTAGATCCAAATTCAAGTATTCCAAAAGACGCTCAGATTATGGGGGAGGGGACGCTCTTGATAAATAAAGAAAAAAAGGATTGCGATCAGCCGAGAGAGCACCCCTTCGTGGGTGCGGATGTTATACAAGAAAAAGGAGTGATGGCGGAGGAGGTTCCTGTGAAGAACGGGGTGTTTGATTGGGAATCTCTTTGGAAAGTACTCACAACTCCAAAAGATAATTTCAACGGGATTACTAGCATTCTGGTTGAAGGGGGAGCTAAGACTTGGGATGTCTTCAAAAAGGCTGGAATGATTGATGAGGAGGTGTGGTTGGTGGGGAAGTAAGATTTACTTCATCTTCTTCATCACACTCTGCCCCAAGTCATAGATATGTTTTACTGCACTTTGCTTTACAGGTAACTTCCCAGACTTTGCGAATTCTTCAACGACCTGAGCGTACTTAAGTCCTTCTTCGCGCATATGTGCCAAGCTCTTTGGTCGTTCATCCACAACAAGTCCAAACTTACCCTTGCCCTTTGTACATCTTCCTTCGAAGTGAGTACCAATTATACTTCCTCCAAAGAATTTGATAGCTTCGGGAACAGCGCTGGTTGTCTTCTTCATGAGCCCTGTCCACGCTGCTGCCGGAGCTCCGCCTGTGAAGATTAAGAAGAATGGCTTTCCGCCTAATGTTCCTTTTGATCGTGTTTCATCCAAAGCAAAGCTACCAAAGCGGTCTATTAGGTTCTTTAAATGTGCAGGAACTCCAAAGTTCCAGATCGGAGAAGCAATTACGATGCCATCCGCATTTTGGACGAGTTCTTGAATTTTGCAGAAATCTTCTTCCTGTGGGCACTGTGTTTCGTAAAAATCGAGGTTAAAGTGTTCAATTGTTAAATCTTTTAGTCTTTTGTTATCTACATGCACATTACCAAGCTGATGAATTCCTTGTGTAAAAGCTGAAGCAAGAGCGTGAGAATTGCTTGGTTCGTTTGTTCCTGCGATTAGTACGAGGATGTTCATGATAGCCATGATAGCATGATCTTCAGATTATTTTGTGTTGAATGTTACATTTGAGGGCTTGCGGCAATTAGCTTATTGGCTAGAAGCTAGCAGCTAATTGCTTGAATTATCTGTCAACATCATATGATTGCAGTAGTGCGAACAACTATATATCGTGCCATGTTGCTGCACCAAGACACAGTATGTAGTGTTTTCTTTCCTTTTCTATGGAACCTTCTTCTGCCACAAAATCACACTCTACCCCAAGTTCTAAAGCAGGAAATCCATCTGCTGATATGCCCAAGACAGAAGGAAAAGGGCTTACGATCGAGAGGCGATTTACAACTCCGGGAAGTGATCCTCTGGAAGAAGTAACATACGAGAAGCGTCGCAGTTGTATTAGTAATTCTGATGGATCTGTAGTATTCGAGATGGATGGAGCAGAGATTCCTGTGGATTGGAGTCAGATGGCTACGGATATCATGGTCAGCAAATATTTTCGTAAGGCAGAAGTACCTCAAGTTGATGAACAGGGGAATGTTCTCAAAGATGATAAAGGTAATGTTGTTACGGGCCCAGAACGCAGCGTAAAGCAAGTAGTGCGTCGTCTTTCGGGATGTTGGAGACATTGGGGTCAGCAGTATAATTACTTCGAGACAGCACAGGATGCGCAGGCCTTCGAGGATGAACTCAGTTACATGTTGGTTCATCAGATGGCAGCCCCAAACAGTCCTCAGTGGTTTAACACTGGATTAAATTATTCTTATGGCATCACGGGTCCTGCGCAAGGACATCACTATTGTGACCCCAAAACAGGTGAGGTACAGCAGAGCATGGATGCGTACACTCATCCGCAGCCACATGCATGCTTCATTCAATCCGTTAGTGATGACATGGTAAATCCAGGAGGACTCATGGACTTGTGGGTTCGCGAAGCACGCTTGTTCAAATATGGATCAGGTACCGGCACCAACTTTTCCGAGATTCGCGGATTTGGAGAGGCACTCTCCGGTGGAGGGGTAAGTAGTGGGCTGATGAGCTTCCTAAAGATTGGTGATCGCGCTGCTGGTGCTATCAAATCCGGTGGAACCACACGACGTGCCGCCAAAATGGTTACACTCAATCTGGATCATCCGGATATCGAGGAATTTATCGATTGGAAAGTAAAAGAAGAAAAGAAAGTAGCTGCAATGGCAGCTGCAGGATATTCGACAGACTTCAATAGCGAAGCGTATCAAACTGTTTCTGGTCAGAATTCCAATAACTCCGTTCGTGTTCCGCATTCGTTCTTCGAACAAGTGGAGAAAGATGGAGATTGGGATTTGTATTGGCGTACAGAGCTCAAGTGTGCTGCAAAAGAAGGGCGGACTCCACAGTCATGTAAGACACTAAAAGCGCGCGATCTATGGGAGAAAATTGGTTATGCGGCATGGGCGTGTGCAGATCCTGGAGTGCAATACGATACAACCATTAATGATTGGCACACGTGTCCCAAAGACGGGCGCATCAATGCAAGTAATCCATGTAGCGAGTATATGTTCTTAGATAACACTGCGTGCAATCTAGCCTCGATCAACCTAATGAAATTCTACGACGAAGAGCATGGAACATTCGAGTTGGAAAAGTTCAAGCATGCTGTGCGCATTTGGACAATCGTTCTAGAGATTTCTGTTTTAATGGCGCAATTCCCAAGTGAAGAGATTGCAAAACTAAGTTATCAATTCCGAACACTTGGTTTGGGTTATGCAAATCTAGGTGCATTACTTATGCGTATGGGCATTCCATATGATTCCGATAACGGACGTGCACTTTGTGCAGCTATCACATCAATTCTTACTGGAGAGTCTTATGCAACATCCGCAGAAATGGCGAAGCACTTGGGTCCGTTCCCGCGCTTTGAACACAATCGTGAAGATATGTTGCGTGTGATCCGTAATCACAGGCGTGCTGCTTACAATGCGCCAGCTGCAGAATACGAAGAACTAAATGCACTCCCTGTAGGTATCGATCAGAAAATATGCCCTGCAGATCTTCTGGAGTCGGCCAAAGAATGTTGGGACAGAGCACTCGCTCAAGGAGAGAAGAACGGTTTTCGCAATGCACAGGTCAGCGTGATTGCACCTACTGGCACGATTGGGTTACTTATGGATTGTGATACCACAGGAGTTGAGCCGGATTTTGCACTCGTTAAATTCAAGAAACTTTCTGGTGGTGGATCTATGAAGATTATCAATCAGTCAGTTGCATCTTCTTTGAAAAAATTAGGACACAGCGAACAAGAAATCTATGACATCATACGTTATGTCTCTGGTAGTTTGTCACTCGAAGGTGCACCGCACATAAATAGTCAATCGCTCAAAGACAAAGGATGCACCGACGAGGACATTGCACAAATTGAAAAGACATTGCCCGGAGTCTTTGAACTTTCGTTCGCCTTCACGCGATTCATACTGGGTGATGAGGCCATGGAACGTCTTGGCATTACTTCGGAGCAACTGGATGATCCGGCTTTCAATCTATTAAAGGAGCTCGGGTTCTCTAAAAAAGAGATCGAAGAAGCTAATATTTACATCTGTGGTCATATGACACTGGAAGGTGCTCCTTATATAAAGGATGAGAATCTCGCGGTCTTCGATTGTGCCAGCAAGTGTGGCAAGGATGGCAGGCGTTACATATCTGCAGAAGGCCACATTCGCATGATGGCAGCAGTTCAGCCATTTATTACCGGATCCATTTCCAAGACCATCAATCTTCCACACGAAGCAACTGTGGAAGACATCAAACAGGCATATTTCCTCAGTTGGAAACTAGGGCTAAAATCGAACGCCCTATATAGGGATGGATGCAAACTAAGTCAGCCACTCTCTGTTTCTTCCGATAAAGAGAAAAAGGAGTTAAAGGAGAAAAAGGAAACAAAGGAGGTTGTTGAAAGGATTGTCATCAAAGAAGTACCGCGAAGGCGCAAACTTCCTGATGAGCGCATGTCTATTACTCACAAGTTCTCGGTTGCTGGGCACGAAGGATATTTGCATGTAGGGCTTTACGAAGATGGCACACCGGGCGAGATCTTTATCAAGATGAGTAAAGAAGGATCCACACTCTCTGGCGTTATGGATACTTTGGCTCTTAGTTTGTCCATGAACCTACAATATGGAGTACCTTTGGATGTTCTATGTCAGAAGCTTGTTCGTACACGCTTCGAACCGATGGGTATGACTATTAACAAAGAAATCCCAATGGTAAAAAGCCTGATGGACTATCTCGGTAGATGGCTTGCGCTCAAGTTTCTTCCACGTGAACAGGCAGAACAATTCCACAATAAGGATTTGGTAAATCTTGCTTATACTGAGGGGACCAAGAGTAAAGATGCATTTGCGATGCGGCTTCCTGTTGTAGATGAGGGGGCACAAGCTCAGACTCCAAAGCTGGATTTCGAAACAGCAGTGGAAAAGAAGACACGCGAAGAGGTAGTAGAGGCTTCCGAAGAAGTTGGAATTGTAGAAACAAAACTTACTATGGCGCGCCAACAGGGATTCACAGGTTCTATGTGTGGGAACTGTGGTTCTCTTAGGGTTAAAGCAAATGGTTCTTGCGAAGTTTGTTTGGATTGTGGGGGGACCTCTGGTTGTAGTTAGTTGATTACTTGATACTCTGCGCTTAGCCCGCAGGCGTAGCGCAGACACCTTTAAAATGGAAGAACTTGATATCCCCATTCTTCGCAAATGTTATGATCTTTATAAGACCTTTCACGGACTGCGCGGTCTTGTATCCAAAGCAGACCGTTATACTCTTTGGCAAAGGTCGGAAAATCTGATCTTGGATGTTATCGAAGGTATTCTGTTTGCAAGTCAGCTTCCTAAGGCTAAAAAGCTGCCACACTTGGAACAAGTGAGTATGAAACTCAATATGCTTCGTATTTTTCTGCGTCTCACAAAAGAAACAAAGATACTCGATCTTAAGAAGTGTCTCCTCTTACAAGAGATAGTCGACGAAATTGGTAGAATGCTTGGAGGATGGATGAAATCAGTGAAGGACTAAAAAACTCCCTCTGTCAGATTGGAGGGAGTAGTAGAGATGGGGAGAAGGACTGCCGAGCGGCCGACAACCACAAGTTGTCATTGCGATTGTCATCCAAGTTTCAGTTGACGTTCACGCGACCCTCGTTGATATCGAGTTCGACGTAGTTGTCATCAGGGAGCGCTATTTGCCCATTCCCTTCTAGGAGCACTGGAAGTCGAGGTTTACTGTCTTACGACCTATATCCTCTTCTCCCTGTATTTCATTTGGGAGCAATCCCGCGCATGCGGGATACCTCCACTAGAAATGAGCAAGAAGTTCTTCTCGATCTCAGCTCACTCGCTATCGTGCTCCATAGAGACACGTTACTCTGGTGAGTTTCCACAATCGCTATCCGCTTAGTGGTAGCAGAGATGAGGTGCACTGCGAGACGAAATCGTAATCTCGGCTACAAAAGCATTGCACATATTGAGTATATCAAAAAAAGAACCCCCGCGAAAAAAATGTCGCGGAGGTTCCAGCCTTCGCCTATCGGCTACGGCCGGCAGGCAAGGTGTCAAAAGGGTCAAGCCCTCAAGACTTCAAGGTTCAGGACTTCCGAGCGGCCGACAGCCACAAGTGGCCATAGCGACCGCCACCCAAGCCGCAGACGACGACCACGCGACCCCCGTCGATATCGAGCGCGACGTAGTCGCCATCAGGGAGCGCTTCTTCGCAACGACACCAGTCGTTTCTCAGGAGATCGTCGCCAACCTCCGTCAGATGGACAAGTAGGGCTGTCGCGGCGACACAAACAGGTGCCGGTTGCCATTCAGCGTCAATACCGGACAGATGTTCAGTCTGCTCACTCCATTTTTTGCGGTTCGAGTTCGGAACAGGTAGTAGTAGACGGTAATAGCCCGACTCTGCTTTCCATTCGTGCTGCTCGTACCAGTCCTGATCTTGCATCATGCGCTCTTGTCCAGCTTTGCTTTCGCGCAGCTCTTTTAGACTCCAACCACCGTAATAGATGACGACTTCGCCATCTTCGGGCTTCGGAGTTGGGACGTTGCACTCTGCAGGCAGACCGAGGATACGGCTTACCGCAGTAGCATCGTAGACGATGCCATGCTGGGGACATCCTGCTTGCATGTGACGGACGAGACGTTGCATTTGAGACGGATCATCAATGCTCGGCTGAAGATCAGTCGAGAGATCGAGACCCTGCTTAGCAGCGCGTTCTGCCCATGCCAGCAGCTTCTTGGTAACAGCAAATTCGTCGACAATAGGGTTAGCCATTATCGTTCTCCTTTTGTCCTCAAACCGTGAGGAACGGGCTTGCTCGGAATGAGACAAGCATGCTACGCCCTTTCAAAGGCACAGGACGCTTGTCTCAGTGAGACCTTGACGATGCTCTGAAAGACCATCATTATATAGTTTATAACTAAATTCATATCTGTCAATGTTCGATTTTGTCCTATACTGCCAAATCTGTTTGTAAATATGGTTAATCGTGCTCCATAGAGACACGTTACTCTGGTGAGTTTCCACAATCGCTATCCGCTTAGTGGTAGCAGAGATGAGGTGCACTGCGAGACGAAATTGTAATCTCGGCTTCAATAGCATTACACATATCAAGTATATCAAAAAAAGAACCCCCGCGAAAAAAATGTCGCGGAGGTTCCAGCCTTCGCCTATCGGCTACGGCCGGCAGGCAAGGTGTCAAAAGGGTCAAGCCCTCAAGACTTCAAGGTTCAGGACTTCCGAGCGGCCGACAACCACAAGTTGCCACGGCGATTGCCATCCAAGAAGCAGTAGACGTACACGCGACCCTCGTGGATATCGAGTACGACGTAGAGGCCATCAGGGAGCGCCTCTTCGCAACGACACCAGTCGTTTTTGAGAAGATCGTTTCTGGTCTCCTTCAAATGAACGAGCAGGGTGGAAGCGCAGAGTGCAACTGGAGCAACTTCTTCACCAGGCAGAAGGAGATCCTTCTGTTCGGTTAAGTTTTTCCTGTTGCTGTCCGGCACTGGCAAACGGACACGGTAGATGCCCGCCGTCAGCTTCGCACTTGCGCAGTCGTACTTGTCGTACCAATCCTGCTGGTGCATCAGCTCCTTGCCGACCTCACAGTCACGCAGATCTTGCAAAGACCAGTCTCCGACGCGGATAATGATCTCGTCAGGTGCGGGTTCTGGGAGCGGTTCCGTACTCGCTTCTCCGAAGCCGAGGATTGCAATGGCATCGTAGGTGAAGGACGGAAGTCGCACCGGCCACACGTCTGCAAGACGTTGCATAGAAGCAGCGTCAGCGTCGAGCATGGCAAGCCATCGCTCTGGCGTGATACCCGCCTCTTGGAGTCGCTTTAGGCCTGTCGTAATCTTCTTCTGTGGCAGACCAGTCAAGCTTGTTGCGGCGGTCTTCATGAGATTCTCCTTTACCCCTTAGGGGCATACAAGTATTACCGATTGTACCGTCGGCTCGGACTTACTCGGAAACGAGACAAGCACCCTATGCACTGCAAAAAATACACAGAGCGCTTGTCTCTTTACATGAATCTTGACGATGCTCTGAAAGACCATCATTATATAGTTTATAACTAAATTCATATCTGTCAATGTTCGATTTTGTCCTATACTGCCAAATCTGTTTGTAAATATGGTTAAATGAACAAATGAAAGTATATAGAAACATCTTTGAACGGATCATTTCGATGGAGAACATTTTTACTGCGTGGGAGGAGTTTCGTAAAGGAAAGCAAGCACGAATGGATGTGCAGCAGTTTGAGCGCCACCTTGAACAAAATCTTTTTCAATTACACAGGGAACTTTCGGGCGGCACCTATAAACATCAACCCTATAGTGCCTTTACAATCTGTGATCCAAAACAACGTCATATTCACAAAGCATCTGTTCGTGATCGTATCGTTCACCATGCCGTATTCTCTGTTCTCAATCCGATTTTCGAGCCGACGTTTATTGCTCATTCTTTCTCGTGTAGAAAGGACAAAGGTACACACAAAGCAGTAGATGCGCTGGAACGAATGTTGCGTAAGGAAAGCAGAAATAATAGCCGTACCTGTTTTGCCCTTCAGTGTGATATCAGCAAATTTTTCGATTCTGTGTCGCACCCAATTCTAAAATCCCAGATCACAAAGCGCATCCGTGATAGAGATGTCCTCTTACTGATGGATGAAATAATCGGTAGCTTCACTGCTCCGCAATTCGATACCGTTTCGCAGTCTGGCATTCCCATTGGGAATCTCACGTCACAGCTCTTTGCCAACGTGTACCTCAATGCCTTGGATCAATTTATGAAGCATGAATTGAAGGTATGTCACTATGCACGCTACACTGACGATTTTGTGATCGTATCTACAGATCGTGTGTATCTACAATCTCTCATTAAGACTATTGGATCATTCCTCCAACAGGAACTTTCTCTTGATCTGCATCCACGCAAGGTCACAATCCGAAAGTTCACACAGGGTATAGATTTTCTTGGATATGTACTTCTTCCTCATCATCGGGTTCTGCGCACACGCACAAAACATCGCATGTTTCGCAAGCTTCATAAGAGGGCATCGATACATAAAACAGGATCGGAAACCGCTGAAAGTGTTGAGCAATCTCTGTATTCGTATCTTGGTGTTCTCTCTCATGCCAACACCTACAGGCTTCGCTCCAAACTTCTCAATCATTATTGGTTCTGGATGACGGAGTAGCACTATTTGGTGGTAAACTAAAAACATGTCACACTGGTTAGATCTCCTTCCCTCAAATGAAAAGGCAAAAATTCGTTCCAAGCTTAGGAGCCCCGAAGCATACGAAAGGTTACGCGAAAGTGTGAAGGGTCCTGAGGATCTGGAACGTGAAATGAAAGTAAACGAGTCTTTTGCTTCTATCAGTTTCCAGTTAGAGACACAGCCTAAATTAAAAGAAGAACTTAAAGATCAAGTACTTAAAGATATTGATGCACATGGTATAGAAGAAGTTTTGGAATCATCAATCGAAGTAGGAGGGGAGTTTGAAGTTTTGATTGAAGAGAACCCAGATACACACGAGGATCAGTTGGTAGTTTCGCCGGAGGGGAATGTTTCTGAATCTATTCCTATAAAATCCTCTTATAGTGAGAAATATTTATCTATGTTTGGTTGATTTTAGCTTCTAGCTTCTAGCTTATAGGCATCGTACTTCTCGTACCCTAACAGCTAAAAACTAGAAGCTGATTAAGAGAACTCCGAACATTGCAACAAGAAGGAAAGCCTTCATAAGTTGTGGGGGAAGGGACGCCAAGATTACATTCTCACAGATTAGTTGCGCAACCCTAACTAAAGAAAGTCGGCTTGTCAGAGGGCAGAAAACTGTACACAAATTTACTTCACCAAGAGGCCAAATCATCATCAGGAGCTGCTTTATTTTGAATCCGTTTTCCGCACAGAGCGCATTCATGAAGGATGACCCACCCTTTTTTGGCGTTTTGATTGAGTTCAATAGGATGCATCAATCCGCCACATTTTGATTCTCTGTCTCCGGGGCCTTCTTCATCAACATGTTTTGAGCATAGGCAGTACGAACAGTGGTTTCTGTAGCTACCATTTTCGAGTGGTTGCACTTCTTTATTGCAATTATCACAGACGAACGGTTCTTGGCGGGGGATGAAAGTGGACAAGGGGGAAAAAGAGGAAAAGGAATTAAAGGAGAAAAAAGAGATTACTTATTAAGTATGCCAGATCGAAATTTATTGAGTAGATAACTAACTTTTCCAACTTGATTGTTGAGTTCCTCGTATTGTTCTGCGGTGATGTAATCTAATCTTGAGCTAAGCGAGAGTTGGTAGTCCAATTCTTCCAATGAACCTTCGGCATGCTCAAGATAGTGAAGTCGCTCCTTATTTGAGCGTTTCGTATTGCCTTCAACAATGTTGGTCGGGACACTTGTGGCAGATCGTCTTATCTGCGCACAGAGAGCATATCGTTCTTCAGGAGGAAATTTAGGAAGTAATTTATAAACTTCGAGACAGAGTGCATCTGCCTCTTTCCAAACAATCAAATTCTGATAAGGGCGTTTTCTCATAGAAAAGTTATTCACGATAACACCCTTTTTCTCCTTTGTCTCATTTTTCTCCTTTATCTCCTTTATTAGACATTAAACTTAAACAGCATCACATCCCCATCCTTTACTAAGTATCCCTTCCCTTCGCTTCGCATCTTCCCCCTTTCCTTTGCGCCAGCTTCCCCGCCAAATTCTACAAAGTCATCGTAAGCAATTGTTTCTGCACGAATGAACCCTTTCTCGAAGTCTGTGTGGATCACCCCTGCAGCCTGTGGTGCTTTGGAGCCTTCGCGAACAGTCCACGCGCGTGCTTCCTTGGGGCCTGCTGTAAAGAAGGTGATGTAACCTAGTGCAGAGTATGCGGCTCGTGCAAGTGAATCGAGTCCTGACGAATTTACTTTGAATTCACTTAAAAACTCTTTGGTTTCTTCTGCAGAGAGATCTTGCAAATCTTCTTCTATCTTTGCAGAAATCGTCACCACTTCACTTTCTTCCGGAAGCCCAAGTTGTTCACGTGCTTCGTGCACACTAAGAGTGTGAAGTTGATTTTCGGAAACATTTGCTGCGTAAATAATCGGTTTATTGGTCATAAGATTAAATGTGCTCATGATCTTTGCTTCATCTTCGTTAAGCTGAGTAGTAGATGCGAAGAGCGTTTGTTCTAGTTGAGCTTTTACTTTCTCCAGAACTTGGGCTTCCTTTTGTTTTTCTGTACCCCCAATCTTGGCAGCATTACCGATCTTATCGAATCGATTCTCTATTGTCTGAAGATCAGAAAGGCAAAGTTCTGTTTCTATTGTCTCTCTGTCACGTTTGGGATCTACTGCTCCTTCCACATGTGTTACGTTTTGATCATCAAAGAATCGTACTATGTGGCAGAGAGCATTAACTTCTCGTATTGCTCCCAGAAATTTGTTCCCCAGTCCTTCTCCTTTGTGGGCTCCTTTAACTAGTCCTGCAATGTCCAGAAATTCAACTGTTGCTGGTACAACCTTTTCTGGTTTCACTATCTCAGTAATTTTGTCTAATCGTTCATCAGGAACTTTTACAATTCCAACGTTAGGATCAATAGTACAGAAAGGGAAGTTTCCTGCTTCTGCTCCACGTGTTCTAGTGAGCGCATTAAAGAGCGTGGATTTGCCTACGTTAGGAAGACCGATGATGCCGATTTGCATAGCCATTGATGGGCATAGTACTTTGTTCGATTGATGTAGCAAAATATTCTCTTGTGATAGGAAACCAAGGAATCCTAAGAAACCTAAGAATCCAAAGAATGGTTATGTTTTTATCGACATAAATCTTGATAGATGTTTCACAACAGCCCCTTGGATTCCTTGGTTTCCTTGGTTTCTTAGGATTCCTTGGTTTCTTCGGATTCCTTGGTTTCCTTAATTTCTTAGATTACCAATAAATTGCCTCCAAAACGGTAATTCAAAGCCAAATACGACCATCTCAGAGCATTGACAATTATGCATAACTCTTTACAATAAGACCCTTACATGCGCAAACGTCTAGTATCATTTTTGGCTTACCACGCGTCGCTCGCGAGCGCCGTGGCTTATATAGCGCTTCTGAGCGTCACAGTGGCAGCGAATGCCGCTTCGTTTGCGGATGTCTCTGGAACGCCATACGAGACAGCATTTGTATATCTTTCTCAAAAAGGGATCATTAATGGGTACATAACAGGAGAAGGAAGACCCAACGGACCTCTTAATAGAGCGGAAGCTTTAAAAGTTATTATGGGACTTAGATATAAAGATCGTGTTGAGTGGTTCGAGCAAAACATGGTTCCAATGCCGCTTTTTGTAGATATCGATCAGAATGCATGGTATGCGCCATACATCGAAGCGGCTTTTGAAGCGAATCTTATAACTGGTTATTCCGATCGTACCTTTCGTCCATCACATTATCTGACGGTGGAAGAGGCTGTGACGATGGCGTTACGTGCGTATGGAGTGTTAGGTTCCGACAATGGGGCAGAGCTTTCCCCATATATTCAGAATCGTGATAGTGAATGGTTTACACCATATATAAATGCGGCAATCACAAAGAACCTGATTATGCATCAGGGCAGATTGGAACTTGGTCAGGTGATGACGCGCGGGCGCTTCTTCGATTTAGTTTACCGTTTGGATAAAGTGCAGAAAGATGGGTCACTGGCATATCGTGGTCTAGAGCCGCAATCTCCTGTGTCAGCGCAACAGAGAGTACAGATTGTGCAGGCCGTGCAGTCACGAACGACTAGTCAGATATCACAAGGAACGATCAATGTGCCACAGACAGTTGCAGTTGCACAGAATTCCCATGCATCCGAGAAATATTTCTCCCTTTCTATGCCAACACTTGGGGTAGATGATTTGACCGTGACGCATCCCTCCGATCCTTTTACTTCTGATGGAGTACTTAATCCGTTGCAGCAAGGTGTTGGGCACCTATTTAGTTATCCTGGTGCAGGAGGAAAGATTATGATTTACGGGCACTCTTCCGGCTATCCATGGGATGTTTCGCAGTACACGAAGATCTTCCGTAAGGTGAATCAGCTAACTGTTGGTGATCGTATATATGTAACTTATGAAAATAAGCTATTCGCGTACGAGGTAAATTATAAGCAGACGATTGCTGCAAGTGATACTAGTCCGTTCAATGATTCAGGTAGTGGAGAAGAGCTCATTCTCTATACTTGCTGGCCACCGGATTCAATCAGTCAACGTTATCTGGTGCATTCGGTGCCGGTGAGTGCGGTAGCATTGAGATAGTGTGTGGGATTATTGGGAAGGATATGCATGTGCATTCGAATAATAGATTAATCGAATAATCGATTATTCTAGTATTCAATTATTCGAATCAATATGCTTCGTGTTGTCAATAGCCTTGCAACTATTCAATATAAAAAAGAGAGCGAATTGCATACATTCCACTCTCCTTTTAATTACTCAGGAAATATTAGGATTGTTTATCACTGTTACTGTTGTGGCTGGTAGATAATGTCGTTGTCACGGAATTCAACGATACACTTTACTAAGCGTGATCCGGAGTAGCCTTCACAGTGTTTAGGCATATCGTAACTAGGAGCTGCAGATCGGGTTGTTTCGCTGCCGAGAACCAAAGGAATCTCGATGCGACGAGGAAAGCGCAGCATATAGGATCCGATGTCACTTCGTTCACGAATGACACCTATGGAATAGTGATCTACACCATCCAGTTCCATAGCTGCGGAAGGAGGCGTGCCTTGGAAGGCCAGTACCTGAGCATACTGTGCCGCTCCAGCGCTTAATAGGGCTCCTGCAACGATCCCGACGAGTGCTGCAATTGCAACATTGTTATTGCACTTCATGTGGGAAAAGGGAAAGAAATAAATATGTGTTTATATATATTATAACATATATCTGCATAATTAGGAAGTATTAAATAGGAAGTATTAGATATTTGTTGATTAGGCACTAGGTTCTAGGCTCTAGGGACTAGATTAGGGACTAGGCAGCTAGGCACTAGGGGCTAGTATTATTGAACTAATTGCTTGTTGTATCTAGTCCCTAGAGCCTAGTGCCCAAACACAGTTGGGTATAAAAAAGAAGAGAAGAATGACTAAAGCGTTCTTCTCTTCCAATGTGTCTTCTTGAATTGATCTTAAGAAGACTTCGCGAAATCTTCGAGAATATTATTCAAGAGAACCACCAATGCGCTGTACGCATCGGCCGAGTGATCCACCAATAAGACCTCTACATTGGTTTGGGACTCTCATGTTTACGTACGAGGATGTAGCTCCGTTCTGAGATTGCCTTTGAAGTATATCACTAGGATCGACTACTTCTGCAGCCGAACGAAGCATCTCGTCAGAGGTTCCTTGTTCAGCAGAAAGGCGAACACTGCGTGTGTTGCGGTACACTCTGGCAAAATGTGGAGCTGCGTAATGCATACTTACATTTGATGTGGAAATACCCTGTCTACGAGCAACCAATTGTGCAAGTTGATTAGCTCCTGAGCTAAGAAGTGTTCCTACCATTACACCTGAGAGTATTGCTACGGCCATGTTTTGTTTGCAGTTCATGAATGTATGGGTGAAAGAAATAAAAACGGTACATTTAGTGTTTAACTTATTGCTGAGGCTGATAAATCACCTCATTATCGCGGAATTCAACAAAACATTTTGCTAGTCTTGCTCCACTTAATTTCATGCAATGCGATGGCACTCTATTGTTAGGAGCAGCCATGCGCATACTTCCCTGATCTTCGATGCGGTTTTGGATACGTGGCAGACTAAATACTTGATTGATACTTCCGTAGTCACGAATGTTGTCGAGTGATTTGATGTATGTTGGATTAATCCCCTGTGCGAGTATTTTGCTGAATTGCATAGTACCAGCGCCCATAAGCATACCGGCGACTACTCCAACTAGCGCAGCAACTACAACATTTCTATTTGTTTTCATATGTTTGTTTGGAAGTTTGTATTCAGTTATATTATAGCGAAAATGGCGAGAATTAGCAATATTGTGAATTTGTGACCAATATGCCATTGTAAGATTAATGACAGATGCAAAAGGTGATCACAGGCCTGAATGGATGGAAGTAGCTGATAAAGCTTTAAGTGCTGCTGCCAAGTATATTGAGGAAAGGAAGAATGATCCTGAGGTAATTAAGCTTGCTAGGCAAGATTCGTACGCAATCATCTGCTACTCTTGAGAAGCTTCAGCTAGGTGTCCGAATCGGGCGATAGTAAGATCGAAGCACATGAGTCAATAGGAGTGGATTACCCAATCCTTCTCAATATTTCCCTATCCACGAACTCCTTCTGTCTTCCATACGTCAAACGGCTTAATTGTTTAAATGCTTCTGCTGCCTGTGGGTCTTTTGGATATGTTGTATCCAGCCATGGGCGTGGTACTTCTATCGAGAATGGGCGTGAAGGCTTGCCATCAATACTCAGTTTCATCGCTCCCTTGAATGCATCCATATTCACCAGATCTTGTTCCGAGAAGACTGGTGCCATTTCTTTAGCTCCAACTTCAGCATCTTGCGGTCCAATTTTGTAGAACATCATCGTACCGACGTTTCCAAATATTGCTCCTTTGAGGCTGGTCTTACCGGAGAGTCTGTCATCTTTTTCTAGCTGATCTATGTATTGATGAGCTAGAACCAAGCCAAGGCGATACTTTCTGGCTTCAGAAAGAATCGATTCAATCGAATCGGTTACAAAGTTTTGGAATTCATCAATGTATAGGAAGAAGTCACGTCGCTCCTCACTTGATTGCTGTTGCCTTCGCATTGCAGCAACTTGGATTTTATTTACAAAGATCATACCAAGAAGTTGTGAGTTGATATCTCCTATCAGTCCCTTGGATAGATTCACCAGTAGAATCTTCCCATTATTCATGACTTCCGAAATATCAAAAGAGCTCTTGGTTTGTCCTACTATATTGCGGATGAGTGTGTTGGTGTAGAACTGTCCGAATTTAGCCGCAAAATAGGGGATCATCTCTTGTTTCTCGCGTTGACCGGTTTGTGCCATTTGCTTCTCCCAGAAGGATCTTACGATAGGGTTCTTTACTTTGGATACTTTGTATTTCTGCCAATCATCATCTGTGAATAGTTTGACGAGGTCGGTAATTGCTCCACCTTCTTCTTCATCTTCCATCAAAGTAAGACATCCATTTCGGAAGTAATCCTGAAGACGAGGTCCAAAGACTTCGTTTCCAAACATCTTCACCATCATGTTCATGGCATCAAGTGCGATCAGGTCTCTCTCTTCTGCTGTTTTCCCTTCCAGTAAGTTAAGACCCATAGGACGCTGAGTATCTGCTGGATTAAAGTAGATCACATCATCGGCACGTTCACGTGGGATGTATGGGAGCAGATCTTCGACCAATGATCCGTGCGGGTCCACTATGCACAACCCCTTTCCATCATGAAAATCCTGCCGTGCCATTAGTTGCATGATCGAAGACTTACCAGTACCAGTTTGTCCGATTATGTATAAATGACGGAAACGATCTTCGTTTTTCATGAAAACATCACGTTTTTCTCCGCGGTGTGTATTGGTTCCAAGTCTTAATCCTTCTTCCGGAAGATCCTTTGGAGCAGGGGCAATTTTAAAGTTCTGCCATTTAATTGTTTCTACTTTGTTATATTTGATATTGGGCAAATGGAAGAAGCTGGTGAGCTCAGTTGTACCAAGGAGCATCTTGGGTGACAGGAGTGTTTGCTTTAGTGTGCGATGTGGAGAACGTCTAATAAAATTCGTAATGGTTTTCTTCAGTTGGACTATTCGTGGCTTCTTAAAGCCATTGCCACGGACGGCTGTGAATTGTCCAAAGGATGCTGCTAGTGAGTTTAGAAGTGTCTGAGTACGCGCTTGATTATCTGCAGAGGTAACTAGTCGTATCACACAATTGAATCCTGGTTGTCCGGCCTTCTCGTCTATTGCTTTGCTATATTCCTCTACCATTTGCGAAACACGTTCACCTGTTGCTTGCGCTTCGCCTTGTATATTAATCAGCTCATTGCCATGTGTGATTATGCTGAAAGCTGCTGATAACCATCCGATAGGATTCCACCATTTTATACTTTTCTTTTTTGGATTAATGATTTGTGCGGCTGCTTTTTGCAGATGTTTCTGCCATCCCGATTTTACAGGTTGAAGAACTAATTGCACCGCTGCACCCTCGCCTACTTCCAGTTTGGAAAATGCATTCGTAATGTTATTAAATGGATCACTCTTGAGTTGTTGATACGTACGGAATACTGACGTGAATGGTTTGGCGGGAGAGAGTGGTTGTACTGCGACTACTGATTTTTCTGTGAAGATGTTGTAGTCTTCCACTTCGTCGATGATCGTATCAGGGTAGAAGGATGTAATTTGTTTTTCTATTAAAGAAGCGTACTTTCGTGGGCAGACTACGAAGAAAAGAATCTCTCCTGCAAGTGCTGCGTATTCCAAAGAAAAGAACGGCTGCCCGCGCCAGAGTCGTTCGATGCGGGATTCATAGATTCCGTGCAATGCTTCAAAAAGATGTTCCATTACACCAAGAACTTCACGGAAGTCCTGACCTGTGGAGAAGCGCTCCGATTCAACCTCTTTGTCTTCTTTGCTTTCCTTCTTTGGTATTAAAAGTTGCAGAAAAACTAAGTCTCTCTCATATCTACGTTCAGCCGCACGGCGGCAGAGCCAGAGTAGGCCCATAGTGCCTCCAGCTAGAGAAATAAGTGCAATGATAATGAAAAGGATGTTCATAATGGATATCGTACCATTTTACCATTTATTTTGCCTATTTGATAGACCTGCTCCCTAGGAGCTAGGGGCTAGGGACTAGGCGTCTAGGGACTAGTAGAAACGAACTATAGGCTTGTTTAATCTAGCCCCTAGTTCCTAATGCTTAGTCCCTAAACTAGCCCCTAGCTGCCTATTTTTTCCACATTTTTTTTGTCTTCAACAAATTCTCAACCATCTCTAGAAGAGATTTGATTGTCATCTCGTTCTTTACAAAGTAGTCATCAGCACCCAATTTGGTAGCTCTGGCTCGGTTTTCTTCATTTCCGAAGTTCGTTAGGACTAGAATTGGGAAGGTACGTTTTCCTTTTGGAAATTTCTCCATAACAGCAAAGCCATCCAGAACAGGCATGTTCAAATCAAGTATTAGGATATCTGGCGATTTGGCTGAGAGCGAAGCAATAGCTTCTTCTCCGTTTTTCACTGTCTCAATTTCGAATCCATTTAGTTTGAATTTCTTCGAGTAGACTTCTCGTAAAACGGGGTCGTCTTCAGCGATAAGGATGTATACATTATTCATTACTGGTAACTTTAGCGCATTAGGAGTGATAATCAATAGGTTCTTTGCTTTACAGATAGTGGTAATTGTCTCGTTTATATAATAGGTTGGAAAGAAACCAAAGAATCCGAGGAAACCAAAGAATCCAAAGGGTAAGACTGTTAGTCCTTTGGTTTCCTAGGTTTCTTAAGAAATTGCAAATCTTACATACTCAACAACAGTTGCGCCCTCAAGATAATCAGAGATTTTCTTAGATGGATCTTTAACAAACTCCTGAGTGGTTAGTGAATTTTCCTCACGGAATTTCTTCTCTTTGCCAATCATAATTTTTTCCATGATTTCTGCAGGCTTTCCTTCGTTAGCGAGCTGTTCCTTCCAAATAGTTTTTTCACTTTCGACAGCTTCTGTGGTTACATCATCAGGAGTGGTGTAGATAGGATTCATCGCCGCTGCATGCATAGCAACATCTTTTGCCTTTTCTTCCTCGCCTTCGTTTATTCCAACAATAACTCCTATTTTGTTATTAGAGTGAACATAACTTCCTACGACTGGGGCTTCTATTACGACTACTTCCCCGACAGAAATATTTTCTCCGAGTTTTTGTACCACATCCGAGAGAATTCCTTCTACATGCTTTTTTAGTTCCTCCTCGCCTTTTTCCAGTAGGAGATTAGATAGTTCCTGACCAAACTTTTGGAAGTCGTCATTACGTGCGACGAAATCTGTCTCGCAGTGAATCATAAGCATCGCTGCCTTATTCCCTTCTTGTGTACAGAAGATGGCGCCTTCCTTTTGATCACGTTCTGCCTTTTTTACAGCTTGTGCTGCACCACTTTTACGAAGTAGTTCAATAGCTTTTTCTTCATCGCCATTGGCTTCATCGAGCGCCTTTTTGCATTGTAAGATAGAAACGCCGGTACGGGTGCGAAGTGAGTAAATAGCTGATGCGGAAGTGTCTGCCATGATTAGAAAAGTGAAAAGTGTAAAGTGTAAAGTGAAAAGTTCTAAACGTCTTATGTTTTCTTTTTTGCAGGAGCTCCTTTGAGTTCAGTTTCGATAACATCTAGAATCGCACTGAGTGATTTTACAGCATCATCATTCGCAGGAATAAATTCAGTGAAGCTGTCGGGATTTGAATTGCTATCACAAATTCCAAATAGAGGAATGCCTTTTTTGTTCGCTTCGCGAACTGCTACATTGTCACATACTGCATCTACTACAAAGATTGCATCAGGAAGTTCTGTCATATTAGAAACACCAGAGAGCGCATTATCTAGCTTTGCGAGTTTTTTTCTGAGCATTTGCTGTTCCTTCTTTTTGTACTTCTCTATTTCTCCTGTCTGAAATGATTGCTGTAGATCTAGATAATACTTAATACGCCTTTTGATGGTTTGCCAGTTCGTCAGTAGTCCTGGGATCCACTTTTTGGTTACCACTGGTTGATTAAGTGAGTTGCCAAGTCTTTCGATTGGAACAATACTTTGCTGCTTGGTGGAGATAAAGAGGATAGTCTTTCCCTCAACGTAGAGCTTCTTGAGTTCTCTGCAAACGCGTTCCAAGTGCTCTTTGGTTTGCACCAGATCGAATATGTGAATACCTTTTTGTGTGCCATATAGGTATGGTGCCATCTTTGGATTCCACTTCTGTTTGCGGTGCCCAACGTGACATGTGGCTTCGAAGAGGTCTTTCTCAGTGATTGTAGACATATGGGAATGGGGTGAAGTTACGAGAGAATCGGATTGTTTCATTGTTCCATTGTTGGTGACTACTTCGAGAATCGCTTGCTTGCCCTGAGTGAGTGTAGTGATATCGAAGGGCGAACAATGGAGCAATGAAGCAATGGAACAGTATCTTATTGAAGAGCAGACTTCAGCAATCTATGTAGAATCCTTATTCTTCCTCTCTCCGTCTTTTCGCCACTTTGCGGAGGACCCGCTAGGTCACCCTTCGATTCACCCGCTAAGGCGGGTTCACTCAGGGTAACGCTTCGCGTTAGGACCGCGGCGATCGGGAGGGAGTGATGGATCTATTTTTACTTATTGAGATGGTATAAGGCAAGAATTTACCGAAGAAAGTTTCTAGTTTCTGGTTATTAGTTTCTAGTTGGGATCGTTAACTAGAAACCAGAAACTAGAAACCAGCCAACTTCTCAATCAGTTCCCCAACTGCAATTCGTTCTTGTTTCAGGCTATCACGATCACGAATCGTCACAGTATCTTTCTTACCTTGTTTCTTATCTTCACCAAGAGTTCCAAAATCGACCGTAACTGCTTTAGGAGTTCCGATTTCGTCCTGTCTGCGGTAGCGCTTTCCAATTGAACCTGTGATGTCGAAGTCGGTGACTAGGTCAGTTTTATCCAAAATCATCTTATGAATCTCCTGTGCTTTTTCGATCAAGTGATCTTTTTTGCTGAGAGGAAGAATTGCTATGTCAACAGGGGATAGGCGCGGATCAAATTTCATAAGAGTTCGCACGTCACCATTTTCTAATTCTTCTTCTGTGTATGCATCCAGCAAGAAAGTGAGGACAGTACGGTCACATCCAAAGCTTGGTTCTATCACATGTGGAATAAACTTATTCTTAGGATCATTTGGATCGGTGTACTTAAGCTCCTCTCCGGAGAACTTTTCATGTTGAACTAGATCGAAGTCACCACGATTTGCGAGACCAAACAGTTCACCCCATCCCCATGGGAACTTGTATTCAATGTCTATTGTGCGGGAGCTGTAGTGGCTAAGTTCATCTTTATCATGTTCGCGAATGCGCATCGTATCTTTATCAATCCCCAAATCCATGTACCAATCCCATACTTGCGCTTTCCATTCTTCAAATGCATCTGCATCTTTTCCGGGTTCCACAAAATATTCAATTTCCATCTGTTCAAATTCACGTGTTCGGAATGTGAAGTTGCCAGGCGTGATTTCGTTCCTGAATGCCTTTCCGATCTGTGCGACTCCAAAGGGGAGGCGAGGGCGCTCAGTATCAATAATATTCTTAAAGTTTGCGAAGATTCCTTGAGCAGTTTCGGGACGTAAGTAAATAGGAGTTCCTTCGCCTTCTATTACCCCTTGATGAGTTTTAAATAGAAGATTAAATGACTTGCCCTCTGTTAATTCTCCACCACAGTAAGGACAAGGAGTTTGCAATCCGTCGCGTGTTAGTTGTTCTGTAGCTAAGTAGCGAATTAGTTCTCTTATGGAGCTTAGAATTTCTGTTTCAGACCAACTTAGTGATTCGAGCTTTTCTGAGACCCACGAAATAGTGATGGAAGGATTCCTAACAAGGGCAAGATTTGGTGCAAGTTTTGTCGCTGTTTTTTCTCCCCATGTTTTAAGATCGGATAATGTCACTTCTTTTTGTTTGTATAATTCTGTAAGTGATTGGAACCATGAGCTTTGTTCAATCAACATGTCCCAATGATCCATGCGGATGTGTTTTTTGCAAAACTTGCATGTGCTCATTAGATCTGTGAATAAATCGAGGTGCCCGCTTGCTTCCCAAACTTTTGGGTTCATCAAGATTGCACTGTCTAACCCAACAATCTCTGGACGCTTGTGTACAAATGTCCGCCACCACTGTTTCTTCACATTGTTTTTCAGCTCTGCTCCAAGTGGGCCGTAGTCCCATGTGTTTGCCAGTCCTCCGTAGATTTCTGATCCAGGGAAGATAAAGCCCCTGCGTTTGCAGAGGGAGACGATTTGGTCGAGAGATTCAGCTGGCATATCGAAGCATACGGTACAGTAATGGTGTGGGGGTCACAATAATATCAGATGCATTGTTCAATTGTTCCATGGTTCCATTGTTCTAAAGAGGCACAAGCCTGTTTATCGCTTGCGAACAATGGAGCAATGAAACCATGGAGCAATATACAGAAAAACACCACTACCTAATATCGTCAATTTATGTTATAATTAACCCAAATACCCACATTCACTATACGCGTACTTTCTAGATGTTTGGCAATCCTAACAGGACTAACTATTCCGTTGAGTGTATTAGCAGTAGAAGTGGAAGGAGAAGTCGCCGGTTTGAGTAATGGCAATCTGACGTTAATTGGATGTATTGCAGTTGGAGCAATTATCGGATGCTTACTCGCACGATTTTGGATGGGCATTTGCAATAATGTTTTGCTGGATCATGAACCGATTTCTTCTATTCAAAAACGCAAACCTTACTTCCCACGATCGCGCATGGTTTTTGGCACTGTGTTAGTGACCGGTGCGGTTTTCATTTTTTCTATGCGTGTGCTGGGTGGAGTGGCTCCATTTGATACGATGCAAAACTCTACGTTGCTTCTGGGATTCCTCGTAGCAGGAACAGCTTGTGTATTACTACAAATAAAATTCAAGTGGTCACGCGATTATATCTTCGCAGCGCTGATGGGAACCGTGCTTGCATTTGGGTTGCTTGGTCTTACACAAGTACTTCTGTACACGGATGCTCATCAAGATCCTTTCATTATGGCATTGGGAATTGTATGCGCGATAGTGCTTTGGAGATTTCTGTTTGGACCTTGGACACCACGCATTAAAGCTGTTGTTCTTGGATCATTTATTTTGTGGGTTGGTGTAAATGTGCTCTTCAAAGAAAATTCAGATGAGCGATTTGCACATTTGATTGCAGCTGGAGTTGCACTCATTCCGGCGTTTATCTGGTGTTGGTTCTTTTTGGAATATCACAAACAACGATGGAGCATGGTATTACTCATGTTCTTTGCTGGAATGTTATCTACGGCGCCGATTCTCTTTTACGATTCACTGGTACGGCGTGGCGTAGAATTGCAGTTCTTCCTATTTAAGATTGTTCCACAAAACTTCAGCAGCGTATCCAATGCATTTGTGTCTGGTGATATAATCAGATCGTCTGGTGTTAAGTCGACGATTCTGTCGATGTTCATATCATTCCTAATCGTGGGACTTATAGAAGAAGCATCCAAATTGTGGGTGCTCAAAAAGAGCGGAAGACAGTTCTTTTCCAGTATTGATGATGTCATTCAGATGGCAGTGATTGTTGCAATTGGATTTGCATTTGCAGAGAATGTGCTCAATCCCACGTACTTCTTGGGATTTGTGCGCGAGTTTCTTACTCAGTCTTCTGAGCCGCAGTGGTTGGCATTTATTGGAAACGTTTCGGGGCGAGCGATCCTTACAACTATGGTGCATATTGTTGCATCGGGTGTGATGGGATACTTCTTGGGGCTTGCGATCTTTGCAAAACCATATTTGGATGATGTACATAAAAAAGGACGTGTTCCCATTGTTGCAGGCTTGCTGCACTTCATATTCCGTTTCCCGGAAAAAAGAGTGTTTCGTGTACAGATGATTCTTATGGGACTCACGCTCTCAACGGTTTTACATGGGCTCTTCAACTTCATGGTTACGTTGCCTGATATGCTTCCCGGACGACCAGAAACCTTTGGAGCTCTTCTTGGACTTTCGGAAAGCAATTTCTTAGGTGGGATTCCAATCTTGCTATTGCCGTCTTTCCTTTACATCGTTGGAGGGTTCTGGCTATTTACAGTTCTGTTCTATCGTCAGGAAAGTGTGAAGGAACGTGGCAGACTGGTTACGACTGATACGTTTGTTAGGGGGGAAATGGCTGGGGCTTGAGGGGATAAAAGTAATAGAGGAATGTAGAGGAATCCAAAGAAACCAAAGAAACCAAGGAATCCGAAGGGCGATTTTAGTCTTTGTGTAGCGAATCTATATTATTCTTTGGATTCCTTGGATTCTTAGGTTTCCTTGGATTCTTAGGTTTCCTTGGATTCTTAGGTTTCTTTGGATTCTTTGGATTCTTTGGATTCCTTCCTCTACAATGATCTGAGGAATTTTTACTTCTCAACACACATTTTTTCGTCCATACTTTCCACCCTACGTCCTCCATATTCTTCTATGAATTTCACTTCCCGTTTAGCAAAGATTTTAGTTCTCAGCGTGTTCTGTATCACGGTAACAGTTCCGCAGAATGTTGGAGCAGCCAGTGTTGCAGACACTTTGCGTGTCCCCGATGCACTTCCGATTTCCCGTGGTGACTTTGTGCGTGCAGCCGTGAAAGTATTACGCATGAACGTTGGGAATGGAAAATCAGCACTGCCATATGTGCGTGTTCCAGATGCACTAAGGCCGTATATCGAGACAGCACATATCAAAGGAGCACTTGAAGTATTTACAGATGATCTTCAACTTGCACGTTCCATTACACGTGGGCAAGCACTTTTTGTTTTAATGAAATTACAGGGATTGAGTGGGAATGAGACTGGATTGACGTATGAAGATGTACATAGTGGCACACCCGAAGCAAAAGCAGTATTAACGGCTGTGAGACTTGGGTGGATGGCTCCGGTAAGTTCTAAGTATTTTGGTGTTCGTCGTGTTCTCAAGGGTACAGACGCGAAGAGTCTGCTGCGTAAAGTGGTAGGAGAAGCAGAGCCCACGCGTACTGCTCCAACTAGATTTCAAACAACAGCTCCTACTCCTAATATTTCTGTTACAGTAAAGAGTGTTGGCACTTCGTCATCATCTAAGTTGCCCAAGGCGCAGATCCTAGAAGCGATTTGGTCATATATTGGAGATAATTTCCTTTACACCGAAGATATTGATTCGGAGGAAGCGGCTTATAGTGCTGCCGAAGCAATTGTAAAATCTCTTGGTGAGCCATATACCACATTCCTACGACCTGCAGGCATCAATAATTTGGAGACTCAGATTCAAGGTGTTGTTACTGGAATTGGGGCACAGGTGGAGCAGCGTCACGGAATTTTGACGATTGTATCTCCTTTGCGTTCATCTCCTGCAGAATCTGCAGGTCTAAAACCAAATGATGAGATTTTAAAGGCAGACGGAGTTGATTTGACAAGTCTTCCGTTTATGGAGGCTGTAGACAAAGTGCGAGGTCCAAAAGGAACGAAAGTGAAGCTCCTGATTCGTCGAGATGGGGAAGAGTTTGAGGTGAATGTAACTCGGGATACGGTGCGTGTACCGGAGATTGAAGTGACATGGCAGGATGGAATTGCAATTGTGCTCCTCATGCAATTTGGCAAAGCGACTGAGAATGATTTGCGTTCTACAATGGAAGGGATTCAAAGAGAGAACCCAAGAGGGATTGTTCTAGATTTGCGCAGTAATCCAGGTGGACTTTTACATGCAGCGAACATTGTTGTGAGTAATTTTACTCCATCCGGAACTTTGGTTGCACGAATCGTGTCACGTGATGGTGTGAGAACTGACGAGACTACTCAACCGCCAACTATCCGTTCAGATATTCCTATGGTGGTTCTTGTAAACGAAGGTTCTGCCAGTGCATCAGAGATTGTTGCAGGTGCTCTCCAAGATCATGGTCGCGCAACTGTGGTTGGTACTAAAACGTTTGGAAAGGGAACAGTTCAGCAGGTTATTCGTTTTAATGATGAATCGGGGCTTAAGATAACTGTTGCAGAATGGCGTACTCCAAATGGTCGTCAAATTGATGGCACAGGTCTCCAGCCGGATGTCACGGTTCAGTATGATTCTGAGCGTGACGAGCAAATGGTGAAGGCTATGGAGATATTGAGATAGTTTCAGGTCTTTTGTTTAGGATTCTTTTTCTTGATGAGGTGTCGGGTGTCGGGTTTTAGGTTTCAAAAACTGGTATTCAGGTTTGTTTCTGCCATTTAACACATGATACATATAAATGCAGTAATCTCTTGTTCATGTTACATGAGGTGCTATTGTCGATTTATGATTGACGAAATGATGCGAGAAACATTAGAAAATCTTTCAGAACTTTCTCCTGAACAGCGTAAGAAAGTATTGAGTGGTTTAGGTTTATCTTTAACCGCACGAAAAAATATTGAGTCTTTGCTGAAGCTATTGCCACTGGATGATGATCCTGAAATGGGAACCGGTTGTGGCGTACTGCGTCCGTCTTAGTATCCAGAACTTCCGGGCAAAGCAGCGAAAGATCTGCCACGAAATATTAAATAACTTTCTGATGAGGTGTCGGGTGTCGGGTTTTAGGTTTCAAAAACTGGTATTCAGGCTTGTTTCTGTAACCTGACACTTGACACCTGTAACCTAGTCCTACATATTTGAATAAAACTGCTTCTTCCTATTAACAGCCCTGTACTCCTCGCGTTTGAGAGCAGATCGACGACCTGCACGCCTAGTGAGCTTCTTTTTGAATGTGGCTCGTGTTCGCATCATCTTCATTAGCCCGGTTTTTTGTACCTGCTTCTTGAAGCGCTGCATGAGAGCATCATTACTTTCGTTGCCTTTTCTGTTAGCGTAGATTGCCATTTCTGGTAGAGGTTAAGGGAGAGGCGTGTATTTATCAAGAAAAATAGAGAAAAAAGAAAGTAACAAGTTCCAAGTACCAAGTACCAAAAAGGTCCAAGTTCCAAGTACCAAGTACCAAAAAGGTAGTCTTGGGCCTTGGAACTTGGTACTTGGAACTTCCTATAAGGAAGATAAATTAGACCATTGATTACTCGTGAGAAAATCAGTAAGATTCGTGAAGTTATGGCTAAAAAAGAACAGTACAACGCAGAACAAATACAGGTCCTAGAAGGCCTGGAACCTGTGCGCAAGCGTCCAGGAATGTATATTGGATCCACTGATACACGTGGACTTCATCATTGTGTATATGAGGTAGTTGATAATGCGATTGATGAAGCTATGGCGGGGCATTGCAATATGATCACAGTGACATTGCATGATGATGGATCAGTTAGTTGTGAGGATAATGGGCGTGGTATTCCGGTAGATATTCATCCAAAACTTAAAAAGCCGGCACTCGAAATTGTGTTAACTACTCTTCATGCAGGAGGAAAGTTTGGTGGTGATGATAGTGGATACAAAGTATCAGGAGGACTGCATGGTGTTGGTTCTTCGGTTGTTAATGCGCTTTCTAGTTTTATGCGTGCGGAAGTATATCGTAATAACAAAATTTATTCGCAAGAATACAAGCGTGGTAAAACAATGACAAAACTAAAGGTGGAAGGCAGTACCAAGAAGAATGGAACAAAGATTATCTTCATCCCTGATACGGAAATCTTTGACACTGTTATTTTTAGTTTGGATACAATCATGACTCGCTTGCGACAGCAATCGTATCTCACACGTGGAGTAACAGTTGCAATTCTTGATGAGCGCAAAGATCGTCCCGAAGAAGATCAAAGGCACCCTCGGCTATATCGATTCCATTTCGAAGGAGGAATTTCTGCGTATGTGTCACATCTCAATGAATCCAAAGATCGTATTGGTGTTCCAATCTGGTTCGAAAAAGAAACAAGTGACGGTTGTGTTGAAGTTGCACTCCAGTACACGAAGTCTTTTCAGGAACATGTGGTCAGTTTTGCAAATAATATTCATACAACAGAAGGAGGACATCACCTTACGGGATTCAAGGCTGCACTTACGCGCACTATTAATGCTTATGCACGCGCACAGAGTATCCTAAAAGAAAAGGACGAAAATTTGTCTGCGGATGATGTACGCGAAGGGTTAACAGCGGTCATTTCCGTGCGTCTCAAAGAGCCTCAGTTTGAAGGTCAAACTAAATCCAAACTTGGAAATGCGGAAATGAAGACGGCAGTGGAAACTGTCGTAAACGAGAAGCTTGCGGAATACATGGAAGAGCATCCGTCCGAAGCTAAGGATATTATCGCGAAATGTTTGCTTGCTTCCCGTGCACGTCTCGCTGCACGTGCAGCTCGTGATAGTGTCATTCGCAAAGGTGTTCTTGAAGGCATGACACTCCCTGGAAAATTAGCGGACTGTTCCAGTAAAGATCCTGCAGAATCAGAACTCTTTATTGTTGAGGGAGATAGTGCTGGAGGATCTGCCAAACAAGGACGCAATAGGCAATTCCAAGCTATTCTTCCACTAAGGGGAAAGATTTTGAATGTTGAACAGGCGCGTCTCGATCGCATGCTTGCGAACAACGAAATAAAATCACTAATCATCGCGTTAGGTGTTGGTATTGGAGACGTTAAAGATTTGAGCAAGCTTAGGTACGATCGTGTTGTGATCATGACCGATGCAGACGTGGATGGTGCACATATTCGTACTCTGCTTTTAACGCTCTTCTTCCGATATTTCCCGGAGATTATCGAAGCAGGTCATCTCTATATTGCTCAGCCTCCGCTCTACAAAATTTCTAAAGGAAAAGATTCACGTTATGCATATACAGAAGAAGAAAAGGGAGATGTACTCAGGGATATGGGTGTGGATATAAAGCAAGAAGATGAATCAGAAGAAGATGACAATGGCGACGAAATTTTAGATGGTGCTGAGGAAGATGAAACTGCTGAGATAGAAGTAAAAAAGAAGTCATCAAAGGCTTCTTTGCAGCGTTACAAGGGTTTGGGAGAGATGAATCCAGAGCAGCTCTGGGATACTACGATGAATCCAGATTCTAGAAGTATGCTTCGTGTGACGATGGATGATGCGGAAAAAGCGGATGCCACATTTACAACCCTCATGGGATCAGAAGTCGCACCACGAAGGAAGTTTATTCAGACGCATGCGAAGGGGGTTAAAAACCTGGACATATAACACAAGGGGTAAGGGGAAAAGGGAAAAGGGAAAAGGGTAAGGGGAAAAGGGAAAAGGGTAAGGGGAAAAGGGAAAAGGGTAAGGGGAAAAGGTAAAGGGAAAAGGGTAAGGGGAAAAGGTAAAGGGAAAAGGGTAAGGGGAAAATGAATGCATGGAATGTTTGACATGCATAAATGATTGAATGAAGATGAGAAGCTATGGCTGGTAATCCTATTCTTCGGCAAAAGGCATTCACGTTTGCATTGAGCACTGTCACTTTTTGCAAAAAATTGAATGAAAATAGAGAGTATGTACTTAGTAATCAGTTGCTCAAATCAGGTACTTCTATTGGTGCTAATATTGAAGAGGCTCAACAAGCAGAAAGCAGAAAGGATTTCATTTCGAAATATTCCATTTCTCTAAAGGAGGCTTACGAAACACGCTATTGGCTAAGACTAATTGGTAAAGGTGTAGAAGGGACTGAAGAAGTTACTGCAAAGCTATTGAGCGATGTTGATGAAATCATTCGCATTCTTGTTGTAAGCATCAAAAGCTTGAAAGCAGGTCTAAAAAAATAGTTT
This sequence comes from Patescibacteria group bacterium, assembly GCA_018814875.1. Lineage (GTDB taxonomy): Bacteria > Patescibacteriota > Gracilibacteria > Peribacterales > Peribacteraceae > UBA2144. The sequence continues at coordinate 61,158 of JAHIYH010000045.1, forward strand.
CCCCCTTTCCCTTTACCCCTTACACCTTTTACATTCCCCCTTACCCTTTCCCCCCTTTCCCTTTCGTCAGTCTTCATCCACATCCACAAACTGATCTCGCATCGTGTATGTGTCGAGTTTGTCTTTTCCGCCGAGAAGTTCGATTACTTTTGGAATAGCTTCTTCGAACGGTATCTCTTTTTGTTTTCCTGCCGCCATATCTTTCAAAATAATCGTGCCACCTTTTACTTCCATCTTACCAAGCAAGAGCGTGTAGCGTGCATCAAATTTATCTGCCAAGCGCATCTGACTCTTCAGACTTGCTTCGCCGAGTGCTCCCAATGTGTGTACACCCTTGTCACGAAGTTCTGAGATGAGTTTTAGGCATGTCTTCTTTGCCTCCGGTCCTAATTGTGCCACAAAGACATCAACTTGGTCTTTGTGTGGAACTTTTATACCAGCTTGTTTCATGTGCCAGACTATGCGCTCGAGCCCACCAGCGAAGCCAATGCCAGGCGTAGGTTGTCCTCCAAAGAGTTCTATTAGACCGTCATAGCGTCCACCTCCGCCAACCGCATTCTGGGAGCCTGTTTCGTTGTCTAGGAATTCAAACACGGTTTGTGTGTAGTAATCTAGTCCTCGTACGAGTGTTGGATTTTCAACGTACTTAATATCCAATTCATCCAGATATTCCAGAACTGTTTTGTGATATTCCTTACTCTCATCGTCCAAGAACTGATCCATAGCTGGTGCGTTCTTAAGAAGAATTTGAGTATCCTCTTCCTTGGAATCCAAAAGTCGAAGAGGATTAGTTTGAAGTCTTGCCTGATCAAGTTCGGGCAGATTACGTTCTTTTCCAATGAAGAAGTCTTTTAGAGCTTCGGTGTATGCTGCGCGATTCTCCGCGGTCCCAATGTTATTAATATTTAGTTCTAAGCGGTCTAGAATCTTGATGTCACCAAAGATCTTGGCTAGCACAAGAATTAGCTGCGCATCAATACTTGGATCCTTGAGCCCGATCACTTCCATATTGAATTGATGGAACTGACGGTAGCGTCCTTTCTGTGGGCGATCATGCCTAAAGCACTGACCAATGGCATATAGTTCCACTGGTTGTGGGAGTTGTTGCATCCCGTGTTCTATGAAGGATCGGCAAATACCGGCAGTAAATTCCGGGCGTAATGCAAATTTAGCTTCCTCATCTTCCTTTTGCTTGGAGGTAACCAGAAATAGCTCCTTTTCCACGATATCCGTGTGTTCGCCAATTCCACGTTCAAAGATTGCTTTGTTCTCGAACATTGGTGTATCAATCCGCTTGTAACCAGCTTGCCTAGCTCTATGACGCACAGCTTTCTTTATATACGTCATGTATTGATGATCCTCTGGGAGGACATCGTGTGTGCCTTTCGGTGTTCGGAATAATGGTTGTGACATATGCGGTATCTAGAAGTATAGCAGCTTAGGAGATCCCTCCGTAGCCTACGCGATAGCGGAGCGAAGGGGGATCGGTGTTCGGAATAAAGGTTGTGACATATAAAGAGGTATTCGATTGTTGAGTGTACCGAAGTTTGGCTATCTAGCCAAGGGGTATTAAAAAGAGGAATAGTTCGCTGGCTTAGGCCTTTTCCTTTATTATTGGTATTACATGGCGAGAGTAGCTTCAGCCTTCGTCCCGCTGAGGCGGGACTACGGCCGACAAGCAGTTGGTTCATGTTCATTCTTCAATCATCGTTGCCTATCATGGCGAGAGTAGCTCAGTTGGTTAGAGCGTCCGGTTGTGGTCCGGAAGGTCGAGGGTTCAAAACCCTTCTCTCGCCCCAGATTAAATATAAACACCCCCAAATGACTTTAATCACTTGGGGGCGTCTTTGAATATTTATTGATGGCTTGATACTAATCGAGTCCCTTCATCTCCAGATTCAAGAAGTAATAGAATTTTTTCTTTGGTGCCATTGCCAATGTATGCAATTCCATCTGGTACTGCTTCAAGATAAGAATGAACTGCTCTAAGTTTTGTATCAAAGCCGCCTGTCCCATCCTTAGATTTATATTGATCGATATATGCAAATTCTCTCGAGTTTTCAATAGCTATACAAGTATCAATATCTACCTCTGTGACAAGCCGAGAATCGGAGTGCTTTGGATTTCCTGTGAACAAACCATCAACATTTGATAAAAGAAATAATGCCTTGGCAGAAATTGCACTAGCAAAATCACTCGCAAGACGGTCATTATCATTTAAAATAGGATCTTTTGCTATGAGATCATTACCATTTTCAACAAAGAAAATAAGATCATGACCTGTTGATTCTAAGTGTATTGCTTCACGCATTACTGCTTGCAAGTTGGCAATTGCGTCATCCTCTTTGAAGTCACGTCGAGTTAATATTCCTTCAGAGGTGTGTATACGTTTATCAGTGCCTAAGTCTTTACCGGCATGAATAAAGGCATCTTCCCAACTGCGCATGAGCTTCTTTTGCCCAATAGTTGAGTAAAGTCGCTTTGCAGCATTCTTATCAAGAAAGCCGCGCTCATTGAATTCTGCTTTACCCAGCACAACTGCGCCTGAAGAGAAAAGTGCAGTCCATTTGCCTTGCAATCTTCGTTCAATTATTTCTCGTGCAATATTGTATTGTACCTGCTCGTTAATGTGCATGCCATCAACAATGCTGTTAGAACCAGCTTTTGCTACGTAGTATTGTACCGATGATGATTCAAAATTATCCATAGTAATAAAAAAAGAACATAATAAAAAATTACTACGTGAGACTGAGTACTAGATTGAATATTGAATTTCTACGAACGCAGTCTCGCTCCAGGAGTTACTGGGCGGGTATTTGTAACCTGCGGCAAGAAATTACCTAATTTCATCAAGTTCATATTAAATTACTTTGTTGTTAGTTGTCAATAGCTAGTTTTTAGGATGTTCCTGAGTACCTTGATCATGTCCTTCTTTTTTCTGCTCTTCCTCCACACTTTCAGCTCTCAAGAACGCTACAGGCTCATCATCCGATTTAGGAGGTTCTTGAGCCAGAGGTTCATTTGGTGCAGATTCCTGATCGTTACCGGTTTGTAACCATTCTGGTACGGGGCCTTCGGGATTGGATTCGGGTGTAGGGCGTTGGGTGTTGGGTGTTGGTTCGGGCGTGGGTTCGGGTTTGGGCGTGGGTTTGGGCGTAGGGCGTTGGGCGTTGGGCGTGGGCTTGGGTTCGGGCTTCGCGGGGCGAGCGGGTTCGGATTCGGGTTCGGGTTCGGGTTCGATTGGAGCTGGTGTTGGTTCAGGAGCTGCAGGTGGCTTAGGTTCTTCTTGAGCTTTAGTAGCTTCTACTTTTTCTGCTGTTGGTTGTAGCCATGGGGGGAGGTTTGGTTCGGGCTGAGGCTGAGGCTGGGGCTTGGGCGTAGGGCGTGGGGTGTCCGTCTCGGCGCGGCCGATCCGCGACGGATTGGGCGTGGGCTGAACGGGTTCGGGCTTGGGCTTGGGCTTGGGCTGGGGCTTGGGTTCGGGTTCGGGTGTTGGTTCTTCAATCACTTCTGCTTCTTCTATAATTTCCATTGGAGGAAGAGTTTCTTCTTCATCATTTTCTTTACCAACTATCTTTTGTTCAGCTGCTTCCAATTTTTCTTGCAAGGAAGATCCTCTCTTCAATTTGGAAATCAGGAAGACCACTACTATACCAAGAAGGACAGCGATTCCTCCCACTAGCGCAACCTTAAGAAGAAGCCCTAGGAGTGAGCCTTTGTCTGTATTATCTTCTGGTTTATCATCTGGTGTAATTGGAGATGCTGGGACAGTTGTTACTATTATAGTTTCCGATACTTCATTGGACGATTCGCCATTTTCCAAGTTGCGAACAATCAAACGTACTGTGTATGTGCCATTGCGTGTATATTTGTGCACAGGTGCATCGAGTAAACTCTGTTTGCCATCTCCAAAGTCCCACTGAAAAAGAGCAGGATAGGAAATATTTTCTCTAAGTTTGGTTGCGAATGAATACACTCCTCCTTGTAGATCGGATGATTCGATAGCGGTTGTTTTTTGTTCAACTGCATCTTCCTGATTAGCTGTACGACTATCTACCAAGCGAATCTGTTGCGTTTGAGTAGTGTCGTCTTTGAATATTGCTCTTAGTGTGAGTGTGTGATCGGACTTTGGTGTAGTGAACCATACAAAGAGTGGAGTGGCTTTGTTTGCAAAGTAGGTGCCGGCAACATCGTTGTTGTTGGTTGGATCTCCATGATTATCACTATCTACCTTTGCATCAAGATCCAATGTGAATTTGGTTATATCCTCATCAGCGGATTCCATTTGGAGAACCATTTGATCAGCAGAAGAAATGATTCTGTTATTCTTATCAAGGCTTGGATGTGTGGTGACGAGCGTATCATTTTTATCTTGTGGTTGAGTTGTATCTCTATTTTCTGCAGGAACAGATATAAGAATCACATTCTGTATTCGTTGCGTTCCATCGGGACTTGAAATTTCTGCATTGAGAGAATAATTCCCTGCCTCTATGAGTCTGTATCGAAATAGAGAATCACGTTTTGCTTCTACAAATGTACCATCGCGCGATAGGATCCAACTGTATTGTGGGGATGCGATGGAATGCTGTGCGACTATCTCGAAGATCGATCCGCGTTGGAGTGTAAATGGTGCTTGTGATTGTGCTGCAAGTGTCGCACATGTTAGAACTACCATTCCGCCAAGAGTCGTAAGGATCGCAAGCCGTTGGAGTAGAGGGTGACGCATGGTTTAACTAGGGTCAGGAGGAAGAGTCTCGCCTCCTTCTCCGGTATTAATGACGAATTGCACAATAGCTCCAGCGAGGATAATCACCAGAAGTCCGACAATTGTGTAAATAATTATTTTCTTTGCTTTTTCTATTGAGGTATCAGAACCTGCGCCGGCGATAAGATATATGCCACCAATGATGATAACGATTGTGGCAAGGAGTGCTACATACGTTAGTAAATCCGTAATAACATCTACGATAAAATCTTTTATGGATGAATCTTCACCTACACCTTCTATGCCTGTGATTAGGTCAGCATCACCCAGACCGCTTCTAACTGTATCCGTGGCCGAATTTGCTAATGGAATAAATAAAGTAGTACTTAATGCAATCATTGCAGCTATGCATGTGCATTTTAACTGTTGCCGATGTAAGAGTAGATATGTGTTCATATTTCACCAGTGGATTGACCCATTCCAAGGGACTTAATAAGTTCAACGAATACTTTGGAGAGAATAATTACCAAGAGGCCAACGATTGTGTAAATAATTATTTTTTTTGCAGTCTCTTTAGAGGTGTCGCTTCCCATTCCCAAGATGAGATAGAAGCCTGCAATAATAATTACAGTAACGGCAAGAAGAGAAACAAAGGTTAGTGCTTCGTTTACAATATTGCTGATGGCTACTTTTAAGCTAATTGCGTTACCAACACCAAGGTCTTCACCTGCTTGATTGATACCTCCTTGGATTCCTTCTCCTGAATATACCGAAGCTAAAGCATTACTTGCTGAGGCAATCCAGACAGCACCTGAGAGTGCTAGGTTTATCAGTAATTGTTTCGGATGCATGGCGAGAGATGTAATAGTCATAATTCCTACTATGATAGCAGAAAATGGCTTTTGACGCTACTCTAGGGACGTGTTACCTCAGTCACCATCAAGGTTTCTTTCTCAGGCTAAGACACAGGCGTTTCTCGTCTCAGATCTTGTAAATATTCGATATTTGACAGGATTAGATTTAAGTTATGGTTTCGTGCTTGTGACTTCTCGTGCATTCCGTTTATTTGTAGATGATCGTTACAAGGAGGAGGCAGCCGAGAGCATACAGAATTCTGTACATGTGTTGGATATAGATGATCTGGAGAAATATTTGAACAAATGTAGCCAATGTGGCTTTGAATCTAATAAGGTAACAGTCGAACAATTACGCAAGTGGAAGAGCAAATATAAGAACACAAAATTTGTTCGAAGGAAGGGTGTTATTGAAGAATTTCGTAGGCAGAAAAGTGATAGTGAACTCAGGCGATTTAGTCGTGCTCAACGTATTACTAAAGAGATGCTAAGGCGTGTTCCAGCTGCTCTTCGTTTGTATCCAACAGAAAAAAAGCTAGCGTGGAATTTGGAGAGTTGGGCAAGGGAACTTGGAGCGGACTCACTTTCTTTTGAACCTATTGTTGCATTTGGCACTAACACCAGTCGTCCGCATCATCATGCAACTAACAGGAAACTTAAGAAGGGGCACATAGTTCAGATTGATGTAGGTGCAAGGTACAAAGGATACTGTGCAGATCGTAGCGAAGTGTTTTTCACTGCTCAGCCTACAAGTTTGCAGAAAAAAGTTTATCGTGCAGTAGAAGAAGCAAAAGAAGCTGCGCTCGAAAAAGTTCGAGCAGGTGTTACTACGCATATACTTGATAGAGCTGCTCGAAAAGTTTTGGAAGAGTATGACTTGGAAAAATATTTCACGCATGCACTTGGGCATGGTGTTGGATTGGAAGTACACGAAGGTGTATTGCTTACGCAGAATGCACCGCGCAAAAAATTGCTCGAACATGAAATCGTCACAATAGAACCAGGAGTCTATCTGCCAGGAAAATTTGGCATCAGGCTAGAGGAAGAAGTTGTAGTGATCTGATACGATCAAGTAGTAGTACCTTGTACGGCTGTACCGACGAATTGGACAATGGCTCCTGCAATAATGATCAGAATAAGACCTACAATTGCCCAGAGGATTGTCTTCTTCGCTTTTTCTAACGCAGTATCATCTCCTTGCGAGACAACCATTCGGACACCTGCAATAATGATAACGATCGTGGCAACCAATGCCATCAATTTCAGAAGTCCTACTACAACATTTGTTACTGTGTCTTCAATAGTTCCGGTTCCACTAGATAGACCTTCTGGGACTTCACCCAAGTCGATTGCAAAGGCATACGCTGTTGTTGAGAACCAGAGATAAAGTGCTGTTGATGATCGCAAGAAATTATTCTTCAAAGATGTCATAGTCGATAGGGGGAAGACTTTTTTCTATTCTCTTTCAAAAGAGTACTGCTTGGCAAGGTGCTCTTTTATGTAGAGGCGTACTATAACTTGACGATACGTATGTAATATTTGCTGATGGGCTTATAAGTGGCTTATTTGCTTAATTTTAGCTTAAGTATGCTGAATGGCTATCAACAATCAACAATCAACAGTCAACAATCCACCTTCAACGAAGTTGTTGATAGTTGATAGTGGAAGGTGGTTTACTGTCTTTTAGATGTATCGAAAGTTTAATATCCCATTTGCAATGTGGTACTAATAGGTGTGTGAAGAAATATATACATTCTATTTCTATTAATAAGTTATCAAGGTTTGTCACTTGTACACGGAAGCCAAAAAAGTGTTCTTGTGCTAGAATAGTGAGATTCTTACTTGTCTATGAACCAAAAAAGATTTTCTTTACCGCGCATTCCACGTCACGTAATTGCAATCTTCGTGGCAGTGATCGTAGTAGCTCCGGTTAAAACCTTGAGTGACGAAGATCCGTTCAATGGAATAGAACCTTTTGAGCAAGAGTTTTTGATCACGGCGTACTATTCACCAATCCCAGGACAATGTTGCTATGTAAAAGGGGGACTTAAAGCTGATAAGATTCTAAATGGTGAAGGATTAATTGCAGCCGATGGAACAGGAGTGTATCCGGGAATGATTGCAGCACCTCCTAGTTATAAATTTGGTACACATATTGCGCTTCCTGGGTTGGGTATGTTTGAAGTTCACGATCGTGGTGGAGCTATTCTGGAACGTGAAGATGGCGTGCATCGTTTGGACATTTGGGTGGGACATGGCGAAGAAGGATTAGCGCGTGCACTTACTTTTGGATTGCAGAGTTTTACAGGAACCGTCTATCCAACAGGTGGACCGCAACCGCAGACAAGTTTTCTTTTCGATTCACTTCCGCTCTTCTTCGCGCGTTTGAATCCTTACAAACCGTCTGATGGGAATTTCTTATCAGTTCGTCCAAAACTTGGTGATCGTGGTCTTTCTGTGATGATGTTACAAGAACACTTAAAAGCGGCAGGGTACTTTGATCATTCGGAGACAGATTTATTTGGACCAGAGACTCAGCGTAGTCTTGCAGGATTTATTCGAGATTATCAACTTGATGAGCCCGAAGATGAGTTAACAGAAAAGACTGCTGCATATCTACTTGCTGCATCTTACAGAAGTGATGCACGCGATCCTGTTGGTGGATATGTGGACAAGTCATCTGCACCAAGTGTTGTTACCGAAGCACAACGTATTTTGCGTTTCCTTGGATACTACAAAGGGAGAACAGATGGTGAATATTCAGATGAACTTGCGAGCACCATTCTCAAATTTCAACAGGATAACAAGTTAGTTGGAACCATAAATGATCCGGGTGCAGGACGCATTGGTCCGATTACTACTAAGGCACTTGAACTTGCATGGAACAGAAAGCTTGTTGCAAAAAGAGCCGAGAGACTTTTTGATCTCAAGCGCATAGAAGATATGTTGGTGGATCGCGGAGAAATTATTGAACGTTATCTGGGAGAAGGTGAAGGTTGGTCAGAAGTACGTCAATTGCAGCAGATTTTAGCGGATAAAGGATATTTCCCGTCAGATCTCATTTCAGGATACTTTGGAGGGCAAACTCGTGAAGCTGTTTTGAGTTATCAAATGTCGCATGGGCTTATTTCGGGTCCCGATGATGTAGCGGCTGGATTTGTAGGTCCAATGACGCTTGAACAAATGAATAAGGAACGTGTGCGTGAATATTACAGTTTGATGCGAGCTGAGGGGTGGGGAGCGCTATAGTGCGAAGAGAAAGTAACTACTCACTGTGTTTGCATAAAATGAGCTAAAGCTCATATTTCCTGCACGTTAACCCCGCATTTAAATGCGGGGTTAACGACTTATAGTTTGGGCTTTAGCCATTTATAAAAACCAATCAGTTGTGAGGTCATACAGTCAGTTGACACTACACTTTGTCAATGGAACAATCCTACTATGCATAGAGAAGATTTTTGTAATCAGCCCGATGTGCAGTGTAGTTACCATTCATATGGAAATTGTCGTAATACGATTGTTCTTAATAATGGTGGCCAGGTACAAAGATTGTTTGAAGGGGAGTGTAGTCATGCAATGGTTGGTGGTGAATCGGGGACACTGACAAGTGAGGGTTTTGAAGTAGATTCTAAAGATCCAAAAGGCTTAGAGAGGTTTTTGAGTGTTGCCTGTGCACAAAGTAAACGTTAATTGTCGGGTTTAGTTTCTAGATAGTGAATTACGTCAATTGATATTTGAAAAAGTTTTCTGCAAGCTACCGTCGTGCGTAGAGTAATACTTCTGCTAATTGTTTTGGTGCTTCCGTTTCCTCTTTCGGCAGAGGAAGACTACCTCACACGTCGTGATGGATTCCTTTTGATTTGGGAGAGTATTCGTCGTCCTTCCGAAGAAATAGCATCTCCTAAGTTTACTGATGTACAAGAAGTAGATGAAGGTTTTCAGGAAATCAATTACGCAGCAATTCGTGGAATACTTGATAGTGAAGAGTACTTTGTTCCCGATGGAAGATTGATGATGAGCGATGCATTGTTGTGGATTATGCGTTCACGCAATGTGGCAGAACTAAGTCACATGCAGATGAATAATTTGTCCGGGCTTCTTAAGATGTATCCAATTATTGATTTTGAAGGTGATTTGGGATCAATTGAGGTCACACGTGATTCATTAGTCAATCTTTTACGTACTTTGGATACTATGATGATGGAAGAAGTGCACACCGTTAGTTATTATGCAGATGATTTTCATGGAAATGGAACTGCTTTTGGTGAGACATTTGATATGAATGACATCACTGCTGCGCATCGTACTATGCCGGTAGACACTCTTGTGGAAGTGACGAACATAGAAAATGGAAATCAAGTAACAGTTCGCATCAATGATCGAGGTCCTTATGTGGATGGACGAGATATGGATTTGAGTTTGGCTGCGTTCGAAAAAATTGCAGATCTATCTCGGGGTGTATTACGTGCAAGATTCAAGCGTCTAGGTGATGAGCAACTGATAGATACTTGTACTCACACTGTACGTCGGTATCAGAAGCGCATCACACGTGATATTCGTTTTCATCGAGGGGTTCCACATTCATGGAACATAGGTGAAAAGATTTCCCTAGGTGCTAATCGTTGGTTTGTAATTCGCGGTATTACCTATCCAGATGGTACATTTGTAAAGATGCAGGATTTTGTTGGAGCAAAAGAGCGCTTCCACTTTACGCCTTCAAAAGAAGGGGAGTATGTGTTCAAAATAGGGACTGCCGATGGGAGATTACGGGATATGAGGATGGAGGTGCATGGGTGTACTGCGCTCTAAGTCGGTGGGGGGGGTATTTCTGCGTTTGGTGAGTCAAGAAGGTAAAGAAGGTCAAGAAGGTAAGGAAAGTAGGGGTTGTTATTCAGAATACCGTCTTTACCTTCAATACCTTCCTTACCTTCCTTACCTACCTTACCTTCCTTACACTTCGTTTTTCTGCTATAATCAAGTGATTCTATGAACCCAAATATCACTCTCTCTATTACACTAATCCTAAACCCTTGATCAAGTTCCTGCGATATCTCTTCTGGCCAACTCTCTGGTTGCTCCTAGCGATCAGTGTCACAGTTGTCTATCCGGCATTCTGGGGGAATTTTGGATCGGCGTTTATGGATGCACCATTTGAAAGCATCATTCTCCTTGTAGGTATATATGTGGGCTGGCGTCTATTTAAGTACTGGGGTCGATATTTTTATGCTGTAAAGCAAGCAAAGAATCTAGTGTCTCTTAAAGTGATTCTCCCACGTGATGACAGTAAAATTGATCAGGAGAAGCGTACCGAAAAAGACTTCAAAGAAAAGATAGCTGTAATGGAACAATTGTATCGTGCAATTTGGGAAGTGAAGAGTCTCAACCTTAAGCAGATGGTACATTTTTGGTTCTTCCGTTATTTAACGCTCAGTTTTGAGTTTTTTCTGGAAAAAGGACAACTTACATTTTATGTAGTCACTCAGCCAAAACTTCTTTCCATTGTGGAAAAACAAATCACAGCTTTCTATCCCAATTCAGAAGTGATTCCACAAAAAACGCCGGAAATCTGGCAGAAGGGATACAAACTTATGGGATACAACATGGTCTTAGAAAGATCCTTTCCATATCCACTTAGGTTCTATAATGACATGCAAGACGATCCACTTAATTCTCTTGCTAATGTTCTTAGTAAATTAAAAGAAGATGAAACTGCAACAATTCAGGTGGCGCTAACTCCATCGTTTTCTAATAAGTGGACCAAGAAAGCCAGGGCACTTGCTACTGAACGATTTAAAGGAAAGAGCGATAGCTGGACGGGTCATATCCCCATCCTTAGTTCTTTTCTGAAAGTATTTGACGGTGTTTTAAGTGGGACAGATGGCAAAACGATGGCACCGGGAGCATCGGAAGGAGATCGCTACGTGCGCATGATTCAGCCAGAGGAAGAGCTCTATAAGCGTATGGGGGAGAAGGCGGGAATGAATTTCTTCCATGCTTCCATTCGAATTCTGGCTTCTGCTAAGACATACGAACGTTCGATGGATATTACAAATAACTTACAAGTTGCGTTTAATTCGTTTAAAGATCTTTACGGAAACTTCCTAGTAAACAGGCGAATGTTTGTGGACTTCTTCCCGCTTGGTTGGAATGCAAAGTTGATTCATAAACTCTGGAAGAACCGCATTACCGGAGGATACCTACAGAAGGATACTCTCCTTGGTGAGCGCGAACTTGCAGGTATATATCACTTCCCAGACAGCCGATACAACAAGATTCCTATTATAGAATGGAGCACATACAAAGCACTGCCACCTCCGCCAAATGCTCCGCGAGAAGGAATTATATTGGGGCTCAATAAACATCGTGGTGAAGAGACGCCTATCAGGTTCCTAGACAAAGATCGCACTCGTCATCACTACATCATAGGAAAATCTGGATCAGGTAAGTCAACGCTTCTTTCGTACATGTCACGACAAGACATTGCGAATGGTCAGGGTGTTTGTATTGTAGATCCGCATGGTGACTTGATTGAAGATGCTTTGGCGCATGTACCAAAAGAACGCGCAAAGGATATTGTTGTGTTCGATCCGTCTGATATGCAACGTCCTATGGGACTTAATTTGCTTGAAGCTAAGTCTGATGAACAAAAAGATCGTGCGTCACTCGATGCTATGGAGATCTTTATCAAGCTTTTTGGGAACGAGATCTTTGGACCGCGTATTCAACACTACTTCCGCAATGGTTGTCTTACTCTGATGGATGACGAAGAAGAGGGTGCAACACTAATCGATGTTCCTCGTTTGTTCGTTGATGAAGAGTTCCAACGGTACAAAGTTTCCAAGTGTCGCAATCCTGTGGTCTTAAGTTTCTGGAATCACGAAATGGCAAAGACGGGAGCACGCGAAAAAGAAGAGATGATTCCGTATTTTAGTTCTAAATTTGGTCCGTTCATAACGAACACAACGATGCGTAATATCATTGGGCAACCAAAGAGTGCGTTCGACATTCGTCAGATTATGGACGACGGAAAAGTTCTTCTTGTGAACTTGAGCAAAGGAAAGATTGGAGATGTGAATGCACAACTCCTAGGGCTTATATTCGTCAACAAGATAAATATGGCTGCTCTATCGCGTGCAGACACTCCGCGTCCTGATCGTCGTAGATTCTATTTGTACGTTGATGAGTTCCAAAACTTTGTAACTGATGCATTCGTAACAATCCTTTCCGAAGCACGAAAGTACGAACTGGCACTCATCATGGCGCACCAATATATCGGACAGCTGGTTGGAAAAACTGCAGCGTATGGGGATGCTAGTACACAGATGCGCGATGCAATCTTTGGTAACGTTGGTACAATCATGAGTTTTAAAGTCGGTGCAGAAGATGCAGAATATATGGCCAAAGAATATGCACCAGTTATTTCGGAACAAGATGTTATTGGTATTCCAAACTTTAGTTGCTATTGCAAACTCAATATCAATAATGTCCCTTCACGTCCATTTTCCATGACTACGATTTATGATGAATCGGATAGAAATGAGAAGTTGGGAGGGTTGATTAAGGAATACAGCAGGATGAAGTATGGTCGTAAGAAGGTATTTGTGGACCAAGAGATCGAGGATAGGATTGGGATAATTCGATAAGGGATTTTTATTCGTATCTAGTATTTCGTATCTAGTATTTCGTATGAGATTCATGAGTTATACGAAATACTAGATACTAAATACGATTTCACAAAGTTAGAATCGTGTGTATGATCGCACCACTATGGTATCTTTCTCTCAAGCAAAAGACATGTTCCGCCTCCAAAAGGAGGCAAAGAAGGTTAAAAAAGAACTGAAGAAGATTCAGGTCGAAGCTGAAGCACATGGTGTAAGTGTGGTTATTAGTGCAGAGCAAGAAATCCTTTCGATCAATATTGCTGCTGATGTTCCTCGTGAGAAGATTCCTGAATTACTTAAAGATGCTCTTAATCGTGCAATGAAGAAAGCTCAGGTTGTTTCTGCAGAAAAAATGCAGAGTGTAATGGGAGAGATGGGAATGCCAACAGAACAAGGTATGCGCGGTATGTCTGAATAATGATTCCTAACGAGTAATTGATAATTGACAATCGATAATTGACAATTTTTTTTCATAAAAATGCTTGTTCTAGGAAAGTCCCACGACCGTCTCGGTCGTGTAAACAAGTATGTTGATCCTAAGATCGTCTCGATTGCGGATCATGATTCTAGTACTATTACCTCATGAAAAAACTCCTCTTCATCACTCTCATCGTTCTTACTAGTATTTCACTTTGGTACAAGGCGTCTCTACGTCCTGTGGATATATCCAGTGATACACGACTGGCACTAAAGATTGATCCCGGAATGGCTGTACAAGATATAGCTCAGGTTCTTTATGATCGTCAGATAATTCGTTCGCGCAAAGCTTTTATGATTTTTGCAAAATTGCATGGCAAAGAGACTGCATTACAGGCAGGTAAGTTTGTGTTACGTCCTTCTATGAATGTTTCTGAGTTGATAGAAGTTTTGCAAGATGGCAAAGCAGAAGAGATGATAATTACTATTCCAGAAGGATTTACGGTTAAGCAGATAGATGAGCTTTTGGCAAAGAAGGGGATTATAGAAGAAGGTGAAATTATGAATTGCTTAGTTGAATGTGATTTTTCCTATTTTGATTTCCTGCCATCTGGAGAGGGTCAAGCTGATCGTGGCGGAAGGCTGGAAGGGTATTTATTCCCGGAAACGTATTACATAAACGTAGATGAGTTTGTTCCTAAGTTCTTTTTAGAAAGAATGATGACAACGTTTAGAAGGCGAGTTATAGAAACGTTCCCAGATCAGTTTGTAGATCCCAAACGTTCTTTGCACGAAATAATTACAATGGCTTCGCTAATCGAGGAAGAGGCAATAAGAGATGACGAACGAGCAGTTATAGCTGGTATTCTTTGGAAGAGATTTGATGATGGTAGGGGATTGGGTGTAGATGCAACTGTTCGTTATATTATTAATAAGCCGACAGCTGCAATCACAACCGCAGACCTGAATACAAATTCAGATTACAACACACGTAAATTCAAGGGGTTGCCGCCAGGGCCAATTGCAAGTCCGGGTGAAGCAAGTATTCGTGCGGCAATCTTCCCAGAAGAAAGTGAATATTGGTACTACTTACATGGTGATGACGGGCAGATTAGATATGCCAAAACTAATGAGGGGCATAATACGAATAGATTTATGTATATTAAGTAGGGGTTAGGCACTAGGGGCTATATTAAGGGATGGATTTAATAGATGCACATTGTCTGAACTAAGATTTACAGGATTAATTGATTAACATGATTAATACCTCAGAGATATGTTTCAATTTAGAATCCTGTAAATCCTAAAATCATGTGAATCATGGTCCCGACTTTTCTCTGTAATAACTTCTTCCCTTGTCTGAATCACGGATTAAATGGATTAAGAGGATTACACGAATTATTTCGATTAGATTTGGTGCTTCATAAAATAAGAATCCGTGTAATCCGTTCGATAAGCGTAATCCGTGATTCAGACAATTATCCGTGATTCAGACAATTATCTGATATTAAGCAATACCACTCCTACAATAACTATGCAGCTGGAAATTATAAGTCGTGATAATGACTGATCTTTTTCTTTAAACAAGAAGTACCCTCCAAGTGATGCCAAGAGGATGCTTGTTCTCTTAATTGCAACAACGTAAGGAGCAGGTGCCATAGTGAGGGCGATGAGTGTTACTATATCTTGCGAAAATACTGCAATGGCAAAAGCACCAAGGAGTAAAAGAAGTGATCTAGTGAAGTGTGTTTGTGACCATGCACGCTTTGCGAACAAGCTATTCCAAATCAAGGTACTTGTCATCCCCAGTCCGATTATTGCAAATGGATGCGGGAAGAATGTGAGAACTTTTGAAAGTATTGAAACATTGATTCCAAGGAGTAGAACACATATGAGTATTATCCACGGCCATATATTTTTCCATTTACTCCACTGTCCGTGATACAGGATCAAAAGTCCTGCGGTGATAACAGATAGTCCTAATATTCCTTTTAGTGAGAACTGCTCAGAGAATACAAATACTGAAAAGAGAAACGTAGTAATGGTTGATAGTGCAGAGAGCGGCTTGATGATAGTTACATCACTACGTTGACTACTTGCCGTCATAAGCCACATCATGATCGGTAATATAACAGTGGGGATTGGGAGGTACCAATACCACCAAGATTCATCCCATGGGAAATCAATGTTGCGCAGAGAGATGATCAGAACTACAGGACCAAGAATATTGGCAGATGCAGCAACGACGCTGGTTGGCGTCCCTCTACTAGCACGGGCAAAGAGCCATAAGGAGGCGTAGAGAACTGCCGATGTAAGGGCATAGGCAAACCACATATGGGGGTAAGGAAGGTATTGAAGGTAAGGAAGGTCAGGAAGGTCAGGAAAGGAGGGCAAGGTTATACCTTCCTTACATTCTTTACTTTCTTTACTTTCTTTACATTCAATACCTTCCTATTGTACACAAAATCGAGGGATTGCAGAATACATCAAAATATTGTATAATATAAGTATATGAAATTTCTCTTATTCTTTGTATTCGTTGGCCTCTTCGTCTGGGTAGCTATCATTCCTCCTGACGGAATGAGCAAGTATCCTGCAGTCAACGTTCAGTTTGATTATGACGATGTGCAAGGGACAGCACAGTTGCATGTTGGTACAAAAGACTTAGATGAATAATGCAACGTATTTCACTAAGTTAATATTACTGCACGTGCATTCTTATTGCCTAATCCGTTACAATAAAAATATATGAATAATAAGCACAGACTAAAAATCGGCGTCATGGGTTCTGCAAGCGGGCCACAAATTGAAGATACAGATGCTCAGGAAAAAGCAACTGAGCTTGGACGTGAGATTGGTAGACGCGGACACATTTTCATTAACGGAGCATGTCCAGGGCTTCCACATTATGCGCTTTTGGGTGCAATGGAAGAAGGTTCATTTTCATTGGGCATCTCTCCTGCCTTTTCTGAATACGAACATGAGAATGAGTATCATTCGCCACACGATAATGATATGATCATTTACACTGGTCAGGGATTTATGGAGCGAGATATCGTTAACATACGTTCATCTGATGGGATTTGTTTTATTGGCGGAGGTGTTGGTACTTTGAATGAATTCACAATTGCTTACGACGAAGGACGTCCTATTGCCATCCTGACGAATACCGGAGGTATCTCTAACGCTATTCCACACATTATAGAAGAGTTGTGTAATAGATCACTTCCGCCAAATATGGTTTTTGATGATGATCCAAAGAAGCTAATTGATAAGTTGGAAGAAGTGATTAGGTCCTATCCTCATCCGATTCATGAAGATGGGCGCGTAAAGGATAGGCACAGTCCTAAAATACTAGGGTAGGTAAATCGCAAATCCCTAAATCCAAATCCCAAAAACCCCAGTTTACATATTTGGGATTTGTTTTTTGTGTTTTGGGATTTTAGTATGGCGTGTTGTAACTAGCAGCTATCTCTGATTTTTCGTAACCCATCTGACCGGCGTTCCCTCAAGTCCAAATGTTTTGCGTAGGTTGTTTTCCAAATATCTGAGTTGGCTTACATGTACATCTTTTGGGTTTTTTACGAAGATTGCAAATGTTGGAGGGACGTCCTCAGCTTGTGTTATGTGTTTGGAGGAAGAGAGTGAACCCATTGGTTTCCCGTACACCGCATCACGGAACCACTCGTTAAGATCCTTTGTAGGTATACGTCTGCTTCTGCTTTGTTGAACCATTTCGATCAGATCGAATATTTTAATCAGATCTTTGCGTGTCTCGGCAGATACGGTTAGGAATGGTGCGAACGTACAGAAGGGGAGTTCATCCTTAGCTTCTGCGAGTGCAGTTGCTCTTTCTTCATTTAATAAGAGGTCTATTTTATTTAGCAGGATAATCAATCCTTTACCATCTTCTATTGCAACTCGCGCAATGCGTTTGTCCTGTTTACTCACAGGTTCTGTTGCGTCTAGTACTAGCACAGCAATGTCCGATTCTTCCAGTGCCTTGATACTGCGGAAATAAGCAAACGTTTCGATATCCTTATCTGTTTGAGATCGACGTTTAATTCCAGCAGTATCAACGAATAGATATTCCTGATCGTGGAATCGAATGATAGTGTCCACGGCATCGCGTGTAGTTCCGGGGATTTTGGATACTAGTAGAGGAGATTCCTCTTTTTGCTTGTCGGACATGAACGCATTGATAATCGAGCTCTTCCCGACATTTGGTTTTCCTATAATTGCAATGCGAGGCATTTTTTGATCACATCTTTCTTCTTTTTTAAAGTTTAGTTTTGTAAGTTGTTCGATGATTTCTTTTCCAAGTTCTTCCATTCCCAGCATGTGGTTTGCACTTACAGGGAGAATATGATCGGCAATTCCAAACTCATAGTAACGTGGCAGAATCTCATCAACCTTTTCCGGGTTATCGCATTTTGTTATAACCAGAAGTACAGGAACATGGCCTTTCCTCTTTTTCCTTAGATCATCCACGATAGCGAAATCACTCGCAGTCAGTTCTTCTTGTGAGTTCACTGTGAATAGAATCAAGTCAGCATTTTCTAATGCAAGAAGCGATTGAGCATGCACATCATCTTCAAAATCTTCATCATTGGTTCCACCTCCCATCCCACCGGTATCAACCAATAGGTAATCAACTGCATCGGTTTTTATGCGGCTTGCAACGTGATCTCTGGTTGTGCCAGGAATATCACTTACAATAGCTTTACGTCTGCCTACGAGACGGTTGAAGAGTGTTGATTTCCCCGTATTTGGCCTACCGATAATTGCAACTGTGGGTAATTTAGGCATTGAGACAGCGAGTATAGCATTTCAGAAAAGATTGTCATCAATTCTATTGATACTATCCTGCTAATCTTGAGACACGGTTCGTTATGTGAAACTTATCTCTGCGCCTTAGATTGTGTTTGGACCGATACTTCGAGATGTATATATCTTCAGGATAATCATCTAAATCTCCCAGTATATTTTCGACGCGAAAGCCATTTGCACGATTGAAAAGATGAGCAGCATAATTATTTTCTCCCACGTCTAGAGCAATGATATTGCGGCGTTGGTCACAGACTTTTCCTTTAAGCTTTTGAATCATTTGTGTTCCGACTCCTCTGCGGTGCTCTTTTGGAGATACAGCAAATTTTAGTACACTGATTTGATGTTTATTGAGTTGATAGATCATAAAACTAATAACACGATCATCATGTTCCCCAACCATTCCGAAACAATTACGTTGCCTCAGACATCTAATGAAATCTTCTTCTAACCAAGGAAGCTCTTCTACCCAAGGAGATTTAAAACAGTCATTCTCTATACTGAGTACTTCAGGCATATCAGTCTTAATCATCCAACGAATGTATATGGAGGCTATATTGGGATTATGGTCCTGTATTAAAAGCGATCTATCAATCTTCTTGGGTGGTGGAACTGGCACATCGTTATCATTGAATAGAGAGATAATTGATGGGCGTATGGTACGTATAGTTTCAGAAATAACATCTGCATCTAAATACAGATTTTCCTCTAAAAGATAGTCGAGTTCTGTGGTTGCATTGTAAGGCAGTTGTGCCATTTTTATGTCGGGGTGAAACATTGCAGTAACCAATCGATGTCGTAGTTTCGCGATGGCTGGTATAACATGTATGGAGTGAGCGGATTGATTATTAGTTTCCCCACATGCTCTCCATAAGGCATTTCTTTCTTCAGGACTCAGCATCGACCATCTTTCCAGTGATGCCATGCGTTCTAAAATGTCTTTAGGAGCATCTTTCAATGTTGTATTCCTGTAGGGTGATTCCATTGTATGTTTTATACCATTATTTGTTTGTTGCGCAAGCAGTGTCTTCTGGTTTTTTCGTTTGGTGATATAAACGCATAGAGGGTACTATTGCGCCAATGCCAGCCGAATATGAACCAACATCGATAGAGGCCAAATGGCAAAAAAAGTGGGAAGAAGCCAAGGTGTTTGAAGTGGACTTCAAAAAGGCTAAGAATCCTTATTACGGTCTTGTGATGTATCCGTATCCAAGTGGAGACAAATTGCACGTTGGGCACTGGTATAACTTCGGTCCGGCAGATTCGTATTATCGTTTCCAGAAGATGCATGGAAAAGATGTATTTACGCCAATGGGTTTTGATGCATTTGGTCTTCCTGCAGAAAACTATGCAATTAAAACTGGCACACCTCCGGCAGAATCTACTGCAAAGAATGTGAAGACAATGATCAGGCAGTTCAAGCGCATTGGATGCATGTACGACTGGAGCAAGACTTTGAATACCTCTGATCCAGAATATTACCGCTGGACGCAGTGGTTGTTCCTGCAGATGTTCGAGAATGAGTTGGCGTATAAGAAAGAGGGTAATGTGAATTATTGCCCAGGCTGTAAAACAGTTCTTGCTAACGAACAAGTGTGGGAAGGTAAATGTGAAAGGTGTGATTCCGATGTAGCGCTAAAGCCGTTAACGCAGTGGTATTTTAAAATTACGAATTATGCTCAAAGGATGCTTGATGGACTTAAAGATCTTAATTGGCCTGAAAAAACTAAAACTATGCAGAAAAATTGGATTGGTCGAAGTGCAGGTATCTCTCTTAAAGAAAAAGTAAAAGACATGGATATTGAACTGGAAGTGTTTGACACCGTCCCTCAGACTTATCTTGCACAAACATTCACCATCATTGCGCCTGAGCATCCATTAGTTAGTAAGCTTGTAGAAGGAACAAAATACGAAAAAGATGTGATGGATTTGGCAAATCGTGTGGCAAAGAAAAAAGCATCGGGGAAATTTGATATAGAAAATGAGATGGAAGGAATATTTACGGGCAGGTATGTGGATAATCCATTCGGTACAGGCGATCTTCCTATTTGGGTTGCATCATTTGTAGTAGCTGATTATGGAACTGGAATAGTTAACTGTTCGGCTCATGATGAGAGAGACTTTGCTTTTGCTAAAAAATATGACATCCCTCTTAAAACAGTTATGGAACCAGAGGATCCAGAGGAAGCTGATAAAGTGAGAAATCTTGAATATTGCTATTCCAAAGAGCCTAAAGGAGTTCTTCAAGATCCTGATGAGGTTAAAGGTATGTATTGGAAGGATGCGTACGATCCAATTGTTAAATATATTAAGAAGCATGGTCATGGGAAAGAGGCTGTCAATTATCGTATTCGTGATTGGACAGTATCCAGACAGAGATACTGGGGAGCACTCATCCCCATTGTTTATGATCCTAATGGCAAAGCACATCCGGTTCCAGATGAACACTTGCCGTGGCTTCTGCCAACTGATGTAGAGTTCAAGCCAACCGGTACTTCGCCAATTGCAGGGTCAAAAGAACTTAAAAAGAGAGTGGAGAAGATTTTTGGAAAAGGATGGACGCCTGAGGTAGATACAATGGATACATTTGTTTGTTCATCGTTCTATCAATTCCGTTATCTTGCAGAAGGCAATCAGAAAGAATTCGTGACAAAGGACATTGTTAAAAAATGGATGCCAGTGGATATGTACATCGGCGGTGCAGAGCATGCATGCATGCACCTCATCTACTCTCGTTTTGTTACGATGGCGCTTAAGGACTTCGGACATGTTTCTGTTGATGAGCCATTCCAAGCACTTATACATCAGGGGATTATTACAAACGATGGAGCGAAAATGAGTAAGAGCAAAGGTAACGTTGTAAGCCCAGATACATTTATCGATAATTATGGCTCAGATGTTTTCAGAATGTATTTGATGTTTATGGGTCCATTCTCCGAAGGAGGGGATTGGAATGACACGGGAATAAAGGGTGTAAGCAGATTTGCTCAAAAGGTGTATAAAATAATTGTACAGAATAAAAAATGTGATCAGAGTAAATCCCTAACTACAGCGCTTCATATCGCTATCAAGAAAGTTACAGAGGACATAGAAAGGTTACATTTTAATACTGCTATTTCGGCTCTTATGGAGTTTATGAATGTCTGTGATAAGCAAGGAGGTATAGATGAAGAGTCTGCAAAAACGTTTACTAAACTTCTCGCACCACTTGCTCCACACCTTTCAGAAGAATTATGGGAACTATTGGGCGGGGAGGGTTTTGTTATCGAGCAGCAGTGGCCAACGTTTGATCCTAAACTTATCAAGACCGATACCATTACCATTGCAGTTCAGGTTAATGGAAAAGTAAGAGGCGATTTTTCTGCTCCAGTTGGTATATCTGAGGCGGATGCTATTAAAACAGCAAAGGAACTTCCTAACGTTGCAAAGTTTATAGAGGGAGATGTGAAGAAGGAGATCTACGTTAAGGGAAAGTTAGTGAGTCTCGTAGTATAGCTAAGCAGCACTTTCTAGTTCCTGTGCCATGTCTAGAAGCTGTTTGAGACTTATTCTTCTTTCACGAGACGCGTTAGGTAGTTTGGTAATTTTTTCTTCAAGTTCAATAATCAATTCGAGATAGGGAGCACCAAGTATTTCTTCTTTTATAAGAGCAATAGTGTCTTCAGGGTCTCTACTCATATCGGACATACTGTTTACGAATCCACTTTCTTCAGCTTCAATTTGTTCGACACATTCGATAAGATCTCTGCGTCCATGACATTCGCCCTTAGCGTACGCTATAAGTGCGCGCGTTCTTCTGAAGATAAGATGTGCGGTTCGTTCAAGTTCTTTTTGTGGATTCTTTTCTTTTGGTGAATCGTCAGGCTGTCTGGCTATTTCGATCATGCTATTGATTGGAAAATATAGAAGACAAGCAAACAATACTCTAGTGCATATTTAGCTTCAACGATTTATACTCAAAAATTGACAAAGCCTACCTTACCTACCTTACTTACCTTACTTACCTTACTTACCTTACTTACCTTACCCCTATTATGTATACTCATCATCCCTGCCATGCCAGCATAAATGACCATCGACCCTGTTAACGAGATCAAAGCCCGGCTGCCTATAGAAGAACTTGTAGGTCAATACTGCCAACTTAAGAAGAAAGGTAGGAACTTTGTGTCACTTTGTCCGTTCCATAACGACTCGCGTCCCAGCCTTCAGATTTCACCGGACAAAGGTATTGCATATTGTTTTGCATGTCAGACGGGTGGAGACATCTTCAGTTTCTATCAATCTATAGAAGGAGTGGACTTCCGGCAGGCGCTTTCTGATCTTGCAGAACGAACAGGTGTCACTATCGAGAAAATGGCGCCAGCTTCTGTTGTTGCGAAGGATGAGAAAGATCAAGCGCGCAAGTGTCTGGAAGCGGCAATCAAATTTTATCAGGAGCAACTTAAAACGAATAAGAAAGCACATGATTACATTACGAATCGTGCAATTCCACCTGCGACTATCGAAGAATTTCAGATTGGATACGCACCAGATTCATTTTCGGATACGTATCAGTATTTACTAAAGAAAGGATTCAGTCGCAAAGAGATTCTCACAGCTGGTTTGGGTGTTCAAAAGGAACTCAAAGAAGAAAAGATATACGACCGATTCCGCAATAGGATCATGTTCCCGATTCACGATCAGAAAGGAGACATTGTAGGATTCGGAGGTCGTACAATTGGGGAGGACGATGCTAAGTATATCAATTCATCAGAGGGGCCTTTGTATAACAAGTCACGTGTTCTATATGGATTGCATCGTGCAAAAGAAGCGATACGTGAATCTAAGAAGATAGTGCTCGTAGAAGGTTACTTTGATGTAATTGCATGCCATCTTTCCGGAGTACCAAACGTTGCGGCTGTAAGTGGAACAGCACTTACCGATCAGCATTCAAAAATTCTCAAACGATACACCGATACGGTAGTTCTGTGTCTTGATCAAGATCAGGCCGGACGTGAGGCAGCTGAGCGTGCGTTTTGTTTATGTGCAAAAGAAGGGATGCAAGTTCATGTGGTAACATTGGACCAGAAAGATCCGGACGAAACAATGCGTCAGGATCCCACTTTGCTAAAGAAGGTGCTTAATGAAGGTGGTATTCCATACATGGATCATGTTCTTGCAGATATTGCGTCCATGGATCTTTCGCAAGCTGAGAACAAGCGCAAAGGTTTGGAGCGACTTCTGCCATTGCTTGATGCATTAGCTACATCTGTAGAAAAAGAACACGAGATGAATCGTGCCGCTGGGGTATTGGGTACTACAGAGGCAGCATTTAAAGAAGACCTAGAACGTTTTCAGCAGCAATCAATAATGCCTATTCCTAAGAAAATCGAAGAAAGTGCATCAAACAAGGAAAGAAAATCCGATATTTTTTCGCGTATGGAAATTACACTTGGACTCTTTTCGCTTTTTCCATCTCAGCGTGCGTACATGGCTGAGCTCATTTCTCCGGAGGATGGATTTTCTGTTGCACTTTTTGAGGCACTAAAGAAAGCACCCGAAAAGGAAAAACTCACACTAGAGATGTTGGATCTTCCTGAGGAGTACCGCGAACGTGCTGCGATTCTATATTTGTATTGCGAACATCATGCTTTTAACGATTGGTCAGAAAATGTTGCGGTTCGCGAAGTACATGCCAATTGTGTTAGGGCAAATAGGGAAACACTGAGAGAAAAACAGCGTCAAATCTCCGGAAAACTCCTAGAAGCTCAGCGTCAAGGGAAGACTAGCGAAGCGACACATCTTATGAATCAGTATCAACAGGTGCTTAAGTTGGTGAAAAAAGCGTCCTAAACAGGAGGAAAAAGAGTTAAAGGAGGAATAAGGAGATAAATGAGATTCTCTTTAAAATACTCCTTTTCCTTCTTTTCCTCCTTTTGATCTTTTTACTCTTTTTCAAGGAATGCTCTTGGCGTGGGTGATTTTTTGCCTATACTGCTCAGGACTATGGCATCACATCCGCGAAAATTCATTGTTCAGCCCACAGACGAGGACCTCAAGAAGTTTCCTGAGGCCGTTACGCACTTGGTTAAAAAGGGACGTGAGCAACGTTACGTAACTCATCAGGAGGTAATGGGGGCTGTTCCAAATGCTGAGGATAATATCGATCTTCTAGATGATATATATACTTTGCTTGTGGATTTAGGTATCCAAATAATTGATGTGAAGGATGCGTTGATTTGGGAGAAACAAGGAAAGAGTGAGTTGGATATTCCAGAGCCTACTCAAGATCTTACAGATATAGCATCCTTTGGTGGTGCAGATGAGGATGATGAGGATGATGAAGATGATGATGTAAAAGATAATGTGTCGAAGGTTGATAAGGATGACAGTGGAGAAATACTCGATGTGATTGCAACTGCCGGAATTGCCATTGATGAAAAAGATTTGACTGATGAGGAGCGTGGCAAGCGTCGCCGTGAGCGTGAAGTGGATCTTTTGGAAATAAGTAACGATTCGGTGCGCATGTATCTTTCTGAAATTGGACGTGTTCCTCTTATCGATGCAAAGAAAGAAGTAGAACTTGCACGTCGCATTCGCAAGCACGATGCATCTGCCAAGCAGCAATTGGCCGAAGCAAACCTTCGTTTGGTTGTTTCCATTGCTAAGAAATATATTGGGCGTGGTCTCTCGTTTCTTGATCTGATTCAAGAGGGGAATATTGGTCTCTTCCGTGCGGTAGAAAAATTTGATCCTGAACGTGGATTTAAATTCTCAACATATGCAACATGGTGGATTCGTCAGGCGATTACACGTGCAATTGCAGATCAGGCACGTACGATTCGTATTCCGGTTCACATGGTGGAGACTATAAACAAACTCACGCACACGCAGCGCAGGCTTGTTCAAGAGCTTGGTCGCGAACCAACTGTAGAAGAGCTTTCAGTGGAAATGGAGATGGATATCAAAAAAGTCCGACACATTCAGAAGATAAGTCAGGATATTATTTCACTGGAGTCCCCCGTTGGATCCGAAGAAGATAGTAAGCTCGGAGACTTTATCGAGGATGAAGAGGCAATCAATCCATTTGATGCAACCAATAGGCAACTCAGAAAAGAGAATGTTCATGCGATGCTCGAGTTCCTCACTCCACGCGAACGCAAGATTATAGAGATGCGTTTTGGATTGCGTGACGGTATAGGACACACGCTAGAAGAAGTTGGAAAAGAATTTGGAGTTACACGTGAACGCATTCGTCAGATTGAGGCCAAAGTACTACAGAAAATGAGAGACCATCCTCGTTCTATGACAATTCGTGAGCAGGGAGGTGCACCTAAACGCGTAGGTTTCTCGGCCATTCAGGCCTTCTCTCAGGGTAAACTTTGTCCTGAGTGTCGCAAGGGAACAACGATTGAACTGGTGCGTGAAGGCAGGAGGTATCTCAAGTGTGATCATTGTGCATATGAGATCAGTAACTGACAGTTGACTATTAACAATTAACATTTAACAGTTAACATTTAACATGTTTGTTTTGATTGACAATCAATAGTTGCTGATAAACAATCATCCGCTATTTGTAATTATCTTTATGGTGGATACTTTTCGTTTTCGGCAGTTTAAAGTCTATCAGGATGCAAAAATATTCAGAAAATTGGTTGTAGAAATGTTAAATAAATTTCAGATAGAAAGAAAATTTGCTTTACTAAATCAGATAGATAGAGCATCTATTTCAATCGTATTGAATATTGCTGAAGGATCAGCAAAGAAATCTGATAAAGAATTTGCAAGATTCTTGGAGATATCAATTGCTTCGGCGAACGAAGTTGTTGCAGCTTTTGATATTGCGCAAGATGATAGAATTATTACACAGAAAGATTTTGATCTTATTGAGAGGGAAGCTGCTAATGTTGTAAAACAATTAGGAGGTTTCAAAAAAACTCTTCTACGCTCAACTAGAGTTAATTGTTAATAGTTAATTGTTAACTGTTGCTAAAGCCATGCACTTACGTACATGGCTTTGAACTGTTGATATTAATTACTAAACTAAACGCAGCACTTCTTGCCACATGTGAGCATCAAAACTGCGCTAAGACCAACAAGGATATAAACAATTGACTCGACTGCTGGCCATGTACCAAGGGCCATGTTTACGACATTCAGGTCAGTGGCCATAAAGTCGCCAACACCGATAAGTCCCCAGTTGAGGGCACCAATAATGACCAATATTTTGGCAACGGGACAAAGATTTTTCATAGAGATAAGGGGAAAAGGGTGAAAGAGGAAAGATTTCTGACAACTCTATCATGGAAATCTAAAGAGAGGACTTGTGTAGCAGGGCAATCTGTAGTGTTTTAATATTTAAAAGAGATGCTGGCATTGAGCAATTAGTAAGCTATTCTTCCTGTATGGCAGAAGCTCAAGTTTCAAAAAAGGCGCAAAGAACTCCTCAAGAGAATATGCAGAGATCATCAGTGTCAAAATCTTTTGATTTACTATCTGTGCGGCTTAACGCAGGGCAGAAGAGAGCAGTAGAAACCATCGAAGGTCCGGTGATGGTTGTGGCTGGTCCGGGAACAGGAAAAACGCATGTACTGGGGATGCGAGTGGCAAATATCCTCAAGAAAACGCAAATGCGTCCGAGTAATATTTTGTGTCTTACATTCTCGGTTAGTGCAGCTACTCAAATGCGTGAGCGTCTGCGATCGTTTATTGGTCCTGATGCATATGGAGTGACCGTAAAGAACTTTCATGGTTTCTGTAATGATCTGATTGCTCAGCATCCACTTGTGTTTGATTCTTGGTCTGCGTTGGAACAGATTAGTGATGTAGAGCGGTATCGAGAGTTGAACACAATAATTGATCAACTTCTTCCAAATTTAGTACTTGTAAACAAGAAAAATCCATATCTGCGTACCCGTGATATCATTTCACGCATCTCTCAACTCAAGCGTGAAAGTAAGGCAGATCGTAAGGAATTGGAACAAATTGCAGATGAATATGAAGAGAAAATGTCATCCAAAAGTAAAGAGGGAACTAAAGCGCACGAGAAGAATGTTCTGCAAGCGCGCAAGTTTAAAGAGTTTATAGAAGTGTTTTTCCGATATCAGGAAATGCTCAAAAACACAGGTCGTTTTGATTATGAAGATATGATCTTATACGTAATAAAAGCTTTGGAAGAAGAAGATTGGTTACTTGCTGCGCTGCAAGAACGGTACCAATACATTTTGGTTGATGAATTTCAGGATACCAATGGTGCACAATACCGATTAATAGAACTATTAACTACTTACTCTTCACTCGATCATGAACCAAACCTCTTTGTAGTAGGGGATGATGATCAAGCGATCTACAGGTTCCAAGGTGCGAATCTTGCAAACATTCTTTCATTCCATAATCGTTTTCCTAAAGCACCTGTTGTTACACTTACAGAAAGTTATCGATGTACACAGCCTATCCTCGATGCAGCTGGTTCACTAATAGCCAATAATACAGAACGTCTTGTTGGGCACATCAAAGAATTGGAGAAAGATCTCACTGCCGCTAAGCAAACAGAAGGAGCAGATCCGCAGCTTCTCTTCTCGCCAAGTGATACTACAGAGCCTTGGATGCTGGCAGATCTGGTCGAAGAGCGGCTAAAACAAGGGCTAAAACCAGATGATATTGCAATTCTTGTTCAGACGAACAAAGAGCTTCTTCCGCTTTATGATGTATTTACTGCGAGGAATCTACCTGTGCAGATGACAGGAAAAGTGGATTTACTTGCACATCCATTAGTTCAGCAGGCCATTGCAATTTTGAAGGCGGTTGAGTCGCCCGATAAAAGTGTAAATATGGGAGCTGCGCTTTCTTGTGCGTGTTTTGAATGTCATCCAGCTGATTTGGCTTCGCTTTTCGCAAAGCGTATAGAAGAGAAGAAGACACTTTCATCACTTCTTTTAGAGATTGATAAAGATGAATCTCTGCGTGACAAGAACACTTTGATAAAAGTACGAGATGTCCTCTTTGATCTTCATAACAAGCTTGGTAATAGAACTGTGGTAGACACGTTGCAGCATTTACTGGAAGAAACAGGATTACTTGATCTTGCGAGAGGAAAAAAAGAAGGAACAGAGTTCGACCCCATTAATTTTGCAGCATTGCAAGAATTCTTTGACCGTTTGAAGATGCGTGCATACGAGCAACCAAGCTTCTCTTTTAAATCATTCTTAAGTGATCTTGAGTATTATCAACAGCCTGAATACGGTGATCTGCGTCTTAGTTACAGTCTTCCTCATCTTACAGAAAAGGGAGTGCAACTTATGACGGCACATCAAAGCAAGGGAATGGAATTTGAAACAGTGATACTCGCAAACTTCCGTGATAAGCATTGGGACAAGCGCTTTAACCGTTCAGGACTCTCGGTGCCGGAAGATTTACTCTTTGGCTGGGATAAGGATCAAAAATCATTCGAGAAGAATCAAGACGAACGTAGGCTTGCATATGTGGCTATGACAAGGGCTAAACGTGAGCTGATATTTACATGTCCAAAGGAGCTCACAACAGGGGATAAGTCACGCGAGGTCTCTCCATCTGCCTTTTTTGCAGAAGCGGGGTCTCTTTTGGAAGAGATGCGCGATCTTAAAGATCCAACCAATGTTTCGTTGTTCTTGCACAAGTCTGTACGCAAATTTGATCAGGAGATGGAGGCGTTTCTGCAACAGAGACTCGAGAATTACAAACTTTCAGTAACAGCACTCAATCATTTTTTGGAAGATCCGCAAAAGTTCTTGGAAGTGGATTTGCTGCGGGTTCCACAGGCAAAGCAGCCTAGTTTCGTTTATGGAAATGCAGTACATGATGCGTTAAAGAAGTGGGGACTTTCTGTTCAGCAAGGAAAGCCTTTAGATCAAAAAGGTTTTATGAATGCATTTAATACATATATGGATGAACGTGAACTTCTGACTGACAAAGAGAAGGCGATACTGCTGAAGATTGGTGAAGAAACTCTTCCGCGATACTTCGATCAGAAAATAGCTCAGGTTTCTCCAATTATCTACAAAGTTGAGTTTGGTATTCAAACGTTCTTCGATGACCCCTCCGATCCCGTCGGGACAAGCGTTCCAATCAAAGGCGCATTAGATCGTATCGACTTGTATGCACCGGACTCATCACTTGCTACGGTTATAGATTACAAAACAGGACGACCAAAGACCGAGAAACAAATTCGTGACGACGGCGATTACTTCCGTCAGCTTGCGTTCTATGCATTGCTATTGGAGCAGAAGAGTCTTCCAATCGAACCACAGGAGTTTGTGCTCGAATTCATTGGAGAGGGGACAGATCATCCTGTTACACGTGCATTTGCTATTACACAGTCAGAACTTGATGACCTGAAGAAAGTTGTGAAGGAGGTGTGGGGGAGGATTGTGGCGTTGGATTTTACGCCGATTGACTAGAACGCAGAAGCTCTGCGGCGTCGCTACTGCGTAATTCTGTAAAAGAAATTTTGGCTTTGGATTTCACGTCGATTGACTAGAACGAAGTAGCTCTGCCGCGTCGCTGTTGCGTGACTGTGAAGGAGGTGCGGGGGAGGATTATAGATTTAAACTTCAAAAATGTTGACTTGTAAAGTCTCTTAAATAATGATTGTTTCATGCCAATTAACAGTATCAAAGAAGAAGAACGTTTTATTGAAGCATGTCGAAAATGCAATCTGGCCGAAATAGTCCTAATAAAATTTGGCATTAGAGCAATATTTGAAACGCTTATGGGTATTGGTCACACGCCGAATAAAGATCATATGAAGAAGCTGTGTTCTGCTTTTGTTGAGCTTGATGATATAGATGTGCAGATAATCATTGCAAAATATCTTGAAGCTGAGCCAAGTCCTGTAGTCTTAAGATTGATTCTTGAAAATGAAAACATAAAACCACCGCGGCCTGTCAGGAAATATTTAAATGGGATTGGAAACATTTGAATAGCTATCACCGCAACCACCTCGGAGCCGCCTGTTGCCAGTAAATCAGTATGGAATCGCCGTAATTGGTGCAGCGTGTCTGGAAAAAGACAGAATTCCCTCCAGGTGTATATGTCACTTCATCGCCACCTACACCACTGTTCACATTTCCATCAAATGGGTTCTCGGTTACATTCTCGGATCCTTCGTCATTCTCAACCCGATCGATAACTGCATTTTCAAATACGATACGTGCATCTACAATTTCTTTCCCTCCAGGGTCTAATCCTCCATGTGCGAGCACGCGAACATAATTTTGCTTACGTTCCACAGCCAATCCCAGTGCTCCAATGATTAGTCCTTGGTCGGTATAGATCGTGCTGCCAGACTTAAGAGGAATCCATTCTCCATCTTCGTACCGTTTGCCATCCAGACCTACATAAGTAGCAGCTTCTGCACTTCCGCTACCTTGGTTTTGAATATTTTCAAAAACTATTTTCATTCTCGCATTTCCATTCAGGTCTATTGTGCTGGGGCCTGTTAGAAGTCCATCATCTGTAACAGCAATTTCACGTGTGTCACCGTTGATAGCAGTGAGGATGATTATACCTTTGTGATTGGGAATACCGTAGAGTCGCGAGAATGTGGTTTCTGTAAGTCCTGATACTGTGATTGTTGGAACGAATGAGTAAATTTCGTCATAATCCGGGTCGCGTCCTGCAAAGTTTGATCCTTTATAGATAGTTTTCTCGGTGATCGATACTCCCCACGAAGAATTCTCCAATCCAGCTCGTGAGCGTGCCTGAGCTGAGTTGAGCATCTGGATTGTTTGTTGTTCAGCCAAATTCAAATCATTACGAATCATGTATTCGCGATACATTGGAATAGAAATCGCAGAGATAGTTACTACAACTGCAAGAACGATCAGAAGTTCTGGGAGATTGAAGGAGGGGCGTTTCACAAAGATATTCTAGCGCAAGTTACAATTATCTGTAGGCATCTTTTCTGTGTTTGATTTTGGTGATGGTGATAATTTCTATGCGTTTCTTGAAGTGGTATACAATACGGTATTGTCCTATGCGTAGACGATAATAATCTGGAACATCTTGCATCTTCTTTGAGTTTCTAGGGAGTGGATTGTGCCCCAGTTGCACTATAGTATCACGGATGATGTGAGACATTCTCCGTGGAATTTTTCGGAGGTCTTTTTGTACAGACCGAATTAATATAATTTTGTACTTCATTATTCAAACCATGATGATGCTTCTTCCATTGGAACAGTTTCTTCATTTTTACGCTCTTCGATTGTAATCATATCTTCCAGTTCCTCAAGTTCATCCATAATCATTTCGTATCTATCAACTGGTATCATGACGCACTTCGGTTTGGAGTTTACAATCAAATAAATCGGTTCATTTCCAGAAATGCTTTTAGAGCCATGTTTTTTGATATCCTGAATGGTTATAGTCTTCATTGTAGTTTGGGGAATTGACTACTAAATTATATACCAAATTTGGTACTAAATAAAGTACTATTTCAAACTATTTTCAAGATGGATTCTTAGTTTTTGGCTAGCTTTGCCCCTATGGCTTGTACTATTTTTTTGTTCAATAGTTAGCGCTGAGAATACAGCTTTTTCTCCATCTGGTCGGAAACAAGCTGATATTGGAAGTCCCGGAAGATAATCAGCCTCCAACTCATCTGTAATCACTCCTTCGCACCTTCCTTCAAACGTGTGGAGTTTTTCGTTATGATCCAAATAGGCGAGTGTACAAACAAAAGCAGCACGTTTGTTCTCTTCTTCTTTCATGCGTTTTAGAAAGTACTCAATCCATTCCTCGTCACTGGCAGCGGGTCCTGCTCCCCAACGTCTGGTATGAATACCGAGTTCATCACCAAGAGATTCAACTATGATTCCAGAATCATCTGCAATTGTCGGAATCTTTCCGGAAGCTGAGTGAAAATATTTTGCTTTCAAAATAGCATTCTCCTTAAAACTTGATCCGGTCTCATCAGGATCAGTTTCTATTCCAAGCTTTTTAGGATGTGTAAGATCAAGCTCAAGTCCGCTTAAGACTTCGGATATTTCTATGATCTTGCCTTGGTTATTGGTTCCGATTAATAGCTGCATGGGGTAGGGCGTTGGGTGTGGGGCGTTGGGCGTTGGGTGAGGGCATTTTTCATTTTCTTGCCGGCCGTAGCCTTGTTCGCAGGCCATAGCTTTAGCGACGGCTGGGCGAAGGCTGGTCATTTTTAACTTTTCATTATTAACTATTCACTTTTAACTATTCACTCGTAACCCGTTCCGTATACACACTTCTCGCTTTAGCCCCATTCGACGGTCCAATAAGTCCTTTATCTTCCATGATGTCCAGAAGTCTTGCAGCACGTGCATAACCTACTTTGAGCTGACGTTGCAGTAGGCTAGCTGATGCTCTGCCAGTTTCTTGTACAACGCGCACAGCTTCAAAGAAGAGTTCATCACCACCGTTATCATCAGCTTCCAGATCGATAGAATCATATCGTCCAGACAATTGTCCTTCGTCATCTTCGCTATCAGGCATATCAATTTGCTCAGTAATTTTACCGCCACCTGCAATCTTTACGGCATTAATCACACGCTCTACTTCTTTGATATCAATGTAGATTCCCTGCACACGTACTGGTTTGGAAGTGGTGGCTGTCATATAAAGCATGTCCCCCTTTCCAAGAAGGTCCTCAGCGCCAACACTATCAATGATTGTACGTGAGTCGACAGCGCTTACAGTTCGGAAACTCATACGTGTAGGAATGTTTGCTTTAATGAGTCCTGTAATAACATCCACACTCGGGCGTTGAGTGGCAATGATCAAGTGCATACCAGTTGCTCGTGCCATCTGTGCAATACGAGCGATCATAGTTTCTGTATCTTTACGGAACTGACGCATCATAAGGTCAGCAAGCTCATCAATTACAAGAACAATACGCGGAAGTAGGTGTTCTTCTTCCGTCTGTTTCTCGTTGAATTCATCCAGATTACGTACGCCAATCGCGGAGAATCTATGCAAGCGTCTTCCCATTTCTGCTACTACCCATCGCAAAGCCTGAAGTGCTTTATCTGAATCTGTGATCACAGGAGTAAGGAGATGTGGGATGCCGTCGTATGGCATAAGTTCTACACGTTTAGGGTCGATCATGATTAACTTGAGTTCGTGTGGAGCGTTCTGGAACAGGAGTGCTGTAAGGAATGTATTCATGCATACGGACTTTCCTGATCCTGTTGCACCTGCAACAAGCAAGTGAGGCATATCCGCAAGATTGGCGACTATTGCTTCGCCAGACACGTCTCGTCCCAATGGGAGTGTAAGAGGGGACTCGCTCTGTGTGAACTCGGGGCTTTCTAGAATTTCTTTTAGATGTACCAGTGTTCGTTTGGCATTTGGCATTTCTATTCCTACAAGTGCTTTACCAGGGATAGGAGCTTCTATTCGCAAGCTGGGAGCTGCAAGTGCCAATGATAAATCATCTTTTAGATTTCCAATACGGCTGAGCTTCACCCCTTCGGCTGGTTGCAGAGTAAACTGTGTTACGGTTGGTCCCGGTCGTGCATCGCGCACTGTGACTTCTACATCAAATTCTTCAAGCTTCTCTTCTATTAATCTTGCTTGTCTCTTTAATTCTTCATCATCTACAGTAAGTTCGCTTTGTATGTTATCCAAAAGGTCGAATGAGGGGAATGTCCATTCCTCATAGCGCGTGTCTTGCATCTTTATTGTATCTTGCACTTTTTCTTTGACGTTCTTCTTCGTCTTTTCTTTGGCAACTTTTTTGGCAAATGCAGGACGAATTATGTTGAGCTCTGGCTCTTCTTCATCTTCGTCTTCATATTCTTCATCTTCATCATCTTCTTCCTCATCTTCATATTCTTCATCTTCATTATATTCCTCATCTTCATTTAGTACTTTGCGTCTGGATCTGCTCTTCTTTTTCTGAGGAAGTTTGATAAGTGAAACTGCTGATTTTGCTATTGAACTTAGGTCTGGTTCGAATGCTACAAAAACTCCAATCAAAAAGACTGCACTTAAAACAGTGTATCCAACTGCACGAGTTGTAAAGAGAATGAATGGTAAGCTAACAGTGAAACCAATAGCACCTGCAAGTTCATCACGCATAGGAGCTAAGTCTTCCAATGGTGCTCGCATGTGCATTACTCCAAGAAAAGCGAGGAAGCAGAGCATAAGTCCTATAGATCTTTTTGCCTCGAAGAAGTTTTCTGCAGCAAACCAGTGAAGTACTCCAGATCCAATCAGGAAGAGTGGGAAGATCATTCCCCATCGTCCAAAGAAGAATGTGAGAACTGTATTCAAAGAGTTCCCTATCGGCCCAGCCTGTTCGCGAAGTGCCAGAAGAACCAAAATTCCAAATCCAATCTGAACTATCCCACTAATGTGACGTACTGTGTTTTCGCTTAAATCAAGTGCTGCGGACTTCTTGCGTCTTGTGTTTCGCCTGCGTCCTGTTTTTCTTCGAGCCATGTTGCTATTTATAGCACTTTTCTCGGGGAATGTGAAATTAGGACTTAGGACATAGGGATTAGGACATAGGACATAGGACTTCGGGGCAATGAAGATCCGAAGTCCTAATCCCTAATCCCGAAGTCCTAATCCGTTCCTAAGCAAGACAATCACACAACAACCTGCTATTCTCACAGCATGAAAACAGTAATCTTTGGTGCCCGCGGGTACCTCGGGACACATTTTTCTAAAGTTTTTAAGAATGCGCTGACCCCGCGCGTCGATATTAGTGATATAGGTCAGGTAGTTTCTGCTTTAGAGGAGCTGCGTCCGGATGTTGTTATTAATGCTGCAGGGAAGACAGGTCGTCCCAATGTGGATTGGTGTGAGGATCACAAAGAAGAAACACTCATCAGCAATGTTGCAGGTCCCATTATTCTTTTAAATGAATGTGCCAAGCGTAATATTTATTTGGTTCACCTTGGATCTGGCTGTATCTATTCCGGTGATAACGGAGGCAAAGGATTTAGCGAAGAAGATCCACCAAACTTTTCGGGCAGTTTTTATTCACGTACCAAAGCGTGGATCGATCAGATTCTTAAAGAGTTTCCGGCTAGTCCCGACGGTACCGGAGGGGTTCTTGTGCTCAGATTACGTATGCCTTTTGATGGTACAAATGGAGAGCGCAATCTGATTAATAAGATCAAGAATTACGATCATGTTCTTGATGTCCAAAATTCTATAACTTACATTCCAGATTTTCTGGAAGCTACGCAAAAACTTATAGAGAAGAAGGCAACGGGGCTATATAACATGGTGAATCCTGGCACAATTTCACCTTACGAAATAATGGAGATGTATAAAGAGATAGTTGATCCATCAAAGGAATTTGAGCGTCTTACTTCGGAAGGTCTTTCTGGGATTACAAAGGCAGGACGTAGCATTTGCACGCTTAATTCGGATAAGCTTAAAGGGGAGGGGATTGTTATGAAACCGGTTAAGGAGGCTGTAGAAGAAGCTTTGATTGGGGTTAAAAAAATGAATAATTAAAAATGAAAAGTGAATAGTTAAGAATTAAGAATTTAGAATTAAGAATTATAATTTCGGGCAAAGGGGAAAAGGGAAAGGGAAAATTCAAGAATGGTTGCCTGTAGCGTCACACGACCGTCTCGGTCGTGTTAAAGAATGAAATGGAAATAACAGGAGCACCGCTCCTGCGGTGTGGTTGGATAACAATAATTAAAATGAAGAATCTTGTGGTATGTTTGGGAGATCAATACACTGTAAAAATAAAATCCATAAACAATCCTATTACAGCAATTGAAATCAGAATCAATTGGATGTATCCCACAACTCTACTAATTTTCCCTCTTGATTTCATTAAATGTTTCATGGATATGATATACAAAACTATTGCAAAAATACCTGCAAACGACGCAGTGTTGTTCAGAATTCTAAGACTTTCATTAGTTGTAGAGAAGATAGGAATACTTACCAAAGGAATAATAACTGCAAATATTGCAACCAAAAGAGAAGCTCCTAATCTTTTTTTGCCAGTTCTTATTAATAGAAACGAGGCAATTAATGAAATAACAAATATTAGCCCTAAACCAATCTGATAAATTTCTAAAAAAAGATCTGAGATAAATAATCGATCCATCGTAAAAGCAATTTATCATTCATATGCTTTATCATCAAGCTTTTGCGGTGTGGTTGGACCCCTTCGCTTACGACCTCTAAGGCCTCACCCCCGACCCCTCTCCTTCGCTGAGTTGTTTTTAGAGTAAATTACCTTGCCTGTGCCAATGTTGTATTGATGGCGAAAGCGAAGGGAGCTTTGTTTAATACTCCTTCGCTTTCAAGATATTATTAACTCCACAGAATATTAATTCACAGTTTTTGGCTTGAAAGAAAGCTTCGGCGCATTAATCGCAGATATGGGTTGAATGGATATTTGTGCGGTTTTGAAATGGAATTGGTATAACAAGTAAAAGACTTTGCTTTCTTCAATAACGTAGCTCCCCTCTCCTGATCTATCGAGAGAATTGAATTGAAGATGCCGACCTGTTTGAAATCAAAAACAACGCAGGAGAGGGGCAGGGGGTGAGGTCATTACAAAAAACAACAGAACCCCTTGCGCACCACCCAATTACTACTAGGATACTATAAATTCCCCCCTAATTTTATGACTAAATTTGGAATTGAAGTAAATGAACCTGTAGTAGATGGAGATGGAGAATATATGCCGCCTATAAATGTCCAAGCATCTCAGGCAACTGGTCTTGATGTTTCGGTTAAATCTTACGAAGGCAATAGGCGTTTGCTAACTTTTGATGGTAGAGATGGTGGAGATGAACAGGATAGAATTCGTACAGCGTTGCAGGAATTGGGTTGTGAGATTTTGGAAGTTGAGTAAGTGGATCTTAAAGACTGCTAAACTAGCAATCATGAAATATATGTCGCATGCACGGATCTTCAGCATTGCAACACTCATTCTCTGCATATCCTTTATTACATGGATCTGTATTTTTAAAATCACTTCAGCGGATTTCTGGTGGCACATAAAGGCTGGGCAGATTATGCGTGATAGTGGATGGATAACCACAGAGCCTTTTGCACATACACGAATTGGAGCACCTTACCTTGCAATCTATAGTTGGCTTTCGCAGATCATACTTTCGGTTGTGTACGATTACGGAGGGGCAAGGGGAGTGATCATGCTGCGCGCACTCATTACACTTCTTACATTTGGAGTACTTTTGATGATTGATCGTAAGCGAATCTGGCCGAATGCATTTTTGGTTATGGCAGGAGCAATTGCTCTGCGCACAAGCCTTTTGTGTCGTCCGCAACTATTTACATTCCTGATGATTTCTTGCGCATTGTTTGTTACATTCAAATTGATAGAAGCGCCTAAAGAAAGCCAGAAAATCCGTACACAATATTTGATCAAATGGATCGCTCTTTTTATTCTGATTCACATTCTTTGGACCAATTTGCACGGAGGAGCGGCGCTACTTTCCTTTGGTCTTTTTGGTGCTGTACTTCTGCAGAAATTATTTGATGTGCGTTCGATAAACAACAGAGAAGTTATTCTGATTCTGGTTGGCATCATTCTTCTTATAATTGGATCTGTAGTTTCTCCTAATACTACAAACAATCTTACTTACGTCTTTAATTTATTCACCGATCAAACCAAGCAATTTATTCTGGAGTGGGGAGCACCCAATGCAACAGTCTATCTTAAGCAGCTTTCATTCTTCTGGATCATTGCAGTCTCGTCACTAATGTGGACACGCAAGAACGCAGTCGTGTGTATTGCATTGCTTCTTATCTTTGGGTATTTGTCCATAAGCGCGGGGCGGCATATGTCTCTCTTTATCATCGTCTCGCTTGGAGTCACCATTTATCAGCTTAAATATAATTCTAAGTGGCAGGATTCTCTCGATTCTGTATTAGATCGTAAGTTTCTCCCCATTATCCTATCCGTTATCGCTTTGCTGATAATTCTAATTGCAAACGAACCGATACGTTCTCTGTTTGCCAGAACAGGCTTTGATACATTTGGAACATACGAAGAGTTTGCGAATGCGAATGAGTTTATAGAAAAAACTTCTCCGTCTGGAAACATGTTCAATTCCTATAGCTTGGGTGCGTATTTGCTATTCCATGGATATCCCGATCGTAAGATATTTGTGGATGGGCGGAATGTGGATCATGGATACCCTCTCTTGAAGAAAACGTTTGATGCGGCGTATAACAAAGAAGTCTGGAAAGAACTGGAAGATGATTACGCTCTTACATATGCCATCATTGATTATCGCCCTAAGAAGGATCCTGACGTAGCGTATCCTTATGGTCATCTAAACGAAAATCCTCAGTGGGCTCTTGTGTTTTTGGATGATTGGGCAGCAATTTACTTTAAGCGCATTCCGGAGAATGCAAGTGTGATAAGTAAGTATGAGTACAGCCTACTTACGCCTGATAACTTTATGCGTGGCACTGTGTTTGATGATATTACTCAGCAAGATGTACGGGAACTTGTTGATGAGCTTCTGAGTCAATCCGATTCTGATAAAGAGGGGATTACCTCGCTTCTTCTTCTGGCAGACATATTCATCGCATCACAAATTTACGATAACGCTCTTGCAGTTTTAGATGAAGCCATCCTGCGGCAGCCGCGGGATTACAGACCATACGAAATTGCTGCAGAGGTTTATGGGAAACTTGGGAATGAAGAAAAGGCGGAGGAGATGTATGGGAGGGCTGTGGGGAGGGTGAGGTGAGGGAGGTGAGGGGTGGGGTGGATATAGTGAGTTAAAGTTTGAACCATTTGTTTTTGCTTATGTTGTTGTTTGCGATGATTCGCAATGTTTGAGTGATCATTTCAAATTCGTCAATTTCCAAACAATCCAAACAACATCTTTCCTAGTCATATCCGATTCCATACTGGAATCTGAGTCAAACAATATACCCTGTCTGCGTGCATGGTTAAGATAACGGGAGTACCACTTATCAGGCACTTCCAAAGTAGAAACACCAAGTGCTTCGTATGCCATCTTCAATGCTTCAGCAAAATTAACCGTCTGGTCAGGGCGAAATGTTCCGTCTGGGTATCCCTTTATTATTCCGTTTGCCTTTGCATATCTAACATACGGTCCATACCATGCATCTTCGTCTATATCAGGAAATCCCGTAGGTTCTACTTCTAAATTGATGTCAAAATCTTCTTTGGCAGTCAGAACTATTTTAAGGAACTCAGCACGATTCACCGCTTGCTCCGCTTTAAACGATCCATCGGGATAACCATCAAGTACATTTGATTCTTTACCCCATTCAATCGCATTGCGGTAAGGGTGCGATATATCAATGTCGTTAAAAAGATGTTCAGGTTCTTGTTGCTGTTGCTGTTGTTGCTCTTGCTCTTGCTCTTGCTCTTGCTGCTTCTCTCGCTGTTTCTGCCGCTCTATCTCCCGTTGCTCTTGCCGTATCTGTTTCGCAGCGAGTTCTTCTATGTACTGAAGTGATCCGGGCAGACACTCTGTTCCGGTAGAATTTATGTGGTAACTACTTTTGCAGCGACATGCATCACCTTGTTGTTTAGTGTAGCTGGTTGCCTCTGCTCCTTCTCCTAAACTCATAAGACAATCGGCTCTGCTTACATTTTTTCCATCGGATGGGATTGGATTAAGTGGAGTTGCTTGTTCTCTTCTTATTCGTTCTTCCTCCTGTTTGTAGATTGTATTGTTTTGCATGTCCTGCGGGGTGTATCCAAAGGATGCAGTACCAGAACTTTCCAGCCCCTTTCTTATTACAGAGACGGGAATAAAAATACCATCAAGTGATTTCCCTGTTTTATCTATATGAGCAGCGACGGCTATTCCAACAACTTTTCCATCTTGCACCACAGGCCCTCCAGAACTTCCTGCGGTAATTATTGCGTCTGTTACAAGCCACTGCGCGGCGATGTCTGCATATTGTTGTAGTGCCTGTGTTTTATCGAGTACATGGCCACTTATACTTGTCAGATCCAATGTACCCAGAGAATCCTCTCCAATTGCCGGATATCCAAATATCTCAATTTCGTCTCCGATTTCCGGATCGCTGTCCGAGAAGAAAACACTTCCATGCGGGCAGTCTACGTAAGCACGCATATATGCAACATCATCTTCTATATTAAGTTTGATATCCGATATGCTCAGTAGCCGGTTGCATCCGGATTCTATCGTGTCATCATCATTTGTTGTAAACACACGATAGTAACGCGCAGTTCCGCCAATCACATGAATGTTTGTAATCACTATGCCTTCATCCACAAAAAACCCCGATCCGCGTCCAAGTAAGTCACCTTTGTAATCATAGCTGGCAATTAAGACAGTTGATTTTTTTACATTGGAATAGAAATCCATGGAATCAGTAGTCGGTGTTACAAACAGGCTCATAACCAAAACAGCCACTATATTTAACGGAAGCAATTTGCGTAACATGTTGAATATCCTATCTTCCTTAAGGACTTTCTGTCTACGATAATATTGCTTGTATTACGGTTGTTTCTACAATCCAGCACTTTTCTTTTAAATCCCAACAGCCTTCGCCCAGCCGTCGCTAAAGCTATGGCCGGCGAGCAAGGCTACGGCCGTCAATAAACCCAAAAAACAAAACCCAAAATCTACGATTTAGGTATTTGTGATTTGGTATTTGTGTTTTGGGTTTTAGAAAATAAATTTCTCCATTGCCTTCTTCGTCTTCCTGAATTTTTATTAAAAGTTCATTTTGGTTGTCTACACAATCTGTCGAATTTGAAAGTAAAAAATAATTGGAGATTGACGTGTGAATACATTTTGGTATTTTAATTACCGACTTATGTCGGAAAGTTCTTCAAAAACATTAAAAAAATGGGAAGCTGGCGAGCGGGGTTATAATTATGATACAGCTGAGGAAAAAACACGAGATCTATTTGGTTCATTGGAATTAATACGAACTCATCTTGGAGATTACAGACGTGCCTTAGCATTGATTGTGAAGCAAATAGTAGAAGACACGCCGTATGATAATGTCAATCATATTTTGGATGGGTTTATTTCGCGTCGCATCTTGCGGATCTATTCGCAATTTGCTAAGAGATTACAAGACGTAGGAATAAATGATGTTGATTGTCCTAATGAGGGATTAGAGGATGCGGAGTTTGATTTTCCCGGATATTGTGCAGATGGAATCGAATATAGTGGTGGTTTACAGTACCCATTAGAATTTAATGTAGATGATTTAGATCGTGTCCAAATTGGCAATCTAGATTTAGATATAAGAGGAACATGTAACGATCCTTTGTTATTTGCTGAATTAACATCAAATTTTCTTTTCGAATGTGTTCTTAAGGGCTTCAAAGAGAAAAGACGAAATAGACCTGGACTTGCAGAGCGGATGTTGCCTCTGGAAGAATACGGTGAGATAGATATGACAATTGTTCGTGCAGAAATTAGTTTATTATTGAAGAAAGTTAGATCAATCTCTTTTCAAACTGTCGATTAGAGGTTGTTAAAGAAATGAAAGGGGATTTATAGAGTCATAAAATGATTCGGTGAAGAAGGT
Organism: Patescibacteria group bacterium; assembly: GCA_018814875.1. Classification (GTDB taxonomy): domain Bacteria; phylum Patescibacteriota; class Gracilibacteria; order Peribacterales; family Peribacteraceae; genus UBA2144. The sequence goes on from JAHIYH010000045.1 coordinate 103,118, forward strand.
AGATCATTTACCTACCTTACTTACTTTACCTACTTTACTTACTTTACCTACTTTACTTACCTTACCTTCTTTACCTCCCTTACCCATTACCCTTTACCCTTTACCCTTTACCTCCTTCTACGCTGATTTGGTCGTCCGCTAGACTTGTCACTTGGTCGTCGTCCGCTAGGTTTGCTGCTATGTCTGTTAGGACTATTAGATTCACTTGGTTTGCTGCTATGTCTGCTAGGACGCCTTGATCCACTTGGTTTGCTGCTATGTCTGCGAGGATGCCTTGGTTCACTTGGTGCATCTTCCATATCAGCATGAGGTGCAGCTTCATGTTTTCGGCGGCGCAATGGTAAGCGCATTAGTCGTTCGATGTCGCGGATGCTGCGGGCCTGTGTAGGTGTTGCAAAAGAAATAGCCATACCTTCTCGGTCAGCACGTCCTGTACGCCCTATTCGATGAATGTAATCGGATGGATCATCAGGGAGATCGTAGTTTATAACCACCGCGATGTTTGTTACATCTATACCACGCGAGGCAATGTCTGTTGCAACCAGCACACGGAATATTCCCTTTTTAAATCCTTCCAGTGATTTACGGCGTTGTACAAGAGTGCGATTGGAATGGATTTCCGCTGCGCGGATACTTTGGTCGTTAAGTGTGCGTGTGATCTTTTTAGCACCATGCTTTGTGCGTGAGAAAACCAGAACTTGTCCTTTATGTTCTTTGAGTAACGAAATGAGAAGTGACTGTTTGTTCTGTTGCCTTACGATTATAACTTCTTGTTCTACCTTTTCGGCTACAGTGCCCGAAGGTGCAACTTCTATACGAAGTGGCATATGCATCTGAGCGGTTGCGAGCTTAACTATTTCTTGTGCCATTGTTGCGGAAAAGAGCAGTGTCTGACGTTCGCGTGGGACATGCGCAAGAATACGATTAATTTGTGGTTTGAATCCCATATCCAACATGCGGTCGGCTTCGTCCAGCACCAGAATTTCTACTTCTTTTAACGACACTGTCTTTCTTTCCAGATGATCATTAAGTCTGCCGGGGGTAGCAATCAGGATACGTGGATTTCGTTTTATCATTTGCATTTGCAGTCCCATAGAAGCACCTCCAACAAAGACTGCCGTGCGAATACCAAGGGCAGATGCAAACGGCTGCAGTGCTTCCTCTACCTGATATGCCAACTCGCGTGTTGGGAGTATTACTAGCCCTCTCTTCTTCCCTGCTGCCAATTGCTGCAACATAGGGAGCCCAAATGCAAATGTTTTGCCCGTACCCGTTTGTGCTATACCAATAAGATCTTTTCCTTCTAATGCCTGTCCGATGGCCTGATTCTGAATTGGCGTCGGTTTTGTGATACCTCGTGAATTGAGGACCTTTAAAAGTGCAGGACTTATGCCGATCTCCTGGAAGCCAGAAGATTGTTGATCAGACTTATCACTGGAATGCATGTACTATGACTATACTCCTCCATTCGCTCAATAGGGAGTAAATATGATGATATTTTAGCTTCTAGCTTTTAGTTACCTCCACCCCTAACCCCTCCTCCACCCACCTTCGCCTCCCCACTTCGCCGCTGGGCTACGAGGGGCAGGCTGGGCTTCGGATGGGCAGGCAAGAGGAGGGGAACTCTGTTAAAGGAGAACAATGATTTTTACTTCAATAACGAAGCTCCCCTTCCTCCCGTGGAGGAAGGGGTCGGGGGATGGAGGAAAAGCTAGAAGCTAATAAAGGCACCTTTCTCCTAGTAATATAGTCATTTAAAGCATATAGTGACCTTGCGCGTTTGCGTGTTTATTCCACTCTCTATCATTCCTAAAAAGTACGAATTCTGTACGGTTAAAGGTTGCGAAAAGGCGACTAATGGCAGGCAATACTGTGATAAGCACATGTCGGTGGATGAACGCAGAAAGTTGTCTAAAGGGCAGCAATCTAATATTAAATCAGGCTGTTGCAGTGCGAAGTGTGTTATAGGTGCAGTTCACGAGAATGGAGAGCAATATTGTACAAAGTGCAAAGAAGCGTGTTGTTGGAAGGCGGCGTGAGTGGGGGAGTTGAGAGTAGGGTTTGAACGCAAATTCCTCTTGCCCGTCCGGCTTGTCTCCTCGTAGCTTTAGCGAAGGAGGAAACGGAGGGGAGGTGGGTGTGGAGGGAGATTATGGGATGATATTTAGGAATCCCCCCAACGAACATCAACTGAATACTTAACATAACCATTAAACTCTTTCATAATATCCAGAAATACGGTTTGATCAGGGCTTTTCAAATAATGAACTGTTTCCAAAGTTGAGTATTCGTATCCCTGCGACTCATATGTATTCCTGTACCAAGCAACAATGTTATTTGCTGTATCTTTTGCACATAAGATACCAACCAAATTTTCATCATAATCGGAATCCATCTCATAACCATCCAGTGGAACTGATTTGGGATAAATCACATCAAGAGGAAATTCCTCCGGAAAATATCTCTGATTTTTGCACTCCTCCGGCCACGATGCATCCGGTTCAATAAGTGGCCCATTTGAGGCTTGTTGAGCGCAGGCAGTGAGAATGAATAACGAAAGGAATGTAAGAGGGAAAATAATTGATCTCATACTATTCAATAGTAAGAATAATAGAATGAAGTACCGTTTCAAAACCACCTAAGTTGTTGCTGTAATCAGGCTCACTGCCCATGTAGTTGATAAGAACAATGTTGTTTCCATGCTTAAGATACACTCCAAGTGGTTCTCCTTCTTCTTCAAACATCGGTTCAGAAGTAACACGAATAGCATTAATACCACCTACTGTAATTTTATCTTTCCGTATTTCATCACCTCCCATTCCTCCCATAGTCATTTGCTCCACCCATGTATCCAGATCCAGATTGTCGTAATTTTCCAAAACCATTACTTCCATTTTGATCCCATCCGGTAGTCCGCCATCACCCGGAGGATTATCAGCAGTAAAGAACTGCAAAATATCAGATTGAGCGCTTCCTCTCATATTCCATTCCGCAGGATATTGAAGGCTATATCCATATTTTGTATTGGCGTAATCTCTGTTGTCATTACCACGCCACTTTGTGGTGAGCGTGTAGACGACGACACCTGCAACGATGACAATTACGAGGAATATCAGTGCTTTTTTCATGATTAAAATGGAAGAAATTACACAAACAGCATAAGAATCCCAATAATGAAATTCATTAGAATAAATCCAAGAATGAACATGCCAATTTTCATGACAACCCCTCGTTTCGATCTGAGCACTTTGCGGATGACATACACCATGCCCAAAATATACAAAACAACAGGAACGAATATCGACAAACCTGAATCATCTTCCCACTCTTCCCACCACTCATCCTTAACCTGCGATGCAGGCTCTACGTCCATGTCGTGAGGTAAAGCATCCGGCTCTACGGTAATCTGTTCACCAGCAGAAAGAGACACTGACACTGTCTCGTTGAGATCTGTCACATATACTTCTCCCTTTTCAACGTAGAACTTGGAGATCTGCGTGTCTTCATCGTGTGATGCATGAAGAATTGTGTCTCCGTATTCCGCGCTTGCCACTGGAATTTCAAACACGTCATAAGCAACTTCAAATTCGTAATTATCATAGTAGTCATACATAGGTCGGCCTCTTTCAGACCCTCCGGCAATAGCCGTTGGTGTTTTGATAGCGAACTCACATTCACTGGAGACAGGCTTAACCTTGCTCCATACTTTCCCCCAATACATATCCAAGTACCCAACTTTTAAATTGCTATAGCAATTGCATGGGTTCTTGTGATCCGGGATTTCCAGCTGACTTAAGGGTCTCATTCTATATATGGCTGAATTAGCAAATTTTACTTCAACCCGACCGTTGCGACTTGTTTTGATTTTGTCGCCTATTGTCATACGTTGCCCTTTGAAAGCAGGTGCCCATCTGGGAGCATCTTTAGTCATGATTAGAACTTCTCCTTCTATGTGCGTAATAACTGAATAGTTTGAATAGATTTGTGCATTTGCGATGGGAATACCAAATTCATTGTACGAGAGTGGCTCTGCATCCGGCGGCTGACAGAATGAATTTCCATCTTTGGTAGGTGGTGTAGGAGGTGGAGGTGGTGGAGGTGGTGGAGGTGGTGGAGGCTGATTAACTGGTGGTGGAGGTGGTTCAGGTGGTCTGAGATCATCTTCATGGACGCACTTGCCACTTTTTGGAACGTAAGGATCGGGACAAGAGCACACCCCTGTTCTTTCATTGTAAGTAAAGAGTGAATCTCTGCCGCAGAGTTCGAAGATATGTTTGCATACGCCTCCAACTTTGTATTCCTGAGGTCCGCACCCTGGCTCGGGTACATCAGGAACGAGTTTTTTAGCATAGGCCATTAGTTTTGCGGCAAATTCACTCTTACATTTGTTTCCAACTGCCATTCTGCATTCAATTTGAGTTTTGTCACATGCTTTTCTGCATTCTTCATTCTCGCAAGTATTTCTACATGTACTCCAAGAAGAATTACAGGAATTTATTGTAGGGTTTGTGCAATCACCAATAGAAAACCCGAAGCTATGAGCAATGTGCTCCGCACCTTTAAGACAAATATATCCAATATTATTATAGACTTCAGGTTTATAAATCGTGTCATAACACTGCCATGCATCTAAGTATTCCGAATAATATTTTACAGGATCTCCATCACTAGATTCCCATACTGAAGGATTGTAAAAATGATCATATGACCAATCATATTTTACAAGACATGCATTTATAAAATCTTCTCTTGATGGAAGATCTGCTTTTACAACAGAAGCACTGCATATAAATATTAGTAATGATACCGGGATGAGGAGATATTTTTTCATGGGAAAAGAAGGAACTTAATTAATGATAAGTTGCAGTGAATCATCTGCTCTATCGTCATACTCCTTAATAAATTCAAGCAGATCAATTTTGAGAGCCGGATTGTCGTAATTGTTGTTCTTATCTTCTTCAACATACTGAATGAGCTCTCTGCGCGGAAAATCAAAACGTGGGATTACTCTAATTCTCTGCGTTTCATCAGGTTGGCTCTCCCACTTCACTTTGAACCTGATTTCCCGTATATCACATTTTCTGATTATCTCTGAAAATGAGCATTTTTCTGTGCTCCCTCCGCACCCCTTCATTGTTGGTTCCCCATCAGTAATCTTTAGTCCATCCGAAGTATAAAAATCAAACCGTACATTCTCCATGTCCGTAAGCCACGGCATTATCCGTGCATATACTTCAAACTCTTCACCAAACTTCGCCTGCTTAGCATCCACAAAGTTCATGCTCTTTTGATACCAACGTGGCGTGAGGTAATGGAAAGGAATATCTGCCGCTTCACCGGTCAACGGTGTCGGATCTCCCCGTACGCTCTCCCACTTGCCATTACATCCCGCATCGGCACCGAGGGGTTTAGGTGGAGGCTCTTCTACAAACAACCACTGCCCAAAGAACGCTACAATTGCAATTGATATAAGGATATATGCCGATATGAATATTCTCTTCTTCATATGCATTCAATCGCATGAATCATCCATAACCCTCCTTCTACAAGCACTACTGTAAATTTCCACATATCCCGCCACCCACCGTGGTACGCACCTACAACGGTTGCTTCCACCCAATTCATTTGTTCATTGAAGCTGACATCAGTCACTCGGACGTCCTCTGGACCATCCTGAATGCAGTAGGTTGCCGGAATGAACATGGGGGTAGTGAATTCAGCCGCAAAATCTGGAGTCATAAGTTCTTTCGCTGCATCGTAATCAATGCTAGCACCGGGAATTGAACCAAGTGTAAACTTCATAAATGCATCGACCGTTGCGGCGGCCTCTTTCAGCGCAGCATCTGAATTGCTCGGTGGTGCTCCGCAAGCGGATAGAACTATGAGTGATAAAACCGATATCGCTAGTGTTGTGTAATTTTTCATAAGAAAAATGGAAATAAAAGAAGTAAATTATAAATTATTAATTAAATTTTGATACTCCTCATCGAGTAAATATATGCATTCAATACTCTCAATGAGCCATTCGCCACCGTCTGACACCACAAGAGTAAAGAGCCACATGTCCTTCCATGAGTCATCACCATACTTTGCTCTAACAAGAGCTTCAGCTCTATGCCAACCGTCATCAAATGTAACGGATGCAACATCTACATTATCCGGATTATTTTGAATGCAGTAACTAGTAGGAACGAAGACTGGCTCAGTAAACTCAGCAGCAAAATTTGGCGTGAGCATTGTTTTTGCTTTTGCATATTCGTTGCTATCTCCCGGAACGTGTACCAACGTAAGCTTCATGTACTCCTCCACAGTATCCTTCACAGTATTTATCTGAATTTCCTCCCACTCATCAGCTGGCTGATCTGGCAAGAATGGACCTATACAACCGACGAGAGCCAATGTTGCCAGAATTGAAATTGTAATTGTTGCGTGAATTTTCATGAGTAGGAATGGGGGGAATTATTTTGTACAAAGCCAAACATAACTCTCTCCTGCATCATCCATCCAACAATCTTGTTTCGCGCAATTATAGTCTCTGAAACTATCTGGTGGCTGCATAGTTTCTAGTCCTTGTAGATATTCCCATTCTTCATATTCCAGTTCGCAACTCCACTCGACCATTGTCACTTCAGGCTGGGGTAACACATCGCCTTCTGCTTCTCCTCCACTAAATTCAGAGGGCATTGGGAAGCAATCATATCCTTTACTTTCCAGCTCAATAACCCGAGAAGGCAATCTATTTCTATCCCATGCGTCTTTACTTGTCATTGTCACTTCTGTGTACTTGTCATCATAAAAAATTTGCCTGTCCTTTAGTGGTGTTAAAACTCCTGACAATAAATCACTGCACGATGCAATATTTGCTTGAGATTCGCCACCTAAATCTACATCTGTACCCATACTATCCATCATAATATTAGTGATACTTTCGTATTTATCTCTATGACTTAAAGAATCAAACTTACAAAACACACCAACACCAACATCATCACCTAGTGCATATTTTGCCTTTTTTATATTTTTGCCCTCATAAAATAGAAGGCGAACAGCAGGTTTGTCGCCAAGCATATCCGGCTCACGTTCAATAACACGCCAATCGACGACAAGCCAATCTATAAATTCATCCAAGCTTTGTGGATTTCCCTGTTCATTTTGCAGAGCATTCTCAAAACCATATGCATAGCAATACACCTCTTCATCAGGCGAATATAACTCTCTTCCTGCATTATTTGTTTCTGCTTCTCCCAAAGTCCAGTCGGATGGAAAATCTATTTGAAATTCATAACGTGAATTCGCATATGTCTGCCATTCACCTGTAGGATAATTTATGAAATATACAGCTAATAAACCCATTATAACTAAAATGGCTAGGACAAAGACAAACTTTTTCATGCGGTAGGGGGAAAGTATTGATACCTAATATGGAAGTGTACCATTACCTCAATAATAGTAAATGTTTGTTTACTCGAATGCGCTCACGCAGTATGCAATTCCTGCATCACAGCTAGCTCCACAAGAATACATTCTGGATTTTAGTTCGCATGCCCCTGGATATGCAGAGCACTGAGTATGATCGCAAGCTTCACAATCCGTCGCATCACATTCTGCAGTATTTATTTTATTTTTTATTTCAGTTACCCATTCAGGTTCTTCATGTGGTTGAGCATACTCAGAAGCTCCATATATATACACAGCAATTAATCCAATAATAATGAGAATGATTATCTTTTTCATGTGGATCAGTGTATCACTTTTATATTGCCTGATGCCAATTTGCTATTTTGGAATGAGGTGGGACGGTCCTCCTTCGTCCGTCTCCGCTTACGGCTACGACGAGACTACGGCGAGCCACGGGAGTTGCTAATAAATTCTGGAAATCTGGAGTTTGTAATTTTATTCTGGTGGGGCGCCTTCGCGCAAATCCGAACCGATTTTAACACGAACCGGCGCGGCGGCTGAAAAATTCGCACCCGCAGCCGCCGCACATTCCTTACCGTTGTAGGACGATTTCCAACTGTTCTTTTGCTACAAAAGAAGCTAGGGGCACATCATTTATTATCACATCTTGAAGCAACTTTTGGCCATTTCATAACCAAATCCTCGTAAACCGGTTTCCAATTTTCTTCTCTTACTTCTTCGTCTGTCACTGTGAAATTAAGGTCTTTCCCAAGTTTGTTTGCATGGAGCCTATATGCGTTGAAAAAGTTTCGCTCGGAGGAAGTGTATGCAAGGCCTGTGAGTTTATGCATAAGTTTCATTTCAATAAAACCAAAAATGTGGTTATCGATTAATGTGGCTAGAATTCTGCCAATGAAAAAGAATATCACTGCCTTCCAACCCAATAGCAACAAGCCTGTTACAGCTATGATAGCTGAATACAGCCCAAATCCATGGAAATAGCTGTACCAAACACCCAGTGTAGGAATGCCAGGGAAAATGTAGAAACCGTAAGAGGTTATAAGACCCCCAATTCCTGTAGCCATGAATGCAAAAACACCGATGAAGAAAGGGTCGAGACGAAAAGCAAAGCACACAAGGCCAGTGACAGTACCAAGTAGGCTGGGAATCAGCTCCAAACCCTCGGTCATTTTTAGCACCTTAAATGCATCTACCTTTGGATAGAGTCGCGCCATGAGAGCAAAAGCATGATCTGCCTTAACTCTAAGTCTGAGCCCGCGAGGTGTATAGACTGTCATACAAACGACATGCAGGATTGCATACTTAACAATTTAACTATGCCAAGTATACAGGCAAGAGAGGCAACATTCGAGACTTTCTATGATTTTCTTAAAAATCAACAATGCTTGGGAAGATATGGTGAAATGGTATACAATGAGTTCATGGCTCTTACCGCTAAATTCAAAAGCTCTGCAGATATCTATCAAGATTATCTAGACGATGATCTGGTAGATGAAATGAAAAAACGAGGATATGTTTTCCTATCTTTTTCATGGGTCAACGACAATCCCCCTCATCCCACCCCATCTTGGAGATCTATTCTATACAACATTGGAGAAGAAGATGATTTTGATGGAGATTTTGCTGAAAAAGACCCAGCTTTTACAGTTACTCACAAGGAATCGAATATCACTGTAACTGGAAATGGTTCTGTTTCTGTCATGTCAGAACTATGGATAAAACTAAAAGATGCAGGATTTATATAAACCTCTTCAGCTATCGAAGTCCTACCATATGCAAGAGATGTTTTAGAATGTTTATTGCACGTCGTTTGATTATTTGACCTGTATGCCGAATTAAGGGCATCAGACGAAACTTTTTGAGTTCGCGAATTGAATTCCCAAATGTCCAGCGAAGCCCAATTTCTCGTCGATCATGCTGACTTCCTTCTTCGGCAAATAGAGTACCATCAATATCTTCAAAGAGAAGCTGATAGACATATCCAGGGGATGTACTTAGTTCGCTAAATATCTTTTCGTCTGGGGTTCCAACGATAGGAAAATCGATCTCAACCATTAGTGGTAGAGCACTTCGAGGTTCTAAGTGAAAAGGAACATCAACAGATTTTCTACTGCTAGTCTCAATAAATGGACCATTTACATGACCAAAACGAAGTGTTGAATTCTTTCTTTTATTTTTCCAAACAGTAAGATAAACGTGAGTGATTGTATTAGGCGCATGGCTACGATTAACAAGTGTGAACGAAAACTTACCCTTAAAGAATATCAATTTGTCATGTTTTTGTAATCCATATGTTACTTTCTTGTTAAGTGCTCCGATCCTTGGTCGCATTCTAATATTACTTGCAATTGTGTAAAACAATGCAAACCAACCTGCCAATGCTCCTGATGCAATGAAAATTTTCTTTGCTTCTTGTAGAAGAGGAGAAAACGATTCTATATCGAAGTTGAGCATATGATCATTATACGCAATAAAAATTTCATTAATAGAAAGCCCGACGCTGGCGAAAACAAAGTTCGTTCCGATCGTTTTTATCAGGCTCTTTTGCGGTTTTGCTACAACGGTAAGGAATGTGCGGCGGCTGCGGGTGCGAATTTTTCAGCCGCCGCGCCGGTTCGTGTTAAAATCGGTTCGGATTTGCGCGAAGGCGCCCCACCATCCGCGAAATCCGCGCGATTTCGCCAATACGCGCCATCCTATTTTGGCTTCCCATTGCACCGCGTTCCCTTTCGTACGCCAGCGGCGGGCTTTTCTGATACCCTGTTTACATGAAAGTTATCGCATACGTTCGTAAGTCTACAGAGCAGGAAGACAGACAAATTTTATCTATTGATGCTCAACTTCGCGAGTTGAGCGATTATGCCGCAAAAGAACAGTTGGAAATCGTCGCCTCGTTGTGCGAGGCCAAAACCGCAAAAGAGCCCGGGCGAATCGAATTCGCCAGAATGTTGGAAATTGTAGAGAAGGGAGGAGCAGAAGGCATCCTCGCATGGCACCCTGACAGGCTCGCTAGGAACTCTGTGGATGGAGGGAAGATTATGCACCTTTTGGACACAGGCAAACTTAAAGCACTGAAGTTCCCGACTTTCTGGTTTGAGCCGACTCCACAAGGAAAGTTCATGCTGAACATTGCCTTTGGTCAGTCCAAGTATTACGTGGACAATCTTGCCGAGAATGTGAAGCGTGGCATGCGCGAGAAAGTGCGCCGTGGCGAGTGGACGTGGCCTGCTCCGCTTGGTTACATCAATAACCGAGAAAAGCGAAACATTGAGCCTGATTCAGAGAAGGCACCACTCGTTCGCAAGGCATTTAAACTCTACGCCACAGGAGAGCACACGTTTCTCTCGTTGCGCAATGAACTAACCAGACTCGGACTACTGACGCGCAAAGACAAGGTGCTGCCAGTGTCCAATGTCCAGAAGATGTTGCAACACCACGTCTACTACGGTGTGATCAGCATGAACGGTGAGCTGTTCCCCGGCGTATTCGAGCCGATTGTGAGCAAGAGACTGTTCGACGAGGTGCAGGTAATGATGCGAAGCAAGAGCAAACCGAAGAGGAGAAGAAAACATGAGTTTCCATTTGCCAGTTTTTTACACTGCGCTACTTGCGAATGCGCCATCTCTGCTGAAATTCAGAAGGGGCATCATTACTACCGATGCACTCACAAGCGCGGTCCGTGTGATCAGCGCAAGTACTTGCGTGAAAAAGGCTTGCTTGAGCAGGTACGTAAAATCGTCGAACAAGTCTCTCTGCCCGATGAATGGGCGGATAACATGCTGCGAGAACTCGACAAAGAGGAATCATCCGAAAAATCGGATCATCGGGTAACTGCTGCACATCTTGAGGATGAGCGAAAACAGATAGACATACAGCTTGATGATCTCCTCGATTTACGATTGGAAGCCGCACTCAATACCGAGGAATATCTTGCAAAGAAAAACAAGCTGGTGTCACGTAAATTAGAGATTGATCAAGAGATCAAGGACGCTGAACAGAATCATTCTAATTGGCTCGAACCCATGCGAGAGATGATAATGCGCAGTCGTGAAGCCAAAAAATTGCTCTCGACCGAAAATCATTCAGAATTTCCAACATTCTTAAAAACGATCGGAACGAACTTTGTTTTGAAAGGGAACGCGGTGCAATGGGAAGCCAAAATAGGATGGCGCGTATTGGCGAAATCGCGCGGATTTCGCGGATGGTGGGCCGGGAGGGATTCGAACCCCCGAAGTCGGAGACATCTGGTTTACAGCCAGACCCGTTTGACCACTTCGGTACCGACCCACAGTTGAATTATAGACGAACACGAGCGTGAACGCGACGTGTGAGTCACAAGATACTATGCCTCACCGTAGCTTTAGCTAAGGCGTGCATACACTAAGAATAATACTGAAAGAACTATATCCAACGGCTATATACACCATTTTGGACGTAATGGAGTATAATAAGTAATTGCCCTGAAACACAACGCAAATACTCATCATATATAAACGACAACAGAAACTACTCTGTAACAATAATGCCCCCCCTAGAAGCTAGTAGTTCTGTCAGACTTTCAATCGTAGTACCCTTACAAGAATCTACTGCGTCTGTTGTAACTTGTCCTGATTCATTAACATGAATGCATGGGAATTCGAACGTGCCTCCTCTGTCAACGAGCTCAGAAGTGTCTGGCTTGCTACCATAATGACCGACGTGTCTTACTTCTAATTCTCGGGCAAGTAATTCACTTATATCTTCCGAGTCAACGCCAGTTGGAGAAATGTCTTCAAAATGAACTTTTAGTACCATAGGATATGAAAGGAAGTAGTATATTCAAAATACTACTTTAATTGTTCTTGTCAATAGAGTCCTCTCGGGAATTTCGTCCAATCATTACATTCTAAACCGATACTTCAATTCCATCACCTCTCGTCTTATATCCTCTCTCCGGGCGTCTTTGCCTGACCCTCGTAGCCCGCAGGCGAAGTGGGGTCGAATCGGTCTGGAAAGGATTCCCGCCTTCGCATTGCTTCGCAATGGCTACGGTGGGCAGGCGAACCCCCGAAGTCGGAGACATCCCTGTCGGCCATAGCTCGTAGCGAAGCGGAGAGCGACGGCTGATGGTTTACCACTGTCGCACATGTGCGACGTGGTTTACAGCCAGACCCGTTTGCCTGCCAGCCATAGCCCCAGAGGGCGGAGGCTGGACCACTTCGGTACCGACCCACGTTGACCATACTATAGACAGGTTTGTTGAAAGCGCAACAATCTGAGTTATAACATTTAAACTCTTATTATCATTTATTAACAAATATCAACTACCGCTGGTATTTCCCGAATAAACTCCTGTGCAAGTGTGTATGTATATGCTCCTTGGTAGTGTAGGTATCGTATGTCTATTGCCTATTGCCAGTATTTGCATATGTGTATTCTCTTCCATTGAAGATAATTTCTGCATCTTCTCCTCCAGAGTAATCGTATGTGATTTCCTCATTGGCTTGGATATCGCGCAATGCTATAAAGATCAGATTTTCACTTTCGTAGTGCTCTTCAATGTATGCATTTGGATCATTACCGTGGTTGTAGAGCATCCCGAAGCCAAAGACGAGGCAATCGTGGCCTTCTGATCTCCGAAATGTATAACTGTCGATAAGAGTGTTTTTGATAAGATCAACGTCAGCCTGAGAGATTAGTGTGATAGGACACGTCTCTATAATATCTCCTTTTGTAATTTTAGTATCTGTGAAGACACCTCTGCCCTTTCCTTCAATCGATTTGATTATCAGCACGGTGAAAATGTAGTGGTTTCTTTTGCAAAGTCAATATGAACTAAACTTATATATCTGACATATTCACCACTATAGGTATCTCCCGGATAAATTCCTGTGCAAGCGTGTATGTATATGCCCCTTGGTAGGGTAAACAGAGAATGTCGCCTTCCTGCATGTTGGAGCAGTATACATAGTATCCCCAGATGTCGTCTGGAGTGCAGAGTGATCCGTAGAGAAGGAAGGGAATCTCTTTTTCCACCGAGAAGTTAGTGAGGTTGAACACTGGTGCGTACCAAAAGTTCTGGTACTTCTCCCAGCCAATCATGTTATTGCCTCCGTCCAGAATCCCCATATTGTTTGATTTTTTATCTGTGAGCGATAGGAGGATGTGCAATGAATTCTGCGAAATGTATCGTCCAGGTTCTATGTAAATTTTCACGTTTGGGAGTACAGGACGAATATGATCCTTTATGGCTCCAGCAATAGTTCTTGTAAATTTTTCAATGGGGTTGATTGTCATTGGGATAAAACGAGGCTGGAATTCATCGTTCATGATTTTCTCCACTGTTCCTTTGGGACATGCAGCCAGTTCCAAATCTGCATTCCATGGATACAGTCCTTCCCATGTTTGAACAGGGTATATGCCACCGCCGATATCCAAATACTTGAATGCGGCAAGTTCCGCTTGAGAGAAGTTTTTTGAACAATAGTCGTATATATCCTTAAGAGTTTTTACATAGTTATCTGGATTTATGTTGAAACTTATGTGGAAGTGTATTCCGCAGAAGTCAATTGCAGGATAATTCATTGCTTTGTCATAGAATTCTCTCAGTTGGTTGAGTGGAAGACCAAACTTGGTCCAACCAGATTGGCTCTTAGTGATAATACGCAACCCACATCTAATTTTTACTTTTCTTTTTTTTGCCATTCCGGCAAGTAGTGTAAGTTCACGTTCTGTTTCTAGATTTACAGTAATACGATCGGCGTGATCGAGAATCAGTTCAAAATCACCTTCCTTTTTAGCCGGACCGGTATAAATTATTTTTTTTGCTCCTGCTTCTAATGCTAGCGTTAGTTCTCTATTGCTAGATGCGTCCAGACCACCACCTTGCTCTACTACTGTTTTTAGAAGTTGACGACATGGGTTGCTTTTCATAGCAAAGAATACTTCTACAGATTCACCGGCTTCTTTGAACTTGGAAGTGAATTCATCGTAACTTCTGCAAACCTCCTGAGCATCGTATACGTAGATTGGCGTACCGTGCTTATGTGCTATATCAAGCAGAGGTTGCCTAAGGGTCTTAATACGATTAAAGAGTTCTTGATTCATGGATGATACTGTACCTGAAAAATGTAGTTATTCGAGGCTCGATTCTATTATTTGAGATACAAAGTCTAGTAGAGATTCTCCTTGCGGCATTAGCGCAGTCTTGCCGGATTGCACGTTTGCAATGGGAAATTCAGTAAGTACTAAGCCAAGGTTTGATGTGGCATCAAGAAGTGTATTTGCTTGAATTGTGTGTACGATCAGTATGTCTTCATCTTTTGCGTCAGCAAGTAAAAGTGAGAATGGCTCGTTTCCTTCCCTTTTGTTATATAGTCCAACACCCCATGGATTTTTGATCTTGCGGCCTTCAAATCGGCGTCCAAACTGATCAAGATCAAGTACACATCCTTCAAAATCGGTATCTGGAATTGATGGCAAATGAGCTGTAATATCACCTTCTGTAAAGCATCTTACATACTCTTCCATAAGGTCATACCCGTGCATTAGTTGAGAATGCTGTGCTATCTGGCAAGTGCATAACGACTGACGCGGATTGCATTCGATTATAAAGGTATTGTCATCTGTTAAGATGCAATCCACGTTTGCCATACCTCTAAATCCGAGAGTACGAATTGCGTCAGCAAGCTGTGATAGAGATCGTTCTAGCGTAATGATCGCCTTTGCAGAAATAGTGTTTTTTGGAATCCATTGCGTTCCTATAAAGTACGGAGGGTCATCTGGAGCAGGGATGAATAGTTGCGAGCGAAGTGCAGAAAACATTGTGTTAGATTCACCAACCAGTATTGTTACGCCAAGCGCTTGCCCCACAATAAAAGCACGATAAAGCAGTGGGAATGAAAGCTTCTTTTCGGAGAAGATGTTTTGTAGATGATCCAAAGATTCAATGAAGTACGTCCCAAGCCCACCCCAGCTATCGGGGACTTGCAGTACTCCAGGGAAGGGGAGTGTATTATCTATATCTTTGTTCGATCTAAGAACACGGCTAGTGGGGACAGAGATGTTGTTATTGTGAAGCACATCATCAAAGAAGATTTTATCTTCCAGTTGTTTTTGTAAGTTTGAGTTGGGAGCGATTATTGTAATTCTATTTTTGTGCGACCAGTCTTCTAGGATACTTGATGTAAAACATGATGGAAGAAATGCTTTCATTCCCTTTTGCACCAATTCATCCGAAATCTCATTAGATGATATTAGTGAATCGTCTGATATTTTTTCAGAATCTGTTACGAGTATCATCTGATTTGGTATCAGATTAGCGCTTGCAAACTGCGCATATGGACTGCCTTCTTGTGCAATGCAGCAGTAGCGTTCTCGCATGTTAGAGAGCAGCAAGTCCAGTGATGTGATGGAGGCGATCATACTCTGTGAGTTTTGCCTACTATTTTCTGAATTATCCATGGATCAATTTTGCTTGTTTAAGCGATGACCTAGCCTTATTTTTGAAATCTTCAGTCTCTACTGTAAATATTTTCATTAGTGGTTCACGGAGCGAAGGCGGAAGATTTTTCTCGGGATTAAGTCCAATATATTTATCTATCAACTGATCTTCTCTCTCTCGCATGTAAGGTAAGAGATCACTGCGGAATCGCTCTATACTTTCGCCAGAGTGACCTGCACATTCAGCGAGCAGAAAAGCGGTACCTAACTCATCTTGGGATCCATATATCGGATGTTTTGGGTCATAGCCAAAGAAGTGTTCATAGATTTCTTCGTACTCTTTTCCAAAGAGGTTCTTGTTAAATCCTGCTTGTTCTGGTGGTATTCCAGCTCCACAACACAGTGCGTACATGTATCCGCATTTTGTGCAGCGCTGGCACCAGCGGTAAGATCGTCCGTGTTCTGAATCTGCGAAGCATGACATTTGGTATTTACCAACTTCTGGATAGCGGTTGTGTAGAATTGATATGATGGCAAGCTCGTAGAGAGGTTCCATCAAGCTTATTACTTCAATCTTTCTGCCAAGCAATAGTGTGGCAAGTAACGTTTGTTGTGAAAGCCAGTCGCTGTGCTGATCGTACCCAGCCTTGTATGTTCGCACTCCTTCGCGGTCATTAAAGATATCGTTGCACGACTGTTCATTTCCAGGGAATGTGTAATGTGCCTGATATGCATAAACGAATGGAAGTGTAAGAAGTGCGTATTCTGTGGTATGTAAACCCCAGCCAAGTTCTGTTTTAAGTCCCCAGTATGTTCCGTATCTGAAGATTCCAGGGCTGAATTCCACGACGTGCACGGTAGTGTCAAACTCCTTCTGAAAACGTTCGATTAGCTCTTTTTTATGTTCGTACTCAAAGATGTTAGCTGGCTCTATAAAAAGCACAGGTATGGGCTCTATTCCAAGTTCACGGCTTAGGGCAAAGCTTAGCAGGCTCTCCTTACCAAAAGAAAATGGGATAATTGCGCGCGGAGGCTTACTTTCATTTGGCAAGAAATCTACTGTCTTGGGCGTTGCAATGTTATTGTCTGCAAACGACCAGTCGGAATTGAAAAAATTCTTCACGTACTCTACGGAAGAAGCTTCGTCTGTAAGAGCGCAGATTGGCATGTCGTAGATTCCGTTCTTAAATAGAAATGTTTCCGCAATTGGTCTGCTGGTGCGCATCTCGGCTTTCGGGAGGCCAAACATCTGAGGTAGATAGAGTGTGGTGCTGTAAGCAAGATTATCACGGAGGATCTCTTTTAGATTCTGCGGATACTGTGACCAGATTTCCTTGGGATATCGGATAGGAAACGAGTCATCGTTAACTATGATATCTATTCCTTCATCTGTGATTTTTGCATCAATTGTGAGCGATGAGGGGGCGGTATGCATGGGTTATAAATTGTAATAAAAAAGAAAATTCATAATGAGGAGAAGATGATAGTGTTTTCGTTATTAAAAAAATAGTAATTATTATCTTAGTTGTCACTACTATAGATGATGATTTTCAGCGCTGGAGAATATATCGTCTTGATCTGGTCGTTTCCTCTCAAGGCTACTTCTATTGTTTATACCACTCCACGGCGCTCCAGATAATACTTTCAACCAGTTCGCCGTAGTCATACCCTGCCAGTTTTGCTGCTGCAGTAAGGAAGTCGGTTGGTTCTATGCCGGGGTTAGGGTTGATTTCCAGTACGAAAGGATTGCCATCTCTATCTATACGCATTTCTATTTCCGCAAAATCCCTACAGTCAAAAATAGAAAACATATCAAGTGCAATTTCACTTACAAGTTTATTCAGTTTAAGAGGGATCTTTGCTGGTTTTTCCACACGAATTGTCTTAAGTATGTCTTTGTATTTCTCTGTCATGAGATCTGACGTGTAAATGTGCCAATGCCCCTTTGGCATTTTGTCGAACACCGATCGTATGAGAGGTAGAACTTCTGCTTCGTCTCCGTTACCAAGGATGCAGGCATCTATTTCATCTCCTTCTATATATTCTTCGATAAGTGCTGGCTGTTTCATATCCTGTAGAATTGTTTTGAGCCGATTATTAAGTTCACGTTCGTTGGTTACTACAGAGCATGCTGCAATGCCATAGAAATCATCGGCATGAGCAGGTTTTATCATTAGCGGAAATTTTAAATTTGGATTTATCTTCTCTCCAATTTTCTCAACAAAATCCCATTCGGGAGTTGGGATGCCGTGATAGTCCAACATTTTCTTTACATTGATCTTATCCAGTGTCGCTGCGATTGTCGCCGAGCCAGATCCACTGAATGGAAGCTGCAGCATTTCTAGTAATGCAGCAATGTGCGTGCTTAAGAACGGGGCATTTGGATCAGTTTCGCAAAGGTTGAGCACAAAATTAAAGTTTGCATCCTGTATTTTGCGTATAGGAAGAGGCATCTGACTCACATCTACAAGCTCAGTATGGTATCCACGTTCTTCAAGTACATTGCGAACACTTTCTCCTGCCGGAGAATTTGCAAGAATGCCAATGCGCATGCTGCGCATGTCATCAAGATTAGAAGAGCGCAGCTTTGCGATTCGTGATGCCTCGATGATCTGACTACGTACAAGAGAGGCAGTATCCAGAGAGTGTTCACGGCTGGTTTTTCCTAATGTGGAGTCTCTACCGAATTTTGTTACGTTAATGTCTATGCCTCGCATGATACGTTCAAGAAGAGTTTCTGCCTGCTGATAGGTTTTTCCTCGCACTACAACCCAGCCTGCATGGTCAAATCCTTCAGGTGGAACAAGAACGGCATCGCCAACATCTTTAGTCAGATCTAAATGAATCAAGTCCTTATTTTTCAGTAGCAGTTTGTCTTGCTGAATACTACTCACAATTCCAGAGTGCTTTGGAATGAAGTATCGGCAGATAACACAATCTTTTGGTGGGTTTGGATGTATATCAATGCGCATACCGAGTGCAATCTTCAATCCGATTTCTACCATGTCCACTCCCCATACATGTTTCACGTTGTGGTAAATATCATCTCCTCCCATTCGCGAACCAACTTCTACTATCTTTGGTCCTTGAGGTGTCACCTTTATTTCTATATGAGATAGGCTATCTTGTACACCGAGTGCGATAAGTGCAGATTCTGCGAGCTTACCTATTTGTTGTGCCGTATTTTCATCAATTCTTGCTGGTGCTATATCTCCATACTCTACGAAGTAGGGCAATTCGATAGGCTGTTTTTCGTTGATTCCGATTACATGTGGTATGCCGTATTGAGAGTAACATTCAACACTCACTTCCAATCCATCCATGTATTCCTCATATAGAAATTGACTGTTGTTGTATTTGAAGATCGGATTAAATTGCTCATTACAGTTTGCGAGCAGATAGCGCATGGTTACTTTTGCTTCTTGTTCGTTCTTTACAAATAATACAAACTCGCTATCAGATCCCCATGCCGGTTTCATTACAGCAGGAAAGCCAATTGTGTCCATTGCATGTCGCAGGGTCGCAGATGATTTTACAAGAGCAAATTTAGGATTCCCTAGTCCGGTTTCGGACAAGCGACGACGCATCTCGTACTTGTTGCGTGTGGAGAGAGAAGTATCGTAACTGTTTCCTAGTAATTTAAATTCATCACATATTCTTCCGAGCAATGGCACATCGTCTTCCCAGAATGTGATAGCTGCATCAAGTTTAAATTCAGGATTTTGTTTCAGAAAATTGTGCAATTTCGTGCATGATTCGTTGTGGTTGAATGTATCAGCTTCTATGAATGCATCAATGTGTTGCTTACGAAAGTCAGGAGTTGAGTTTAGAAGTACAACCTTAGCACCCAATTTCTTGGCTTTTTCGATCGTGAAATATTTCTTCTTACCTCCAGTGTTTATAAAAAGAATTGTTTTCCCAGTGATTTGTTCTTTGCTTCGCATCTTGTGCAGGACATACTTTCATCGTACTCATTCTATTGTGCAAGTCTTTTTTTTTAAATTGATCGAATATTCACAAAAAGACATTTATAAATACAAAATGAGGATAAGTCGCGGTGTCCTCGTTTTGCCGTAGCGATATCACTAGCCATCTGAAGATCAAAAACAGAACGACTCTGACGATACGGCTTCGTGAAGGCGAGAACGGTATCGCCATATCAGTGTAAGTTAAACCAATGACCAAATAATTTTTATCTATCGCGAATCTGGACGAATCCTCCTTCCCTCGTACCTCCTCAGCTCCAGAATAGTCTGCTGCCCCAATATTTCCTTAGAAAGGGGATCGTTGTAATCACTGTCATAAACAACGGTTTTAATCCCAGCATTCAAAATCATTTTGGTACAGATCACACATGGGAAGGTGTTGCAGTAAAGAATGGAGTCTTGAATATTAATCCCAAACTTTGCAGCCTGTGTAATGGCATTTTGTTCAGCATGTGTTCCTCTACAAATCTCATGTCGTTGCCCAGAGGGAATCCCCATCTTCTCACGCAGGCATCCTCCCAACTGTGCGCAGTGGGGGACTCCGCGCGGGGCGCCGTTGTATCCTGCTGTTAGTTGTTGCTTATCTTTTGCAATCACAGCTCCCACTTGTCGCCTGAGGCATGTTGACCTTTTTCCCCATATGTAAGCGATTTCCATAAAGATTTCGTCAAAAGTAGGACGATCTTCACCTGTTTTAAGCCGCAGGAAATGTTCAAACTTCTTTTCCAGATCTTCCAGTTTTCCATCGTTCAGAATCATAAAGTCACAGAGGTCTATACACTTGCTTACTTGCTGTCCTTCCGGAGGTTCGCCAACCCCCTTTTCTTTTTCCAGACGTTCCAGAATACTTTCGCGTTTTAAAACTTCTCCACCACGTTGACGTTCCATAATGCGTTTTACAATTGTTTCAGTGTCCGCACTTACTCCTACCATTTGATAATCAGAAAGTTTTTCTAGCTCTTTAACTTCGCCCGGATTACGTACACCATCAATCACCCAATTATTCTCAGGTTCCTTTTCTATGGCTTCACGAACTTTGGCACCCAGTGCTCCGGCTCCTCCTTTGGTTCTCAGATCATTTCCAATGTTCTGAAGATTTTCACGCGAGTGTTCCATCCCTCTTGCAGTCGCTTCTGCACGTACCATGTCGGATAACGAAATATACTTAAATCCGCGTTTCTCAAGTAATTTAACAATTTCCCCCTTTCCGCTTCCCATAGTGCCGGTGAGCCCAATGTATTGTGACATAGAGGAACATTGTATTGTTACTTTTCTTTATTACAAGACAGTTATTCTTTTTTGAACGATCAAAAGTTATAAAACTAAGATTACGTAAATCCCAACAGCCTTCGCCTATGGGCTACGGTCGTCAAGAAAAACAAAACCCAAATCCCAAAAACCTCCGATTTAGGCATTTGTGATTTGATTTTTTGCCCGTCACCTTCCTTACCTTCCTTACCTTCCTTACCTTCCTTACCTTCCTTACCTTCCTTACCTTCCTTACCTTCCTTACCTTCCTTACCTTCCTTACCTTCCTTACCTTCTTTACCTCCCCCAAGCCATTTCAGAGAACATTGTTAAAAATGCAAAAAAGTAGTATAATAATAAGGAAATTAACACACATACCCTTTTCGCATAATGGTTAAAAACAATGCCCTTGCGTTCAAATATTTCCTTAGCACACTTGTATGTGCTCCTTTACTTGTGGCATCTGTAGCAGTAGCTGCAGCTATTCCTGGTCAGGTTAATTCTAAGTTTTCTTCAAGTGAGATGATAATTGATGATATGAATGTTCAATCATCTGTGTCCAGTGTAGTAACGAAGATGAATTTGCAGGCTGTTGTGGTTTCTCCCGCAGTGAATCTTTACTGTGGTGATGGTACTCCAAGCAATGGTGAACAGTGTGATGATGGTCGTGTATTCCCTACCTGTAGTGCAGATGGGTATCCTATTAATTACCTTGTTGATCCGTGTTTAACTCCGGTATGCACAGATACAGATGGTGGAAAAGATTTCACCGTAGCCGGAAGAGCATATATTGGTGGCGCAGGACAGAATGATATCTGCAAAGCAGGCAATATCGGTTATAACCTTATTGAGGGGTATTGTAATGATTCCGGTCAGCCAAGAGGAATGCCATATCTTTGCCCAAATGGTTGCGAGAATGGTGCGTGTATTCCGGACAGTCCAACCGTAGATAGTAGCGACGATTCTGAGTGTGGCAATGGAGTACTAGAGAATGGCGAAAATTGTGGAGAAGGTGATTTGTCTTGTGAAGGAAATGAAACGTGTGTTGAATGTACGTGTGTAGAGGAAATTATTCGTTCCTCAGCAACCGAGTGTGGCAATGGACACATAGAAGGAGATGAAGTTTGTGATGACGGAAACACAGGCAATGATGATGGCTGTGCTTCGAATTGTTTAGAAGTAGAAGAAGGTTGGGAATGTGATGCTATCTGTCCTCTTGCATCTCAGAATTCTGAAAAGAGTATTGCACAATTCCTTAAGAACATTCTTGCTAGCATATTCCCATTCTTTGTTGCAGATGCATCCGAATCGGAATGTATAAGTTTCTGTGAGCCGATTTGTGGTGATGAACTTATAAGGGGGGATGAAGGGTGCGATGATGGAGATCTGATAGATGATAATGAGTGTAATAATGACTGTGAAATTAATCATTCCTCAGTACCTAAGTGTGGTAACGGAGTTCAGGAAACTGGTGAACAGTGTGATGATGGTAATAGATATAATCAGGATGGATGCAATGTTGAATGTCGGACCGATACAGCTCTTCAGCCTCTTACAGGGGTATGTGAACCTTGTTCAGAGTGTGATGAAACATCAGCAGGATGCTATGTGCATACAAATCCGTATCTCACTCCGATTGTTCCTAGTCCAGCTTGCAGACAGAATATTTCAACTTACTTACAAAATACTTATCCTTGGTATACATGTAGGAGACCTGGAACATGTGGTAATGGTAGACTGGAAGGTCAGGAACAATGTGATGATGGAAATTCGAAGGGCGGAGATGGTTGTAGTGTGGGGTGTATGCGTGAACCTTCTTACTATTGTCCAAATTGTGAAGGTGTAACGTGTACAGGAGGGCAGGTGTGTACTGTCAGTAATACATCTACGGCGTTTGGAGGAAGTCCAACATGCAGAGATCCTAATAATCTAGTAACAGGCGTTGTTACCTGTAGTGCATGTGGTAACGGTAGACCAGATTTAGGTGAAGAATGTGATGATGGAAATACGGTCAATACTGATGCATGTACGAACAACTGTACAAATGCAAGATGTGGAGATGGCATAGTACAAAATGGTCAAGAATGGTGTGATGATGGAAATACTGAAGATGGAGATGGCTGCGGATCTATGTGTCAGGATTGTCCATGTACTCCAGCTTGTACCGGAGATGATGTTTGTTATGTTAGTTTGGCTGGTAGAGATCCGTTCTGTCGTGAATCTACACCTACAGGTACAGTGTCGGGCGGATACTGGGATATTTGTAGACCAACATCAACACAAGATTCCATTAGAGTGAAAGTTGTAAAGGTCGCAGTACCTCAACTTGATATGGGGCGATACAACTATTCTATTGAGAATACGGGAACCGATACTGTGTATGGCGTATCCCTCTATATTCCTTGGCCAAGTGGTGTAATAGAGATGAGTAGCTCGAATGAATGTAGTAGGACTTTGGATAATCAGGGTGTAATTTGTCACAAAAATGGTACGATTTTGCAGTCGGGTGAAAAGAAAACTTCATGGGTTCTCTTTATATCTGGTGGCAATACTTGTCCTAAGATTTATTACAACGTGACGGCAGAAGCACGAGTGAATAATAATACGTACCAGAGTAATTCGCTCAGTGATTGGATGTGGTGCACACAATCTATTCCACAATGTGGAAATAGTAATGTGGAAGAGGGCGAACAGTGTGACGATGGTGATCAAAATTCAGACACGCAGCCGAATGCTTGTCGCACCGATTGCACCGATCCTATATGTGGAGATAATGTGATAGATACTGAAAGTGGTGAAGAGTGTGACGAAGGAGATACAGAGAATGATGACGGATGTGACAGTAATTGCAGAACTGAGCAAACAGATGATGAAAGCTGTTCTGTGTGTGACCAAAGTACGTGTCCGAGTGATAAGGTGTGTTATCAATACAAAACGAGTGATTCGATAACGTGTGCTGTATCAGGTCTTCCACTTGTATTTTATACCGAATGTGGTCCAACCGGAGACAATGATGATAGCAATGATCCTGAGTGTGGAGATGGAAATAAAGAAGGTGATGAAGAGTGTGACGATGGTGATCAAAATTCAGACACGCAGCCGAATGCTTGTCGCACCGATTGCACCGATCCTATATGTGGAGATGATGTGACAGATACTGAGAATGATGAACAGTGTGACAATGGTGATCAAAATTCAGATACACAGCCGAATGCTTGTAGGGTGGGTTGCAGATATCCCAGTTGTGGAGATAATGTGATAGACACTTCACGTGGTGAGCAGTGTGATGATGGAGCTCGTATCAACGGAGATGGATGTAGTAGTAATTGCAGAACGGAGCAGACAACCAGTGGAAGTTGTTCGGTATGTGATCAAAAGACGTGTCAGAGCAATCAGGATTGTTATCAGCGCAAGTCTGACAGATATGCAACATGTGCTAGCCCAGGTTTTTCATTTAGTGATTATACTGACTGTGGTCCAACCGGCGATGGTGACTTTGATGCCTGTGTCGCACAAGGAAACAGTAATAGTAATTCCAGATGTATTCCGTGCCTGGAAGATCTCTGTATTGATAATACAAACAGTCAAGCGTTGAATGGTTGTATTAACTCATGTAATACAAATGAATATGATGTATGTGTTGCGCAAGGAAACGGGAATACAAATCAAAGCTGTCTTCCATGTTTAAAAGATCTCTGTATCAATGGTACTAAAGAACAGGCGTTAAGTGGCTGTTATCGTGTGTGTAGTACTAATGATGTAAATCGATGTAATACGAGTAGTGATTGCCCGCAGCCGAATTGCAATGAACAGTGCAATATAACTTCCGGAACATGCCAACGGATGTGCAATATAGCTGTTTGTAATAATGGAACTTGTGGTCTGGAGGAAAGATCACAAACATGTAATCCATCACAATGCGATGAAGGATGTTCATCTTGCAGTGAAATAAGTTGCACGGCTAATTGTGAAATTTGTCCTGATGGTAGTTATGCTTGCAATCAGTGCATAGAAGATGAAAATGGATGTGGGTCTTGCGTTATAGATTGCGGTAATAATAATGATAATAATAATTGTTCGGCATGTGACAACATAACATGTGAGAGCACTAAGGTTTGCTATCAACACAAGACAAGAGGAACAGCATTTTGTTCTGATCCTGGTATTCCAACAACAATCCACAATGAATGTGGTCCAACTGATAATGAAAACAGTGAATAACCCTGTGTCTCGCCCCTCCGCTATCGCTACGGGGCTTGAACACAGGGCATGCCTCGTTACTCGAGATCAAACAGTTTCAGTTGAATATCTTTTGTATGTCTTCCCTGTTTTTCAACATATTTGAGAATGGTG
>JAHIYH010000046.1 GCA_018814875.1 Patescibacteria group bacterium
TCACACCATTCACTGATTGTCGGAAACCGTTCAAGAAACTTAATGGCACTTATTCTTTGGAACACACGCGTCGAGGAAAGGTGAAATTGCCAAACTATTTTCGGATATGATTAAAAGGCGCCCGAAATGAAACGCTTACTTGCCATGAAGTTGCTGAAAAACACTCCACAGAGTGTTTTGAAGCGTACTTCGTGGTAGCCCGTAGGAGAATCGAACTCCTGTTACCAGGATGAGAACCTGGCGTCCTAACCATTAGACGAACGGGCCATGGTGGAAGTATAGGCAGAGAGTAAGCGTGTGCAAAGTAGAAGAAGCTTTGTTTAGCAATTAGCAATTATCATTTAGCTAAAAGCTAGAAGCTAAAAGCTAGAAGCTAGAAGCTTCTAAGTCCAATATTCTCTTCCTCAAACGCACCTTCTCCACTATCCTTACCAACCATGCGCATCTTCGCTCTGGAAACCAACGTAAACAAGATCAAAAAACGCTTCTGTCACGAAGGGGAAGAGGAAATATTGCTCACGTATTACCACGGACTTTCGTTCTTGTTCGCTATCTTGCGTGAGATTCTTATTACTATTGGATTAGCTGCTTTGGGTGTGACCGGATGGTTCTACAATTGGCCTATCCTCTGGACGGTGGGAATTCTCTCGTTCTTGTGGATCGTTTTTGTTTTCTTCAATCTGGTCAAAGCATATATAGATTGGGCGTACGATTTTATTCTCATTACCACAGACAAAGTGATCCTTCTGGATCAGACCTCGTTCTTTAAAAGGGAGATCAAACCAATTCATATAGAGAACATTGGCGGTGTAAGTACCGAGACACAATTCTGGGACATCTTCCCGTTTGGTACTCTTTGTATTCACCTTAAAGAAGGATTAGGAGGGCAGAGCATTACTAAACATTACGTTCCTCGCGCGCGAAAAGTAGCAGGTATCCTTTCCGACATAATCACTAAATATCAGCGGAAGGTGCCGTCTGCGGCAGATAACAGTTAACCAGCCTTCGCCCAGCCGTCGCTAAAGCTATGGCCGGCGAGCAAGGCTACGGCTGGCAGGCAGTTAACAATTAACAATTAACAGTTGTCGGTTAATGTTGCTTTTAGATTTGCGAATTGGGTGTTATCAAGGATGCAAAGAAGTTCCTCATCCGATGCCTCCCGAACCCCTTCCGCAGATCCAAACCTCTCCAGTAATTCTTTCTTAGTCTTCTCTCCAATTCCAGGAACATCATCAAGTGCAGAATGAATCGCCGATTTAGTGCCTTTCTTCTCTCTGAGTTTGTTTGCAAATCTGTGAGCTTCGTTCCTAAGTCGCATAAGTAGGAATTTGGCTTGGGAGTCCTTGGGGAAGGGCGTAGGGCGTTGGGCGTTGGGCGTAAATACCTCTTCTTCACGTTTAGCTAGTCCAATAACTGGAATATCAAGTTCGAGTTTCTTGAGGACTGAGGCTACAGTTGAGACTTGTCCTTTCCCGCCGTCGATTACGAGGAGGTCGGGTTTGGTGTTAAGGGATTTATCGTCACGATGCTCTTTAACTGAGTACATCATAATAATCCATCCTTTTGGGACTTTTCCAATCGATTTTGGACCATCGTGAATGAATTGAAATCCAATTTCCCCGTAGTATTCTGCCAAGTTAGATCTGAGTAATGCATAAATCTTGCCGTTCTTCTCTCGGCTAAGAATCTTTCTGCAAAGTAACTGTCCCAGTTTTCTACCGCGATAATCTTTGTGAATCCACAGAGACATAAATTCTTTTGTACCGTCTTTATGTGGAAAAATTCGTGCGCAGCCGATGATATGGTCTTCTAAGCGTGCAACAATGAAATCTTTTTCGTGAATATGTTCGAAGCTTAAATTATCATCATTTCTTATGATGTCGCGAATAATAGTTGTCTCCTTCTTACGCGCTCTTCCTAATTTGATTCCTTCATCTTTCCATTTCTTCTCTTCCTCCTTAATATTTTGCGTCAGGTACTTAAGGCGGCGGCTCAGAACTTCATTCAATGCTTTGTAATCATCCACTTCGCCATCTTTCAAAGTTCGAATTGTAAAGGAGCGATATTGATCGTTCGCGGCCTTGCCATTTTTGGCAACTACCATACTTCCAACTGTCTCAGTTCCACCTAAATGTGAGATATCGTAGCATTCTATGCGCTTTGGTTTTTCGGCGAGTTGTAGCGTTTTTTCCAGCTCCTCTAGTGCCGTTTCTATATTCGCGGCTGCCGTTTCCCACTTGGTTTCCATTTGCTTCATCTTTTCTTGGGCATTCTTTTCTGCGAGTATGAGTAGTTTCGATTTCTTGCCACGTTCAGGGATTCTGAGTTCTACTTTTTTCTTACGTTTATCTTCCAGCCACTTTTGCAGAAGCTTATGCTCCTCAAGTTCTTCACCTACAACTATAACGTCAGGAATGTCTGGAGTAGTGGAATAATATTGAGGAATAAATTGTGATAAAGCTTGGGAAACATTTTCCGCTTCACCCGCGAGTGCCAGACTAAGTTCATCAATTAGTTTACCGCCACGCACTTTAAATAGGACAACCAGAGCTTTTCCATTTACAACTACCATCCCGAAGATGTCGGTATCTTCATCAGACGTATCGGAGACTATCTGAAGCTCCATGCGCTCGATGGATTGTAGAGTATTCCGAAAACTTGCGGCTTTCTCGAATTTCTTGTCACTTGCCGCTTGTTGCATCTTTTCTGTGAGTTTCTCGATTGCAGTTTTACGCTTGCCCTTAAGAAAATCAGAGATGTTTTCGATAATATTGTTATATTCTTTTTGGGAGAGTGTACCCTTGCACAAGCCGCAACATTCGCCGATCTGAAACTCCAAGCACGGCTGCGAATCTTTCGTGAAAACTTTAGTAGGATCTTCACCTTTTTTGATTGATCGATTGAGAGCTTCCAGAGATTTCTTGCAAGTTTTGTACGGAAAAACAGTATGCAGCATATCCATTGTCTTCCTGATATTGTCTGTGCCAATAAAAGGTCCAAATCCTGTCGTGTTTGGTGCGGTGCCTCTGCGTACAATGTCGATGATTGGATATGGTTCGCGAGAAATTTGAACGTACAAATAACTCTTATCGTCTTTCATAAGCACGTTGTATTTTGGTTTATTTTCTTTGATGAGATTTGTTTCCAGAATCAGAGCTTCTAGTTCGGAATTCGTTATAGTCACATCAAAGTCCGCGAGTTGTTTGCGCATGGAGAGTCTCCACGGGCCCGTCTGCGCCATCTGGGCTTCGGCGGACAGGCCCATAGTCTTATCTTCTTTTTGAGTGCCCTCTTTCGCTGAATCTACGGGGGGCAAGTAGCTCTTCATCCGGCTCCTCAGATTTTTTGCCTTGCCGATGTATAGGATTGCTCCGTTTTTATCTAGCCATCGGTAGATTCCGGGGCTCTGCGGCGCTTTTGCTATACGCTTGCGAAGCTGAACAAGATGAGGATTTCCCGCTGATTTCTTTGTGGATGGCATGGGATTATAATAGCAGACTAGCTGATTAGCTGATTAACTGATTAACTTCAAATCTAACCAGCCAATCAGCTAATCAGCTAATCAAATCAAGATATGGCATACTACACACTAGTGAAACCACTAGTGTCCACCCTCATTCTGAACTACAGAACCCCGCTCGCGGCAGTGGAGTGTGTGAAGAATATGCAGGCGCAAACAATGGCAGGTCAGATGGAGATCATTGTGATTGATAATCATTCTGATGATGATTCGATTGGCATATTAAGAAATCGATTGGAGCAATTTGAAAATGTACGTATCGCAGAAGTTCCTCGCAATCTTGGATTTGGAAAAGGGAATAACATCGGAGAACGATATGCAAGAGGGGAGTACATCGTCATCCTCAATCCTGATACCGAACCTGAGCCGGAAATGATCGAAAAATGTGTAGAAGTTCTTAGGAATGATGAATCGATTGGTATTATCGCTCCCAAGTTAGTCTTTCCCGATGGAGACGTGCGCGATTCATATCGTACATTTCCAACTATTGCCGATTTGGTAATCAAGCGCACATTCCTCAGGCACATTTTCCCTGGGCGGCTCAAACGGTATTTGCAACACGAACACGATCCACTTTATGTTCATGATACGGATTGGGTGGTTGGAGCTTGCATGGTAATGAGTAGAAGCTTGTTCGAAAAATTGCAGGGATTCGATCCGCGCTTTTTCCTCTTTTTTGAAGATACAGATCTTTGCAGGAGGTGTTGGAAAATGGGCAAGCGAGTGCTGTATTACCCTGAAGTAAGTGCAGGGGACAAAAAGCACAGGCTAAGTGGATCTAGTCTGTGGCCTCTTATGGTGAAAAAAGCAGGAAGATCTCACATTGTTAGTGCTATGAGGTACTTTGGGAAATGGAATTCCTTTAAATGGGAAACCAAGGAAACCAAGGAATCCTAAGGGGAACACCCCTTGGTTTCTTTGGTTTCTTAGGATTCCTTGGCTTCTTTTGGGTTCTTTTTCTTGACCCATTAGATCAATTCTCGTAGCCTTCTTTGGCTTTTATAGCATTCAACTCATGGATACAATCACTCTTACAGTAACGGCTCGCTTGCCGCAGCAGGTAGCAAAGAAACTCCGAAAGGAGGGGCAGGTACCGTGTGTGCTGTATGGCAATGATATCAAAAATACTTCTTTACAGTGTACACACAAGGAGGTTTTGAAAGTTTATATCGCAGCAGGCAAAAGCACATTGGTTGAATTAGATACAGGATCCAAAAAGGTTCCAGTGCTTTTCCACGACATAGCATTCCATCCAGTGTCCGATAAGATCATCCATGTTGATTTCTTCGCAGTAGATATGAAGAGGGAGATCGAAGCGAAAGTGCCTATTATCCATCAAGGAGAGTCACCAGCTGTTAAAGATCTGGGTGGTATCCTTATCACTCCGCACGATCATGTAACTGTGAAGTGTTTGCCAACTTTGTTGCCACACGAGATTATAGTTAATATCGATCAGCTCAAAGAGTTCGGTGCTACATTAACAGTGGCTGATTTGGAGGTTGCCGAAGGTGTTGTTATTGCAGAAGAGCCAGAAACAGTAATTGCTACAGTCCAAGAGCCACGCAAGGAAGAAGTAAAAGAGGTTCCTGTAGAAGTAGCAGAAGGTGCCGTAGAAGGTGAAGCTGGTGGAGATAAGGCAGAAGGAGCAGTGGAGAAGGCAGAAGGTGGAGAAGGAGATAAGAAAAAAGAAGAAAAATAATTTGTTCCTAAATTATATTAATGGCTTTGTTTGAACGATTCCTCCTCCTCATTGTCCTCGTGCTCACATTAGGAGTAGGGCTCTTCCTTGCGAGTAATATTCCGCAAAGCTCACTTTTTACTGTGTTAGAGCCTTTGCCGGGTCCTTTTGATCTTTTGTCGCAAAGTGACAAACCTCTGGTTGCTCCTTTTTCTGAAATCATTGCCAAGCTCAGCATGATTCCGAATATGAAGAAAGAGATTCCACTTATAGCTGTTGTTATAGAAAATCACGAAGGTGCTCGACCTCATCAGAAGGGATTGGATGATGCGCTTATGATTCAAGAGCACATTGTGGAAGGGCTTATCTCACGTTTTGTTGTCTTATTTAATGCGCAGAAGCTTCCAAAAATAGTTGGTCCGGTTCGTTCGCTGCGTAACTACTTCATCGACGCTCTTCTGCCACATACAAACGTAATTATCCATGCGGGAGGTAGCCCAGATGCATTGTATCGAACAGCAGGCGACGAAGGCATCTTTGCGATTAATGGTCTTTATTATGATCATTCTACGGACACAGACGAATTTATTCGTATCGATGGGATTGCAGCTCCGCATAATCTTTTTACTGGCGAAGAATACATAAAGGATCTTCTTCCAAAGTGGATTAAGCCAACGCAGTGGCCTCCGTACGAAACAGGTAAAGTGCAGTCGGAAACTGGAGCAACTGCAATTAAAATCAACTTCTTTAATCCATCGCACAATGTGCAGTACAAATACTTCTCCGGATCACGAAGATATGAGCGTACAAATGGAGGAATCATCAGTGAGGCACATCCTCGCAATGTATTAATTCTAGAAGTTCCGGTGCTTGGCGAAAAGGAATACGGTCGTTTGGATATTGATATGCAAGGCAGAGGGAGGCTTGTGCTCTTCCAGTCCGGAAAAATAGTTGAAGGTCGATGGAGCAAAGAAGCACCTAAAAAAGCTCATGTGTTTACAACTCTAGATGGTGATCCTCTCAATTTCGCGAGTGGTCAAACATGGATGACGGTATTGCCATCGATATCGAGGGTGGATTGGGAATAAGATTAGTTAATTGGTTTATAGTTTTTTGTTTTTTGTTATAGGTTGAGGGTTCTTCAGAGTGCGTTTCTGTGTTTGATCGATTGATTGAAGATAATGGATTAGTTTTGCAATCATACTTCCTATTCTTTTCGAATTCCCTGAATGTTTTAAGAATTCCTCTTCTGTGATGTAATTATCGTCCAGTGCATCATAAAGATGTGAGCGAACTTCTCCTGCAGAGCGTTTTGCATAACCAAGGAACTGAATAAATTCTGGCACTGTCATTGACTCGAAGCCCTCGGCAATATTTGCACATATAGAACGAGATGATCTTGATATTTGATCCACAAAGCTAAAATCCCTCTTTACGTGTGATTTCTTGCATATTTCACGTATCTCTTTGATAAGCTTACGACCCTCTCGCCATGCTTCGATTTCTTCGAATGAGGTAAAAGTTGACATAGTATAGGAATATAACCAAAAACCAAAAACCAGTAAACCAAAAACTATTTGTTATATATTAGAGTGAAGGATTACCCCCTCAAAAAATCCGGTATCAGTAATGGCTGCTGCAAATCTGGGATTTGTTCAACTAGCTCCAAGTCTTCCAATGCGATTTTACCTACATACAGTCGTTTAAGATCTCCACCCTTTTCCAAGAAGCGTTCTATGGATCTAAGTCCGCGGAAGTACACCATGCCCTTGGTAAATCCTCCATTTTCGGATGTATCACTAAGTCCGCGCTTGATGGTGATAGCTTGTGTTATTGCTTTCCTATCCGAGTATCCGATTTCTTCTTCTAAATATGCACGCGTTTCTGCAAAGGAATGTGTTAGGCCAAATTCCAGACCCAAGATGTTACGTGGTGCGTTGTAGCGATGTTCGTGATATAGACTTAAGGCTTGGTTTTGGTTGTGAATGGCCAGACCCTCTTGGGTATCCAAGTAGTTGGCACATCCTCTGCGGAAAAGTGCGAAAGGTTGATGGTCACCATTCTCTGCAGTGAGTACATGCGTCTCGATTTCATGTGCGATCAGTGACTTAACATGTGACAGTTGAAAGAGTGCTCCTTCGCGAATATAAATATGTTTTCCTCCCACTGTACAATCTGCAACCAGTCGTTTGCGAATAGCCACTTCCCATCCATCCAACACATAATGTTCCAATATTTCTTCAAACATTTCTTTGGCACGCTCTGCATTTAAAAGATTATTCTGTGGCGGTGGAAGATCGCAGGCAATGCGGTGATGCAATGCAGCTTCCGCTGCACGCAAGATAGAAGAGGAAGGTTGGCCGTAAAGATTTTTGGAAGCTTGTGTAAAGGCTTCTGCATTTCCACGTGCTTTAAGGAGTTCGATACGCATGAGAAGTTCCTTGCGTTTCTTTTCCAGCAATTGTCCAAGTGCGGAATCATCCTGAATAGGTTCCGTAAGTTTTTTTTGTACTTCTTCTAGACTTAGCTTGAGTTCAGGATAGTAGAAATTTGGGTTGTACTGGCGGTTTTCTTTTATTCGCTCGCGTTCTTCCTGCAGATTTACAGGTTTTAGGAATTTGATTAACAGAAGCTCCCGATCCATGGTCGCAAGAGTGTTATCTACTGCACGCAGGTCTACTTTTACAGACGATTTCTTAACCGGTTGCAATGATTCCTTAGATGGATCGATCAAAAAGTCAGCCAGATCACGACGACCAATGATTGCTTGTACATCTTTGGATGTAACTTCCTTTTTTGCCACAAGTGTCTGGATTTTTTTGCCACCAAGTGTGAACTTAACGCGATATGTTTGTTCTGTTTTATCTTTTACTTCCGCCGCACCTTTCTCTATAAGTTTTTCGATAAGTTCAGGGGAGAAGATGGTACGTTCCTTTCCGGCAGCAATACGGCAGGGGACTTCTATGGTTGTTCCTGTACCGGTTACATAAAGAGTCTCGTTAGTTCCCAATACCGGACGATCATTCTTTGATTCTGATTCCGTCTTTTTTACCTTCTCTCCAAATAGGTCCTGACTCATACGCACCCCTTTTTCTGGTGAGCTGATTTTTAGACCTTGAACACGTTCCAGTCGTGAGTGTAACGGGGCAAGATTAGCCAGCTGTACCATCAGTCCTGCACGAGCATTCACTTCCAAAAGTGCAGGTCCCATTTGCTGATCAATAGTCATATCAACCGCCAAATAACCAATATTCGT
The DNA here is from genome assembly GCA_018814875.1 of Patescibacteria group bacterium. Classification (GTDB taxonomy): domain Bacteria; phylum Patescibacteriota; class Gracilibacteria; order Peribacterales; family Peribacteraceae; genus UBA2144. The sequence continues at coordinate 8,455 of JAHIYH010000046.1, forward strand.
TATTTTCTGAATGCGTGAACAAATGAGCAGAATCTCGTCCCAATAGGGGATTTTTATTCCCGATGGAGATCCGCCATGTGGAAGCTCTTTAATAAGAGAATGAAATTGTGCTGCATGAGTTGTCACGCCTTTTGCAATATCGATACCAATACCGATACCTCCAAGGTGCACGTTACCTTTTCCTTCACTTATCTTTGTTGGAACCCTGAGCATCGCCATCACTGGGACCAGATTGAAAACGATTACACGAATATCGGGCAGACCTGCTGGGCGGAAGCGCGCGAAGCAATCATGCTGAATGAGAATCTGTTCGAAGAATGCAGTGTCTAGGCGGCCGCCAAGAGAAAATTTTCCGTCCAAAATATCTTCGATGTGTTCTTCTAATTCACGATTCGAGATTGGATATTTTCCCTGCTTAAGAAAATGTCCTTCTTTATTTCGCCCTTTTAGAACTATGATTCCTTCTCCTCCAAATCCGCAATTTGGTTTTAGTACACATTCATTGGGGAGCTGCTTGAAGTCGAAAGATCTAAGTTGCTGTCTTGTTTCAATACGTGCAAAAATTTTAGCTGCTGGGATTCCACGGGTTGCTAGGTATGCTTTAGTTTTAAGTTTGTCGTCGGCCAACGCTGTCGCCTTCTTTGGATTAAATGGCTTCACATAGAGAAGATTGCGGGCGTTGATTCCGAGAATGCCTGAGTTAAGGAATTGTTTGAACATAGAAAGGGCTGGGGCTTGGGCTGGGGCTTGGGCATGAGCTAATCCTAGCCCTAGCCCGAATCCTATTCTTCCTGTAAGTGACTAAACACCTCACGGAATCTAAAGTATTCAACCAACCTTAATCCTGTCCATCTTCCCAATCCGATGTCTGCCAAGATAGTAAGGAGGATGATTTCGGGATACGCGAGGAGAACGGATTGCAGTGCTGCCCACGAAACTATGAAGACACAAATAAGTGCAGCAAGAATAGTTTCTCCAATTCCAATTACAGCACTCCAGAGTCCTTCCTCAGTTTTTACTGCAAGGAAACTTTCGGACAGTGTGGACATGATAAGTAGAATGAAGATCGTGTCACGTCCAAAAGTGATATCTAATGATGCGCCGATTCCAAGTAATAGCAGAAGTGTGATACTCACGACGGTTAACATGATTGCTACCTTTGGAATGTATAACAGTCGCCAACGGCGCAGCAGTGCACGTGTTGCATAGCTTGTGATCAAAATGAACAGTAAGAATGCCAGCCCCAACGTCCATCCTAGTGACAAGAAGCTCAATGCCACCACAGAAGGGGTATAAAGTCCAAAAGTCGTCACACCAATCACTTGCTTAAGGAAGGCCAAAATCATAGCAATGATCGGTAGAGTCAAAAGCAGTATAACAATCTGACTAGATACACCATGCGTCAGCATAAAGTTAACAAGAGAGGAGAGTAGATTCCACGGACGTGTCACGGTCGTCGATTCATCGACAACAATAAAATCAATATCGCGTTGTTCAATATCTGTAAGGAATGTTTCGGTATCTATTGCAGAAATCAGAGGGTTAATAGCTTCTTTGCGTGTAATCACAATGCGATCAGGTTTGAGTACAGAAAAAGGTCCGCGCGCAGTCCGTGCGAGTGTGTTCAAACTACTATCTGTAATCACCACAATATTTTGACTTTCGATTCCTGCCAGTCTTGTCGCGTCAGCTTCTGCAACTCGCATAAGTGCCTGAAGTCCGGTGATACCATCTGTCCACAAAATGATTGTTTGTGAACCAGGGAGTGCGTTGCTCTGTTCCGATATTGTAGTGAAGAGTGCTTCTTCTGTGCTTACAGGAAGTGTGAGACCTCCGATGGGTTGAACAATGCGCAAATACACGCCTTCGCTTGCAGCTGTTTGTTGGTGAATTTGAAGTTTCTCGCGTGAAACAGAACTATCGGCAACCAGTGCAATTTTGCGTTCATACACTGTAATCATGCGTTGTGTTTCGGAATCATGTACCTCTCCATCGATCGTTGTTCGGATCGCTAGTCGTACAACAATCGCATCCACTGTCTCGGGTGTGTATACCACCTCTACTGTGCGGCTGATAGATTGAGAAATTCCCTCCACGTACCAGCGATACTCCGTGTCTTCCCCCAGTCCTTTACTGGATGAAGCATCCAACACAAGTGTACGTCCGACCATTATTTCTTCGGGTCCGGAGATAATAGGGGCCAGAGGTTCGGTGCCCTGAGCGAGTGCTACTGTGGCGCTTGTAAGCAGTGCAATAGTGAAAGTTAGATAACGCATATTGGATGTAGTGTATACCATTTTCACTGTCTGAACTGCAGATTTTTGCCCCACCCCTAACCACTCCCCCACCCACCTTCGCCTCTGGGCTTCGGATGGGCAGGCAAGGGGAGGGGAACTCTGTTAAAGGAGAATAAGGATTTTTATTTCAATAACGAAGCTCCCCTTCCTCATGCCTGCCGCGCCGTAGCCTTGGCGAAGGCTGGTGGAGGAAGGGGTCGCCTGTCCACCGTAGCCAAAAGGCGTAGGCGGAGGGGATGGAGGTTAAGACAGCCACCTAACTCACCACCGCTCGCTTTCGCTCCACATTCAGCTCCTTATATTCATTAATCTGTGGCCTGAGTTTTTCCAAACATCGATCAATGGCTATCATTGGATCAGGACGGCGCGATTCAGCACGGAGTGTCTTTTTAGGGAGCTTTATTGTTACTGTCACCTTCATTTGATCCTGCCCCTTTTTGGTACTTCGATTGTTGGCTTCTACTCTTATTGCAGAGCTCTCATCTTTGATTCTTTTGCAGTACGTTGCCAATTTTCCCAGTTTTTTAGCAATTTGTATAAGCTGGCGATCGGAGAACTCGAAGCCTTTTTCGAAGTGTTGGATGTTCATAAGACTAGGGGTTAGGGGATAGGGCTGGGGATAGGGCTGGGGATAGGGCTGGGGCTAGGGCTGGGGCTGGGGCTGGGGCTCTGGGGTTAGATTAACACGAAAATGGGATGAGTAGGAGGTTGTTAAAATTGGGGGTTTTTGCTATAATATAAGAGAAATTACACATAAACATATATGGATATTCCAAAGCTAATTAAGCGGGTGAAAGCTAGCCGTCTCCTATCGGAGAAAGAGCAGAAATATTGGCTAAATAAGATGGAAACGATGAATGATAAAGACCTTGTAGAGCTTGATGGCATTTTGGAATATGCAGAGAAGATTGACTGGGAAGAAGCAATTCCTAAGTACGAAAAAGCAGTGAAAGCAGCAGGTGAGGTCTATACGAACACGCTTACAAAACTTCAAGTCGCCACATAATTCTCCCAATTTATTATGCCTACCAATCACATCGAATCCTTCGGCGACAAGAAGAAAAAGATTGTCGAGGAACTTAAAGGTTTAAAAAAAGAGATCGAAGACTATTCAACTGCGCAAGCTATGACTGATCCGGAGATCGCAGCACTAACTGATGCTCAGAAGACAGAAAAAGTTAATAAGCTAAATGCTAAGGTCGCGGAACTTAAGGCCAAGCTTGAGCAGGATGTAGTTCGCTGGAAGGAAACACTAGGTACAGATAATGCTCCTGCACTGGAAGCAATCGATACTTTCTGGCAAGAGATGCAAGAGAAGATTGATGGTATCAATAAAACAGAAATTGGAGGATTGCTTACCGGCTTAGAGGAATTAAGACAGAGAGTAGAAGCAGCAGAAACTAACACGGTCGCTCCAGATGAAGATACAACTGCAGAAGAAATTATGGAGGCTGACAAAGTACCAACAGTCAAAGACATTATTGTAGAAATGGAAGAAGAGGAGCAGACAGGATTTGCTGGAATGATCGCCAAGTTTTCCAAGATGGCAAAGCCTCTTATGAAAATACTATCTGGTCTGATGATTGAATTTAAAAAGATTAGTTTGAGCATGAATCCTTTTGGAAGTGAGGCTAGCAAGCAACAGGCTCGTGCAGAATTAGAAAAGATGCAGGAAGCATACGAAAGCAACTACGGAACGGATGACTTGCGTGATCTATTCACTGCACAAGCAAAGGAGCTTGGATTCGAGAAGCTGGTCTTTAAACCGGGTTTGTTTGATGGCAAAGCTGTGACAAGTTTTAACCAAAAATATCTCGCTTACAGAGATATAGATCCCAGTAAGACAAAAGAGCAATACATTAAGGAGCTTCTGACAGAGTATGTTAAAGATGATGCAGTCGTGACCGAGACTGCTTTGGCGGGGGAAGAACATTTTATTACGATGAAAGGATTTATGGAGGGTAAGAAGCCACAGGTTGTTGCATAATTCATCTAATTTAAAACACACATGACAGACTCAATTCCTTCCAACGAACAACCCAGCGAAGTGATACAAGATGTGCCGCAAAGTTCAGATTTGTTGGATGGCAAGGTGCGTGAGTTTTTTGAATTGATGGAGAAAAGAAGTAATGCAAAGAAGGAAGATCGAAAAGCGGTAGAACAAGAGGCTGCAGAATTTGTTAGCACTCTTACTGATGATCAGAAGGAAAAAATCAGAGGTATTTATGAGGGTGTTGAGGAGCTACAAGCAATTGATGCACAACGATTAGTTGTACGTAGTCGCACAGGGCAAATTCTCAGTTTTATTCCTAACACAATTCACACAGTTTCTGATCCAATTGCCAGAACATCCAAGGAAACAATCGAGTTCGCTCTTAATTTACTTGGGCATACAGGTGCAGGATTATGGGGAGGACTAAAAAAGTTTGTAAATGCTTTCCGCCAAGCTGCATGAAACACTTAATTCCTTTTAATCATATGCAGTTCAAGTTTTCTTCTCGTGAGAGGCGCTTAGTCAATCGTGCTTACGAAGCCGAACGTCCTGCATATATAATTGCAGAAAAAATTACTGAAGCTTCGCAGCAAGTTGAACTTGGTGATCAGGAGAAAGGTGCAGAGATTCTCGCGGAGGCAGAACCGTTTCTTGCAGAAAGTTTGGAAGCAGTGGAACGTGCACAAATCTACGAAAGTTTGAGCAATCTTGCTGTGGATGTGACCGAGGTGAAGCTCACAGCGCTCATTGAGAGTATGCAGAAGAAGATGAAGCCGGAGGAAGTGGTTGATGTTGTGAAGCCTGTTGCTGCGAGTGTACCAGCAGAAGCTACCAAGGCTGTAGATAAATCAAAATGGGAACGTACAAAAGATTGGACTGGTAAAAAGATGGAACAAGTTGGAAACAATCTTGATCAGGCATGGGAGTGGTCTAAGGAGAATCCAGGAAAAACAGCTTTGATTGCTACTGCAACAATTGGCGCATTGAGTTTGCTGATGTGGCTAAGGCGTGGGTCAAAGAAAGAAAAGGCACAAAAGGGTAGTAAGTGGTCATGGCTTAAATGGGTACCCGTTGTTGGTGTATTGGGGTATGGGGTTTATAAGGGGCATCAGTATCTAAATAATAATTTTAAGACTTATGCGGATGCAATGGAAAAAGCAACACAAGCTATAGAAGATTTGAGTAGCGGTGGGAAAAAAGCAATAGACACGGCTGGAACAATTGCAGGTGGAGCCAAAAGCGGAGCTGAAAAAGTGACACAAAATTTTAATGAATCTTTTGAAGGGGCAGGCAGCAATACAAGTGAAACTTTGGAACGCGAACGTAAAGGCGAATTTGAATCACCTGAGCAGTATTATAGTTCACTCTTTGGATCGTTAATATTAGATGGATGTACAGTTGTGTTTTCGGATGGAATTTGTTACGTCACTAAGAGTGGAAAACAAATTCTTGCCAGTTCTTTGGAAGTAGGTTTAGGACTTGCCAGCGTTACAACGAATTTTTTGCAAGGGAATGAGACATATGAATATGGAGAAAATTTTAAACAATGTGTGAAGCTTTATGCAGAAACGGGAGTCATATATGCTGCGAGTTTTGCTGTTCTTGATTTTGCGTGGTTAAGTTCAGACGTTGGAATTAAAAAAGGGTTTGCAGAAGCATTGAAGCGCTCTGCTTTTTGGCCATATGAGGTGTACCGTAAAACTGGCTTGAAATTAGGAGTGGCTGCTCTGGATCCAGGGGCTGGTGGAGTAGTGGTGCGCACCGAAATTGAAACTACGCTTAGAAAGCCTAGGTACGCTGGACGTAGGATTAAATATGGCAAAATTGGCTCTCTTTTTGGTACGTGGGAAGAAGCAAATCTAGATTCACTCTTTAAGGAATGGCAAGCTTATGAGAGGCTTCTTCAAAATGTTGATAAAAAGAAAGGTACATCTTTGTTGCAACAAACACTGGATCATCGTTGGAATCGTGTAGAGGCGAACTTAAAAAAAGGCATTAACTCATATTATAAGCGCACAGGAAAGCAACCTACCTTTTTACTGGAAATTGGTGATAGTAATCTCACTAGGCAGATTGACAGAGGGCATATTGATCCTAAGCATTTTCGTGATGTCTTGCAAAAAGGAAGTCTCCCTCCTGAGAAATTATCTACGAAAACACTAGGAGATCTTCCCGAAAGTATGAATTCGGGTCTAGATTCACAATCTGTTGTTGTTGATAGTAGTGGTGTTCGTGTGGAAGAATCTGGCAATCAAGTTATTCATGCAGAAGCAGATGAGGTTGTAGGGAAAGCTGATGACGTTGTTCCAGATGAGGTTGCAGGGAAAGCAGATGACGTTGCTAAAGTGGATGATGCTTCGGAAGCTGTGGCAGGAAAAGTTGGAGACAAAGCAGCCAAAAAAGCTTCCGCTTTAGCACCCGATACCATTGATGAAGGAGGAACTGTACGTAAGCCTAGTCCGGTACCGAACGATGTACCTGCGACCAGACGGCCAGATCTTACAGTTTTTGATCCTGATAATAAGCTCGGTGCTGAAGTAGCAAGCAGTGTTGATGATGCTGCAGATGCAACAAAGTCATCGGAACTCATCGATATTACAAAGGGTGATCGTGTTGGACAGTTGATGTCGAGAGCAGGAGTTTCGGATGAAGCTATTGAAGTTCTCAAAGTTGGAAATTTTGATTTGAGCGATAATCTTGTTAGAGTGGTCAATGAATCACCTGAATTTGCCACTGCTCTTGCAAAACACATCGGCAACAGCGATAGCCCTGCTGATGCCGTTAAGCTGCTTAATGAAGCATTCACAGGAATTAATGATCCAAAACAGGTTACAAGGATGGCTCAGATTCTTGGTAGCGAGAAAAAAATTGCTAAAGCACTATCTGTAGCTGAGAAAGGTGGAGATGTTGCGAAATCATTTTCGAAAATGGCGAAGATCGGAAAAGCACTTAATACTCTTGGAGTTGTAGGAGATACAGTTGCCATCTGGGCTGCTGTTAATGAAATGAGAGTGACAAATGATCTAATAGAAAAATCAGATAATGAAGAAATGAAAAGATTGTATTATCAGAGGTATGGTTATCAAACTGCCGAGATAGGTGTATCAGGAGCAGGTTTGGTTACATTTGGTATGGCAACAGCAGGAGTAGGAGGCGCTGTTGCAACTCCGGTTGCAATCGCAACCGTACCTATATCTGTTGTGCTGTATGGAGCTTACGAAGGTCATAAATGGAAGGAAGATAAGACACGAACTGTTGATGATTGGGTTAAAGAAAGAGATGTTGTTGAGCTGATAACAGATTTACGTAGCTATGATGTTGGTGAACGAGTTGGTCATGGATGGGATGCATCTACGGGGCAAGGCAATTGGATCAATAACATGGTCCCAGGTCTTCAGATGTATAATGCCTTCTCTGGTAATTGGAAAAATGATGTAAAAAGAGTGATGGCAGATTTAAACATAGTAAACAGAGATAAAATTAGAGCAATTGTCGCACATACAACAAGCGTATCCATTCCAGAAGCTGTTATGGATACAGATGGGTCTGAAAGAAATCTAACTCCAGAAGAAGCACAGCATTACAAAGATGTGTTATATAAATATGTAGAAAATAGAACAACGTACATAATGAGTAAGAAAGAAGATCTGGAACATGCAATTGGCTCAGGAGCAAATGTAAGAGAGCTGATGGAAAATTCAGAATATTACGCATTACGAATGCAAGATGAGGATAATCTCGAAGAGGATCTTAAAAATGCCAGAGAATCTGGAGATCAAAAAACTGCTACAGAAATAGAGCAGATTCTTGATCAGAATGCAAAACCAGAAGATGTTGCAAAAAGATACAAAACGTATAAACGAAAAAAAGACATCAATAATCTATACGCTCATGCTATTACGTTAAGTATTTATAAAGAATCGGATGTGGAGCAAATTTTACAGCAGTCTGTTGCTCAAGAAATACAAAAACGTGCAGATCCCATATTGGTTGATTTCCGAGTTAATTGCGCAGAAGAGAACTTTGTTGATTGGCAAATAGATGGGAGTGAATCTCAACAATTACTTGCATATTTAACTGCTGGGTATCAAAAAATACTGGCAGACGAAAGCATGAGAATCACAAAAATAATGCTTGAAAAACTGGATGCAGCACAGCAAGGCAAAAACATTGATCGTGATGCTAATGATGAATTGACTAGCGAATTTAATGCCGTGGAGCGCAATTTAGAAAGGCATTTCCTAATAGGTTCGCCAAGAAATAAGTTTGATGAATTAAAAGCAAATAAGGCTCAGTATGAGCGTGTGCAAGAAGTAATTAAAAAGCAGGCAGATCTTCAAAGGGAGAGTGAACTTATAGAGAGCTTAAATAAGAAGTTGGTTCCCTCTACACATGTGGATTACAACAAGCAGAATCAGAAAATGTGGCGTAATATGAAGAGATTAAATATGCGAGATCGTAATGTTCTTGAAGAGTGGTTGCGAAGGAATCCATTGTTGTTGGAGTCGTAGTAGTTGTAAGAGGTACACTATCCCCGTGCCCCTCTCCTATTCCCAACTCTCTACCTATCGCCGTTGCCCGCGTCAGTTTGAGTATGCAAACGTAAAGAAAATCCCAAGAGGTATTTCTGAAGCGGAGAGTTTCGGATCGAGTGTGCATAATGCTCTTAAAAAGTGGGGGGAGTTGGAGATGGAGATAGGGCGTAGGGCGTTGGGCGTAGGAGATGATCAGATGACTCTTTTTAAGGGGGGTATGCATGAAGATAATGAAGATTCCCACACCCTACGCCCCACACCCAACACCCTAATCGAGTTATGGCATCAATCTTTCATCATCAATACCTATTCTTCACGAGTAGAAGCAGACTTTGCTCGGAGCAGAGGCGAAGAGCTCATGGTGAAGTTTTTTGAGTGGTGGAGAAAAGAGAAGAGAGAAGTAGTTGCGGTCGAGAAAAGTTTTGCAATCGACGTTAATGGATCTGTTTTAAAAGGTCGCTTCGATCGTACAGAAGAGATTAGGGCTGGGGCTGGGGCTAGGGCTGGGGCTGGGATAAGGGTGATAGATTTCAAAACATCTCCTCCGCGTTCGCAGGAAGAAGTAGATGCGGATCTTCAGCTTTCTATTTACGCACTTGCAGCAGAGGAAGTATTCAAAAAGCCATGCTCCGAGTTACTCTTTTTGTTCTTGAGTGATGATGGAGTAGTCGAGTGTAGTACCACTCGTAACGAGAGTCAGATAAAGGATGCGCGAAAGCAAATTCAAACGATTGAAGTAAGCATGGATAGTAAAGATTTTCATCCAACTCCCTCCGCGAATGTTTGCAGATGTTGTCCTTATAAAGGGGTTTGTGATGTGGCCGCCGTCTAGTAAAGAGATAAAGGAGGAAAAAGAATAAAAGGAGATAAAAGATAATTATTTCTTTTACTCTTTTTATCTTTTAACTCCTTTTACTCCTTTGCTCCTATTCTGTTACACTTTACCCATGTCCTTACTTCAAGAGCTTCTAAGAACATATCTCTTCTTAATACCGCTTGTTGTTCTTATACTTAGCGAAGTTGCGAAGTTGGCGATTGATCGTTTTAATAGTGGCAATTGGAAACGCACATTGTTTCAGCATGGAGGTTTTCCAAGTACACACTCGGCGTTTGTTACCTCCTTATTAATAGTAGTGGGAAGAAAGACGGGGCTTGATTCTGTGGAGTTTGCGATTGCCGCCGTTTTTGCAGCCTTTGTCTGGTACGACGCGGTAGCTATTCGTAGTGAGATTGATGAGCAGGCCAAAGCACTAAATTTTTTGCAGCATGTCTACAAATTCTCGGAGGAAGTAGGTCATTCTTTAGCAGAAGTGTTGGCGGGGATTGGCTTTGGGGCGATTGTTACGTTGATTGGAATTTGGATCTCTTAGAAATAGACTAAGGGATCTAAAAGAGTAAAAAGAGTTAAAGGAGTAAAAAGAGAAATGTCCTTGTGACATATTTATCTTTTACATCCCTTACCTACCTTACCTACCTTACCTTCTTTACCTTCTTTACCTCTTTTATACCCCCTTTGCTTCCTTCCGCACACAGTTATTGCTAGAGTTCCTTTTGATATGTCTCGCTTAGCCGATCAAAAGAAGGATTTTCCTCAGTGGTATCTCGATGTAATCGAGCAAGCCCAACTTTCCGAGAATTCGGAGGTGAGGGGATGTATTGTATTCAAGCCTTACGGATATGCGATTTGGGAGCGTATACAGCAGGATATGGATCGACGGATTAAGGAGCTTGGTGTAGATAATGTGTATTTTCCAATGTTAATTCCAGAATCAATTATGGCGAAGGAGGAAGCGCACGTTGAAGGATTCGCTCCAGAGTGTGCAGTGGTTACGTATGGAGGAGGCAAGGAGCTGGCCGAAAAGCTCTATATTCGTCCCACAAGCGAGACGATTATATATGCAACGTTTGCAAAGTGGATTCATTCGCATCGTGATCTTCCGCTCAAGATTAATCAGTGGGCGAATATTGTTCGATGGGAGATGCGAACTCGACCTTTCCTTCGCACAATGGAATTCCTATGGCAAGAGGGTCACACTGCACATGCTAATAAGGAGGGTGCAGATGAGATGGCTCAGGCAGCTCTTAAAATGTATGTAGATTTCGATCGAGAAACTCTCGCTATTCCTGTGATGGCGGGGATAAAGCCGGATCACGAGAAGTTTGCAGGCGCTCTTTATACACTTTCTACAGAAGCACTCGCTAAAGATGGTAAGGCAATACAAGCAGGTACGTCTCATAATTTAGGTTCAGGATTCTCCGAAGCCTACGATGTTTCCTTCTTAGACGAAGAGGGCAAAGCTCAACGTCCATGGATGACTAGCTGGGGCGTTTCTACCAGACTGATTGGCACGTTGATTGTTGTGCATGGCGACGAGAAAGGATTGCGCATTCCTCCCAAGCTTGCACCAATTCAGGTTGTGATTGTTCCAATTTACAAATCAGATGAGGAGAAGGAAAAAGTTCTGAAGGCATGTTCAGATTTGGTAAAGTCCTTTAATGGTATTCGTGTGAAACTCGATGATCGTAGTGAGAAGTCTCCTGGTTTTAAGTTCAACGAATGGGAAGTAAAAGGAGTACCACTTCGTATTGAGTTAGGTCCTAAGGATTTAGAAAAGAATGAGGTGACAGTTGTTCGTCGTGATACTGGTGAAAAGGTATCTATGAAGATGGCAGATTGCTCATCAAAATCTGTAAACGCGATACTCGATCAGGTGCAGGCAGGACTTTATGATCAAGCCAAGAAGTTCATGGAAGACAATACGCGCACGGTAGACTCTGTGGAAGAAATGGTCAAAATTCTAGAGAAAGATGGAGGCTTTGTATGGGCACCATGGGATGGAGATATCAAGAGTGCAGACCAAATCCAGAAGAAAACAAAGGCAACCATTCGCTTGCTTGGCGAAGGAGATAAAGAGGGGATGGCATTATTTGCTAAAGCTTATTAGCAATTAGCTTGTTGGTAGTTAGCTAATAGCTAATAAGCCAAAAAGCTAATAAGCCTTCAAGGCAACTGTTACTACTCGCATTTAATTGCGCGATTTTGTATACTTACAGTCTCCTTTCCCCAAGACGTTATGAAGAAAATTTCTCTTCTAGTTGGCGCACTCGGAGGTGCAACTGCAGGGTATCTCCTCAGTAACAAAAAACTGCGTGATGATTTGATCAATGCCAAGGATCCGGAAACTGTCGCTAAGTTGCTTGGTAAGCATTTGCAACGTGACGGAAAGAAATTTGCGAAACATGTACAAGAATTTGTAGAGAGTGAAGATGTACAGAAGAATGTAAAGAAAGCAAAAGAATTTACTAAAAAGAAAGTGGAGGAGGCAAAGAAAGAAATTAGCGAGTTGGTATGCGAAGGAAAGACGAAAGCAAAAAAAGCTGCAAAGAAGGGGGCTACCAAAGCAAAGAAAGTTGTAAAGAAGAATGTAACAAAAGCTAAGAAGGCGGTAAAAAAGACGACGAAAAAAATAACTCGAAAGTCGAAGAATTAAGATTGCTAAGAAGAAGCGACAGTTCCCTCTTATTGTCTGAACCATGGATTAAAAAGATTACACTGATTGCACGGATTAATTTTTTCAGTTGCAATGTTTCATCTGTGAAATCCGTGCAATCTGCGTAATCTGTGGTTAAGACAATGTACAATCACAAATAAAAACCATAAATTAATTAACTGATAACTGGATTCAGTTGACTTATCCACAATAAACGTCTTGAAGAGATTCACATTTTATGCGAAGGGATAGCGATAGATTGGCTATCGGCTCAAAATATTATGTAGTTGTACACATTGTGTGTTCGAATATAGAGAACATGTATTGCGCTTTAAGCGATAGAGACATATCCTTATAAGCCTCTTTTGTTTTTAGTTACCTTCTTTCTATATCTCATGAATAAAATACTAGTTTCATCAGTCTCTGTTGTCCTGACTCTAGGAGTAGTTGCTCCAGCATTTGCATATGTTCCTAATCTTGATTTCGAACGTACTTCCCATCGTTTAGAAGTTGAAACTATAAAATCAACGCGTGATGTTCGTAATCTCAACAAGCCATCTCGTAGGTCTGTTCAAAAAGCTGGTCTTAATAGTTCTGTGCTCCAGCAAAGAAAAACAAGTTTAGAGAAAAGTGTAGTTACAGAACAGACTAAAGATACACACCTTGATCGTACGCGACGTATACGTGAGTTGAGAAATTCTAACAGACAGCCAAAGCCAGGATCAGATCGTTACCGTGCTATTAGGCCCAACACGCGTTCCTTGCGTCTTGAATCAGAGAGATCGTACTTGCCACCAATGATTGTGCAGACAGGTAGTAGTACATATGACCGACCAACACGCAGAGACATTCGTGAAAATGGATACTTCAATGGAGTCTTTGATCGTGATCGAGATATTCTCAAGGAGATGGAAGAGAATTCGAGATAGGATCTCTAATGTGTTCTTTAAAAGCCGTTCTATAAATGGGCGGCTTTTTAGGTTCTAGGGAACCTCTGATTAATACATAAAACGTAGCGCGGATTAGGCTATCCGCGCATATCTTGCAGGTAATCGAACCTGCACTACGTGTTTTTCAGAGGTTCCCTAGGGTCCAGGCAGTTAGGGACTAGATTAAATAGAGATATAGTTCATTACTACTAGTCTCTAGTTGCCTAATACTAGTCACTAGTCCCTAGCCCCTAGTGCCTAGTTCGAGTACAATTTACCAGAACTTACTAATCCATTTCCTTACCTTTCATTATGGACTTCATCGAATCACTCTCTGTTTCTGATCTCTTCCCGTTCGAGCATGCATTTTCTAATGCACTTATAGTAGTGATGCTTTGTGCAGTACTTTCTCTGTTGGTTGCGACAATCTTCAGAATAATTATAGGAATGTGCGGGACAGGAACCGAAAAAATGCAGAACATTTCCCGACAAGTGCGTAGTGGAGCGATGGCATTCTTGCGTCGTGAGTACAGCGTGATCCTTCTTTTTGTAATTGTGGTCGGTGGGCTCCTTTATGTATTTATTGATACCGGTTGGGACTCAGCAAAGTTTGGTATCTGGGAATCTCCATACACAGCTGGTAGCTTTGCATTCGGTGCATTTTGCTCTGTTCTTGCAGGTTTCATTGGAATGCGAACTGCAACTGCTGCAAATGTTAGAACCACACAAGCAGCACGTACAAGTTTGTCTGCTGCGTTGCGCATCGCCTTCCTAAGTGGTGCAACTATGGGCCTCTCTGTAGTTGGACTCGGTTTGATCGGGCTTATTGGAACCATGCTTTATCTAACTGAATACGCAGGTATTCCATTGCCCGATACACTTCAAATTCTGGCAGGATTCAGCTTTGGAGCTTCTACTGTTGCACTATTTGCACGTGTTGGTGGAGGTATCTACACCAAGGCTGCAGATGTAGGAGCGGACCTGGTTGGAAAAGTGGAAGCAGGAATCCCAGAAGATGATCCACGTAATCCAGCAGTGATTGCAGATAACGTTGGAGATAATGTTGGAGATGTTGCTGGAATGGGTGCGGACCTATTCGAAAGTTACGTTGGTTCACTAGTTGCAGCGATGCTTATTGGTCTTACAGTGTCCTTTGAGTGGGGTGAGTCTGCAGAAGCGGCAATCCTTTTCCCACTATTCATCGCTGGGTTTGGAATTCTAGCAAGTATCATCGCTACGTTTTTTGTTAGAGCGAAGAAGGGGAGCACAAATGTGCATGGAGCACTCAATAATGGAATTTATGTTGGATCTGCATTAGTGATAATCGGATCCTTCTTTTTAAGTCAGCAGATTCTTCCAGCAGATCAGTCTCTGGGCGTCTTCTTCGCACTTGTTTCCGGATTGGTTGTAGGAGTAGTTATTGGAATGCTAACTGAGTACTACACATCTGATCATTACAAGCCGGTCAGAGAGTTGGCGGATGCAGCCAAAACCGGAGCAGCCACTACTATTATCAATGGTCTTGCTCTTGGATACGTTTCTACATTCCTGCCGGTCTTATTCATTGCGATAGCAATTGCAGTGGCCTTCTTCTCCGCAGGACTTTACGGGATTGCAATATCTGCAGTTGGAATGCTCTCTACACTTGGAATCACTTTGGCAGTAGATGCCTACGGCCCTGTAGCCGATAATGCAGGTGGACTAGCAGAAATGGCTGGGCTTCCTAAGCAAGTGCGTGTGCGTACAGATGCGTTGGATAGTGCAGGCAATACAACTGCAGCAATCGGAAAGGGATTTGCAATTGGATCTGCAGCTCTTACTTCGTTGGCATTATTTGCAGCATTCTCCGAAGCTGCATTACTAGAATCTATTAACTTGATGAATCCGCTCACACTCATCGGCCTCTTACTTGGAGGAACATTGCCATTCCTATTCTCAGCCATGACTATGAAGGCGGTAGGTCGTGCAGCGTTTGCAATGATCGAAGAAGTACGTCGTCAATTTAAAGAAATCAAAGGTTTGATGGAGGGTGAAGCAGAAGCAGATTCAGCCAAATGCGTAAGTATTGCTACAGGTGCAGCTATCAAAGAGATGATGGTTCCTGGTTTGATGGCGGTAGCAGCTCCAGTGGTTGTTGGTTTGGTTTTGGGTACAGAGGCGTTAGGCGGAATGCTTGCTGGTGCTTTGGTTACAGGAGTTCTTTTGGCAATTTCTATGGCTAACTCAGGAGGTGCTTGGGATAACGCCAAGAAGTACATAGAAGCTGGAAACCTAGGTGGAAAGGGGAGTGAGACGCACAAGGCAGCAGTGGTTGGCGATACAGTTGGTGATCCTTTCAAAGATACATCCGGTCCTTCCATCAATATTCTTGTTAAGTTGATGACGATTGTTTCAGTTCTGACGGTGGGGCTTTATTCAGCTAATGGGCTGTTCTAAAAAGAGATAGAAGAAATAGAGGCAATAAAAGAAAACAGAAGAAATATAGGAAACCGAGGGGACTCGGTTTCTTTTGTGTTAAGTATTTTTTGTCTTACTCCTTCTAGCTCTTTTTGATTTTAACTTGTAACAGGGCTCGTATTTTCCTTTCAGCTTCATGCGTCCTTCAGAAGAGAATTTTCCTAGCATACGATCTAGTGCTTCCATGATGTCGCGTTCGCCAGATATTTCAAATGGGCCATGTTCACGGATCATTTGGATGCCCTTGTCGGTGACATTACCATATACAACTGCCGAGAAAAGTTTTCTCAGTTGGGCGGCAAGCTCATAAGGTGGTTGATTGCGATTTATTTCCAGATTAGAAACTTCCTCATGTGTAGGACAGAATGATTCCTGAACACTTTCCGGAACATGGAGGCTGCCATGCCAGTCGATAGTATCTTCATCAAGTGCGGCACGTAGCCTTGATGCACCTTCGCACCTTTCGGCTAGCTTAAGTGCTACTTCTTCGGGATTGCTATTGATTATTTCATACATCGGCTGTGTACGACCATTGAGCTGATCTCCGAAGACTATCTTCAAAAAATTATCAATATCTTTAAAGTATGATGCAGATTTTTCTGGTGCGGTGAATATAAGTGGACATCGAGCCTTATCGTTTTTTGGGTGAAGTAGAATTGATAGCATTGTGAGTATTTCTTCTGCAGTACCTGCCCCACCAGGGAAAACAACTCCTCCTAATGATCCACGAATAAACGCTTCAAGACGTTTTTCAATATCTGGCAAAATCACCAGAGAGTTCACCATATTGTTTGGAGGTTCTGATGTGATAATACTTGGGCAGTTAAATCCAAACCTTTGAGCATTGTGTACTTCTTCTGCTTCGTATCCAGCTAATGCGCCACTCAATGTTCCGCGCATAACTCCAGGACCTCCGCCTGTAATAATTTCGAAGAGTTGATAAGCCAGTTGTCGGCCGACTTCTTTGGTATATGCGTATTCTTCATTATCAATGGCGTGTCCTCCCCATGCAAAAAGTCTGCGTCGGTCTAATCTTTCTCCTGCGCGCTCCATAACATTTTCAAAGAATCCAGCATTGCTGAGAATATAAAAAACTGCATCCGTTGCCTCTTGTCCGGGATGTTGCTTTTCTCCAATAGTCATTGTTGCAAAAAGCAAATCACGAGTAGCTGCAGATAGATGCTGGCGAATATTTTCCCTGCATTCCAGTGAGCTGTTTCTCATGGTGAAGCATGAGCGTGGTATATCCTTCAAAACGAAGCTGATTCCCTGTCGGACACGCCTGATTTCCACTTCAAAACCTGGTAACTGATGGAATAGTTCTTCAGTGTTATCTGTGGATTGTCCTGTATGAGCAATACCAAGCGCACACCTGCGGAAGTCGTCACTTGCAGCACTTGTTAAGTGATCAATCTCTTTTATGCGAAGTCGTTGCAGATATTGTGCAGCTGGGACCTCTACTTCGTGCACAACTCGGGGGGCCGGCGTTGACTTAATCACTTCAGGCATAAAAGGTGTAAGAATCTAACATTTTAGCCGTTTCTGTCAATTACTTGCACTTCTTTATTATTTCGGTAAAATGCCCAGCGGGCGTACCTGTGCTGAGTGCCATAGAAGCATCCCCCAAAACGTTTGGAAGGCTTGCCCATTTTTTACATGAATCCTCCTAAGAAAACCCTTCGTCAAGAAGGCTCAGGACAGGCATCAAAGAAAAAAAAGAACCCAGATGGGAAGATCGAAATTAACCCCCGCTTTGGCGGACAGACCAGATTCATCATTACGACAGGTGGAGTTTGTAGTTCACTTGGAAAAGGAATCTCCACATCCAGTATCGGATCGATTATGAAAGCATGTGGGCTCAAAGTATTCGTACAGAAGCTTGATCCATATTTAAATGTAGATCCGGGCACTATGAGTCCATTCCAGCACGGAGAGGTATACGTAACAGATGATGGAGCAGAGACGGATCTGGATCTTGGGCATTATGAGCGATTCATTGATGAACCGATGAGCAAGCTAAGTACGCTTACCACTGGTCAGGTGTATCGGGACGTATTAAACAAGGAGAGACGTGGCGACTTTCTTGGTGGAACAATCCAAGTAGTCCCACATATTACCAATGCTATTAAGCAGGGAATGATAGATGCAGCGGAACAAAGTGGTGCAGAGATAATGATGGTAGAGATTGGTGGAACAGTAGGGGATATAGAAGGTGAACCATTTTTGGAAGCACTAAGGCAATTTAAATCTGATCTTGGTCCCGAGAGAATTTTTCATATTCATCTCACACTGCTTCCGTATCTAAAAGGATCCAAGGAACTTAAAACCAAGCCAACACAGATCTCCATAAGAGAACTTAGGCGCATTGGCTTGGAGCCGGATATGATTATGGCGCGTGCGGATTACAAAATTCCAAAAGAACTTTTGGATAAGATAAGCAGGTTCTGTGGAGTGGATAGACATGCGGTTATTCCTGCGCAAACGGTGAATTCCATCTACGATGTTCCGCAGAATTTCCAGAAATATAACGTTGCAAGAATTATCAGCGAGAAGCTTGGTTTAGGTGCATTGGAACCAGATATGACTGAGTGGGAGAAGGGACGTATTCGTTACGAAAAGGCAGCAAAGAGTGTACCTATCGCACTTGTAGGAAAATATACAGGATTGGAAGATGCATATTTATCTGTGATAGAAGCAACAAAGACCGCAGCTGTATACAACGAGCGCAAGGCGGAAATCGTATGGATAGATTCCGAAAAGCTTGAACAAAAGGATAAGGAAACGTGGGATGAGTTGAAGAAGTGCAAAGGTATGATTGTTCCTGGAGGATTTGGTCTACGAGGTATAGAAGGAAAAATTGCAGCCGCCAAATATGCACGGACTAATAAAGTTCCGTACCTTGGTTTGTGCTTAGGATCTCAGATAATGGCAATCGAGTTCGCACGTGCGAAGCTAAAAGATCCTCAGCTTACAAGCGAAGAGTTTGATGAAGACGGAAAGATCCCCAAGTCCAAATATCTGGTCCATTTCCTACCCGGTCAGCACAAAGGACGCGCTAAAGGAGGGACACTAAGGTTGGGTGCTTATCAATGTAAGCTCAAAAAAGGTACCAAAGCTTACGAAGCATATGAAGAAGCAAATCAATTAGGTGTAGATGACACAATTTCTGAGCGCCACAGTCATCGTTACGAGTTCAACAATGCAATGCGCAAGAAGCTGGAGGATAAAGGTCTGATTTTTTCAGGTGAATGGCCGGAGACTAAGTTGATGGAGATTGTAGAAATAAAAGATCATCCGTTCATGCTCGGATCACAGTTCCATCCGGAGTTTAAGAGCAGGCCACATAGGCCGCATCCGTTGTTTGCGGCGTTTATGAAGGCGGTTGTCGGAAAATAGCTATTCGTATCTCGTATCTCGTATCTCGTATTTCGTATCTAGTATATGAATCAGATTGTTATCTGAAATATGAAATACGAAATACTAGATACTAAATACTAAATACGAGATACTAGTCTTGATGAACCTCTCCCAAACCATCCTCGGAGTAACCTTCAAAAATCCAACAGTTCTAGCTTCTGGAATTTGGGGAATCACTTCCAGCAGTTGGAAGCAAGTTGCGGCGAATGGAGCAGGTGCAGTCACTACAAAGTCACTGTGGCTTAAGGAACACAAGGGTCATCCAAATCCCACGGTAATTTCCAACGAACATTGGACACTTAATGCAGTGGGAGTTCCGGATGCAGGAGTAGAGAAGGCACGGGAGGAAATTGCGATTTATAATAAGGATAAGCCCGTTCCTCTAATCGCGAACGTCATAGCAGACACGGTTGAAAATTTTGCTAAGACAGCACGAGCAATTGGTGAGCTGGATCCAGACTTTATAGAAATAAATATTAGTTGTCCGAATGTGGAACATGAGTTTGGCAAGCCATTTGCATGTTCTGCACCCGATGCAGCTGCAGTTACAAAAGAAGTTAAGACAGTCTGCGGAAAAATCCCTGTCTTTATCAAGCTTTCGCCGAATGCAGAGGACATAAAGGCTGTTGCAATTGCATGCGCAGAAGCAGGAGCTGATGGATTCACAGTAATCAACACCGTAGGTCCTGGAATGGCGATTGATCTGCGTAGCCGCATGCCGATACTTGCTAATAAAGTTGGAGGCCTCTCTGGTCCTGGACTTAAGCCTATTGCGGTTAGATGTATTGCAGATGTTTACAGCGCAACAGACGGTAAACTCCCGATTATTGGAACTGGCGGAGTACATACTGGCGAAGATGCGATTGAATTCTTACTCGCAGGAGCAAGTTTAATCGGAATTGGCACCGCGATTGGCACACGTGGGCAGGATGTATTCAAGAAAGTATGTGCAGAGATGTCTGCTTGGTGCGAGGCTGAGGGTGTCTCGGAGTTATCTGAGTTAATTGGGGGAATGCACAGAAAAATGAAAAATTAAAAGTTAAAAATGAAAAATGGATGTGGTCAGCGAATCAGAGCATAATTTTTCATTATTCATTTTTCATTTTTCATTTACAATAGAGTTGTATGAACACGCAGTCTCAGAGTCGGCTTCCGACAACGCACAGGATTGTTGATATCAAACAAGAAACCGACCATGTTCAAACTTTTACGTTTAACACTTCACTTGGGGCAAAGCCGGGACAGTTTGCAATGGTGTGGTTACCCGGAGTGGACGAAGTTCCAATGAGCATTGCTTATGATGATGGTAAGCAAATCAGGATTACCTTCTTTGCAGTTGGTGATATGACAAAGAAGCTTGCAAAGTCAGCCGTTGGAGATTTAGTTGGGTTGCGCGGAGCATTTGGATCAAATTATGAGTGGGAGAAGGGGCAAAAGCTTGCACTACTTGCTGGTGGTTACGGTGCAGCGCCTATGTACTTTGCAGCACACGAAGCGATTAAGGATGGATGTGATGTACATGTGTTTGTTGGTGCACGCAGTAAAGAGCACTTGTTGTATCTTGATGAACTTTCTTCACTTAAAAACGTAACATTGCATGTTGCTACAGATGATGGATCGCAAGGCTTCAAGGGTTTTAACGTTCAAGATATAAATAAAGTGATCAAGGGAGGGGAGAAGTTTGATCAGCTCTTTGCGTGTGGTCCTGAACGAATGTTGGTTGCAGTTTCTCAGCTTAGTTGCGACCATCAAGTGCCATCACAGCTCTCGTTAGAGCGATACATGAAGTGTGGATACGGGCTATGTGGAAATTGTGTAGTGGATCCACTTGGAATCAGGCTTTGTATAGATGGTCCGGTGGTACATAATGATGTGTGTGTGAAGATTACCGAGTTTGGTAAATATCATCGGGATGGAGTTGGAAGGAAAATTGCTTTTTAGCTTCTAGGGAACCTCTGAAAAACACGTAGTGCAGGTTCGGTTACCTGCACGATCTGCGCGGATAACTTAAATCCTACGCTACGTTTTATCTATTAATCAGAGGTTCCCTAGCTTCTAGTTTTTAGAAGAATCATAGCTCTCTGTTTGTTCAAGCTGGCCCCTAGCCCCTAGTTTGTGTAATACTTGCATCACAATTTGTAAGGGGTAAAATCCGTTTCCTGTTTACCAAATCACAATATGACTGAACAAGAAAAAGATCCAGAAGTAGCTGATGCAATCCCTTCGCCAGAAGAGCAAGCAGCTCTGGTTCGCATTGATCAGATTCGTACTGAGATTGCGCAATGCACCAGAGATCTTGATTTGCTAACAGTCGAAACTGAGAGTGTAGATACAGGAAGGACCGGGTTGCACGATATACGAGACGATTGTCATATCAATCCTTTCACTGGGAAGTCATGGGCTTCAGCTCCGAGTGAAACTTATATTACGGAATCGCCTGTATTTGCAGATGAAAAAGTATCTATTCCTGAGAATGTGAAGAAAGTTGCAGCGGCAAAAAGTAGGATTGAAGCATTAAACACAGAGTTATGCTATATGGCAGATAATCATTCTTCAAAACAAGTTCGACTAGAGGCATCTGACTTACTGGGTAAACGTCGCGAAGATATTATAATGGGTGAATTATATAGGGGTGCAATGACGAGAGGCGAGTTAGATGAAATAACTGCGATTCGTATAAGAGAACGAGATAGAAAAAGGTGTTTGGCTGATCAAAGTAGAGTGCGAACTTGGTTGGGTCAGCACCCGAGTATTGCCGGCATGTTTAGGTGAAATGCAATCATAGCTCTCTGTTTGTTCAAGCCAGTCCTTAGCCGCCTAGTCCCTATTGCATTAACTATCACGGACGGTGGCCCGTACGCAAGTGCGTGGTTTTTTCTATTTATTCAGCCAGGTAATACTTATTTGTAGCACTGAAGCAAAGCTTACCCATATTAAGTACGGCACCTGCGCCCATCCTACCCACGGTGCAAGCGGCCACACTGCACGCATCATCCAGATGATTGTACTAAGAACTACAAGGATATCGATGAGAGCTAGAAAATTATTCTTCAATCCGAACTGTAGGGGAGTGAAGCCGATATTAGCAGCCAAGTTTATTATAAAAGGCAGTGCAATTTTGGCGGGCCACTTGTGATTAATAGTATTAAGAAAAACGTATCCAAAAGAAATGAGTATAATAATGTACAGGACGCTCCAAACGGGTCCAAATATCCATGAAGGTGGGGCAAAGGGAGGTTTCTGGAGCAATGCGTACCACGATTGTGTATCATCTGGGGTCATAATGGGGGGGGGTAAAAAATATCAATCAGCGTTCTTCATTTGTTTGAGTGTATCTTCTGCCCACTTCTTACCAGGATCTCCGCCCCACAACATCCAAGCGATAAATCCATTGCTTGGCTTTTCAGGATTGCCGAAGTTCTTGCCTCGTTTATCTACTTCGTGTCGAGCAAAGAAGCTGACCATGCGTTTGATGGTCGATGGACTCAGGTTTCTGCGATTCTTTAAGTCGCGCGCGCGAGCAATACCAATAGATGTTCCGCCACGCTTAAATATGCGTCTTAGCCGAAGTCCTTCGTTGGCATATCCGGCTACTTCCATAGTTGGTTTAAAATCGATGGCAGAAAACTTCTTGGAGATGGTCACCTTGATAGTATATCACTCCTATTAAATTTTTAGTTTTACAAGCTCGGATATCAGATGTCCAAGAGAAGCTTCTTAGATTGAATGGGCGGATTGATTGAGTTTGGTCGACACGTGTAGTTACTGTAATGAATTGTATTAGATATTCACGTCGCAATATCTTTCGAACAAGACTCCCGCTCCTTTATTTAGCAGTGAATAGCATTTTAGCTACTTTTCTTCTCCCTTCTTGTAATACCTTACCGTCTTGTACGCGAGCTCCACGTCTTCTTCCGCATCAAAGCGCTCCATGATCTTTTCTGAGAGAGCCGTGATCACGGGCCACTTTGCACCGAGTGGTACCGAAAAGCGCAGCAGGAATTCTATGCCATCAGCTGCGATGTCTGTGTATACGCGCGGACCAATTGCTTGGCGGACGATGTACATCATGCGCGTTCTACGTATCTGCTGTGATTTCTCCCTTTCAGAATTCTGACTCGTTTCTTTGTTGACTACTTCTTCCAGAATTTGTTTTGCCTTCTTCCAGTTGCTCTCGAAGGTCACGGTGATGCGCATTTCTGCATTCACGAAATCAGATGTGGTGCTGTGATTGGTGATTGGTTGCGTGAGTATTGCTGCATTCGGTATGGAGAGCACTTTCCCCGTATGTTCCAGAACTCCAGCAGGAGGAATGCCGACTTCTAGCAACATGGTCCTAAGTACATGGATATCAATCACTTCACCAGTCGATCCGCCGATCGTGATGCGGTCACCTGTGGAGTAGAGCCGGTTTTGGAAGATAACGATCCATCCAACGATGTCTTTTACAATATCTTGTAGCGCAATGGCAAGACCGGCGCCAACTATTGCAAGGGAAGCCAGCACACCCGGGTTCTTGGCAAAGATTGTGCCGATAAGCACGCTAAAAGTTACGATGTATATGATTGAAGAAAACGTTTTAGTTACAGAGTAGCGCCGATCAGATTGTTTGATTCGTATAAGTACGTGCAAGCGAATGGTTCGTTCGATAAACCAGATGGCCAGAAGTATCAAAAGATATTTTCCGATCGTAATCAGTATGCCAAACTGCAGGAGTCGCTGTTCGTATTCAAGTTTATTAAGCCTCGCGTCCTGTTGGAATAGGAACACATCGAGTACCGAAATGCGTTCTTCCAATATCACCTTTTTTGCCAGCAGACCTTCGTGAGATTTGGTTATACGAAATTTATCTGCTTCGGACACTGTTCCCGTGGCGGTCTGCGGCTGAAGATAAAATCGCTTCTCTTCTGCAACTAGAAGATCCAAATCCACTTTTCGCTCACGTGAGCGATCTTGCAATGCTGCGATCACACCCTTTTGTCTGTCGAGTGCTTTTGTGATCTCCGATGGATCGATCTCTGCTTCCTCAGGCGGCGGTGTCACTATTTTCTGGAGTTCTTCTTCGATGATATCTCTGATTGATGCCCGTTCATCTTCGATACGCCTTAAAATGAATTCATTGGCAGGGTCCTTCAGGTACTGCACATACAGTTCTTTCAAAATGGTTTCATCAACGGTCTTAACAGGCTCCTGTGCGAATAGCGCTCCTGGAATAGTGAGTGCAGCAGAGATGATCAGGCCAGTGAGTATCAGTTTATGTTTCATTCGATACAAGTGTACGCTCGGTTGAACGTTCCAGGAAAGAACGTTGGTATCTTTCTTTCACTACCTTTGCGATAATTTCCGACACTTTGTCGGGATGTGGTACGTTTGGGACCGATCTATTTATATCTTGTACACCACCGCCGGTATCAAACCAAATTATGCCGTAGTCCAAGATGTTCTGTAGTAAGCCATGTTGATTAACTTCTACTGCTGCTACTTTTTCCAGCGGAATTTCGTGTTCGTCATCACATAAGCAAAGATTATCGTCAAAGTAGATTACGCGGTCTGTAGTTACAAAAATATCCAACATCGCTTCGCTCATAATTTTGTGGAAAAGGCGGTGATGCGCAAAGAGTATGAGAATGGTACCGACAAAAAAGGTGATTAACGCGACGATCTGTATCGATGCAATCGCAGCTGCGATAAGCAAAAGGATCCCAAGCATAGCAAAGAGATTGTTAAAGAAAATGCTCGAGAGGTACTTCACCCAGTGTGTTGAGGTTGAAAAAATGAGCCGTTCATTATTAGACATAGAATTCATTATCGAAAAAGCCAGAAGGAATAGAGAAACAATCCAAGAGACCAGATGATGCTGGAGGCGATATATGTTGTCATAAGCGTATGTTTAAATCGGCGCACAGCTCTACCAGTTCCGCCCAAAGCCGCTATTAGTTCTCTGCGCTTTCGGGTAACTTTCAAAAATTCGAGCAGCAATATGGCTGTAAATAGTAGAGAAATCACAGAGATTACGCCTGTGGTGATATAAATCCAGAACATGTCGTGCTTAAGTCCGGTTATTGTATATTAAGAGAGCATTTATAGAGATAAAAACCCCTTTCTTTATGGTTTTATGTGATTCATCATACATATTGCTATGAAGACAATGCGTATACCTTCCTTTCTTAAAACTGCTTCCAAAGTAGGGGTGGCACCAGGAACACTCACACATATTGGTAAGAAGAAGGTAGAAAAGCCGCACATTACAATGTGGACATACAATGATGAGATTTATGAAGAAAACAAACTAACAACAGTTGATGATTGTGCGAAGCTTTTTAAAAACGATCGTGTCAATTGGGTGAATGTTGATGGTATTCACGAATCTAAGGTAATTGCATCACTAGGTAAGCAATTCAATTTACATGTTCTGCTTCTTGAAGATATTTTGAACACTTCTCATCGTCCAAAACTAGAAGAGTTTGATGATTGTTTTTTTGTTGTGGTTAAAATGCTTAATTATATTAAGGAGGAGAGACGAGTTAATGTTGAACAGATTAGTATTGTCCTTAAAGACAAACTCATTCTTTCTTTCCAGTAGCAGCCACAAGATGTTTTCGATCCTATGCGTGAACGTTTGCGTGCAGGGAAAGGAAAGTTGCGCTCCTCTGGGGCTGATTATCTGATGTATAGATTACTAGATGCAATAGTTGATGGGTATTTCGAGATTCTTGTAGCTCTAGGAGATCAGATTGAAGAGCTGGAGAAGCAACTACTCAGTGAACCTGACGATACAACTCTTGCGGCGATCCACCACTTGCAACGCGAGCTCGTTTTTGTGCGAAAAGCGATTCTACCTTTGCGTGAAGTGCTTTCGCAACTACAACATGAGGAAGGAGACCTTATCACATCCAAAACAGCTCCCTATTTTCGCGATGTGCACGATCACATCATTCAGGTCATGGATTCGGTGGATACATACCGCGACATGGCATCGAACATGTTAAGCAATTACCTCTCTATTGTATCCAATCGCATGAATGAAGTGATGAAGGTGCTAACTGTAATTGCCACCATCTTCATCCCGCTAACATTCATTGCTGGTGTTTATGGAATGAACTTCCAGTACATGCCCGAACTTGGATGGGAATGGGGATATCCGATGGTTTGGGTGGTGATGATCGGGGTTGTTGTTGGAATGTTGACGTACTTTAAGAGGAAGGGGTGGTGGTGAACTGGGATCATGTCCAAAATGTGTGGAGAATATTTGTTAGCTTGATAAATTATAAACTAGCTTATGCATATATTCATATGTGTTCTTTTTTCCCGATGGAAAAAAGAACCAAAAAAGATCAAGGCAAACGCAGCTCGCTCGTCGCGCTATGCTATTTCCTAAGATTGGCTCGCAGAGATGAGTCGAGTCCTTCGTCTGCTCAGGACTCGCTCACCATCTGCTCGCGCAATTGAGCAACAAACATTGGCTCCTCGCTCGAGTGCGTTTGCCCTCCCACCCACGCATGCCAAGAACCCACAAATTAATCTTTTAATTTTCATTTTTTCCACACATATTGGCGTTGATCCATATTAGATTCTAATCTCTCGTTAGAGGCCCTTGCATAGGTGATACACTTGTGATACACTATAATTATACTTCCTATTATTCCATGCCTACTTCCAAGAAGCGTATCAACATAAGTCTCCCTGAAGACATAGAAAATATTATCGAAATGTTATCGAATCGTGATGATGTGCCACAGGCAACAAAAGCACTGCATCTTATTCAATTGGCTATTGAGATTGATGAGGATGAAGTATGGAACGCAATGGCGGAAAAACGTGATACAAAAAATGCGTCCTTCATCTCTCATAAAAAGGTATGGGAATAAACTATGCAATTTTATATCACAAGGATGTCTTGCGAGAGGATACCCCTCGGTTATCTAAGAAAGACAGAGTACGTGTTAAAAAAGCAATTGAAGAAAAATTGGAGACAGCACCGGAAACATTCGGGAAGCCACTTCGTAGATCGCTAAAGGGATACAGAAAACTGCGCAGCGGTGATTATCGGATTATCTTTAGAATTGAAAAAAGAAGTGTAAAAATATTCGTTATTCAACATCGGTCAGTTGTATATAAACAGTCGGTGCGTCGAATTTAGGTGCTAGGCGGCTAGGCACTAAACACTAGAAGAATCTTAGCTCTCTGTTTGTTTTATCTAGTCCCTAACCCCTAGCCCCTAGTCCCTAGTAAAGGGTGTGTTCCAACAAAATCTTTAGTCCGATAAATATCAGTATCAATCCGCCCATGAGCGTTACTTTCTTTTCGGCGTAGATTCCTGCTACACCTCCTATTAGCACTCCGGCGAATGACACAAGCAAAGTAACACCACCAATAACCAGTGCCGTAGTGATTATATTAATTTGCAAGAACGCCAGACCGATTCCAACTGCCAATGCATCTATACTTGTTGCTAGCCCTAGGCAGAGCAGTGTAGTAACTCGGAAATTTCTCTTTTTATGAACGTTCTCGTTTGTTTGCCTGCTATCTGAAATCATTTTTAATCCAATAAGCATTAGAATTATAAAGGCGACCCAGTGGTCTACTCCTTCTATCACTTGTCGTAGCTGAGTACCTGCTAGCCAGCCAATAAGTGGCATGATCATCTGCATAAGTCCAAAGCACAATCCACAACGCAAGGCGTTTATCAATCTGTGTTTCTGAGGCATAACGCCATACGCGATTGCTATAGCCAGAGAATCCATCGACAAGCCAAGTGCTATCAAGAATGTTTCAAAGATGTTCATAAGATAGTTAATTATTGCTCATTTTGTGATTCTTCCTCAATCAAGAATCCTCTGGATTGATGCGACCACAGATCTGAATATACTCCTCCCTTTTCCAGAAGCTGAGTATGCGATCCATCCTCCACGATACTACCTTCTTCCAGAACAATTATGCGATCCATTTCCATAATGGTAGAGATTCGGTGAGCGATAGCCAAAGTTGTACGATCCTGCATCAGGATATGCAGCTGTTCCTGAATATATTTCTCACTTACCGAGTCTAGCGAACTGGTCGCTTCATCTAGCAATAAAATAGGAGCATCTTTTAGTATGACGCGTGCGATTGCAATGCGCTGACGTTCTCCACCAGATAGCTTTATTCCTCTTTCTCCTACAAGAGTCTCGTATCCATCAGGCAGTCTGGAAATAAAGTCGTGTGCATGCGCTTTTTTTGCTGCTTCTATCACATCTTTTTCAGATGCGCCTGCTTGTGCATATGCAATGTTTTCAAATAGAGTGCGATGGAATAGGACAGGCTCCTGTGGAACATAACTGATGAACTTTCGCAGATCATCCTGCTTAATACTGCGTATGTCTTGGTTATCTATCAAGATGCTTCCGTTATTTACATCAGCAAAGCGCAGAATTAATTTGAAGAGCGTAGATTTACCTACTCCGGAATGCCCAACTATTCCAACGCGTTGGCCTGCTGGTATCTTAAGTACAAAATCATGAAATACCTCTCGTCCTTCTTTGTATTGGAAGGAAATCGTATTCAGATCCAGAGCTCCATTCACGATCTGAGGTATCTCAGGCTCTGTAAGATCCTGAACTTCTTGCGGAGTTTCTAGTATTGCGACCATTTCTTCTGCTTCCGAGAGTGCGCGGAACACATTTCTAATTGCATGACCAATTCCCCATATTTTGCCAATAATCATGGCGAAGTAGGCTTGTACAAGTACTACCGTTCCGACGGTAATTGATCCGTCTAACCAAAGATGTAGCGTGATATACATACCGACGATTTCCAGAATCGCAACTGCAACTCCTTGTATCGCATGGAACGAATTTCCTATGTACCATGCAGTCGATCTGGCTCGATACTGAGCATGTGTTGCTTTTCCATAGCGTTTCATTTCACGACTGCTGGATGTGAACATTTTCAAGTTAAGAATGTTCGTAATGATGTCGGCTAATTGTCCTGTTACTTTGGAATCTTCTGTTGCTGCTCTCAAATCGAACTTAATATTAAAGCGCGCAAATCCATAACTTAAAGATAGATAGAAGATGCACCAAACCAAAAAGAACATTGCTAACTTTGGCATGATTGTTGTTAGTACAACTAATACTCCAACTAGTTGAATACCTGTGAACCAGAAATCGAAAACCACTCGGTCATGAATATGTTCGAAGCCATGGGTAAAGCGCTTTGCTTTTGCCACTAAACTTCCTGTAAAGCTACCAACAAAGAAGCTATAAGAGTGCTTATGCAACTTATCCAATGCGTAGTTTTGTATTTCACGTATTGTATTAGATTGTGCATAAACCATTATAAAGTCTGCTATGCGGAAGATGACATTGTAAATAAAGACCAAAATGATTAGACCGATAAAGATATGCAGCACTTCGGGCCAAACCTCTGTTTTAGATACAGGATTAGAGATTAAATCGAAGATGTTTCTGTAGTAGAGTTTGGTTACAATGTCACTCAAAATAATTCCTGCTCCATATAAGATGAATATTAGGATATGGCTGAGTGCGTATTGTTTTGCAATCTTCAGATATGTTCCAAGAATTGTACTCATGGGAACGTGGAGCCTTTTTTGGTGAGTATCGGAAGTCATTAAAGGACAAGTATGTGTATAATTGTAAAAACGTCCAGAAAGTGCTGCTGTTACATATTTAGTGGTTTTATTGGAGCCCTTTTGGTTTGTATCAGAGCAAGTATGGGGGATTATAAATAATAGAAAATATACAGTCTCAATTTGCTCCATAACCCCCAAATTTGGCTCTAAAAAGGCCATTGAAAAATAGGGTCAAGTTTGCTATACTATTAGTGTCATTGGTTTTATAGAGCTTGCTCTATATTTCTTCTGATCAAAACAAACACCGTCTCTCGATTCACTTCGTCTGGCGGTTTTGTTTAATATAGGCATTTGTAGGTTTCAGATCTAAACACTCTTTTTCTTTGCACATATTACATTTTAAATCATATACTAGCCGACGTAGGTAATTTATAAGTGCCTCTGATCTTTTGCTCATCGTGGCCCCATCGTCTAATGGTTAGGACGCCAGGTTTTCATCCTGGTAACAGGAGTTCGATTCTCCTTGGGGCTACCATTACGGGCACCCGACCGTGGTGGTTCCAGAATACAAATCCTGAAGTGAGGCTAGGTTCGATTCCCCGGGGGTTTCATTACGATTCCGTAGTGCCTACATGCTATCAACTCCACTTATTATCCAGGAACCGCACCTGCCCGACATAGGCGCATGTAAAGCGTCTCCTTAGGGTATCTTAAGGAGAAGGTGTGTATCTCAAGGGTTCTCAGGTAGAATGTGGCTCGATTATGTCAATGAAAAAACTAAAGGCAGTCGACTTCTTCTGCTCAGGCGGGGGTATGACGTGTGGTTTAAGACAGGCGGGTATTGATGTGATTGCCGGTATTGATAATGACCCATCTTGCAAGGATACGTATGAAGGCAATAATCCAGGCTCTGAGTTTCTTCACGAGGACGTTTTTGATCTGAAAGAACAAGATCTCGAAAAGAGGCTCGATTTGAAAAAAAATGATGACAACCTTATTTTGATTGGATGTAGCCCATGTCAGTATTGGTCGATCATTAGGACTAATAAGTCGAAATCTACAAAATCCAAGAATCTACTTATCGAATTTAATAGATTTGTTGATTATTTCAATCCTGGCTATGTCCTTGTGGAAAATGTCCCCGGCATACTTACTCGTAAAGATAAGAGTGGTCTTGATAACTTTATTGCATCTTTAGGGCAAAAAGGATTTAAGGTGCATTTTGGCACTGTGAATATGAACCAGTATGGAGTGCCTCAATCGAGGCGGCGCTTTTCATTGCTTGCGACCCGCTTACATAGCGAATCGATATTTCCAACTCCGAATCTTGCTTACCTGCCGACAGTCAGAGATGTTTTAGGTGCGAAAAATGGTTTTAAAAAGGTACACCCAGGCCATCGAGATATGACTGCTTTCTACCATTCAACCGCGAATATTACTGAAAAGAATGTTCTTCGTTTAAAAAAGACACCCAAAAGTGGAGGGTCATGGAAAGACTGGGCTAACGATAAGAAGTTAAAACGTCTTAGCTATTCAGGAAATGGCTTCCCTGATAATTACGGCAGGATGAGTTGGGACAAGCCTGCTCCTACGATAACCACAAAATTTGTCAGTATCTCAAATGGAAGATTTGCTCATCCAGAGGAAGACAGAGGGCTCTCAATTCGAGAAGGAGCCACTCTGCAAACCTTCCCCAAAGAATATATTTTCCCAAGCGAGAGCATCGGTTTGGCTGCAAAAATCATCGGTAATGCGGTTCCACCTTTATTCGCCAAAAGTCTGGGAGAAACGATAATGAATGCCCATTCCAATAAAAAGCATGGCAGACGAACTTAAAATGACTTTTGATCCAAAGACGATAGAGCACTTAGGCGTGCGCATGTATTCCACGCTACCTCCAGTTTTATCCGAGTTAATAGCAAATTCATACGATGCGAATGGAAGTGAAGTCCATATTTTACTAAACGATTCGGAGAAAGATGCTAAGGAAATCATTGTTGAAGATAATGGGATCGGGATGTCATTGACTGATATAAATGAAAAATTTTTGAGGATAGGTAGAAATCGTCGAGTGGAAGAAGGAACTCAAGAAACTGCTGATGGTAGAAAGGTAATTGGGAAAAAGGGGTTAGGAAAATTATCATTCTTTGGAATTGCCCAAGAGATTGAAGTTGCAACATGCAAAGACGGTAAGGAGAATATTTTTCTACTGCGGTGGGAGGACATAATGAAGGAAGACCATGAGTACAAGCCCCAAATAATAAAGAAGGACGAACCTCATAGTCCCAAAGAACACGGAACACGCATTACACTGCGCGGAATAAAGCGAGAGAGCGATTTTTCAGCCGAAGACCTTGCAGTGAGCCTATCGCGCATTTTTATCATCGACCCGAAATTTAGAATTTTCATTCGGCACAATACAGACCATGAGATCCTTGTAGAAAACGATAAAAAATATGCAGGTCTTGATAAGGAAGTACAGTGGAATGTTCCGACTGATGTTCTGTTACAGAGTGAGTATGAAAAAAAGACTGAGGTAAAGGGTTATTTGATGACATCAAAAAAACCAATACCCCCTCAAACGAACATGCGAGGAGTGACGCTATTTTCTCGCGGGAAGTTGGTAAACTTGCCTGAATATTTTTCAGATAGCACATCAAGCCACTTCTTTTCTTATCTTACAGGATCACTTGAGGTTAATTTCATTGATGACATCAGGGAGGATGTAATCGCAACTGACAGGCAATCATTGAATTGGGGCCATCCAGATATGTACAAGCTTCGAGAGTATTTGCGAAGTATGATGAATTGGCTTGAGCGTGATTGGCGCAAAAAAAGAGAGGAAGCGAGAGAAAAAGAATTGGATCAAAAGACAGGAATCAACGTGAAGGATTGGCTTAGCAAGCTTCCAACTGATATGCAAAATCTTGCAGGACCGATTCTTCAGGCCTTGGCTAAAGAATCAGAATTACCCGCAGAAACTACAAGTGCGGTTGTAAGATCATTGCATGAAATTGTTCCTGAATATCCAAGATATCATTGGAGACATCTGCATCCTGAAATTCAGAATATTGCGAAGGATGACTATATTAATGAAAAATACTTCGATGCTGCGGAGAAAGCCTCAAGACTATATATACAGCGAGTGAAAGAGAGGGCGAGTATCGATTCTGGAAATGATAGTGGGGACATGGATACTGCGTTCAATCTTGGCGATGGAAAGCTAATGGTGACTGCCTGTGACGATACAACCAAGCGAAATATACAAGGTGGCCAACATTTACTTTCAAAAGGGATTGTCATCGGATGCAGAAACCCCCTAACACATAATCCAGAATATACAAAAAAACTGGTCGAAACAGGCCTTTATACTGAAAAGGACTGTCTAGACATGCTGAGTATGATATCCCACTTATTCGCAAGATTAGATAAAGCGCAGCTACGATCTTAATTTATTCAAAATCAAATGCAGGATCTTGTAAATGAAATTATCGGGATGAAAAATCGGGGAGCCTTTACAAAATACATAGACTACATTCGTTTTCCTCGCTATCGAAATCTCGAACCAGATTCCAGAATCGATTTCTCGTTTCCTCTCACTGCTCTTGTTGGTCAAAATGGATTTGGCAAGAGTTCTACTCTGCAAGCTTTATGGGGTACGCCCGAAGGAAAAAGTGTTGGCAATTATTGGTTTTCAACTGAAGTTGACCCTATTAAAAATCTTGAAAACGGAAAACGGAACTGCATGATATATGCTTATAAAAAACCATCTGGAGAACAAGTTGAGGTTCTTAAAATTCGCATAAAGAAAAGGAAAGATCCTGACTACTGGGAGACAAGCAGACCGTTAAAAAGTTTTGGGATGGAGACGATGGGTGGAAGCAGGAGCTTACCCATAGATATGAAGGTTGATTACATTGATTTTCGCTCAATTCTAAGTGCATTTGATAAATATTTCTATTTTAATAAGCCTGCGGCGCATTTGCGATCAAAAACAAAGCAGGAATACTTGCGCAAAAAATCCAAAAACCTTCGAAATGTTCTAGAAAATAACTTAATTCAAAAGAGCGCAAATACTGCTCAAAACAACCTTCCTGAGCAATTGTCAGTTGAGGAACTTGAACAAATATCGGAAATTTTAGGAAAGAATTATGTAAGCGGAATAGTGATCGAACATAAGTTCTTCAAAGAATGGGGAACTTCCGTAATTTACAAAACAGACAGTTTAAATTATTCAGAGGCTTTTGCTGGTAGTGGAGAAATTGCAGTTGTTGAGTTGGTTCACAGAATACATAAAGCTGACAATAATACATTGATTCTTTTGGATGAGCCCGATGTTTCATTACATCCTGGGGCACAAGAAAGGCTTAAAATATTTCTATTGAAGAAAATTAAAGGAAAAAAGATTCAAGTTGTTATTTCCACACATTCTCCATCTCTAATCTCTGGGCTGCCGCCTTCGGCAATTAAAGTATTTAGTAATGGTGTAAATGGGAGAGTCCGAGTGATTGCTGATCGTAAGCCAGAAGAGGCCTTTTTCGTTGTTGGCCACCCAAATGAATCTCTGAAGACCATTATTGTAGAAGACGGTCTGGCACAAAATTTGATAGAAGCTGTACTCAAAGATATGCCAGAAGAAGTCGCATCACAGTTTGAGGTTCAATACTACCCAGGTGGTGCTGAAAATATTTGCCAAGATGTCACGTTGTATAGCAGAAGATTGCCATCAAAATTCTTTGTTTTGTTTGATGGAGACAAGAAACCTGTAAATGATTTAATTGATGTCGATACCCTTACCGAAAGAGATAAAAAGGCATCCGTATTAGCCGATAAAATAAGAAATCAGGTAGGGTGCCAAATCCCATTTCATGTGGACGGTGGGGCATCTGGCTCGGATGAACGCCAGAAGGTTACTCTCATGCTGGATTATCTGCGTTTTTGGAATGGAAATGTCTATTTTCTTCCTGAAGAAACTCCAGAAAAAATCCTCTGGGATGAAGAACACGCAAGATCTCAATTCAAGTTGCATGGCTTAGACGATGCCGATATCGGTGGATATATGAATGAACTTCAGCCAATATCAGACAAAGATAAGTTTGTTTTATTTGCAAAATATTTTTACGGAGACTCGGATCCTAAGCATATAAAACAGGCGCATGACCTATTTTTGGCCTACTGGAGAAAACAGAAAGGTTCTTCTCACTATATTAAGATAACAGAAATTCTTGAAACCATGAGAGGGATCAACTGAATCTATGCCATCGCATAAACACTGTTTTTACGATCCATGTAACTGTCAAAGATGTGCATGTACACCGCCTCCGTCTTCTCCGCACAGTCCTGTTCTGTGTAGGTCGGTCCAGGAAGCTTGCTAAAAAGGAAGCTCTGGATAGTGACTTTTACATCTGCCCGTGTGTCTTGCTTCTTGCGCCAATCAAGACTCAGACTTATGCAGTAGTTCCTGAGAAGCCTTTTTAACATTTTGCGTATCACATTACCAATTCCTTGTTTAATACGGTAAATATGAAGTCGATGTGTTTTCTTATGTCCACGTGGCATATCCAATGCTTTTACTTATCACTAATTCATTGCATACGTTATACTCCAAACGTGAATATAACTGAATATCATGCAAAGTATTTCGCGTATGAGCTTACCAAGAGAAGCTCATCTAATAGCTTGGAAAAGCTAACTTCTACGCTATCCAATGCACAAGTTGACCTTAACCCTCATCAGATTGAGGCGGCCCTCTTCGCTTTTCGCTCCCCCCTGTCTAAAGGGGCAATCCTCGCGGATGAAGTCGGATTGGGTAAAACGATTGAGGCTGGATTGGTGATATCTCAGAAGTGGGCTGAGCGAAAAAGGAAAATACTACTTATTGTTCCCTCGAACTTACGAAAGCAGTGGAGTGTTGAATTACAGGAAAAGTTTTTTATTCGATCAAGTCTTTTAGAGGCTAAATCTTTCAACCAACTCATCAAAGATGGAAATCTAAATCCATTTGATCAAGAGGATACTATTGTTATTTGCTCCTACCACTTTGCACGAAATAAGTCTCCATACGTAAAACAAACGCCGTGGGATCTTGTTGTAATAGATGAGGCTCACCGATTACGAAATGTATATAAGCCAAGTAATAAGATTGCAAAAGAGATTAAAGCATCACTTGAGGGTATCCCTAAAATATTACTCACTGCCACTCCTCTACAAAACTCCCTTCTTGAACTTTATGGACTGGTAAGCATTATTGATGACCATGTTTTCGGAGATTTAAAGAGTTTTAAATCTAATTACTCCCGTGTACCACAAGTACAGGATATTAATGAAAATGAGTTGGGACTCGTAGAACCAAAACAGGAGATGTTTGCTGATCTACGTAATAGACTTAAAACTGTTTGTACACGCACTTTGAGACGTCAGGTACTCGAATACATTAAATACACCAAGCGCATACCGCTAACACAGGATTACATACCTTCTGACGATGAAATAGAGCTATACAACGAAATGACCGATTATCTGCAACGTCCGAAGCTCTACGCATTACCTGCAAGCCAAAGGCATCTTATGTCCCTTATTCTTCGTAAGCTTCTTGCATCATCATCCTTTGCTATTGCCAGTACGCTTGATGGATTGGCTACAAAACTTGAAATTCTGATTAAAGAAGCAAAAAAGAAAAATGTTCAACAGGAACTAGGGATTCCCAATATCCAAGAAGATTTCGACACTTACGATGAGCTTTCTGAAGAATGGATTGATGAAGAGGAGGATGTCGATGATGAAGAACAAAAAAATGAAGTTAAAGTATTTACAGAGGAAGATATTGAAGCGATGAAGGAGGAAAGAAAAGATCTACAAAGATATCGTGATATTGCCAAAAGGATATGGAAGAACTCAAAAGGAGATGCCCTGCTTATTGGGCTGGAGAAAGGATTTCAAATGACAGAGAATCTGGGTGCCCAGAAGAAAGCGATTATCTTTACTGAATCAAGAATTACTCAAAACTATCTGCTAGATCTTCTGTCAGATAATGGATACGCAGATAAAGTTGTCTTCTTTAACGGCTCCAATAACGACCCCAAATCTAAAGAAATATATGCCGATTGGCTTAAGAAACATAAAGACACGGACAAAATAACTGGAT
Source organism: Patescibacteria group bacterium (assembly GCA_018814875.1). Classification (GTDB taxonomy): domain Bacteria; phylum Patescibacteriota; class Gracilibacteria; order Peribacterales; family Peribacteraceae; genus UBA2144. Next base: position 45,288 of record JAHIYH010000046.1, read on the forward strand.
CAAAAACTGCAGATATGAGGGCTGCAATCGTGGATTATTTTAAGAACGAAGCAGAAATTATGATTGCTACCGAAGCTGGAGCTGAAGGTATCAACCTCCAATTCTGTTCTTTGGTTATTAACTATGATCTTCCATGGAATCCACAGCGTATTGAACAGAGAATCGGACGCTGCCACCGCTACGGCCAGAAGTATGATGTTGTTGTTATCAACTTCGTGAATAGGAAAAATGCTGCAGATCAACGTGTTTACGAATTACTTGATCAGAAATTTAATCTCTTCAAGGGGGTCTTTGGTGCGAGTGATGAAGTGCTGGGAAGCATTGAATCTGGAGTTGATTTTGAAAAACGAATCGCATCCATCTATCAGTCATGTAGATCGGAAGACGAAATTAATACGGCGTTTGACGCGCTCCAGCAGGAAATGGACGAAAGCATTCAAGAAAATATGGGTGATGCAAAACAAAAGCTTCTGGAAAACTTTGATTCAGAGGTACATGAAAAATTACGTTTCAATCTTAGCGAAAGCCAACAATATCTGGATAGGCATGAGCGTTGGCTATGGGACACAACAAAATACTTCCTCAAAGATGGTGCCGAGTACAACGACAAGGAATATTCGTTCATTCTTAAAAAGAATCCGTTTAAAGGAGAGGAAATTCCACCCGGTCCTTACAAGATTGGAAAGAATGTAGAAGATTCTCATATCTATCGTCCTGGGCATCCTTTAGCGCAACGCATTTTAGAGAATGTAAAAGCGACAGATCTACAGGCAACGGAAATAACATTCGATTACACGAATAACCCCGTCAAAATTTCTGTACTGGAACCTTTTGTCGGAAAAAGCGGCGTGATGCGTGTTGCCTGTTATACGGTTCAGGCCTTTGAAAGCGAAGACCATATTCTTACTATTGCTCTCGATGCAAGTCACAAGGTGTTAGATCCTGATGTGTCGAAGAAAATTTTTGCATTATCAGGAAGCACTAAGCAGTGTGAAGATCTGACAGCAGATGACATTGCACAGCTACAGCAGGCTGAAGATCAAACGGTCACTCTTATCTCAGGCCAAATTGCCGAACGCAACAGTGACTTCTTCGATACAGAAGTGGATAAGTTGGATAAATGGGCGGAAGATGTTAAGAAAGCCTTGGAACTTGATTTAAAGAAGCTCGACATTGACATCAAGACTGCAAAAACTGCATCGAAGAAGATCCTAAATCTCGATGAAAAATTGAAAGTACAGAAGTCGATTAAAGATATGGAAAAGAAGAGGAATGAGATGCGAAAGAAGCTCTTTGAGTCTCAGGATGAGGTCGAAGAGAAGAAGGAGGGGCTGATTGAACGAGTAGAGGCACAACTCAAACAAAATGCTACACTGGAACAACTATTTACCATCCGCTGGAATGTTATTTGAAAATAATTATGTCATATTCAACTGCACCAACCAATAACGGCAAAGGAAAGCCAAAGAAGCAGCGCCTTGAGCTCACATGGATAGGCAAAGACGAAGAAATAAAACTTGAGCCAAGAATACTGATTGAAGACCCGGAGAAGTCCTATGGTGATCCAAACACAGAAAACATGCTCATTCACGGGGATAACCTGTTAGCACTCAAGGCCTTGGAGCAGGATTATGCGGGAAAAGTGAAGTGTATTTACATTGATCCTCCGTACAATACCGGTAGCGCCTTTGAACATTATGATGATGGAATTGAACATTCTTTATGGCTTAATTTGATGAAACCTAGGATAGAAATTTTAAGGAATTTACTTAATCAGAATGGTTCGCTTTGGATTTCCATTGACGATAATGAAGCTCACTACTTGAAGGTTTTGTGTGATGAAATCTTCAGAAGAAGTAATTTTGTTGCGAACGTAGTCTGGCAGAAAAGAACATCGCCTGATATGAGAGCTACTATAGGTGCAGGGCATGATCATATTTTAGTTTATGCTAAAGATATTTTGTCCTTTAAAAAAATAATAAAACCTCTTCCTAAAACAGAAAAGCAAAAGGCTACATATAAGAATCCTGATAATGACCCAAGAGGACCTTGGGCTTCTTCCGATTTTACCGCACAAGGATTTAGGCCTAATCAAATGTATTCGATTACGACGCCTGGAGGCGTTGTATATGAACCACCAGAGGGTAGATGTTGGAAAAATATTGAATCTGTTTTTTTAAATTCTGTTGGGGAAGGGAGAATATGGTTCGGCAAAGATGGTAAAGGTGTTCCTAGGAGAAAAACCTACTTGTCTGAATCGGAAGGGCAAAATGCATGGACATGGTGGCCAAATACAGAAGTAGGACATAATCAAGAGGCCAAAAAAGAAATAAACACTCTTTTTGGGCCTGCCAATGCATTTGACACACCTAAACCAGAAAGATTAATTAAGAGAATTGTTGAATTAACTACAATAGAAGGTGACTTGGTTTTAGATAGCTTTCTTGGATCAGGCACTACATCAGCTGTAGCACATAAAATGGATAGGAAACACATTGGAATAGAATTAGGTGAACATGCGAACACACACTGTATACCAAGGCTTAAAAAAGTTGTGGATGGAACGGATGGTCTGCCTCTTTCTGAATCACTTGGATGGAGAGGTGGAGGAGGATTCAAGTTTTATAACTTAGCACCCAGCCTCCTTCGTAAAGACAAATACGACAACTGGATCATTGACGAGAAATACAACGCCAACATGCTAGCAGCTGCCATGTGTAAGCATGAAGGTTTCCGATTTTCACCTCATGAAGAGTTATACTGGAAACAGGGCAAATCAACGGAAACAGACTATATTTTTGTAACCACAGCATTTGTAACTGTTGAGCAGTTGGACAAAATCCACGAAGAAATGAGCAGTGAAGAAAGTCTGCTAATTTGCGCCAAGTCATTTGCTCCGGAATGTGAAGATCGTTACACCAATATCACCATCAAGAAGATCCCACAGATGATTTTGGGCAAGTGTGAATATGGACAGGATAACTACGACCTAAATATCATCGAATCAACGGAGAAAATTGCTGAAGATCAAGACATTACCGATGAAGACAATGAATAGGACTGCACAAACCATCACGAATCGGCTCAGTCTGCGTCCGCCTCAGACAGAAAGCTTGAAAATCCTCTCTAAGCTTGCAGATGAACTCGAACTTCGAAACGGCTTAGATCTTACTGCTGCGCTAAAGAAAGTGCATGAGTTGTACCCAACGTGCAGTGATTTTGAGCGCGACTTTCCTTCCGTTACCTTTGCCCTTGCTACAGGAGTCGGAAAAACCCGTCTGATGGGAGCTTTTATAGCGTATCTGTATATAGAAAAGGGAATCAGGAACTTCTTCGTCTTGGCACCGGGTACGACAATCTACAACAAGTTGGTGGAGGATTTTTCTGATCCCAACAATGCAAAGTACGTATTTAACGGCATTAGCGAGTTTGCACAGAATCCTCCTCGTATCATCACAAGTGACAATTACTCGGAGGCACGACAGGCAACGCTTTTTAGTGAGTCAGTAAAGATCAATGTCTTCAATATCCAACGCATCAGCTCAGAAATGCGTGGAGGAAAAGAGCCACGCATAAAGAGGCTTTCTGAATACCTTGGCGAATCGTACTTCAGTTATCTTTCGGAGTTAGATGATCTAGTGGTTCTTATGGATGAATCACACCACTATCGTGCCGATGCTGGCATGAAAGCCATTAATGAACTGAAAGCAGTTTTAGGTTTAGAACTAACAGCGACTCCGATTGATACAAGTGGTACCAAGTTTAAAAATGTCGTATACGAGTATTCTTTAGCGAATGCATTGAAAGACGGGTACCTAAAGGAGCCTGCTGTTGCCACCCGTAGAGACTTTAATCCAGATCAATACAGGAATGACCCTAAAGAACTGGATCTGATCAAACTCGAGGATGGTGTTCGAATTCATGAAGATACCAAGGTCGCTTTGGATATCTATTCTCGTGATACTGGCAATAAGTTAGTGAAACCGTTTGTTCTTGTTGTAGCTAAAGATACGACTCATGCACAGGAGCTTAAAGAAATGATTGAATCGAATAAGTTTTTTGATGGGAGATATAAAGACAAGGTTATGGAAATTCACTCCAATCAACGAGGGGGTGAAAAGGAAGAAAACGTGAAGCGTCTGATGGATTTAGAAAAGCCAGAAAACACGACTGAGATTGTTATCCACGTTAATATGCTGAAGGAAGGATGGGATGTCACAAATCTGTATACAATTATTCCGCTTAGGGCAGCAAATTCACAAATTCTCACAGAGCAGACTCTGGGACGTGGCCTCCGACTGCCTTTTGGAAAACGTACCGGAGAAAAGAAGGCAGATACGCTTACTATCATTGCTCATGATCGATTCCAGAAGATAGTTGAAGCGGCTAATGATCCGAATTCCATTATTAGGAAGGAGAATATCATTGAAATAGACCCTAATTTTCTGCCGGAAGCGCAATCTATTATCACTTCATCTTCTACATATGCAGAAGCTCTTGAAGAGCAGAAAACTGCTGCTGATGCACTACAAGATCCTGTAAAGAGACAGGAGGCAAATATTAATGTGCAGGCCAAACAAGTATTGTTCGAAACCGTTTCTAATCTTGGGGATTCAGTAACGAACATAAATGACCTTAACTCTTCGGAAGTGAAGAAGGTTGTTTTTGAAAAACTCATAGAACGCGTTGAAAGTGCTCCTCAGCAGAATTTGTTTAAGCATGAGATTATAGAAGCTGCAAAAAAGGAATATGAGGAAGTAGTGCAGGAAGTGATCCAGAAAGTTATCCCTATTCCTCGTATTCTCATTCAGCAAAGTAATGAAGTCACTGCAGGGTTCCATGATTTTGATTTGGATGTGTCGAATCTGAACTATCAACCTGTTTCTGAAGAAATACTACGTACCACACTGAGAACCCATGAGTTTGATATTCTTCAAAGTGAAGGAAGTGGAGTCGTACGCGATACCCCTGTCAATATTCTGGTTAATGAGCTCGTCAACTACCCAGACATCGATTATGACCAAGTAAATGATCTCCTATACAAACTTGCTGCGCAGGCTGTTGGCAAGTTGGGTTCAGGGCGAGGTGATGAAGAACTACGTAATATCGTGCTCTACCACAAGCGCGAGATTGCCAAATTCATCTATGTTCAACTGAAGAATCATTTCTATTTGGAACAAGCTGGTTTTGAAGAGCCAGTTATTCATGCATTCACAAAGATCGAGCCTCATAACTTTTCGAAGTATACGAAAGATAAGGTTCATCACTATTCAGAAACAATCCAGCCTACCAATACAATCCCATCCAAAGTGTTTGGCGGCTTCAAAAAAGCCTGCCACAACCTATATAAATTTGACTCAAAATCTGAAAAAGACTTAGCGGCAACTTTGGAATCAGATACCGATGTTCTGCGCTGGCTTAGGCCTGCTCAAGCACAATTCCGTATCTACTGGAAACATAATTCAAGCCGATACGTTCCGGACTTTATTGTAGAAACAAGTGACTGTATTTACATGATTGAAGTCAAAGCCGAAAAGGATATCGATGAGAAAGATGTTTTGGAAAAAGCAGAAGCCGCCAAGGAATTCTGTAATGCGGCATCTGAATATAATTCTGCTCACAAAGGAAAGCCATGGATCTACATATTGATCCCGCATACGACTATTAGGGCAAATATGAGCTTGAATGGGCTGCTTCAACTTAATGCTGCTTAAGCGGCGTGGTCGTGAACTGTATTGAAGATCTAATTATACGAATAGATGCTCCTAACCACCCCCTCGATACGAAAATCCTCATCGGCTACAAATGGTTCATATTCAGAATTTAAAGAAACAAGAATTGGGTTTTCTGCTTTGCGCACTTGCTTAATTAAAGCCTCTCCATTGTTTACACAAACAACAATACTACCGTTATCGGCATCTGGTGACTTTCTAGCAATAACCAAATCCCCGTCACTAATTCTAGGCTCCATAGAGTCTCCCTTTGCTTTTACCATGAAAGCTTCCTCAGAAGGAAAACCGAGTAATTTAGTTGCTACAGGAACACGATCAATTGGATCGCCGTCAAGAATAGATCCATGAGGACCGCAGTGTGCCAATCCATAAAGATTAATGTATGCCACAGGTTTATCTGGCTCGTCTCCTAAAACTTGGTAGTCCTTTGGGTTTGAGGGGTTGCGACGTAGGTATCCTTTGTTCTCTAGTTGTTTAATATGATGATGAATAACACTTGGAGAAGAGATGTTCAAAGCATCTTGAAGTTCACGAATAGTCAGAGGGTCATCAATATTGTTCTTTAATAACTCTAACAACCGCTTCTGAGTGGAATGAAGGTCGTTTCTTTTGCGGATAACCATGCGCACATCATGCACGTATATGAAAATAAAAACAAGAACTATTGACTTTGTTCTATGTTTTGTTCTACAGTGGAGAGGATTTATAATTTACCATCCTATAAACAATGGAAAAGAAACCAAAGAACGCAGGAAAGACATGGGCAGCCGCAGATGAAAATCAGCTACAGAAGCTAATTAAAGAAAATACTCCTACAAGAATTATTGCACTGAAAATGCAGCGCACTCCAGAGTCAATCTACAGCCATGCTTCTGAACAAGGTAAGTCACTGAAACCAGTAAACCAGCGACCATACAATCGTCGCAAAAAGAAGTAATATTTCCCCCTCACCATCATGACCTCATATCGTATTGTATGCACAACACAAGACCCTCCAGGTGAATCCCACCATCATGCTCATATCGTTGCAGTTGGCATCGACGATGATGGAGACGGCAATGCTGACCAAAAGATGTCCCTTGGGGAAGTTTTAAGAAAGCTAGACAACAATGATTCGTTTTACACAATTGGCGAGCACAGCAAGAAAAAAGTTTTTGTGCATGACACATACTGTTGTGGTAAGCGCTATATCAAAACAAACCCTGACGATTATTTGGATAATAACCTCGATGAAATCCGAAAATGTAACTGGAAGCAATAATTCTTACCCCACTCTCTATATGGCACACTTCCACATTAAAGGATTAGACAAAGTAAAAAGCAATCTACTACGTATCGAACGGAATGCGAGACTTATCAATGAAAAGAAATTCAAAGTGCGTACCGATCAAAATCCTAACAAGATTGCAAAAGAAGTTATTGAGCGGGAACTGTTCAGAGGACTGGAACGATAACGCTTATATTCTAGGTATTTCATTTTTGTAACAGCTCTCCATTTCTAAGCAATAGTTTACTTCTTAAATTTTCCAACAATGCCCTCTTCTCACCCATTGTCCCTTTCCTCAGAAGATACTCAACATACTTCCGCTGACTAATCTTTTTCGCTTTCTTCTGATTGCTGATTCCAAGTACATCCGATGCAAACCGTGAGAACCGTTCGAACTCATCATCTATTTTTCTCTTCACCGCTGTAGCATTAAGATCCAATCCATCCAGTAGCTCTATAAGCTGTTCGATCAGATCTTCTTCTCGTACTGGCGGTGCCTTGCAATCACGGCCACGCGTTTTTGTACAGCGATAGTAAACGTAGCGTCTCTGCTCACCATTCTTGAGGGTTTTACGCTTCTCATCAGCTGTCACACCAGATCCGCAGTGTCCGCATGTCATAAGGCGCGTAAAGGCGAACTCCTTCGACCCCCAGTCTTTCGTTTGACCGTCTGATAGACATCGCTGCACTTCGTCAAAAAGTTGTTGGCTTACAAGTGGCTCATGATCTCCTTGGTACCATTTACCACTTCCAATCGGATACTCGAATCTGGAAGTGTAGTACGCATTATGGAGCACCTTATAGACCATACTGAGCGTAAGCATTTTCCCTGCTCTTGTACGAAACCCAGCATCGCAGATCCGCTTGTGAAGATCGCGTCCACTCATCTTTTCATACGCAACTTTTTCGTACATCTCTTTAATAAAAGGAGCACGTACAGGATCAACAGTTACACGACTTCTGTTTTCACCGGGTTTGCGCTCCGTGAGATACCCGAGTCCGGGCATACATGGGCGATAGCCCATCTCTGCTCGTGCTTTCATGCCACGTTTCACATTGATTCCTCGATTGTCGTTCTCTAGCTTCGCCTGTGAGCATAGGATCATAAGGAGAAACTTCTCATTTGGGTTATTCGTAAACCGCTGACTATGGCAGCGTATTTCTTTGAGCTGGCCTCGGTCCATAAGATCAACCAGTGTTCCCAAATCGCCAGCGTTTCTGCTCAGACGATCAGGAGCCCATGTGAGGATGCCACCGAATAGTCCTTTCTGAATATCCTCTAATAGCGTGTTGTATACAGGTCGATGTCCTGATGCTTTTGCAGAGTGACTCTCGCGTCTGACTTCCGTTATCTTCAGCCCTTCACGCTTTGCGATTGTCATCATCTCCGCAATCTGTGAATCAATGGACATTGCCTGACGCTCATCATCTTCCGAGGATTTTCTCGCATACAAGCAGTACTTCACCTTCTCTGTTTCTGTATGTCCGTCTTGGGTTGGCGGATCTGTCCGCTCTGCCTGTGCCGATGGTGGTTTGGTTAGAGTTGCTGTAGTCATAGATGGTGTGGAAATTTCTACACACATCAATGACGCTGACCGTCTTGGGTATCCAGTCAGTTCCGTGCCAGAACACCGATGAAGTCCAGGCCAATTTACTTCTCGAAAAGGTCTAGGGGATTGATATCCAGCCCCTTTGCTATTTTCTCGATTGTACTCAGATGCATATCCTCCTGCGAGCTACCCTCGTAGCGCTGATACTGCTTGTATTCCATACCACATAGATCCGCTACATCCTCTTGAGTAAGGCCTCGGTCTTGTCTGAGACGCTTGAGGTTCTTCGCCACTATTGATGTGAGTCTTCGCACAGAAATAGTATCTGTTTTGTGCACGATTGTTTACACCAACTTTACAGTTGGTGTTCAAAGAGTAATATTTAGGTCATTGCAATATATAAGCTGCAAGGCGACATAATTGGTAATCCGCCAGATGAAGCTCAGAAAGTCGCTTCGCAGCTCCATATAAGCCTGCTAGAAGGGTACGCATTTCCCATTAAACCTTATGACACTCATCATTTCACAGAACGGCAAAGACGCGAAACGTATTGCTCGCACCAGCTTCGGCAACGAGGCGGAGTTGCAACAGTACATCCATGAAAACCCTGAAGTGATCCCGCTCAACGATATCGATGAAGACATTCGCCTTCTTATTCTCGCCCGCGAATTCTATACAGAGAGCGGTCCCATTGATGCCGTGGGAGTCGATGCTACGGGTCAGTTATATCTGATTGAAACCAAGCTCTACAAAAATCTGGATAAGCGTTATGTCGTTGCTCAAGTGCTCGACTACGGCGCTTCACTCTGGCGACACTACAATGACTTTGATTCCTTCCGTGCCGCACTTGATGGAAAGGTGCAGGAAAAGTGGAAGATGTCATTGGAGGAAAAATTAATTGAATTCTTTGATCTCTCTCCGGAAGAAATACCCGATCTGCTCAGTTCCATGCGCAACAACCTCGACGAAGGATTATTTAAGTTCGTAGTACTTATGGACCAGCTACACGATCGTCTCAAGGATCTGTTACGGTTCATAAATCGATACAGCCGTTTTGGCTTCTACGCAGTCGAGGTGGAATACTACAAACACGACAGCTATGAAATCATGATTCCAAGACTGTTTGGAGCCGAGGTTAAAAAAGACACAGATGTTAGTCATTCAAGAGAACGTCGTACCTATACGGCAGATTGGCATTTCCAAGGAAAGGCAGAAAGCCTTCGCCCGATTTATGATCTACTTGAAGAAGAATTGGTCAAGGCTAGTTCTGACATCGCCGTTGTTCCAGTTAAATATTATATAAGCGTTAAGTCGGGATCACACAAGTTGTTTAGTATATGGATTACTTCTTCACTTGGACTCTATTTTTCCAAATGTAAACGTGAGGAATCAATAACTACCGGTAGAACCGGTAGTTTGGGGAAGCCCCCTATAAGGGGGCAGCTAAAGTGACTCAGGGATTAATTCCAGTTGAAATCCATTTGGGGATTGTCGTCCTGGTGTTTATCTTCTTCATATTGTCTGCGA
>JAHIYH010000047.1 GCA_018814875.1 Patescibacteria group bacterium
CGCAGACAATATGAAGAAGATAAACACCAGGACGACAATCCCCAAATGGATTTCAACTGGAATTAATCCCTGAGTCACTTTAGCTGCCCCCTTATAGGGGGCTTCCCCAAACTACCGGTTCTACCGGTAGTTATTGATTTTAGGTGGATTTATCTATGCCTCTGTTCAAATTTGGGGACCAGCAGTATTCCTGAAACCGTGGTTCGATATCCTTTTGGCCATTATCTACGAATTGTCCTATCGCCTAACAGGTTGGCTTCTACGGAAGCTTCATATCTGGCACTATTAAAGCCCGACCGTGGTGGCTTCGATGCTCTAAGATCCCGAACCCTAGAAACCCTTTGTGGGACTCAAAACAGGAAGTTCACGACCGTACTGCTCTACCAATCACAAATCAAAATAAATAACTTATTTCAAAGTGCAAGGGATCCCTTTCTTGCCTGCAGCCTCTTCCAGATCTGCAAGTTTTACATTATGGTGGTTATCTCCTTCAAGCAATTTTATTACACGCACGTGCTGATCATAAGTTAGCCAATCAAGATACAAAATTGCATCTGGTCTTGTTAGCTCTGTAGCGTCGTACATGAGTAATATGTCTGCTACCAATTTTCTGATCTCTTCTTGTGTTGGTATCGACTCTTTTGCCAGACCGAATGAGTGTTGATTAAAAGTTTGTCCGTCTGCTATGCACTCAATTATCAAATCATGCCAGTAGCAATCCTTGAGTGTTTCACCTTTAGGATTTCGACTGCCTTTGGAGTCTTCTATTGGTGCAATCATGTTTCAATTGGGGGCAAGAGTTACAGATGTTACAGCTTAAAAGATTCCATGCACCAAAAATACTAACAATATTCTCTGCTACACTACCCACATGAAAAAACCCTCCTTCGCCATTACCTCGTTTATCCTAAGTTTGGTGCTCTTTATCCCAGCTTCCCTTGTCTTCCTAGAGGGCGCTTTGCAGCTTGGGGAGAATAGCATTCTCACGATTATCGCATTCCCTTTTATTGTAATTGCGACGCTACCCGAGATACCCCTCTATCAGGTTTCTCTTAAGTTGGGATTCCCGGTAGTACTTCCTACTTTGGCCACTCTCTTTGCGATCATCAGTTTAAAGAGGAAGGAAAGTAAGCGCAGGTTTGCAATTGCTAGCATAGTTCTGGTTTTGCTGAGTATTGGGATATATATGGTGGTGCGGAATTTTATGTAACAGATTTTCCTCCACCCCCGGTTCCTCCTCCGAGTGTTTACCCCCCACCCCCAACCCCTCCCCCACAGTGGGAGGGGAGCTTCGTTGTAATTGATTTAGGCTGGTTACTTGTTAAACAGAGCCCCCATTCCTCCCGCTTGCCGCGCCGTAGTTCTGCGACGGCTTGGCGAAGGCTGTTGGGATATATTTGGTGGTGCGGAATTTGTTTTGACAGGAGTTGATATGCAAAAGCTATCTACTCGTACCTAAGCGCATCAATCGGTTTTAGTTTGGCTGCTTTCCAAGCAGGTAGCATTCCAAAAAAGACGCCGATTGTTATGGAGAAGGCGACTGCAAGGATGATGGAACTTGTAGAGATGATGGCTGTAATTTCGGAGAAGGTAGAAACTAGCCAGACTCCCAGCAAGCTCAGTAGTATGCCGACGATTCCACCAAGGATTGTAAGCACTGTGGATTCAACCAGAAACTGTTGAAGGATGTCGCGCTTACGTGCGCCGATTGCTTTGCGGATCCCTATTTCACGTGTGCGTTCGGTGACGGAAACAAGCATGATGTTCATTACGCCGATGCCGCCGACCAAGAGAGAGATTGCAGCAATGCCACCTAGGAGGAGCGTGAAGATTTGAGTAATCTCGTTGAGTGTTTCCACAACTTCAGACTGGTTGAGTACATTGAAGTCCTGATCTTCGCTATTTGGAATACGGTGTTCATTCATCAAAATAGCCGTGATCAGTTCTTTGGTTTGCTCCATTTTATCCTGAGAAGTTACAGATACATTTATGGTATTCACGGAATCTGATCCCTGAATGCGTTGTTGCATGGTGGTGAGTGGGATGAATGCGATGTCATCCTGATTAGAGAATCCTTGCTGACCTTTCTGACTCATCACACCTACTACTGTAAAGATATTGTTTTCCAGACGGATGTCTTCTCCAATTGGATTTTGTCCGTTAAAGAGTGTGTTTACGATTTCCTGACCCAGAACCACCACTTTATTTCTAGAAAGGAGGTCTTCAGATGTAATGAAGCTACCAAATTCCATGGGGAAATTATTCACTTCTGTGTAATCCGGAGTAACACCTACAATAGAGGTCGACATGTTCAGGTTTCCGTAAATCACCTGCATAGAACTCCTGACCTCTGGCGAGATTCCTTTAATGTTGTGCGCGAATTGTGCGATGGCATCTGCATCAGTGATTGTGAGAGAGGAGCTAGATCCGCCTCCCGATCTGCTAAACATAGAACGCACGTTCGATTGAGTGGGGCTACCGGGTTGAATGATTAGAAGATTTGTCCCCATGCTCTGGATACGATCTGTTACACTTTGCTGTGCCCCGCGTCCTATAGCCACCATTAGCACGACCGACGCAACTCCTATCATGATGCCCAGCATCGTGAGTGAGGATCGCAGCTTATTGGTGCGAATTGCATCTAGGGCCGAGAAGATATTTTCAAAGTAATACATAAGATTTATTTCGGTTCAATCTGACCGTCTAATATATGAATAGTGCGATGTGCGTAGGCAGCAATGTGTGGTTCGTGAGTTACCATTACAATTGTCACACCGTTTTCGTTAAGTTTCTTTAGCAGATCCATAATTTCGTTTCCTGTATGAGAATCCAGTGCACCCGTTGGCTCATCTGCAAGGATCAAAGCGGGCTTGGTCACAAGCGCTCTAGCGATAGCGACTCTTTGGCGTTGTCCTCCGGAGAGTTCGTTTGGTAGATGGTGTGATCGGTCAGCTAGTCCTACTTCTATGCACGCCTCTTTGGCTCGCTCGATTGCTTCAGCGCGCGGTACACCTTGATATAGAAGTGGTTGCATCACTTGTTTGAGACCATTCATGCGTGGCAAAAGATTAAACATCTGAAACACGAATCCGATGCGCCTGCTCCTCACTTCTGCCTGCGCATTATCCGATAAGTCGCTAACAATTTTCTTTTCCAGAATGTAAGAACCAGTTGTTGGTGTATCCAAAAGTCCAATGATATTCATCAGAGTAGATTTACCAGAACCGGAGGGGCCCATAATCGCAACAAATTCTCCGCTATTGATTGTGAGAGAGACATCCTTAAGTACTCTCAGTTGCTGTGTACCGAGAATATAAGTCTTGGTGATGTTTTTAAGTTCGATCATATAGTCAGAGTCATTAATGGGGGCTAAATCCACTACCACCTGCGCGCATCATCATCTGTGCAGAATTGGGTTGCCGATTATTCTGTTGGTCTTGACCTGCTTCAGTTGTAATCGATACATTGATCGACTGGACGCGATCGCCTTCGCTTAAGCCAGAGATGATTTCGGTGTATCTGCCGTCTGTCGCGCCCGTCTCCACCGTAATACTCTGTCCGTTTTCCAGTCGCATGAATGTAAGTCCGTTTTGCTTTAAGAGTGAGAGATTTGGAGCTGCCACTACAGCGGTGCGTTGTGATGAGATGATCTCTACCGTTGCAGTCATGCCGGATAAGATGGTTGCATCGGTTTGATCTAGTGCAATCTTTACTTCGTAAGAGACTACTCCCGCTTGTGCGATAGGAGTGGTGTCTATAAAGTCCACGATTCCTTCGAACGTAAGGCTTGGGATCGCATCAAAAGTAATTGTTGCGCGCTGTCCTTCTTTTACATTCACAACATCTACTTGGTCCAGTTGGACGGTGATGATCAGGCGGTCAGGATTATCCAATACCACATACTTGGTTTCGCCGGCGTCAGCCAGAAGGTTGTCTCCAACCTGAAAGTCAACTCGGCGAATAACTCCATCGAACGGCGCACGTAGTTCGTAATTTTCCAGAGCACGTTGGGCCTTTTGCAGAGAGACAATGCGTTGCGCGAGTGTGTTATTCTGCTGATTGATGTTCACTTCTACGCTCGTCTTAGTCTGTTCCAGTTGTGCCTTCTGATTGCGTAGACTGTCGTTTAGTGTCTGGATTGTGCGTTCCATGTCATCTGCGGAGGTTGTTCCATTTTTAAGTTGTAGCTCCAGAGTGGTGAGTGCTTCTTTTGCATTCTGTAAGTCCTTTTGTGCGGTGCTGGTACCCAACCCAGAGAGCAAAGCCTGTTGGTCTCTAAGAGTATCAATCAATGTGATGGCGGACGATCGAGCGGTGTTCGCATTGGTTTTGAGTGTATTAATATCAGTGTCGATGTAGCTTGTAGATGGTACGGCTGTAAGTACAAACTGATACGTTACATCCGCGAAATCTTTAATCTCATCTGCAATTTTGACAGCATCATAGAGAACCTTAGAAAGCTCGCGTGTATCTGTTATATGAATGATGTCGGGGTATTTGGTGCGCAGATCTTGGTATGCGTTGATCGCATCGTAGAACGCGAACTCTGTTTGGGTTTTTAGAGTGTAGTTGTTGTATAGAAAATCGATAACAAACTCCCGATTATATCGGCTACTTCCACGTATCCTATTTTCTCCACTCAAAATACTGTAGATGTCATCAAGCAAGCTATCGGCATTAGCGAGTGAACTTTCGATACTCACCGACATATCACTCTCGGCTTTATCTGCAGCTGCTTCCTTCTCTGCAACGGTTCTACGTGCCTGCTCTATAGCGCTTTCTACCTGTTGCTGAGTTGATGGCAGTGATCCAAAGCTATCCTCTAGTTGACGCTCGGTACTACGTACGGAATTTTGTGCAGACAGAATCTGCTGAGAGCGACTTGCTTCCAGGTTCTGTAATTGCAGATTTGCGGCCTGTACGTTTAGCTGAGCCTGCCGAATGTCCGCGAGCGGATCGATCTTATCTAGCTCTGCAATCAGATCATCACGCTTAACTTGGTCACCTTCATTCACTAATACATTCGTTACTTTGCCTAATTGGTTGAATCTGAGCTGTTGCTCGTTGGCCAATGTTACCGTTCCCAATGCCTTGATGGAGAGTGTGATGTCGCGGCGTTCCACGGTTACAATTTCTCCGGTTATGTTTGCTGCCTCTTCTCCATTCCCATTTATAAAAGAGTACCCTCCAATTATGAGGAGTGGAGTAACAAGACCCAACAATGCGCTTTTGAGATGCAGGTAATTCCATAGTGTAACCACCAGTGATGCTGGATCGGGAATGCGAAAAGATGTGTTCACCATATGCTCTCTTAAGGAATAGGTACTAAGGATGAGTCTTGCAGATCATCTTGTTGAGTAGGTTCAGGATTTGCCGAACCGCTACCTGACTCTTCTTCGGCAGCATCGTCTTGTGCTCTTTGTGGCCTCATAGGCATCTCTACTTCACGCTCCTCGGCAATCTCCATCATTGTTTTTCCACTATCTAGTTCCTTTTGCAGATCTTCCACGGTCATTCCAAAACTTTCTGCCATGCGCTGAGTTCGCTGAGTTTCATCTCCTACCCGAGGGCGCATGCCATCTTCTTGTGTCCTTTGTTGCCAGTTCTCATTTTGAGGAAAATCTTCTGTAGAAGAAGTAGAAAGCGCAGCTTTTGCACCGAAAAAGAGGAGTAATACAGTTACTCCACAGCCGAGGCCGATTAGATAAGAGGGGAGGTGAAGGTGTTTCATAAAAAATGAGGAAGTGCTGTATTTTACACAATAAAAGGGCCAAATAGTTTCATTTTTGGTGGTTTATTTGGTGAATTTTTATGCACAAAAACCCCATTCTCAGAGTGTTTTCCTTCACCCCCGACCCCTCCTTCACCCGCATTCGCAAGGCTACGGCGCGGCAAGCAGGGAGAGTGGAGCTTCGTTGTAAGTGATCTTGTTAACTATTAACTTTTAACTTTTAACTTTTAACTCTTCACTCTAACAGCTCTGGGCTCTCGCTCTCCGATGTTATCCGCATGCTCTTAAAGAAGTACGCCACCGGCAAAATAAGTGTGGAGATACAGATTAAGAAGTAGCTGTGTTGTATTTAGGAATCGGAGCCATTGCCCTCGGTTCTACTATCAATGATTTCATCTACATCCCGCAATAAACCAGCGAATCCTTGTATTGTTGTATGCAGCGCCTGTTGAAAATCTGGTGTGGCGGTGAGGTCAGGTTGTGATTCTGCGGCAGAACTAGATTCTGTTTCTGGTGGTGCTTCTCCTGCAATACCAAGTTTGAGATTTTTAAGTTTTCTTTCAGCTTCTTCTTTTATCTTGGTTAGACGCTTAGGTTTTTGTCCACTAAGAACTTTTAGTCTTTCTTCGGAAGAGCCCTGTGCCAGTTGATCTAAGTTGATACTCATTTCATTCTGAGTGTAGATAGATAACGGTATCCAGACCAGCTTTTTATGGTCAAATCTAATATCCGCGATTCTTCGCGGTTATCTTGACCTAAAAGGTGAAATGGAAGATATTGTACTACTTTATTCCCCCTTTATTCCATGTTTTCTGTTCCAGAAGAACTCGCTTCATTACGTGATAAAGTATCTCCAGAAGCACAATTAGAAGTTGATCAATGGCTAGTTACGCTTGGGGTTTACGAGTCCATCGACATTTTAAAGGATACAAGTACGTCTCATCTTGCAAACATACTGGCTTCTGCACCTGATGAGGATGTTGTTTCAAGACTTATGGAGTGCGACAAAATAATTCAAGACCTATGAGCGAATACGACAATCACCGAGAGTTTCTTCTAAATTGCTATCTGGACTTTGCAGTCGCTAAAGCAGAAATGCTTTCGCATGTGGACAGCGATGTGGTTGCTGTAAAAAAAGAGTGTTTATCAGCTTTCGATCCGTATATTTCAACGCACCTTAATAGGGTTGCTCGAGTAGCACGTGAAGGTATAAGAATTCTTTTCGATTTGCATCTGGATGATCAAATGCAAGCTTTTTATAAGTCGCGTGATTTTGGCGGGGAAGAGGATCAGAAAGTCCTTATGAGTGAGATTACAACTGAAGATGAAAACTTAGTAGCATCAATTGTTATTGAATGCAGGCGTTATCTTTGTATACATATTGTACATTTGCTTTTCGAAAAATTAGATAGGCAAGGACTTGGTGATGATTTGCGTCAAAAACTTAAGGAAGAATTCGAAGCCGAAACTGCAGATTTCATGGAAAGATCTGGAACATCTATGGAAGATATAAAGACACTAGAAGCAGATGATTGGCTTGCGCTTCAACTTGGGAGAGATGTTGACTTCTTTTATACACCAGAATTGGGGAGAGATAGCATTGGGGATGTTAGCTACTAGCTTCTAGAAGAGATGCTTAGAACAAGTGACCAGCCTTCGCCCCTTCGGCCTCCCGTTCAGGGTCTTGAACGACGAGCTCATGGTCGAGAGGCAAGGCTACGGTCGGCAAGAAAGTGAAAAGTTAATTTTTCATTTTTCATTTTTCATTCTTAACTATTCACTTTTAACTTTTAACTACTTGTGCTGAGTACAGTCGAAGCATTAACTAAATCAAGCTCTTTCATAACAGCAAATAGTGCTACCCTAAACGTATGCAAGCTCTTCCTCTCGGGGAAAAAGACCTCCCCAAACCACTTCCTCTAAAGCGTCTTATCGGTCCCAGTTTTATTTTGCTCGGGCTTGGTCTTGGCAGTGGCGAAGTTATTCTCTGGCCGTATCTTACTAGCAATTATGGGCTGGGAATTGCGTGGGCAATTGTAATTGGGCTCACGATGCAGTTTTTTATTAATATGGAGGTGGAAAGATATGCATTGATATATGGGGAAAGCATCTTTGTAGGATTCGCGCGTCTTCTCAAGCTTCTGCCCGCGTGGTTCATCTTATCTACCTTCTTAGGATTCGGATGGCCGGGCATTGGATTGGCTGGAGCCACGTTACTTTCCAATGCGTTTGGAGTGGAGAACGTTCAGGCGATGAGCATTGGAGTGTTTCTTCTGATTGGTGCAATCCTGACATTTGGAAAAGTTTTGTATAAGACAGTCGAGCGATTACAAATGTGGCTGATTGGTATAGGAGTTCCGTTCATAATAGGAGTCACGTTCTATCTTGCGCAAAAATCAGATTTTGTATCACTTGGAAAGGGGATTGTAGGTCAGGGTGAAGGATTCGAATTTCTTCCGGTAGGGATTCCGCTTGCGGCATTTCTTGGTGCACTTGCATATTCGGGAGCCGGAGGGAATCTTAACTTGGCGCAGTCATTCTATGTGCGAGATAAGGGCTATGGGATGGGAAAATACGCGGATAAGATTACTAGCTTGTTCCGCAAAGGCGGGAAGCAGAAGTTCTCTATTACAGGGAATACTTTTCCTCCAACTAAGGAGAACGTAATTCGATTCAATCAGTGGTGGAAGATAATCAACTTGGAGCACCTGATTGTTTTTTGGGGATTGGGTCTAATCACTATGTTAACTTTGGCACTTCTTGCATATGTAACATCATTTGGATTGGAAGGTAACGCGGAAGGCATCAACTTTGTAATTAACGAAGCTGGGATGATTGCGCAAAAAACTGTGCCGGTACTCGGGATTCTCTTCCTGTTAGCTACAGGTGTGATGCTCTGTGCCACACAGCTCACTGTTCTGGATTCGACCAGTCGCATTATTACAGAGAACTTTCTGCTACTTTCGCGCGGGAGCGAATTCAATGTTTCCAAGATCTACTACATCATTCTTTGGATTCAGATTCTATTCGGCATCACGGTCTTCTCTCTTGGATTCGATCAACCACTAACATTGATCATTCTTGGTGCTTCGTTTAACGCATTCGCGATGTTTGTGTACAGCGGGCTTCTGCTTTGGCTAAATAACAAGTTCTTAGCAAAAGCTTTGCGGCCTGCAATGTGGAGGAACATTGTAATGCTTGCTACGTTCTTGTTCTTGGGAGTGTTTTCGTGGCTGACGATTGCGGAGAAATTATTGTAAGGAAAAAGAGGAAATATAAGAAATAAAGGAAATAGAGGATCCTCTATTTCTTCTGTTCCTTTTATTTCTTCTATTTCCTTATTCAGATTTCTTCATCCCATCCCTAAGCCACGCCACACCTAAGTACACAAACGGTGTATCTAGAAGAGCAAATGTAACCTTAAAGAGATAGTAGGGGATAGAAAGTTGAATGATGAATGTGAGCGTGAACTTATCTGTAATTTGATAGAACGCAATCATCATAAAGACGATTGTATCTATTGCTTGAGATACCCATGTAGACAAATTGTTTCTTAGCCACAGGTACTTTCCTCCAGTCTTCTTTTTCCAATACGAGAATGCCCAGACGTCGTGCATTTGTGCGAGGAAGAATGCAATTACACTTGCAAGCATTATGCGCATCGAAGATCCAAAGATGATCTTATATTCCTCGTTGTATGCAAAGCGCTCATTTGGTGGAAGCCAAATGAAGAATCCTGTGAATAGGAAGACTAGAATGATTGTAAACACACCTACTACAATAAAGTGCTTCACAACTTCTTTTCCGTACACCTCTTCCACGATGTCTGTAATAAGGAAGGTAAGTGGAACCATAAAGATTCCGACAGATACAGAGATACCCATTAGGGTTGTGATCTTATTTCCAATTATATTCATTCCAATCAGAAGACCGATGAATGTTCCAAATAGGAGATGAAGTTTGAGGGAGCAGGGCTTTTCTGACATGAGGTGGTGGTGGGGGGGGGAGAATCGTTGGGGGCATTCTATATATGCAATAGAGGAAATAAAAGAAATAAAGGAAATAAAGGATCCTCTATTTCTTCTATTCCATCAATTTCTTCTACCTCCTTTGTTTCCTATATGCCCCTTTACATGTGCCAATATTAATTCCTAATAATCTCACCACACCAATAGCTGCCACCATTGTCTACAGACGACGCTTGCGAGGTGTAATAAAAGAGCTATCTTCCATCTCCTATGAAAAACCTAAGCATCAACATCGGCCTAGCAACCATTTTGGCGGTATTACCTATTGTCGCTCAGGCGGCACCATATTGTGGTGAACGCGTTTGTCATTCTTACGATAGGGATGGTTCGTGTAATAACTACACATGTTTTGGAGGTGGTAGTGGCTATGGTAATAGTAATAACTACGGGAATCAGTATTCAAATTACACAAATAGAAATACATCTAGGTGCTCTTATTACAACGGGGTAGGAGGTTCCACTTATAGCACATCTTACAACACTGGTTGTTACAACAATCAGTACAACAATGGTCGGTACAACAACAATCAATACTACGACAATCGTTACTATCGTGACTCTTCGAATTCCGGAACGCGTCGCTACGATCGTGCGTACTATTACGATGAATACGATACTGGATATAACGATAGGTTCTATGTTCCTAAGGCGGGCTATTATTACAGGTACTGAGTTTCTATGAGAGCTGGTAGCTGGTAGGATCCTACTAGCTACCAGCTTCAAGCTAATATTATTATTATCGAATACATCACCCTCGGCCTTGTAATATTTTTCATGATTGTATTGGTGGCAACGGTCATCGGAACAATTTGGGTACGTGTTCCTTTTGTTCCAACTTCAAAAAAGACGTCGAAGGTTATGCTAGATGCTGCTGATTTAAAAGGTGACGAAACAGTATTCGATTTAGGCGCTGGCGATGGGCGTCTTCTGATTCGTGCTAAGCGTGCATATCCGAGGATTAAAGCTATCGGGTATGAAATTGTGCCAGTTGTGTGGTTTCTTGGGTTTATTCGTGCACTATTTTCACGAACTGGTGTGCAAATGAAATTTGGAAACGCGTTCAAGGCAGATGTGAGTGATGCAGATTGTATTTTTCTTTATCTAATTACCAGTTTGATGCCTATATTAAAAGAAAAGTTTGATAGGGAGCTTAAACCAGGGACTCGTGTGATCTCGCATACATTTTCTTTTAAAGATGTTAAGCCAGTACGTACTATTGATGTGCCGGGTCTGCTTGGTGGAAGGTCTAAGGTTTATGTTTATGAATGGTAAAACGAAAGGGAAAGGGGAAAGGTGTAAGGGGAAAGGTGTAAGGGGAAAAGGAAAAGGGGAAAGGGGAAAAGTCACACGACCGTCTCGGTCGTGTAAACAAAGGGGAAATGTTTGACCGTCTCGGTCTTGTAAACAAGTATGTCTATATTATGAAGTGGATGTTCATTACTAGAACTTAAAATGCACAAACATACGTCCGTGGTTTTTGGCATCTATCTCTATGCGATGATACTTCTGTTTGATATGTGGCCGATCTAAGAATCTGATTACTTTTCTTCTTAGCTGCCCACTTCCTTTCCCGGGGATAATCTCCACAAGCTTAATCTTCTTGCTAACTGCATCGTCTATAACTCTGCCAAGTTCACAGGCTATAGATTTCCCGTCGTTGAATATGTCGTGCAGATCCAGAACTAATTTTGCCATGTTGGTATCATATGCCACCTTTGTTAAGTGCAAAAATTTAAATTAATTATGAGAAGTTAATAGTAAAAAGTTAATAGTTAATAGTTAATAGTTAAAAATTGTTCATGAACTGGATAAACAGGGCACTTTTCACTATTCACTATTAACTTTTCACTATTCATTTACCTCGTTTAAAGCGATACACAATCATTACAAGTAGACCATAGTAACCAATAATGAAGCTTATACTTATCCATGGTACTTCCACCGATGCAAACGGAACGTGTGCGAGTATTTTTGCGACTAATACAATCCATTGCAGAAATGCCCATGCGATGTACGCGAAGATTTGTCCTAACGGAAACCAAATGAAGCTCAAAACAGTTCCAATAAATCCAAAGAGCATTGCGAGTGGTATTGCAGGAGCAACGAGTACGTTTGCAATGGGTGCAATAAGCGAGAGGCGGCCAAAAAGAAGTACGATCAGTGGCACTGCACAAATTTGAGCAGCAATAGTCATTTGCAGTGCTTCGCGTATCCCAAGAACTTTTGGAACTTTGGTAAACCAGCGTTCTAGATGAGATGCAAGTTCCGTTAGTCCAATCACCGCTAGAAAACTCATCTGAAATCCAGCGTCGTACCAGAGGTATTTAGGATTCCACATCAACATAAAAAAGAGTGTCCACAAAATTGCGAGGCGCGTATGCGATTGTCGTCCTGCTTGCAGTGCCATAAGTCCTAATATTCCCATAATACTTGCGCGGACAACGGCTGCACTTGCACCAACGAATAGTGTGAAGGCGGCTATTGCGATAATTGATGGGATAAATCTCTGACGCAATGGTAACCAGAAGAGCATTCCTGCAATTACGCTGATTACAATTGTAATGTTGTAGCCGGAAATAGCGATGATGTGTGTGAGTCCGGTTATCTGAAAGTCATCCAGCAAATGATCGGGGATTCCTTTGCGTGAACCTGTGAGAAGTCCTGCAAGAAAAGAAGCATGTGGTTCCGCGTAGAGTCTGTTTATCTGATATTCAAACGACTGCTTGGTTTTAAAAAGCACTGCAAAGAACGGATTTCCGTGTCCTTCGTCTATTCGAGTTAATCTTGCACGGTACATCACACTGTAGACATCATATCGGCTTAAGTATCGATCATAATGGAAGTCTTCTATCGGTTCAGGACGTTCGAGTTTGCCGGTTACTTCTACGCCGTCACCATAATCAAATTCCGGCCATTGCTCATTGTCGGTTATTAGAGTTTTGCCAGTTACAGGAATAACAGTTCCAGATGAATTTGTAAGTGTGTGGACTTCCACTGTGTATTTAGTTTGCATGGGACGTCGATCTGGTTCAGCCGAAATGATTCCATGAATGGTAACGAGTTTACTGTTTGCGTAGCTATCGATTGTCTCAGGTGTTGGAATATGCGTTGTGTACGAAACTGCGATGAGTGCGAATGTTATTCCTAGAATGACAGCGGTAAGTAATCGTCGGCCAGTAGTCAGTAAGAGTGTGTTGAGAAAAATCAGTCCGAGTGCAATCCACAACCATCGAGGATAGCTTGTCATTTGCCACCACCTAAGAAAGAAGATGGTCGTTATAAATGAGCCTAAGAAAAAATAAGCACTATGAAGAGGATTTCGCATAGCTGGCTATTCTCTCACTTCGTCTTAGCTAGGCGAACCCACTCCTCTATAGAAAGTTCTTGCGGTCGCCGTTTTTCGTCTATAGCTGCAGCAGAAAGACGTTCCATCCCACCTTGGAACGCCCCTATGGTTTTGCGTAGCATCTTGCGTTTTTGACCGAAGGCGACCTTTGCAAGACGAAATATTTCTTCCAGTGTCTCTTTGTCAGCTATCGGTTCTTTAAAGCATTCAATATGCAATACAGCAGAGTCTACTTTTGGCGGCGGGAGGAAACTTTCTGGTGGAACATTAGTAATCAGTTCAGGTTTTCCAAATAAGTTAACGAGTATTGTGAGCAGTCCTGCGCTTTTTGTGTCACAGATTTTTTCGGCAACTTCTTTTTGAATTAGTAGTGTCATTGAGTCTGGTTTCACATCTGATTCCAGAAATGCATGACGAAGGAGTGGGGAAGTGATGTGGTAGGGAATGTTGGCAACTACTTTGTACTTTTCTGTTGGGAAGGGGACTTTTAATGCATTATCTTGGATGATTGTTAATTGGTTTCTAGTTTCTAGTTTCTGGTTATTAGTTATGAATTTCTCGATGAGCGGGAGCATTCGATCGTCTAACTCAATCGCAGTAACCTTTCCTGCTTTTTTTAGAAGTTCTTTTGTTAGGATTCCAATACCCGGACCGATTTCTACAATGTGATCGTCCTGTTTTATATCAGCTGCTTTGACGATTTGGTCGAGTACATTCTGATCTATCAGAAAATGCTGGCCGAGATCCTTATTCAGTCTAAGTAGATAATCTGAACAGAATTGCCGAACCTGTCTGGAAAGTTGTTCCACGTATCTCCAGCTTGACATTAGCGCAGCCCCAAGTAAAGTAGCGCCAGCAATGACTTCTCAGACTTTCTTTTACGGCATCCTTGTCCCTCGAAACTTTAGTGAAGAGGGATGGAACTTCGCGTTTAGCGCGGGGACCGATGTCGTATGCTGAGTAATTCATTTGTATAAAGCTAGACATCCTCCCCAAGCAGCGGAGGTGTTTTTGTATATTTTCCCATTTTTACAATGAGTACTATCGAAACCGAAATCGTCGATGACCCAAAAAAGTTTCAGCTAGAAGAAGTTGCTGCACAAAAACTGTTAGAGATTATGGGGCGTGTTGGTGAAAATGAGACTGTATGTGATTTGTTGTCAGAACTTAATCTGGATCGCAATACAACACAAGAGGCAATTGCCCAAGGATTAAATAGTATGACAAAAGACAGGCGTACGTCGCTTATTGGGCTTATTGCAGATTGTCATTTCGCAACACGGCCTCCTCCCGGTCTTTCGTCGTCTGATGCACGAGTACATATACCAACCATTGGTGATCAGCAGAATGGTAATGGAAAGGGGCACAAAGTTGCATTAAAACCAAGTCAGCCGATTTGGCCTACCTAGTAACTTTAATTAATTTCTTTTACTTTTATTATTATGAGTACAACTCCAACAGAATCGTTTATTGTGACAGAAGCAGAAGTGCCTGATGGGAATCCGACTGTCGATTCGCCGCGCGTGAGCATGCGTGAAGCTTTTAAAACGATTATTGAGTGCAACGGCAAAGTTCGAATTGGTGAAGTGGATAGCACAAGTATTGAATTAACAGATGATCGTATTAAAAAAGTTAGCGGATCTGCGCGCACTCAAATTATTGAACAAATACGAAGTCAGCTGATAAAGATCAAAGGAATTGATCCTGACACAGTTGTTGTTGACTAAGTATTTATTTATCTCTAGGATTTTACCCAAATGCACTTAATGGTACTTTCTCCAGCCGCTCTCGAGTATCCGCCAATGGCGGGGAGGCTGGCATGTGCCTAAAGGGCATCGTAATTTCTTAGACCCTTCCTCCCCAAGCAAAATCCCAGGGGAGGTTTTTTATTTCTTATTATTTTTCTCTCATGGAATCTTCAGCAACTTTAGATCGTTCACAGGAAATACTTTCTGACCTACGTTCTCTTGCAATACATGGCGGCAAAGAAGCTATAAGACAGATTTTTATAGATTTCTGCGCACGTAAGAATCTAGAACTTCTGTTAGACGAATCTAATCTTGAAGGTTCGATTGCGGATCAAATTAATACGTTGAGTGCTCGTTTTTGTGGTCAATTTCGTCAAAGTATTTGTAGGAAAATCGAAAAAGCACGTCAGTATCGGTAGGAGTTCTTATCTATTTTTCATTCTTTTTTGAACGATCAAAAAAGAACCATCCTTCGACAGTTCGATGATACTCACTGCAGGCAAGTTCAGGACAAGAAAAAAATCGTTGGCAAACGCAGACTCGCTCGTCGCATAATACTTCTCTTGCGGTGTAGC
>JAHIYH010000060.1 GCA_018814875.1 Patescibacteria group bacterium
AATAGAGGAACACTTACCTTACCATCAGGCTCAAACCCTTACTTTGCCTTAGGGGATATAGACAGGGATGGAATTATGGACATCCTTGTCAGTTGGGGAAGCTATGCTACCCATACACTCATAGGATATAAGGGTATTGGAGGTTGGAACTGGGAAAGAAAATTAGAATGGGATACCCTGGTGCCCTGGTGTAGGTTTGGGGTCATTCCAGCCTTAGGGGACCTGAACAAGGATGGTTTTCCTGATATAATCTGCCTTGGTTTATTATCAGAAGAAAACAACGGTTCAATAACTTTCTTTGCCTTTGAGAACAATAAGGGGGATGGATTTATTAATAGGCAGGAATGGGCATCTAAGGAGACTAACGGTCAGGGATCAGCACTTCGTTATTTTCCAGGAAGTATAGAGCTTGTAGACTTAGATGGGGATTCAGATTTGGACATATACTATATCACTGGTGGGTTTAATTGTCCAGATGGCATGGCATATCAGGAGAATATAGGCTCAACATCACCTGTCTGGAAGAAGAAGAAAGAGTTTAGGATCTCTATTATACCTCATAAAATAGTAAACTTTGACTTTAAGCTTTGTAATATAGACTTTGTTGATATAAATGGGGATGGTTATGAAGACCTTTATGTAGGTTCTGCTGGCATAATATGTGGATGTGAGAATACAAAGAAAATAGGGCAGGATTCAGAGGGTACCTACTATATCTTTTCTGTAAAAGAGCCCTGGCTTTTTCAGTGCCAGCATAGCGAAAGTGGTCTGGCATTAGTTGACTTAGATAATGATAGAGACTATGAAGAGATATGTGGAGAGGGATTTAGTTGTTGGGGGTGCTTCTTGCATAT
The DNA here is from genome assembly GCA_018814875.1 of Patescibacteria group bacterium. Taxonomy (GTDB): domain Bacteria; phylum Patescibacteriota; class Gracilibacteria; order Peribacterales; family Peribacteraceae; genus UBA2144. The sequence goes on from JAHIYH010000060.1 coordinate 855, forward strand.
TACTGAAAATACAGGCACACCTGAAACCCCGGATTACGGCAAAAGTTCTTTATTGGAGATAATCCTTTTATCACAGGAGGACCCGGAGAAAAGGCTCATCCTTGCCTCTCCAGCCATAGCTGACCTTGATAATGATGGCAAGGTAGATTTGCTGGTGGGAAGCTTTGGTGAGGGGGGTTGGCAGGTCTATAGAAATATCAGCACCCTGACCCTGGCGTTTGAAAGTAAGAAGGAATGGGAGATACGGGGCCAGGATATGGTAGATAGGTTTAATCTGCCTTTTTATGGTTGCCAGCTTTCTACACGGCTAACCTTAGCCGATTTAGACGCAGATGGTGATTATGACCTGATAGTCGGTTGTCAGGAGATCCTCTTTTGCTTAGAGAATATAGGTACACCTGAAGCTCCAGACTTTGTAAGAAAGACCTCCTGGGAGCTGCCTGAGTTCAATTATAAACATAATGCTTTTTTCAAGCCTACACTCTGCGATTTAGACGAAGATGGAGACTATGACCTTATTGTCGGAAGCTCTGAAATCTATGTCTATGAAAATATAGGCTCTATATACTCTCCAAAATGGCAAAGAAACCCTGCATGGACGGAAAACTTCAACTACCACATAAATTCTTTTGCTGTTATCTCTCCTGTTGACTTAGATAACGATGGAGACTATGACTTTGGTACTATCTTTTCATGTGAAGGGCCGTTTCTCTTACGCAATATTGGGGACCACTTCTTACAAGGAAGCTTCACATCATCTATCATAAAGATAGAGACAGAACTTCCTTTGATTAGAATATGGCAGGATAGGTCCGTGCCAGCAGATTGTTCATTAAACCTCTATGTAAGGACAGGAAATACCTCTATACCTGATGCTTCCTGGTCGCTCTGGAGGGAGGTACCTCAAGGAGGAGAGATTCCATCATCATTCATCTACATCCAATATCAGGCAGTACTTATGACTCTAAACCCTGATACCTCGCCTATACTCTATGGAATAAGAATAGTTGATGCGACCTCTCCCCTATCCTTTCAGATAAGCCCCTCATCTGGAAATGTAGGAGACCTGGTCATCCTTAAAGGAGAGGGTTTCTCTCCAAATAGCCTGATAAACTTATGTTTTGGAGCCTCAACAATGACTACCCAAGCCTCTCTGAAAGGCTCATTCTCTATCTCCTTCTTTGTCAGTCCTCAACCAGAGTCTATAATATCTGTCCTTGCCAGGGATACAGAAGGGAATTTGCTTAGTCAATCCTTTATTCTGCTGAGTAAAAGGATATATGTGGATGTTAGCAATACTCAGGCTGAAAGAGGAAGCAAGGATTATCCTTTCAGGACAATTCAGGGAGCAATAGACCTTGCTATTGATGGATATTTCATAGAAGTAGCATCCGGGACATACAGGGAGCATTTAGTGATAGATAAGAAGAAGGTATATTTGATTGGGGTTGGACTACCAGCCATCTCTTCAGAAGGAAATGGTCCTTCTGTAAAGTTTTTCTTTTCCTCCTCAGGTAGTTCTATCTCAGGCTTCAGGATAACAGCAGACTCTGGATATTATAACAACAGGGGAATAGAGTGTTCAGGAGATATTTTCATCTATAATAATGTGATAGCCTCAAATAGTGTTGAGGCCATCTTGTGCAATTCCTCTTCTCCTGTCATTGCCAATAACATTATTACAGGAAATAGTAACGGTATTAAGTGTCTTCAGAAAGGTTCTCCTAAAATCATCAATAATACCATTATCAGAAATAAGTATCATGGTATTTATTATAATATCTACGGTATGATTGAAGGGGAGTCTTACCCTTTATCTGTAATTTTTAATAATATAATTGCAGAGAATGGGACAGGAGGCAATACCTATTATGCAGTCTATAACGAGACCTATAGCCGTGGCACACCCACCATAGAGAATAACTGCATATTCAAGAATGGCAAGGTAGGAACCAATACCTTCTTCAATTGCTCACCGGCTTTTTCCAATATCTTCTCTGACCCTCTATTTGTTGGAAACACAGACTATCACCTTGGGACAACCTCCCCCTGCATAAATGCAGGCACAACCTCTGCCTTTCTGCCAGATAAGGATATGGACAAAAACCCAAGGATAGTGAATAAGAAGGTTGATATAGGTGCTTATGAGTATCAAGGAAACGCCTGCCCTCCAAATATAATTCTGCGTAAATCCTCGGATAAAGGCTTTGTAGCAAAGGGAGGAACTATAACCTACACGATAAGATATGAGAACATAGGGGAGAAAACTGCAGAGGATGTTACAATCATTGAGGTGTTGCCGGAGCACTGCGTGTTAAAAGGGGTCGGGGGTCAGGGGTCAGGGGTCAGGTATTGGTATAATGGAGATTGGCAGTCAACATTCACTGAATCTGCCACAAAGATAAAGTGGGTTATCCCAGTAGTCAGCCCAGCAGAGGCAGGCACAGTCAGCTTCACTGTGGAGATACGATGAAAAGAATCCTGTCTTTATCTACATTTATCTGCGTCCTGTCTTCCCTCCTTTTTGCAGAACAATGGAGTCAGACTACCCTTGGTGACCTTTACTCAGGAACCTGTGACCAGGTCACATTCTCTGAACTCCCGGGGACGAGGTATATAAAGAACCAGAAGGCAAGCATTAAACTCTCCTCAAAAGGACCTGTCTTTAAGAGGACAAACTGGGACCCCCCTCCAAAAGAGGCAAAGGGTAGTGGCGGTCTTGAGTTTAGTGACCTTGATAATGATGGAGACTATGACCTGCTAAGAATAGGGTATGAACAAAGGATAGGAACCGCTAATCAGGTCTATTTCATCTCTATAACAGAAAATATAGGGACAAGGTTTGAGCCCTTATTCAAATTTAAGGGCACAGTTTCAATCCCCCAAAGTGTAAGTAAAGGAAACACAAACCTTACTGCAGGCGACATAGACAAGGATGGCATCCCAGACATTATGGTGAGCGTGGGAGGAGCAGATACACACAAATTTATAGCCTACAAAGGGTTAGGAAATTTTGTTTTTGAAAGAAAACCTGAAGGGGATATCCTTGCACCCTGTTGGATGTATTGGATGGTCCCTGAATTGGGCGACCTGAACAACGATGGATATGCTGACCTGATTGCTGGGTCTCCAGACTTTGCTACATCTAGTCTCATTGCCTTCCTGGCCTGGGAGAACAACAAGGGAAAAGGGTTCATTAGAAGAGAGGAATGGGACCCTGGAAGCGTAGGAAGTGACTGGTTTGGGGGTATATTCCTGACGGTAGAGTTGGTAGATTTAGATAAGGATGGAGACTTAGACCTATACTATGACTATACCATGTGGGGTTGTATATCCTCCTACGAGAATATAGGAGGACTATCATCACCTCTTTGGAAGAGAGGAGGGAGTGTTATAGGCATTCCAACACAACCATCAAGGACTCCGTATATGGCTCACAATATGGCTTTTGCTGATATGAATGGGGATGGTTATGAGGAACTTTTTGTCAATGGTTTTAATGTCATATTCTGTTGGGAAAATACAAAGGAGTATGAAGATGTGCTCGTGGACAACCGTTACTGTCATTCTTATATATTTAAGGCAAAGGAGGACCCAATCTTTCCAGGTTATCATGGCATGGCTGATATATGCTGTGCAGACTTAGATAATGATGGAAAATATGATGAGATATTCGCAGATTATTGCTGTATGGGTTCGTTTCTTGTCTTCTGGAAGAACACCTCCTCTTCACCTGATAATCCTTATTTTTTCGACACTTTAGACAAATCTTTTTACCCAGGTATATTCCACTTCACCCGAGGTATGCAACTGCCCTGTCCGGCAATAGCAGACTTAGATGATGATGGCAAGATAGACATATTGGTTGGTGGTTGTGATGCGGAATGTAATCTTCTTGGTTGGATAGGGCTCAAAAACATCAGCACAAACACAACATATACCCTCTTTGAAAAGCAACCATCATGGAAGCTCGTAGATAATGATTTTCGTGAAAGGTTTGGTATCCCTCTCTACGCTCCAATACAGCGGACGGACCCATTCCTTGTTGATTTAGATAATGATGGAGACTATGATGTAATAGTGGGTTGTGGCGATGGTAACCATGGATACCTCTTTGCTGGAAAGAACACAGGCACAAAGAATGACCCTTATTTTGTAAGAGAGAATTCCTGGGAACCAGAGATTTCAGGGGGATGTAATAGTTATTGCCCTTCCCTCTGTGATTTAGATGGAGACTCAGACTATGACTTGATTGTAGCCCTTAGTGGTGGAAAAACTGTCTGTATCTATGAGAATATAGGCTCAATATCCTCTCCAATCTGGCAGAGGAATACTGCTTGGGAGGATAATATGAACTATTACATCTACCCTGGGAGACTATCCCCTGTTGATATAGATAATGATGGAGACTATGACTTTGCTATACTATCCGGCCCATATTGCTTAAGAAATGTAGGAGACCATCATTCCCAGGGAACATTCACCTCATCAGTGATGAGTATATCCGCATCATATCCAATTCTGAGAGTATTACAAAAGAAAGTCGTCCCAAACGATACATCTCTTGATATATTTATAAGAACAGGAAACACGGCATCTCCTGACATTTCCTGGTCAGACTGGAGAAGGATATATAATAATGACCAGATAAGCTCATCATTCAGATACCTTCAGTATAGAGCAATCCTATCAACATCTGCCCCAGAGAAAACACCCATCCTTTATGAGCTAAAGTTTATTGGGGTAACCTCTTCATTATCATACGCGGTTATGCCATCATTTGGTGCTGTTGGAGACATTGTCACCGTCAAAGGCTCTGGTTTCTCTCCTAATAAAATGATAAATATTGACTTTGGAAACATCCAAACAAAGACAATCTTATCAAGCAATGGCTCATTCTCATTAATATTCCTCATTACCCCACAGCCACCACTAACAATCCTGATAAAGGCACAGGATGAGGAAGAGAATCTAGCAACACAAACATTTACCTTCTCTCATAAGACAATATATGTTGATGGAAACTACAAAGGGATAGAGGGAGGGGGGAAGAAAAACCCTTTCTCTCAGATCCAATCGGCAATAAATATGGCCATCTCTGGATACAGAATAGAGGTTGCTCCGTATCTTTATAAGGAGCGTATCCGGATAGAGGAAAAGGAGATAGATATTGTGGGAATAGGTCTTCCAACAATAATGGGTTCACTTACTGTGGTCTACTTTTCACATACAGGCTCTTCCTCAATATCAGGTTTCAGGATAACTGGAGCAAAACCTTTTCTTCCTGAATATCCTTATTCAACTGGACCTGGAATATATTCCCGGGATGCTTCACCCTTGATCTCAAACAATATAATCACAGGAAACTCAGAGGGGATAGAGATGAATATGCTTGAGTTTAAAGATTTCATTGTTCCAAAAATAATAAACAACACAATCGTAGATAATACCAGGTATGGGATAATCTGCAGCGATCTTTCGAGGCCATTAATCCTGAACAACATAATAGCCAACAATGGAACTACTTCCCCTAAATACTATGCAATCTATAATGACGATCTAATGGGAGGCCATCCAGGCTCTCCAACAGCAGATTATAACCTGATCTACAACAATGGAAGGTATGGAACAGGGACATATTATAACTGTTCTGGCGGAGAGAAGACTATATTTCTTGACCCGGGATTAACAGAAGATTATCACCTGACACCACAATCCCCTTGCATAGATAGAGGGACAACCACAATTTATCTTTTAGATAAAGATGTAGAAGGGAATAGAAGGATAGTAAATAAGATACCAGACATTGGTGCTTATGAGTATCAGGGAAATACCTGCCCTCCAAATATAATCCTGCATAAATCCTCGGATAAAGGCTTTGTAGCAAAGGGAGGAACTATAACCTACACCATAACCTATACCAATGAAGGTGAGAGCACAGCAACGGATGTTACTATCATAGAAGTGTTGCCGGAGGGAGTGAAATTGTCATCAGTCATCAGTCATCAGTCATCAGTAAATTATTGGGTAGAAGGCAAATGGCAGGAAACCATCAGCTCATCTGCCACAAAGATAAAGTGGGTAATTCCTAAGGTTGCCCCGGGTGAGGTAGGCACAGTAAGTTTCACAGTGGAGGTGAAGTAAAATGATAGAAAAAGAAGAGATGGAGGAATGGGATGATAAATGTAAGCGTCAAATAAAGCGTTCATTACAAGAGCGGATGGACTACGGTTTTATATATACCTACAAGCCTGTATTGGACGATGCTCCCTCAAGGGTCTTTAACTCCACAAAAGAGTATAGAGACTGGTGTAACAAAAATCTTCCCATCTTTTTGAGGTACAGAAGTTATGAATAATCAAAAGGCATTCAGTATGGATTAGAAGATTATGAAGGGGTAAAGAAAAGAGCGGTTTGGGTAGAAAAGATTCCAGTAGCCTCAATCTTAGGTAACACTTTACCCATCTGAAGAAGAGATTAACCGCAGAGGTCGCAGAGAGCACAGAGAAATAAAAACTTAAAATTTTGTAAATTCTCTGCGTTCTCAGCGTGCTCTGCGGTGAATAATTATCTTTTGCTTCACTTGGGT
>JAHIYH010000003.1 GCA_018814875.1 Patescibacteria group bacterium
ACTCAGTATCTGTAACTCCAACTGCACCACATCAGGTAACTCTTGAACAGGACAACTCTAATTCCATGACTGCAGGAACGCATGTTCCTTCTTCTTTGTTCTTGATCAAACATGTATCTGGAACAGGGGCAATCAATGGAATTGTGTGGGATGACAGTGATGGAGATGGAATACACGATAATGGAGAATCAACCGTTTTCTCGGGTGTTACGCTCGAGTTAACTGGAACTACAACTACCGGCGCTGCTCTCTCTATTGAGACGCAGACGAACCTTGCCGGCATCTTCTCATTCACTGGAGCAGCCGTGAGCTCTGCTTCGGGATACACTACTTCAGTGAATGACGGTGCCGGCATTATTTCGTCTGATTATCTCAATACTACTTTTACATCCTCAGGTGGAAATATTATCGGTACAGGTTCTAGCATTACACTTGAGTTTGGTTACGTGCGGAGTTCGATAATTTCCGGTGTTGTCTTTGTGGATAGTAATGAAGATGGTTCCTACGATGCAGGAGAAACAGTATTCTCCGGTAAATCTTTGTCACTTAGCGGAACCAGTAGTACAGGCGGTACAATCAGCGTTTCTGCAATTACAACGTCTACAGGAGCGTATAGCTTAGAGAATCTTCCGCCGGGCAGTGGATCGTATGTACTTGTACTCACTCCTCCGGATGGATACACCGCAATCACAACGAACAGTCGCTCAGTAGCAATTACAAGTGGTGGATCAAGTGAGACAGAAAACTTCCGCTTCGAAGAGGCCGCCTCGGATGATACGCCTGACGTTACACCCACAACACCCACTACAACGGCATCTGTAATAAGTGGTGGTACACGCGGTGAACAAGCGCCGGGCGTCTTGAGTATGCGAGTTGCAACTAAGGATGATGCTCATATAACAGAAACACCAACTGTGATCGAGCCTTTACCAGAAGTGCAAGAACCTGTCATAGATGTAGAATTGCCAACAGATCAGGAACAATTACACGAAGCACCTGTAGTACGTCCGAAAGTGGTAGAACAACTTATTGTTAAACGACTCGAAGAACGCATGAAATATATTTTTGATGGAGCTATGGAGAAAGTTGTGGAAGCACCTCTCTCTCCTATCCGTACTCTGATCATCTCATTCTTGAATATTGCTGGCCGCGAAACTGTAAATATTGCGAAGCATACCGGTGAAGCATTCAAGGGTGCTACTCAAAATGTTATTCGCAATACACAGCTCGCACTTGATTTCTTAGAAACACGTCAGGAAGAAATTAATCAAAAGAAAGAGAAACAGATTGCGCTCAGGAATCAGCAATGGAGTGCGGTTTCATATTTTGTAACAGAGAGAGTGGGTATAGCTGGTGTCATTGCACAACGAATTACGGAATCCTTTAGAGGTGCAGGAGAAAATATCGCTCAGAATACACAACTGGCATTTGAGCTCCTAAATGCGCATCAGGAAGAAGTTAAACAAAAGAAAGAGAAACAGATTGCGCTCAGAAATCAGCAATGGAGTGCGGTTTCAGATTTTGTAACAGATCGAGTTGGTATAGCTGGTGTCATTGCACAACGAATTACGGAATCCTTTAGAGGTGCGAAAGAAAATGTAATCGGAAACATTGAGGTTGCTATGAATGCTCTGGAAAGAAATCAGACATTGGCGAAGCAGGTGCGACAGTTGCAGCAACAGGAACGTGCACTCGCATGGCGTATTACTTGGAAGAGTGGGCTGAATATCACCAAAGCAACAGGTACTGCCATTGCGGCAGCTACAAATAAGATAGGATCCACTATTGCACGTGCAGGAGACGGCATTGCCGTAACTATTTCACTAGGAATAGAGAAGGTTACAAATAGAAGGGATGCAATTGCACAAGCAATTATCCAACTCACAGGAGAAACCGGAGAACTAATAGTCGCTACTTTAAGTGCTTCACAAAATCGCATAGAAGTCGTCGGTAACAAAGCATTGGCGTATGTACGCAATACAATGCGGGAAATTGGCTCAACGGCTGAATTCATCAATGAACAGAGCCATCAGACTGTTGTTGCAATCAATTACAGTATAAAGATTCTTGGACGACAAACACTGGATGCTACACAGATAGCACTTAGCACAACTCAAAACAGTCTCACTATTGCATCACAGCAGTTCAATGAAACAAAATCATTAATTTCCTTCAGCGTAGATAATGCGAGTAACAAAGCTACTGATGCGGTTAAGAATGCCGGAAGAGTTGTTGCACGAATGACGAATGCCACTCAAAAAACTGGAATTAAGATTGCACAAAACACTACACAGGTACTCAGTGACACGGCCTCCTTGGTTGCTTACAAAGTTGGCATAACGCGTAATGTAGTACTCAATAATGCAAAAGAAGCAAGAAAGACAATCGCACGTGCAACGCAAAATTCAGTCACACATAGTATTGATATGTTGCTAGGCACGGCGAATCAAATCGGTAACGCAAAGTCATTCATTGCTCTCAAACTATCTCGGTCTAGTGATGCAACCATCCTGTCCACCAAGAAGGCGGGTGTAACTATTGCACGCACAACCGTCAAAGTACTTAAAAATGGTTTGAATGCAGTAGAAAAAACAGCACAGCAAATTGCTGATACAGGAAACCTTGTAGCATTTAAAATAGATCAGGCAGGAGAAGCTGCCATACATACTGCTGTAACTGCATTGGACCGTACTACGGTTGCTCTCGAAAGAGGAAAGAATTCTCTTGCAACGTCTCTGCGTAGCGTGAAGAAAAATGCAACGCGCATGCTTGCACTTCGTCCCGCTGCACCAGAGCTTCCACCTAAGAAACAATACCGCACACAGTTAAAGAGGATTGATAATAAAACACTAATAGCGACTCTTCACATGAGCGTGTTTGATTCCTTCGGAGATCCTCACCGTAATACGCCTGTAGTACTTTTCTCTACACCAAAGATCGCGCTGACAGATAATGAAGGGACAGCTACATTCCACGATGTGGAAACAGGCGAACATCAGTTGGAAGTGCATGTGAAAGAGGGCGTTGTCGAATCGCGTAAAATCATTATCGAACCACCTTCGGGACTCACGCATGAAGAACAAGAACGTTTTGATGTGATTCTGCCTGTTATTCAGGTGATAGTGGATGAGCCTGTACACGGCGCAGCAACTTCAGTAGCAGGGTTACCACTTTATGTATGGATAATCATCATATTACTTGCAAGTAGCAATACCGGATTAATCGTTGTGGCGTGGAGACGAAGGAGAATTAAGAATTAAGAATGCAGAATTAAGAATTACTTAAATTATTCTTTTCTTCGTAGTCATTTTTCATTTTTCATTCTTAATTTTTCATTTTTCATTCTTAATTTTTCATTTTCCTAATTCTTAATTATTCTCAAACGTTTATGAGGCCAGTACTGCCTCCTCAAGCTTCGTAACTCTTTTAGGAAGCTCTTCAATTTCAACCGCATCTAATCGTTTGTCGATTGCGTCGATCTGAAAAACTAATTGGTCAAAACGCTTCTCCATTCTTTGCTCCATACCATCCATTCTTTTTTCTAATCCATCCATTCTATTACTCAACCTGTGTTCCAGTTTATCCATACGTTGCGTCAGATCATTGCGCATTCCTTGGATGTGATCCAATAGTACTTTCAGTGTTATTTCGTTATCTTCCATGGATGCCGAATGTTATCAGAGAAATATATGAATGCAAGATGAAACGAAATAAGAAAATGAAAAATGAAAAATTACTTAAATTATTCTTTCCTTCATAATCATTTTTCATTATTCATTTTTCATTTTTAATTTCTACTCTCGCATTCTTTATCTTCTCCAGAAACCCAATCATCCTCAATCACAAACCTCTGCGTACACGTTTCTTTTTTCTCTTCCCAGATAAGCTCAACTGAGTCTTCAAATACAATTACTTGAACCTGTCCTTTTGATTGTATGGAACTTACAAGATCTCCTTGTATTCTATGAACAGTTCGTTCTCCTAATTCATTATTCAATGAAAATATAGTTGATCCACTCATATCTACAATCGCCATCTGATCAACCTTAGCCTCAAATATAGCTCCGGTAGCAGTAGAACCCATAGAAGGTTCTTCACTCATCGGATCAACAATTACCAATTCATCCTGCTGATCTCCTATCATGTTAAGACGAGAAGCAATGCCCGCTTTAGGTGCATTCAAAGATATGCGTATTTGAGAAAGAACTTCTTGCTCTTTATCTTGTTTAATTTTAGCAAAACGTTGCTTCTCAGCTTCATTTTCTTTCCATGCTGTGTATTCATTCTTATAAGATTCAATCTGTTCATCATTTAATCCAATGAAGAAGTGTATCTGGCCACTGGCAGTGAGAGCGGTATCCCCTTCTCCATAGTTAGCACGAATATCCAGCATAAATGGTGCAACAGCCCAATCCTCTTTTGATGCCAGACTAAATCGAGCGATTTTTGCACCGGACTGAGTTGTAATTGTTTTGCGACCAAGTGGCATACGTCGATCATCTGGAGAAAACCATGTTGCCTGAATTTGTGTACCTTCGGGTACAGTATTAAAGGAAATTGCTGATACCAATTCATGTTCATAGATCTCAAACTGATCACGAAAGTTTAAATCATTAAGTTCTGTGGTAAGTGTTCCGGTACTTATTCCAATAAAATCAATTACTGGTTTCTCGGAGACACTCACACATCCAGATACAAGAAGGGAGCTGATTAATAGTATGATGGATTTCAACATAGGATGAGATCCTATCATAAAGGGTGTGAGTTAAATCCCAAAATACAAAAAACAAAACCCAAATACCTAAATCGGAGGTTTTTTTGGGTTTTGGTATTTGGGTTTTACGCAGTTTGGGATTTAATAAAGGTGTACGCTAATACACCACCATATCTCTGGGACTTATCAAGCATAAATATTTGCCCTGTTCGGATAATTAGATAGTATGGTGTACGTACTTACACCTTTAATTTTTCATTTTTAATTTTTAATTTCCTATCTCTCCCCTATTATGACCAAACAAACCGCTACCCCAACAAAACCTATGAAAACGCAGGAGTCAGCTACAAATGCAAAGAAAGATCCAAAGACGGAAGCAATTAAAACTGCACTCGCACAGATCGAGAAACAATACGGCGAAGGTGCCATCATGGAGATGAATAAGGATCACATATCAAATGTTATACGTTTTCCATCAGGTTCGTTGTCACTCGATATTGCACTTGGTGGTGGAATTCCACAAGGGCGTGTTATAGAAATATTTGGTCCTGAGTCATCCGGGAAAACGACACTCGCGCTCCATGCAATTGCTGAGCGTCAAAAGGCAGGAGGCAAAGCTGCATTTATTGATGCGGAACATGCACTTGATATTCAGTATGCGAGGAAAATTGGTGTGGATGTGGATAGCTTATTAGTCTCTCAGCCCGACGATGGCGAACAGGCACTCGAGATTACCGAGACACTCGTACGCAGTGGTGCGATCGATATGATTGTAATTGATTCTGTTGCTGCACTAACACCTCGTGCTGAAATTGATGGAATGATGGGTGATAGCCACATGGGACTTCAGGCTAGACTCATGAGCCAAGCATTGCGCAAATTAACGTCTATCGTGTCTAAAACGAGTTGCACTATCATATTCATCAACCAAATGCGTATGAAAATTGGTGTTATGTTTGGTAATCCGGAGACGACTACCGGAGGCAATGCACTCAAGTTTTATTCTTCTATCCGTATAGACGTACGACGAATCGACAAAATTTTGGAGAAGCTTCCCGTTTCTAAAGAAGATCAGCAAATACAACCGGCCTACACTTCTTCCTATTCGAAAGGAAAACCTGCGGCTAGCACGCAGGAAATTGTTGGAAACCGCACACGTGTAAAAGTGGTGAAAAATAAGATTGCCCCGCCATTCAGGCAAGCAGAGTTTGATATCCTATATGCACAAGGTATTAGTAAAGAAGGTGACATCCTAGATCTTGGAGTAAGATATGGAATTATAGAAAGGTCCGGTGCGTACTTCCGTCACGGAGAAGAAAACATTGGGCAAGGGCGTGAGCAGGCAAGGCAGTTCTTGATAGAGAATAAGAAGCTTACTCAGGCTTTGGAGAAAGAGATACGTAAGGTAGCTGGTTTATAGCTTCATTAGCTACGTTAGCTTCATTAGCTACGTTAGCTTCATTAGCTACGTTAGCTTCATTAGAAGTAATTGATTTGTTTCGTGCCTAACGAAGCTAATGAAGCTAACGAAGCTGACAATACACAGTTTATCCACATAGTTCCAACGCAAGGGGCAACGTGCAGCGAAGCTGTGCAAGTAGTATTTATTGATTGATTGCGCATGTAGTTTAGAATCGTCGTCCAGCCATGCCCACGACAAAATTATCTGTTGCCACCGCTGAAACACAACCACATTCCTTGGAAGTGGAGCGTACGGTTATAGGTGCACTTCTGATGGATCCAGAAGCGATTATCAAGGTAACAGACTTTTTGGTACCAGAAGATTTTTATGATCCTGTTTTGAGAGAAATCTTTAAAGTCATGTTCAATCTGTATCAAGAACACGAACCAATCGACTTTGTGACGGTCTCAAACAAACTTGTGGACAACAAAAAGATTCAGGATATCGGAGGGAGTGCCTTTTTGGCGCAGCTAGCTGCAGAAGTTCCAACATCCTCTCATATTTACCAGTATGGGCAAATTGTTAAAACTAAGGCTGTCCACAGACGTATTATTGCTGCAGGACAGCACATCTCAGCACTTGGATATGAGGAAAATAGACATGTCCCCGAACTCCTAGAAGAGGTCGAAAAGTCAATCTTCCAGATTACCAATACCTATCTCAAGGATAAGTTTGTACACATTCGTGAGATTCTCGAGATGCGTTACGAACGCTTTGCAGAACTTCATGAGTCTGATGAGGATGAAATGTTCAAGGGCGTTCCAACTGGATTTACATCTTTGGATACCAAACTATCGGGTATGCAACCAAGTGACCTGATTATCATTGCTGCCAGACCGAGTATGGGCAAAACTAGCTTGGCTCTTAATATCGCTCAGAATTCTGCCATTCGTCACAGCAAGAATGTCGGCATATTTTCTTTAGAAATGAGCAAAGAGCAATTAGTTGATCGCCTCTTTGCATCCATGCTCGGAGTAGATTCCTGGAAACTACAACGTGGAAAGCTAGAAGATAGTGATTTCCAAAATATGGGTCCAATAATGGATGAACTTAATAAAGCAAACATATTTATCGATGATTCGGTCATTTCCTCCATGCCAGAACTACGTGCAAAATCACGCAGGCTCCAAATGGAGAATGGACTAGATATGTTGATCGTAGACTACTTGCAGCTCATGAGCACAGGAAATGCAAGTTACGCAGGTAATCGTGTGCAAGAAATCTCGGAAATCTCACGTTCACTTAAGCAACTGGCACGTGAGCTACACATTCCAATTATTGCTCTTTCTCAGCTATCACGAGCGGTCGAGAATAGACCCGGCAATATTCCGCAACTATCCGATCTTCGTGATTCAGGATCCATCGAGCAAGATGCAGACGTTGTTATGATGATGTATCGCGAAGATTACTACGAAGAGGATTCTGATCGTCCTGGAATGACCGACATATACATCCGTAAGCATCGTAATGGACCTATTGGTCGTGTAGAACTACTGTTCCGCAAAGAACAGATGCGGTTCTATGACGTAGATAAAACTCATTCCTCTTCCTAAATATACTAAGTATCAGATAAAATGAAGAATGAAAAATGAAAAATTAGCTGCCAACCCCCTAATTATCTCCATTTTTCATTTTTAACTTTTCATTTTTAACTTTTTAAGTGATACGCTGGCAACATGCCAATCGATTTCATTCCTATCAGACCAGATATTCCTCTCGGATATATTCTTGGATACGCTTTTTTTTCTTTTGTGTCAGGATTGATTCTTACAAAACCATTTTTGATGTTTCTGAAAAAGAATAGGCTGGGTAAACAACTGCGCATCGAAACAATTGACGGGAAAGAATCATCCGTATTTAGAAGGTTTCACAAAGATAAGTGGGGCACACCAACTATGGGAGGTTTATTGATCTGGGGATCAATTTTTCTGACAATATTTTTTTCGCGCCTGCTCTCTCTATTTGGGGTTGTAGATAATTCACTTCTTCAACGTGGACAAGTTTATATTCCTCTTGCCGGCTTACTTTCGTTGGGCATTCTTGGTGCAATAGATGATTACATCAATGTTATTGGTGGCAAAAAGAAAGGTCTCGATTGGATTGTTAAGTTGAGTTTCCTTCTTCTCATTGGTGTTTCTGGAGCATTGTGGTTCTATTTTAAACTAGATTACAATTCGATTTATGTGCCTTTCTTCGGATCACTTATAGTTGGATGGTGGTACATTCCAATATTTGTTTTTATCCTTGTAGGAACAGCTAATGCGGTGAATGTTACTGACGGGCTTGATGGCTTGGCAGGAGGACTTCTAGCTATCGCATTCGGATCATTTGCAATTCTTGCCTACCTTAATGGGTTGTATGTTCTTGCAGCATTTTGTGCGGTGTGCGTAGGAGCTATCGCATCGTTTTTGTGGAATAACGTACCACCTGCTCTTTTCTTTATGGGCGACACAGGCGCATTATCTATGGGGGGTGTCCTTGGTATTATTGCTCTTATGACCGATAGCGTTCTTATTCTGCCATTCGTTGGTTTTATTTTTGTAATAGAAATGCTCTCGGTAATTATTCAATTAACAAGTAAAAAACTAAGAGGAGGCAAAAAAGTATTTCGTGCCGCTCCCATTCACCATCATTTTGAAGCTCTGGATTGGGGTGAAAGTAAGGTAACAATGCGACTCTGGATCATCGGATTCTTCTTTGCATTTTTGGGTATTGTGGTTGGAATAGTTGGTTGATAGATGATTAGGTTTCGGGTGTCGGGTTTTAGGTTTAATTCCTCATACCCTGCGTTCAAGCGCCGGAGCGATAGCGGAGGCGCGAGACGCAGGCACCTTATAAGGGCTGAAGCCCATTGCTGGTTTCGTTAACCCCGCGTTTAAACGCGGGGTTAACGAATGAACCACGGGGCTTTAGCCC
>JAHIYH010000048.1 GCA_018814875.1 Patescibacteria group bacterium
CGATCTGATCGATCGATTCAAATTGGGATGGGTTGAACATAGACATCATAGGGGAAGTATGTTCCCATGAGTCATTTCATGCTCATTCTGTGTCGGAAAGCGTGTCTGTGTTCATGCTCATTCTGTATCGGACAAGACTACTTCAACATTGACGACTTCAAACAAGCTATACTTCATGTTGAGCATGTTTCTTCCGTTGGAGACATTCATGTGTGGAGTCTCACGCCTACGGAACATCATTTAAACTGCAAGGTAGGCGTGGAAGTACAGGAAATTTGCAAATGCAATGATGTTATACAAACAATTGAAGATATTTGCATAAAGCAGTTCAATATTCAGCATACAACTATCCAACTTGTCTATTCATCAGATGCATTACAAACCTTATGCACTTCATCATGACATCTTCTTCCCACTCTCACTCATGAATTCCAACAACAAATTTACCCTACACATTGGCGGCATGGGCTCCGATCACTGTGCTGGAATCGTAAAAAAAGTAATTGAATCCTTCGATAGTGTTCTAGAGGTACAAACTAGTTTCGCAAATCAAGAAGCTAAAATTGCGTTCAATGATGACACAACACCAGAAATAGATGAAATTATGAAAGCAATCAAAGAAGCCGGATACGAGCCGGCACAACCAATCGAAGAATAATCTTATCGTACCCCCTCCCTATCCAACGTATGACAAATACAACTGTTACTCTCCGAGTTAAAGATATGTGTTCAGATCATTGTGCACTTACAGTTTATAAAATTATCATGGAAAATCCGAATGTAGACAGTGCAGAAACAAGTTTCGCGAATGAGGAAGCCACAATTGTATTTAAGAGTGAGAATACATCAGGTCTTGAGGAAATTTTCAAAGGCATTCGTTCTGCTGGTTATGAGCCAATGCTAATAGATGGCAAAAACGAGAATAATAATCGAACTATAATTAGCGATGTTGTTAAACTCCATGTTGGAGGCATGGGCTCTGATCACTGTGCAGGTATAGTTAAGAAAGTAATTGAATCTTTTGAGAGTGTGCAGCAGGCAGAAACAAGCTTTGCGAATAAAGAAGCAAAAATTACATTCAAAGGTGATAATGTCTCTGAGCTTGATGCGATTCTGGAAGGAATAAAAAAGGCAGGATACGAACCATCTGTTATTACAGATGAAGTAAAAACTGAAGATCAGGACAAAAGTGAACAACACTCTCTTAAGTTACTGAAGCGCAAGGTTATTTTAGGTGCAATCCTTTCGGTTCTAATACTGGGATTAGTTCATTGGAATAAGTTGGGGCTCACTCAGATAAATCACCGAGTATCATTCTATCTGCAATTGATTCTTGTTATCCCCGTACTCTTCTGGTCAGGAGGGCGAATATACAAGGCTGCATGGGCTAAAGCACTTCGCAGAATTATGGATATGGACACGCTCATTGCTTTGGGTACAGGAGCGGCAATTCTCTACTCGCTAGTGGCGACCTTTATTCCGAGTCTCCTATCAGGAAGTGGAATTGAAGCTGATGTGTACTACGACACCGCTGCAATTATCATTACACTTATTCTCCTTGGAAAATACCTAGAAGAACGGGCAAAAAAGGGAACCTCGGAAGCGATCCGCAAGTTGCTCGGGTTACAGGCAAAAACTGCAAGAGTTATTCGCGATGGTTCGACAGGCTCACCAGGGACTGGGAAAGAAGTTGATATTCCAATTTCCGATGTGCAGGTTGGGGATGTTCTACACGTGCGTCCCGGAGAAAAGATACCAGTTGATGGAGAAATAACTGATGGGTCATCGTCTGTGAACGAATCGATGATCACAGGTGAGAGCATTCCTGTATCTAAACACGTTGGAGACAGCGTCATTGGAGCGACAATCAATGAAACGGGTAGCTTCAAAATGAAAGCAACCAAGGTTGGAGCGGATACTATGCTTGCGCACATTATTGATGTAGTTAAAAAGGCTCAAGCAAGTAAAGCGCCAATTCAGCGACTTGCAGACAAGGTTTCATCGATATTTGTACCGATAGTTATTGCTATTGCCATCATCACATTCATAGCCTGGCTCGCACTTGGAGGAGGCATGATTGCATTTACATCTGCACTTGTTGCAACCGTCTCTGTCCTTATCATTGCTTGTCCATGTGCTCTGGGAATTGCAACGCCTACAGCGGTAATGGTGGGAACCGGAAAAGGAGCTACGAACGGAATTCTCATCAAAGATGCATCTGCATTAGAGAATGCGCACAAAGTGACAGCGGTTGTGTTTGATAAGACAGGCACACTCACCGAAGGGAAGCCGCGTGTAACGGATATTGTTATGGGGGAAGGATTCACGGAAGAAAATATTATGCCACTCGTACTTTCAATTGAAAAACAATCAGAGCATCCGCTCGCACAAGCAATCATTCAGGATTTGCAAAACAAAGGAATTCAGGAGCATGATTCTAAAGATTTTCAGGCACATCGGGGGAAAGGCGTATCGGCAACTGTGAATGGCAAATCTGTGCTTGTTGGTACACAGCGTTTTCTCACTGAACAGAATGTGACAAGATGTGCTGAATTGGATGACAAGGCAAAAACATTGGAGCAGGCAGGCAAGACGGTTGTGTTTGTGGCAACTGAAGGAAAACCAAGTGCCATTATTGCTATTGCAGATACGCTCAAAGAAAGTGCCGTTGAGACAGTAAAACAACTACGGAGTCTTGGAATAGAGCCTGTGATGATTACGGGAGATAACGAAGACACGGCAAAAGCAATTGCTCTACAGGTTGGTATTGATCGTATATTTGCCCGTGTTCTCCCCGAAGAGAAAGCGGAAAGAATCAAAGAGTTGCAATCTGAAGGAAAGATCGTGGCTATGGCTGGAGATGGAATCAACGATGCCCCCGCACTCGTGCAGGCTGACATTGGTATTGCTATGGGATCTGGAACGGATGTTGCTATGGAATCCGCTGGTATGACTCTACTAAAAGGTGACATCAGTAAAATTCTTCAGGCTCTAAAACTTTCACGTTCAACTATGCGCACAATCAAGCAGAACCTGTTCTGGGCATTTGCGTATAATGCACTTGGCATTCCCATTGCCGCAGGTGTTCTTTACCCCTTCACTGGGATACTTCTTTCTCCTATCATTGCTTCAGCAGCGATGAGTTTCTCCTCATTATCAGTTGTTCTTAATTCACTTCGCTTAAAACAGCTCAGTCTAAAGTAATTAATATACTAAAATGTCTACAGGTATGAAAAATTTGTATCATATGCTTGCCGGCACCCTCATCCTAACTCTGCATTTTTCTATCTGCACAGGAGGTATATTGTCCGCAGCTGTCGCGCTTGCATCAAGTTTTACTGAGGATGAAGCACAAATGCTTTCATGCATTTCTACAGAGGATTATCAGCACTCCATTTCGATCGAAGAAAAGGAAGACGAACCACAATCTCAATGCGAAGGAGGCAGTGAATGCATTTCTCAGATATTCAGTAGCAATACGGATCGACTCCTCATGGATTTTGGCAGCGGAGTAAATGAAAATCCTTCTGTTCCATTTGAAGTTTCTGGATTATTCGATTTTGAGATTTCAAAAAATACAGGAGGGCAGCTTGCACGAGCTGGTCCGCTGTTTGAAAACGCTTTAGAACATGCACACGACACAGTGAAGAGAGAATAGGAACCATTTATGACTATTCTTTTACTCTCTTATTCTTTTTTCTCTCTCATAATATGAATAATAATACTTGGTTCGGCATTTCTATGGGACTCGTAGGTGTAATCGTTGGATTCGGAGTAGCAACTGCAATGGACGGCGGATCCTTCAGCTTGCCCGGCTCAAAACCAGAAGCAAATGCTCCAGCCCCAACTCCATCCGCTCCTACACCCGCTCGTTCGGCTGATGATGTGCCTGCTGTTACAGATACAGACCACGTTCGTGGAAATCTTAATGCGAAAGTGACAGTTGTGGAATACTCAGACTTTGAATGTCCTTTCTGTGCAAGACATCATCCAACAATGGTACAGCTACTTGAAGATTACGGTGATGATGTGAACATTGTCTTCAGACATTATCCATTGAGTTTCCATTCCAACGCGCAGAAATCTGCAGAAGCCTCGGAATGTGCTAACGAACTCGGTGGGAATGACGCATTCTGGGAATACCACGACATTCTCTTCGAGAATGGTGCAGACGTAACACAACTTGTTTCTTATGCAGAAGAAGTTGGCTTGAATAAGACTGCATTCGAAACGTGCCTCAATAGCGACAAATATGCACAGCATGTAAAGGATGATATGAACGGTGGATCCAAAGCAGGCGTAAGTGGAACTCCAGGGAATATAATTATAGATAATGACACTGGCGAAACCCGCCTAGTATCTGGAGCACAGCCGATTGAAAACTTTAAGGCTGTGATTGATGAGATGCTTTAGAAATTTAATTCTTCACCCGTAGCTGGGACGCCGCGTCCCAGCTACGGTTTTTGTGTGCTTAAATACTGCCTTTTTCGTGGATTTTAAGCCCAAATTCTGCCAAAGCTATGTCTGTTTATTGGCTTAATATAAACAAAATATTGGATTTTATGTAAGAACTGTTG
Source organism: Patescibacteria group bacterium (assembly GCA_018814875.1). Lineage (GTDB taxonomy): Bacteria > Patescibacteriota > Gracilibacteria > Peribacterales > Peribacteraceae > UBA2144. Next base: position 4,578 of record JAHIYH010000048.1, read on the forward strand.
ACATACTTAGTTAGGTTAACTATCATTCTTCCAATCATGCCAGATCTCCACCCAAACACCACCGACGAAGAAAAGTTTTTCTTGGCACTATCACGATGCTATACCCTCTCCAGAAAACTGGGGGAGAAAGCGCTACGTCCTATGGGCGTAACCATCGCAGAATATAATTTACTGCGAGTTGTAGAAAATACGCCCGGTATACAAGCGCGTGATGCTCAAAAACGATTCTATGCTACTGCTCCATCGATTTCTCAACTTATAAGAGGAGTGGAACGAAAAAAACTAATTAAGAGAGTGCACGACAAAGACGATGCTCGAGCACGTCCTCTCTTTCTGACTCCTAAGGGAAAGACTACCGTGGAAAAGGCGCGTCAGACTCTCGAGAAAGCAATTAGTACTTTAAATCCAGCACCAAGTTCTCTAGGATCTACAGTTAAAGACCTTACGTTACTAATCTCTTCTCTTTCTTCTTCCCTCTATTAATCATGGCAGCACAAAAAACACCCCTTTCTGCACAGTCAACTGAGCAGATTAAAGCCGGAATCTCAAAACTAAAAACAGGACTTGTTGTCTTTGGTCTTATATTCTTCTTTGCAGGATCAAGATTCTTCTTCCCTGCTGGAATTCTTTATATCATTCCACTTGTGCTTTGCCTAAAAGGGCTAACAAACATTCAAAATGCATTTACTAGAGCTGAAACTACACCTCAGCCTCAACAGGCATCAGTTCCTCAGCCGCAAGCCGTAAAACAAGTAGACGAACCGCTTACTGGATTTGGAGCAAAAGCTGCAGCGGAAATGGAACTTGAAATGACTGCACCTCAACAGCAAGTGAAGAAAGCACAAAAAGAGCCAGAGCCTTCCTGGACAGAAAACGTTAACTGGGAAGAGTGGATCGGGAAGAAGCTTCTGCAAAAAGTTGGAATTATTATCGTTCTTATTGGAATGGTAGTACTACTGAAGTACTCCTTCGATAATGGATTCATCGGAGAACTAGGACGAATTGGATTAGCTACACTTGGAGGTGCGATTCTACTGGGAGCAGGAGAATTTTTCAGAAAGAAATATCCCGATTGGTTCCAAGCGTTTACCGGAGGTGGATTGGCGCTCCTCTACTTCACTGTATGGGCAGCTAGTGTGTTCTATGCAGAGGCACTCATGGCAAGTCATGGATTAGAGATCTCTCCTATTATGTCTACATTCCTTTATAGCTTCATTACGGTAATCGGCGCATTGGCATCCATCCGATATCGTTCACAAATCATCGCATGGTTTACAGTACTCGGCGGCTATCTAACACCATTACTAATTGAGGCAAGCCCTAATCCTACTTTGCTTTCAACATATCTAGCGATTCTTTCTATAGGCATAATCCTTCTTTCATGGAAACAAAAATGGCCTTTCCTAAATATTGCCGCATTTGCATTCACACAATTCTATCTATTTGGAATTGTCTACCAATCATCTGTATTTGGTGACATGCAACAGAGCGTCGTAGCAATTGGATTCTTTGCATTGTTTGGGATGTTACCAATAATCAATCAATTCAAAATGCATCAACCAACACGTCCTGATGAAGTGCTAATGATTCTTGCAAATGCCACTATTGTCTTTATTGCAGTAGTAGATGCACTCGGTGGATATTACAGCCAGTACACAGGACTAGTATCTTTGGGATTAGCAGCAGTTATGTTAGCGTACGGTGCAACTGCACTTCATCGATGTCAGAACGATAAGACATTGATAAGTACATACCTTGTATCCACTGTCATTCTTATAGCTCTTGCACTTTTGGTAGAACTTAAATGGGAATGGGTTGCCGTTGGTTGGGCACCGTTCTCTGCACTTTTGGTATTTGTATCAATGAAACTAAAGCAGCCAGGCCCATGGATATGTGCAATTGTATTACTTCTTGGAAGCATTCTGGCACTGGGAACAAATATGCCGATTCTTAATGGGCAACCAGATCAGCTTTGGCATCCATTTACATCAGCGTGGGCTTTGCAAAACTATGTTGTGTTTGCATCTATCATTTCATGGGTATTCATGAGTAAAAGCTTACCTCCAGCACTCGTTGATGATGAAGGAACACGTAAACACATTATACATATGCTCCACTTTGGTCTTGCCGCTTTACTCTTTGTTGCAATTACATTCGAAGCAACTGGATTGGATTGGACCATCGATCTGCCTCTTACCTATTCCTATCTAGTCTTTGCTGCGATCGCAATGGGAGTTTTCCTGATGGCACGCACAGCCGTATGGCTCGTTGCTGCTGTAATAGCACAAATACTTGCACTTCTCTTTATCTTTATGCTTGGCGAAGGATCAGGTATGGCCATGCTATTTAACGGCTCGAATGTAACGCCTATTGCCCATCCATGGGCTCTGGCATCACTTGCAGCTCTTGCTATGACAGGAATAATGGTTATAGGGATTAGTCATCCTCGCAGTATCATAGTTAGCAAGATACAGGCCAAAACAGCTCTGATAGCTGTAGCACTCGCACAAGTGTGGGTACATGTTACAGTCGAAATTCAGCAAATGGATATGAGCTACAACTGGTCTACTCTATTTGGTAGTCGAATTCTGAGCGGATGGTGGATTGCCTTCGCTATTGCCGTAGCAATATTTGGACTCTACAAGAAAAATGACAATTTCAAATCAGCCGGATTCGCACTTCTTTGCATTCCATTCTTAAAGGATACAATGATGCTCTTTGCTGGAAAAAGTACATTCTACGAAACAATCCTATGGACTGTGTTGCCGTTGCTAACTGCATGGACAGGAGTAAGGACTCAAACACGCCAACTGGTTGTAGGGGGTATGTTGATACTAGGTATTGCAATTGGAGTAGATGTCATCATGCACGTTGGAGATGATGCAGGATTCTGGAGAACAATTTGGTGGGCAATCACTGGGCTAGCCTCTATGTCTATGGGATTTGTAGGACGTGCCAAACTATTAAGACAAGCAGCTATCGCCATTTTCGGAGTCACTGTCATCAAACTATTGCTATTCGACTTCGCAACTCTAGAAACTGGAGTACGCATTGGCGCATCGATTGCAACAGGACTTCTACTCATTGGTGCATCTTATCTATACCAACGGTTCGACTCGATGCTACAAGAATCTAAATAAGTACTTTCCCCTCTTATATCATGAAACGACTTTTATTACTTACTCTCATACTGCTTCCAAGAACTGTGCTTGCACAGGAGTTTGCATACGAACGAACAATTAATATTCCAAATGTACAAAAAGAAATGTCTGTATGGATTCCTTTGGACACACATGCATTGCAGTATCGCAATTCTGATTTCCAGATCGTTAATTCTAAAGGGGAACCACAAGCTTTTAAGCGGACAGATAAAACCACCAACCTGCTTAGTAAAGCCTCAATAGACCAAGCACCAAAGAGTGCAGATACAGTCCCTATGACAACAATTGATCAACTGGCTGACAATAACCCTGCAACATACTATCAACCTGTAACCTCAACTTCTCATACCTTTCTGTTCCATTTTGACGAAGAGGTAGCTCCACATAATCTTGTCTTCCAGCTTCAGTCAGGATGGATAGACCATGTAAAAGTGAGACTTGGCACAGAACGTGGCAATATGAAAGATGCGTTTGTAGGTGCTCCAAAGGGCACACTCATAAAACTATCCGGTGAGAAAGGTAGGTACTTTGAAATAACAATCCTAACAAAGGAAGGAGTCCTTCAGATTTCCGAAGTTTCTCTTCTTGCTCCTCAAACATCACTCTTGATGGTTGCAAAACCAGAAGAGCAATACCATCTGCAATACGGCACGCAAGATGAAGTCACAAATCCTTCCAATGAAAATGTTTATGCCGATGCAAACGCTATCACTGCAGAACTAGGATCTATGATGACAATTGCTGGAGAAGGTGGAGATTCTGATAAAGATGGAATTCCAAATAGCCTTGATAACTGTCCGAATGCTTATAATCCTGACCAAAGAGACAGAGATAGTGACAGCCTTGGAGATCAATGCGACAACGCTCCCCTGCTCCCAAACACTACTCAAAATGATAAGGATTCCGATGGAGTTGGTGATGGGCAAGATAACTGTCCCAAGCACGCAAACTCTGATCAGAAGGATGTTGACCTCGATGGAATCGGATGGGTATGTGACGATGCAGATTCTGACGGCGTAATAAACTCCACAGATAACTGTGTAGGCCTTGCTAACAGAGATCAGAATGACCTGAACCACAACGGCATCGGTGATGCATGTGAAGATGACCGTGACCAAGATGGTGTACCACGTACCGAAGACAACTGTTCTACTACAAATAATCCAGACCAATCCGATCAGGATAAAGATGGAATAGGTGATGCATGCGACGTGTGCCCCGAACATTACGATCCAAAACAAATTGACCGTGATGGAAATGGCATCGGTGACGTTTGCCAAAATAAAATAGAAGCCACTTTGCGCGACACAGACGATGACGGAATATCAGATATAGATGATGTATGCCCTAAAGTTACAGACCCTGAGCAGCTTGATACCGACGAAGATGAGATTGGTGACAAGTGCGATAACTGCCCGAACTTACAGAACAAAGACCAACGTGATCGTAATAACGATGGCAAGGGAGATGTATGTACCGACACAGACGGAGATGGAATCCTAGATCCGTACGATAACTGCGCACCCTTCGCAAATGATGACCAGAAAGACAAAGATGAAGATGGCATTGGTGATCCGTGTGATGATGATGACGGTGACCGCATACAAAATGCCGTTGATAATTGTCCCTTCGATAGCAATCCCTATCAGGGAGACGAAGACAATGATGGCGAAGGCAACCCATGTGATAACACGGATAATCGTTGGTCAGAGGAACGACCATGGATCTTGTGGGTAAGCATGATTGCTATCATTCTGGTACTTACAGGGCTCGGTGCATCATTACTCAGAAAGACCTCTCCTTAAATATGACCACTCTCTTCATTATCTCATTGTGCTGGGCATACTATGCGTCACGAAAACGCTCCTCATCTCCGGCGCACAGCCGATTGAAAACTTTAAGGCTGTGATTGATGAGATGCTTTAGAAATTTAATTCTTCACCCGTAGTTGGGACGCCGCGTCCCAGCTACGGTTTTCTCTTGCCTAACACTTCATCTAGCGTACAATCCACCTCCTATGTCTCCGCAAATAATACCAAACAACTGGGAAGATAAAGTGGAAATGTTCACAGATGAACTCGGTTTGTCTCCCCGCAACGTTAACTTACTTGAAAAAAGAGGGATCTTAACTGTTAAAGATCTTCTCAAATATACCCGTGACCAACTACTTGCCATTCCGAACTTTGGTGATAAATCTGTTGATGAAGTTTACAAAAAACTCGAAGAAATTGGATTCTGTAGGGATAACGACCAACAAACAGAACAACAGGAATAATGCCTTTTTCATGGATTTAGAGCCCAAATTATGCCAAACTGGCGCCTCTTAAACATGTCTCAAAAACCTATCAGAGAGGCACTCGCTAAGCAGCTCATAGCTGACTTCTGGCCAACCGAACAGGCAGGTAAACCCGAGATAAAATTTGCAGCTATAGGACCTCCCACAAAACTGGATAATCTGGAGACTAATCATCCTTGGCTTAAACAAGGGAAAATCGTAGTTAAGGTAGATGAATTATTTGGAAAACGCGGAAAGCTGGGATATGTGAAAATCGCCGAATCTTTCGCGGAAGCCCGCAAGTGGATCGAGGGATTCCGCGGCAAAGAAGTAATGGTAGGAGAACGCACAGGAGTACTTAATCACTTTCTGATTGAGCCCTACATAGAGCACAAAACTGAGTATTACCTCGCCTTCAGCTGCGAACGCGAACACGACATTATCCACTTCTCCGATAAAGGTGGAATAGAAGTTGATGATCAGGGGGAATCAATGCAAACAACACATGTGAAACTTGATGAGCAACCCCAACTAGAAACTACAATCCAAGGTCTATTTCAATTATTCAGACAGCTAGATCTTCCTTATCTTGAATTCAATCCAATTACAGAAGTAGATGGAAAAGTATACTTACTCGATACCGTTGCACGCGTGGATACCTGTGCAGCATACCGTCAAAGTGGAACATGGGGTTCGATCGAAATTCCACAAGGATTTGGAACAACTTTTACGGAAGAAGAAAAACGCATTCAGATAATGGATGCAAATAGCGGAAGCTCGCTGAAATTTGTACTCTTAAATCCTAAAGGAAGAATTTGGACGATGGTTGCAGGCGGAGGTGCTTCTATTATTTACGCAGATGCAATCACCGCTCACACAGATCCTAAGGAACTTGCTAACTATGGTGAGTGGTCCGGAAATCCAACAACTGATGAGATGGAAGCGTACACGTCTGAAATTCTTTCTCTTATTGAACAAAACTCAAAAGAACAGGCACTGATAATTGGAGGAGGGATTGCAAACTTTACAGATGTAAAACGCACATTTGCAGGAATAATCAAATCTATTAAGAAGCACAAGGATAACTTGAATAACCTCAAAATCTTTGTACGTAGAGCAGGGCCCAGAGATAAGGAGGGGCTCAAAGCTCTGCAAGAAGCTTGTGACGAAATGAATATTCCGTGTGTAACACATGGAGCTGAACTTCCTATGACGGATGTTGTAAAAATGACTATTGATTCTCTTTCCTTAAATAGGAAGTAACCTGATTAGTTTCTGGTTTGCTAGTTTTTAGTTTTCCCCTTTTCCCTTTCCCCTTTCCCCTTACCACTTTCCCCTTACCACTTTCCCCTTTCCCCTTACCACTTTCCCCTTTCCCCTTACCACTTTCCCCTTTCCCCTTACCCCTTAC
>JAHIYH010000049.1 GCA_018814875.1 Patescibacteria group bacterium
CACCTTATAAGGGCTGAAGCCCATTGCTGGTTTCGTTAACCCCGCGTTTAAACGCGGGGTTAACGAATGAACCACGGGGCTTTAGCCCTTTTGATGGTGGGATGAGGGGCAAGTGGTGAATGCCCTGTGTTCAGGAGCGTATCGAAGCGAAGTGACGTGACACAGGGTGGGCAGATTTACTTTTAAGTCTAGTAGCGTGGTAAGTTTTCTGCATAGATTACCTTAAACTCAATATTAGTATAGGAAGTTACTATGGTTTGTGCTGGTGCCCGATACACATTATTGACAAATGGAATATCTCTTGTACCATGCCTTTATGGATTTTGATGAGCGATATTTGAATCAGAAACTCGAAGAAATTATTGGGCAAATATTGGATGTAACTTCGGAAGATTCTTACACAAAATTGCAGCAAAGAATTAGTAGAGATTTTGCAAACAGGCCAGAGATTATGATAACGATCTCTAAAACAACATCTGAAATTCAGGAGAAGCTGCAATATCTTCTTTGGAGTTCCCTTATAAAAATAGGCCCCTCTTTGAATTCATTATTACTTAGAGAAAAACATGCAGATGATGCATTTAGAAAAAAGGTTTTTAATAGATTCAGCATATTTCTTGATTGTATTAGTCCCAATAGAGAAGATGTAGAACGTTTTATAACATCCTATGATCGGACGCTTGGTAGGCCACCATATAATGCTGTCGAGATGTTACTCAGGGATACAATGATTTACGTACATCGTTTGGCAGAGGAATTACTTGTTTTTTTCAAGGAAGAAAATAGTCAAGATGGCACCGAAAACTAGATGACGAGATATTGAGCAAATATCCGAAACCACAGATTTTCACTTTCTTCGCCTTCTACTAGCTAAAAAGGGCATCCATCACTATCCTTTGTCGGATTTTTATGAGTATACGCAATATTGCAATCATAGCGCATGTGGACCACGGAAAAACGACTTTGGTCGATGCACTCCTTAAACAAGGCGGAGCATTCGAGGAGCACGAAACCGTAGAAGAACTGGTAATGGACAGTAATGATCAAGAGAAGGAGCGTGGTATTACAATTTACGCAAAGAACGCTTCAATCATGTATGGCGATTGCAAGATCAATATTGTGGATACTCCCGGTCATGCAGATTTTGGATCTGAAGTTGAACGTATTTTGCGCATGGTCGATAGCGTACTTCTTGTTGTGGATGCACAAGAGGGTCCTATGCCACAAACAAAATTTGTCCTTAAGAAGTCTCTTGAACTAGGGCTAAATCCAATTGTTATTATCAACAAGATTGATAAGCCTGCGGCCAGATGTAACGAAGTAATAGATATGGTCTTTGATCTTTTTGCAGCACTTGGGGCAACCGATGAGCAGCTTGATTTTCCACATTTGTTTACTATCGCTCGTGAAGGAATCGCGAAGAAAGAGCTTGATGATGAATCTAGCGATCTTGCACCACTGTTTAAAATGATTATGGAGCATGTGCCTCAGGCAGAACAAAACATGGATGCGATATTCCGTATGCAGCCGAGCTCACTTGGATACGACAATTACTTAGGACGTATGGCCACCGGCCGTGTGTTTGAAGGAAAGATGACAACAGGTCAGTCAGTTATAGTAAAAACACCAGATGGCACAGCGCGTACTGGCAAAATCAGCAAGATCTTGGAGCATCGTGGACTTAAGAAAGTCGAAGCAAAGGAAGCAGTAGCTGGAGATATTGTTACGATCGCCGGAATCCCAGATATCTATGTAGGAGAAACAATCACAACGGATGAATCTGCCGAGCCTTTACCAGCAATTAATATTGATCCACCTACGATTTCTATGGTTTTTATGGTAAACAACTCTCCTTTTACAGGAAGGGAAGGAAAACTCCTTACTACGCGTCACATAAAAGAACGATTGGAAAAAGAAAAGGAAACAAACGTCGGTTTGCATGTAGAGAATGTTCCGAATACTGATTCTTACAAAGTATCAGGTCGAGGAGAATTGCATTTGTCTGTACTTATAGAAACCATGCGACGCGAAGGATTTGAATTGCAGGTATCGCGGCCTGAGGTAATCATTCGTGAGGAAGATGGCAAAATTCTAGAGCCAATGGAACAGGCAGTAATTGATGTGCCAGAAGAATTCAACGGTACGGTAATTGATATGATGTCTAAGAGAAAAGGAGAGATGCTAGATATGAAAACTGAATGCGGTCACACTAGGTTGGAATTCAAAATTCCGACACGAGGGCTTTTGGGTATGCGTGGTGATTTTATAATCGAAACAAGAGGAGAAGGAATTCTTACGCATTCATTCGTTGCGTACGAGGAACACAAAGGACCAATCGCTGGACGATCACATGGGTCGATGATTTCTATGGAAAATGGCACAGCCATTGCCTTTGCTCTTTGGAATCTGCAGGAGCGAGGTCAGATGTTTATTATACCTCAGACAAAGATTTACGAAGGAATGATTGTGGGAGAAAGTTCAAAAGATGAAGATATGGTGGTGAATCCATCTAAAGAGAAGAAGCTAAGTAATGTTCGTGCATCTGGTAATGATGAAGCAATTAAACTGACACCTGTTCAGCCGATGAGTTTAGAGCAAGCTTTGGAATATATAGATGACGATGAATTGGTAGAAGTAACACCACAATCTATTCGTTTACGGAAAAAGGCTCTAAAGGAGCATGACAGGAGGAGGTCTAGTAAGAAGTAGGGGATGTCGATTTGAAAGCACAATTATAAACGGGTAGCAGTCTCTTAATTGTACGTTTTTGGATAGCATTCGACCCTAGCCTTTTGCAAGTTCGCCCAAGTCTCTGTTATCTCAGTTCGAACGTCGTACAATCTGGAGAACCAATTTAAATCTATGGTCACCCAGTACTATCACCGATGAATCCAATCACTGCTTCTAGTACCTGCTTCGGGTGTTCATGGATCTCAGTAAGTGATGGATAGGTTTTAAGTAGCAATTCAGCTGTTACCATGCGATCAGTGGTATTGAGATCTGAATCACGAAGATTACAGAGGATTCTTTCCAAACTTCCTTGATAATTGGTGTCGTAGCAAAGACGAATATTCCCGTTGCCTGCAATCCATGAAACACCATCTTGTGCTTCGTTGCCACTAAGAAAATTCCGAACGACAGATACAACATATGCTTCATTCGTTGCTTCGATTGATTCACCAGTGTATGAGTGTTTAATCTGATCATTCCATTCGTTCTCAGGCAACAAATAGCCCCATGCAAAAAGTGCTGCGAAAAGCTCTCTGTGCGCATTAACTGTTTGATGTGGAATATCTTCTCTGCTAAAAGGTTTTAATCGTTCCACAGCATCATGCATACGAGTGCGCAAATCATTAGAAATGGCATAAGGAATATAAAGTTGCTCACCACATACATTTACAGAAATAAACGTAATTGAATCTGGTATAGGTCGTGATTTAAGACATTCTTTTATGGTTCCATGTAACTCTTCAATGGCGGACTGCAATAACTGTTTAGAAATGCGTTCTCCTGCTTCAGCAGTGAAAAATTGATCAGCCTCAGTGATTGTGTTTTTCGTACGGTGTTTCATAATGCATAAGCAGAGAAAGGAACAGAATCTATCACAAGGTCTTTTATAAGGCAATATCTAATACATCAAGCCAATTCAAACCCATAACTTAATCGGTTGGACATCCATTTTTATATGCTAAGATTCACCTCTTTCCCAATAAAATTTATGAAGAAAACAATCTCATTGCTTTGTGTCCTATTCTTTCTTTCAGGATGCACCCAAGTCTCCGATTCCGAGCAAGAATTTAACGATAGCGGACAAGCTAAGGCTATCGAACGAGAAGAAGATCTTTGGCAGCATTACGAAGATGAAAACACAGGATTATCTTTTAAATATCCTCACAGTGTTTCTCTGGAAGATGAGGAAGGCAAAATGAAACTTTCCGTTACAGTAGAGCCCGTTGATTCGCTTGAAGGTACCATGGGATATAACGAAGAGACAGCTTTGAAGAATCTCGAATCGTTGCAGCAAGGAGATTATGGAGAGAGTGTAGATTTCCCGCTTGAAGCATCAAAACAAGTTGTAAGTGTAGGAGATACATATGCACAGCAATTTATGGTGCTCGGTCGTTTTGAAGTATGTAGTGTTATGTTAGAGAGGAAGCTTTACTTCTTCCATAACAATAATCAAATTGTCATAACTCTTTACGGTTCCAAGGAAGATATTGTGGGAAGTTCTTCTGAATTCTTTACTACTAATCCGGAGAACTGTGCTGAAGAACTTATTTGGGATTTCGAAAAACAGACTGATTTCTATAGCTTACTGGAGAATGGAAGTGGTTCAGTTGCTGCGCAGGAATGGTTTGATACTTTCGAGCGTATTGTGAATACTGTGGATCTTGGTACGTCTCTGGATGTTGTTCAGAGTCAGTTACTTGGTACGTGGGTATCTACAGATGATGAGAGATATTGGATGGTCTTTTCCGATGATATGAAGATAGATTTCTATAATAACGAAGATAAATTAACTCATTCATACATATTGGAAGAGGCAGCAGATGGAACACAGATTATAGCTGGAGAAGGTGATGACAAAGTGATCTATGCAATTATGGAATTATCTGAAGACGAACTTCAGTTGTTGCACTTGCCTCGTGGGAATGTTCTTAAGTTTAAGAGGTAATGATCATATCATGATCTTCTTTTGAAAGATAATTGTAGTCTTGTCCGATACAGAATGAGCATGAACACAGACACGCTTTCCGACACAGAATGAGCATGAAATGACTCATGGGAACATACTTCCCCTATGATGTCTATGTTCAACCCATCCCAATTTGAATCGATCGATCAGATCG
>JAHIYH010000004.1 GCA_018814875.1 Patescibacteria group bacterium
CTCTCCTGCACTATATATATCTGGCTTACTCGGATCTTCCTCCGGACCTTGAGCTTCAGGCTCAGATGGAATATTTGCTACAAACCCCCTCAGAACAGTATCAACACCATTGATCCAGGCGTCTCTTTGATAGTTTGGTTCGCCAATTACGTTATCCGCATAATTCCTGATTCTAGGATCCCCGTATCCACCCGCCATATAGCTATCCACAGCACTCTGCCAAAGTCTTTGAGCTCTTTCCCAACTTCTGGATCTGGTTTGGGTTTCGGTAGTTGTTTCGCCAATACCCAATTCACCCAAATTACCAATTCCAAGGTACCATGAAGTTTTTCACTATCAATCTGTTGTAAGTAATTATTGAAGTGGTACGCAAATTACGAAATTGTTTTCAGTTCAAGTAAGCCCGTAAGACGTTCTTAAGGGGGGATGGAACGGTTCTTGTTTTTGGCTTGAATATAAGGTCTCTATAAATAAAGAGGGTGGTTAGACCCTCTTAGTTTTATATGAATTATTTGTTCGAGAAGTATCTATATCAGTTAGATGATCCACTTTGCCAAATCTTAGATGCTTGTTGTTTTAGTCTTTTCCATTCTACAGGAACAAGAATGACAGGTAAGAATGAAATAATAATAAATGCAGCTACAAAGATAACAGCCAAACTAATTTGGAATTTCTTTAGCTCAAAAAGAAGTGTCATAGAAACCGTAAATGGCAATAGCACTGAATAGCTAAAAATTGTTTTAAAAATACTTGGTGATCCGTAGCCCATGCCCCAAAGAATTTTATATGCAAATTCAGAGAATAAGAAAAGGATTGGTAGAATCACAAATAAATTCAGTAAGACACATTTTATTTTGGATTTGCTTCTGCAGAATATTGGCCAAGCAGAATAAGCACTAAAGGCCATTGTATTAATTATTAATATATCTATGTTTTTTAGAGTGAGTACTTTTCCTTTGTTTGCATAAAGCATGGTAAATAATAGTGCATAAGTTACGATTGTAATTAATGCGCACTTAATTATTATTTTGTTGTATGGCCGTTCTTTTAGAAGGGATAATTTCATGTTTAGTAATCTGAGAAATCTTCTGACCAATCCTATGGGTTGAGCCAGCAATTGCTATTACAATCAGTAAATTGGTTCATTAATAATGATGTGAAATATCAATCTATAAATATAAAAAGCCAATCCTGATGAGATAAGACTGATAATAATAAACCAGTGCTTTCTCAGATTTAGTTTAATAAGTACCCATTGTACTATATAAATTATGGGTACTACTACGAGCAAAAAGGTAAATGGCCTTAGAAAAGTAAACACTATATATGTCCAAAAAAATCTATCCCAAGCGGTCGTTATACTCCACTGAAAATTATAAATAAATTGCTCATAACTATTCATTAGCAATGCTTTTCCTGGAGGATTAATAAAGGAATAAATTAGTACCTCAATATATAAAAATGGTACAAAGAATAATGGAGATAGCAATGAAAAAACAAATACACTCGTCCATGGGCCGATAGTTTTTTTCATAGAGTTATTCATTATCACGATCATTTACATCATTGAATCCATTTGCCCAAATCCACGGATTTAACCAACGATTCTTATGAATACTAACATTTTCACCAAGATATGAAGAATTACCAAACGCAGGTCCAGAAGGAGCCTTGGAGCCTAAAATTTCCGATCCACCAGCACCCCATAATCCTTGGTACTTCATCCAATTTGGTGAACTTTCACTTCCCATACGATCCATATTAACAATATATCTAAAAGTATCCAAGCCCTCATCTGTTGACGTATGATCATCTATCTTTCCACCAAATATTGTTTGATCTGAATGTGCAAAGGTTGCATGACTTCCAGGCGCGACATATAAATGTGGATGTGAGTTTTCAATATTCATAAGGGAATCTCCCCAGTTAACATAGTCGCCACCATCAGAATTCACATGATCAGCAAGATTATTTGCAATGTCTAAATGTTGAGCCATTGCAATTTTCGTTGGAATCCATCTGCCACATGTCTCTCCCTCTAAAGCTGATTTAATAAAGAATATTGTTACCCCCTCCCAATCACCTTCGTGATTATTTTTTCCACCATAGTCCCCCCAATTACTTTCTAAGTAATAGAAAAAATAACTAATTGCAAGATTGTTATCGTCTTTCTTTATCACATTGCTGTAAATAGCGCTTCCTAACTGGGATTCATCAACGCTTGATAGATCCAATGCTTCCCTACCCAAATTTGCATCCCCACCTACCTGATTCCAAACATCTTCAGCTGAAACTGGGCGATATTGTTCATCTTTATGAAAATGAAGAATAGGCGCAAAGTGCTGTGCCAATGCAGTTACACCATTGATTTCATGGGCACCTTCTAAGTCATACACATTAAATTGAGAATCCTCTGATAGGGCTGTTGGATAATCCGCTACGAAACTTGTTTCAAATTGAGCTTCTACAGTTGGAGCAAGGTCATCTACTTTTGCGAGCATAAAACGTCCGTCTTCCACGCCTGCATTAGTAGGTACAGTTATTCCATTCATGGAAATTGAATAATGGCCTTGTGCAAGCACAAGAGGTTCTTGTCCTCTGTATCCACTAACATCACGAACAATATCGATTGTATTTCCTGATACAGATAGTGTTGCATTCCCAAATCCCCACGAAGGCAAACCTTGAATATGTAATGCATAAGCACCTTCTTCTTTAATAGATACTGTCCAAGATACATCAATGGGTCCTTCTCCGGCTGTTGCATACCATTTATCAAGTGATCCATTAGATCCATTCTCATTTAAGTATTCTGCCAAAGCCTTCTCCAACTCCGCCCCAAACCTCAACTTCTCTTCAACCCTCACACCCCCCACAGCAACATCAATAACTCTATTAAGTTCTGCAGTCAGCTCTCCTGCACTATATATATCTGGCTTACTCGGATCTTCCTCCGGACCTTGAGCTTCAGGCTCAGATGGAATATTTGCTACAAACCCCCTCAGAACA
>JAHIYH010000005.1 GCA_018814875.1 Patescibacteria group bacterium
TGAACCACTTCCACAACAGGCTCTTCTACTGCCTTAGTCCCATACGTCATTTCAATGTTATCCACATAAACTCTTTGAGGCGAAGATCCAAACTCACTCATCCCTATCTTATTTCCCTTCGCATCTCTAGTTAACGCCCCCCCAACTTTTTCAACAATTCTATCTCCATCAAACACAGTCAAACTTGCACTGTCACCCCTGTCCTCCACAACTAGTGTGTAAAATTTACAATAGCTAAGCTTGGGAATATCTACATATGATTTTCTCCCATTCCCATCAAAAAGACGTGTTCCTCCATCCTGATTGTAAAGGTATATTCCTGCGCTATTAGATTCCACACAAAATGCCAGAGCGTTCCTTGGCCTTCCATTCCCCATATTCCCGTCATATCTTGTAAGCACTTCGACTCCACTTCCGGGAATTTTAAAATCAAATTTAACTACCAAAGGATTCTCCGGAGAAGGTGGAAGTTCACGTTCGCTTGTAAACAACTTACCTGTTTTCATAACCAGCTCTCCATTCTCTACATTCACATCAGATGCAGGCATTCCCCAAAAGGCAGCTGCAGTCGAATTATCATCAAATGTATCTGAATACAACACATTTCCTATTTCAGCTGCAGATTCAGCCTGACCAAAATCAATAATGTCATTTACGGGGAGTGAATTTCCGGTAAACAGATCACGTCTTTCCAGAGGTTCGTACGACAAGTGTCTTTCTTTTAACATATGTGCAGGGAGTAAATACTAAAGGTGCATATACTATTGCAGCATAAAAACTGCACGTAAGACCCCCAGCGAAAAAAACTTTTGCCTACCCCGACTTTTCAGCTCAAACAAGCCCCGTAAGACGTTCTTAAGGGGGGTGGAACGCCCCACTAAATCATTACGATGATATTAAGGAGAGCAAGAATAATTGGAGAGTTAAAGATACTTGATGGTAATCCTACTAGTCTATTGGCACTGCTCTCCCGAAATAAAAAGATCCTCTAAGATTAAGGATACTTAAGCATCATATCAACGCGGAACTCACAGAACTCTCGACGTGGTTTATCTTTTATCGAAGAGCAGAATTGAGGATTTCTCTCTTTGAGTGCATAGCTGTATTCACAGTAATCATAGACAACATCGCGTTTGATATGTGAACAGTCGTGCACTCCATTAAGCAGTTCTGTACGCGCACCGTAACACCATTCCTGGAGGTCCTCGCGTTGGTACTGAGAACAATCCTCGATTTGTGGCCTATCAATGGTCAGCTCCCCCTCGCTATCGCGATTACAATATACTTTTATATGATCAAGAGCGCCGCTTCGTGTGCAGAGGCGTCCTGCAAATAGCTTGCCGCTAATTGTACCCAAGCACGACCACCCATAATCACTTGGCAACAGAAGCTCACAAGCAGTGGGATCTTTGGTGAGGGAGGCGTATTCATAAACGCAATTAGAACGCTGTTCTCCATCAGAAGGGGAAAGCAGGTGTGGCAGAGGATGTATTATCTGCATGCACTCTTTGACATCATCACCATTTTGAACCAGCTTTTGGGCTAACTCTTTTCCAATTGCATCGGGATGGTAACCGATAATCAACAGTACTACATATGCACTCAAGGAGTATGCGATTATCAGGACTATAGGGGCAACTATGATGGATGGAATAAGCCAGAGTTTACGCATTTGTGGAGTTTAAGAAATATTCTAAGGAGTGGTTATGGTTTCGTCCAAATCATCGATATACGAGTAGTAGTATACATCCGGATCTCCGTCATCGGGATCAGTAAGTGTGAATTTCGTGGGAATGGCATTAGTGTAGTCATCATCATTGCCCTGTGCTCCTTGTCTATCACTGGAATTAACCCACAACCACCCCTCGAAAATTTCATCGCAGATTTTGGGTGAGAGGTTGGAATTGCTCATTGAGAAAAGAAAATGTCCATTAAATGCACTCGCCGTATATATCACACAACAGACCAAGTAAAAGTGCTTCAGTTGCAAACAAAATAATTGTCATTGAGAAAACATAGGTTATTACTAGGATTATTTTTTTGCGTTTGTGTAGTGGTAAAGGTAGGAGAAAGAATGATCCAATAATGGATGGTGTAAAGAACCACATGAAAAACTCGAAGGATTCAAAAGGTCCATAGGCTCTTGTATGAACACCAGTTAGACTTAAAAAGAAATTATCAATAATAGTATTTAATGTTGGGATGAATAAGGAGTTGTAACCTACAACGAATGGTGAAACTAATGCGCAAATCATTAAAATTGCATTTACAACACGCCTATTAGTGCTTTTTTTTGACTCATTCATCTTGATTGAGTTGAAGGAATTGAATCAAGTTAAACCGAATTTGATTAATATCTTCTGATCCTAGAGCTTTCCTGATAGTGGGCATAGGTATTTCTGAATTAGCAGCAGCTTGTACGATCGCTTGTACGGCACTGTTACAATTAGAACCATTCAACAAGGGTGCGAGAGCATCGTACTCTAATTCTTCAGAAAATGCTTCTGCATATGCTCGTACATATTCATCTTTGGCGGGGATAAGTTGAACATATTGCTGGACTTCAAGTTTTGAAATATTTACTAGTTCTGCCCAATTAGACATATCAAGCTCTGCTGTCTTTTTTTCGTTTTCAAAAAGAGATGAAGTACGTTGGCGTATTAGATTCCCGTTTGCGCCCTTTCCATAGGAATAAAATTCAACGTTCTCATTCATATCTCCCAAATATTTTGCACCAACGACAATGTAGCTATGAGAGTATCTACGACCAAATATTGAATCTACTGGTCTACTCACAATAAAACTAAACGTCTGATTCGTCACATCAATCTTGCCCGGAGTTACTTCAGTATCCGAGCCCAGACTTTCTTTGTATATCGCAGTCATGGCTTCACCCAAATTTCCAATACCGGATAGCTGTTTTTCTAGTTCTGCTCCAAAGGTGAATTGCTCTTTTACCTTTTCTGCAGCAGCTTCTCTTTGTACCACAATTCCCCCCACAGCAACATCAATAACTCTATTAAGTTCTGCAGTCAGCTCTCCTGCACTATATATATCTGGCTTACTCGGATCTTCCTCCGGACCTTGAGCTTCAGGCTCAGATGGAATATTTGCTACAAACCCCCTCAGAACA
>JAHIYH010000057.1 GCA_018814875.1 Patescibacteria group bacterium
ACTGTTCGTGTTGGGGCTCCTCGGCCTGGTTGGGTACGCCGTCTATAAGAGCGGGAAGTAGCTACTCCCCGGCGTAGCTGACCTCTATCACATAGGTTCCTGTTGAACCGCTTGAGCTTGTGCCGCTCGTTCCGGAAGTGCTTGTTCCGCTCGAGCTTGTTCCTGTGTAGCTGCTTGAGCTTCCGCATTCATCAACCTTCAGGTTGACTGTCTGCTCATCACCTTTCTGGTTTGTCTTGTAATACCAGGTGACTTTGATCGGATAGGTCCCTGCTGAGACGCTGTCAGCAATCTCGAGATTCTCGGTGTGGTCTATCTCAGAGCATTTGTCGTCAGGATTAGAGACCGCATCGCAGTCATCATCGCTATAGTCGCCGATCTTGAACTCGTAAGTCTTCGAGATTCCGAGCGCGTCTGAAGTGATGACCAATCGTGATTTGCTGTCGTCCTTTGTCCCCAGATTGGAACCTTGGATGACGAGCTGCGCTGTCCTGAAGCAGCTCACTGTTGCGGGGCTGATCTCGACTGTGTCAAGGTCCAGCTCCACAGCGTTCTCTCTTTCGACAGTCACATAGATAAGCCATGAGTCATCCTGCGTCGCGCCGTTCTCATCGTCGCCTTCGACAGTTATCTCGAGTGTGTATGTGCCCTCGTCGACGTCGTATGCGATTGTGTTCGAGTCGAAGTCGATAGTCTTCTTTACGTCTTCGCCGGCGTCAAGGTCGAATTCCTCTGCTTCGCCTTCGATGTCATCTACATCATCGCCGACCTCTTCAAATATGCCTTCTATGAGTATGTCTTCGATCGCGACATCTTCGCTGTCTGAGAACATGTTCTCTACAGTCACTTCTACCTCGAACTCTTCGTTCGGTTTTATCTTCTTGCTGCTGGTTGTGCCGCTTGAGCTGATGGTGACAGAGTCAGATGCCAAAGTGAGTTTCACTTTAGTGATCTGGAGCTTTGAGGTCACGTTGCTGTTCAAGTTAGCTGTTTTCTGCAGCTCTGTCGAGTTGAAGTGCAATGTCGCCAGCTTCTTGATGCCTGAGCTCTGGTCTGCAGGCACATAAGCGCTCAGATATACTGTCGAGCTTGCTCCGACCGCCAGACTGGATGGTATGCCTGTCATGTTGATCGAGCTTCCTGCAGGGTAATCAGTCGCGTACATGCTGATGCCTGTGAGCGCATAATCGCCGTTGTTAGTTATCGTGAAACTTGTGTTCTGCACAGACTCTCTCGGACCTGAGGGCAATGTGATATCAGCGAAAATGAGGCTTGCGACAGCATCTCTCACGTCGAACTGCACTGTGTGAGTCTGGTTTGAGGATGCTCCGTAGTCTATCACGAATGCGCCTGTGTATGTCCCTGCTGTGAGGTTCGCAGAATCAAGTCCTGTCGTGCTGACAGTGACGAGCTGGCTTGTTCCCTTATTCAATGCGGTGATTGTGTCGGGAGTTGCGGTAAGCTTGCTTGTATCTATAGTGTTGCTGCCAGATGTCAATGCGACCTTGCTGATAGTTATGCCGGTCAAGTCAACGTTTCCTGTGTTTGTGATGTTGAACTTGAACGGAAGGACGCTTGCGGATATGACATTTCCAGTCAGCCTGTTGTAAGCGAGGGTCCCTATCTGGAGAGTGCTCTGCGAGATCTGCCTGTTGAGTGTCTCGACGCTCACGCTCAGAGACTGTGTCTTGCTCAAGCTTCCCTTTGTGATGTTCACGTTTCCCATGTACATCCCTATAAGCTGTGAGGATACGACATTGAATGTGAGCTCTAGGTTGGCAGTGCTTGCATAAGGTATGCTGACTGTGCCAGCGCTGACCTCTGAATAGCCCATATATGTGCCTGCATTCTCGAATGAGTCTGAGAACTTGTATATCGCGGTTGTGATGTCCGCGTTTCCTGTGTTTGTCAGTGTCACATTCAGCTTGCCTGTCTGCCCCTGGACTATTGATGGGGTGTTGGCATTTATCGTGAAATCATATTGAGGCTCAACAGTCAATTGGATGCCGACGGTGTCTGCTGGTGAGACCATCATCACATCAGATGCGTTGAATGTCGCATGATGTACCTGCGCATA
>JAHIYH010000006.1 GCA_018814875.1 Patescibacteria group bacterium
AATGAGAGACATGAGAAAAAAGGGTAAAGAAATACCCCTTCAATAGGTGGGCTTCCCTGTTGTTAGAGTAGCAAACGCTGGAATTGTAGAACACCGTGAAGTCTCACCGGCAGAGCCGGTGGTTTACTGGGGGTAATTAATTATTGATGGACTCAATTATCTTATTCATCCTAATAAATAATCTTATAAATACACTCAGTAGCGTCCCATTAAAATTCTCCTGAACTGGCAATCTGAACTGGCAAATACACCATATTTGCTGTTTTGGAATCTATTAAGAATGGCTTCTAAGCGCTATTTTGGCGTTTTTGGGACAGCATGTTACCCATCCTTCTTCATTATCAGTTTTCTGCCATAGGAAGCCTATAGTGACTAAGTGAGAATGTGAGTATTTTTGGTTGCCCGAACAATGAATAGCGTGTTTGTTGGACAGCACGGAAGTGTAAAATTTTGCATCAAAAAGCCGATTTGCAATTTTTGTCGCTATTCCTGCTTTATTGCTAGATCATCTACATCGAAAAAGGGCAGATTTTAATGGGACGGCACTGAATACACTCAACTAAATATAATAGTAGTGGTGTCTTCACTATTCACTTTTCACTTTTCACTTTTCACTCTTCACTTAGTTCAACCCTCTCATCATTTGTAAAGATGGTAAATGTATATTTACACGGGCACTCCGGTGCAAATGCTATGTCTGTATCAAAATCAATAATATTAGAAAGTAACAGTACGTGACCTTCCTCGTCTCGTAATCCTACAAATTGCCTGTCATATTCTTCCTCTTCTACAAAGATTGTTTCATATCCGATCTTTTTGAGTGTCTCTTCTTCTAAATAGAACTTCCAGAAATCTTCGTCAGCAAACTGTATGTCGGAATATTGGAGTGAATTTTGTTCACCTTCATCGTATGTTCCGGTTACCTCTCGCCCTTGAACTGTCGTCTCTTCATCTTCCCACACAAACGACCGCTCAGCCTCAACGGGATCGGACCACAGGGCATGTGGATAAAGCGAGAGTGCGTAACTGGCTAATGGAGCAGGGGACTTCACTTCTGTTGTACATGCACCAAGCGCAAGTGCACCAAAAATTAACAACAATCGTTTCATAAAGTTATTGTATCTTTTTTGAGTATTAAAAACAGTGGGGGAGGGCTTAAAGAGACGCAAGGCGTTTCTAAAAGCCGACCCCCAATCTGTCATTCATTTTTCCCCAGAAGGGAACAATCGCCCATTTGGGCTAAGGCGGAACGTGTCCACAAGTGGTCTCGTAGTACGCGATCAGCTGACGGCCCCCTTCAGAGACCCGCACCTATCGCATAAGGGACATACGAATGCTTCCATTGGCACACTCCTTATATTAAAAATGGACGATTAAAGAACAACAAATTACGGCAACTTTACTCTGAATGAATGTACCGTCAAACCAATACATCAGATTAAACTCTACACATCCTCGCTGTCACTGTGCAACCCAGTTGTTGTAGTGTATTTTGAAGCCTTGGATGATCTGAGCGTTTGCGCATAGACGGTAAATACACATGTATATCGTGCTTTCGCGGATAGAGGCGCAACCACTCCAGCAACGCATCAACTTGCAGCTCCTTCGTATCGGACCAATCGATAGTTACTCTGGAAGAGTGTTCAAGCCGAGGAATAATCATCTCTGTTTGCATATTTGTAGTGTACAGACGTACACCGTTAATTGCAAGAATAAGTTGGTGTGATTTTTGGTTTTAACTTGTCTCATTGCGAGAAGATATTCTTAGTTTCTATTGGAAAGGAAAAATAAAGAAACCAAGGAAATCAAAGAAACCAAAGAATCCAATGGACTACCTTGAAACATCCATCAAGGTTTATGTCGATAAAAACATCACCACCTTTGATTTCTTTGGTTTCCTATTACAGGAATCACTTTCCACCATCCTTGATACTGCTTTCCATCTTATTCAACTCATAATCCAAGAAGAGTGCGACTGCAGTTCTTAGTACAATAATTGCTCCCAGTTTACCCAGCTCGTCCCAACTTGGATTCACAATGGTTCCAATGATGTCTTTTCCGACCAGAAACTCGAGTCCAAGTGACAAGTGTTTAGCAAACTCAATACGAATGTGTGGTATATGTCCTACACGAGTAATTGCCGAATATATAAAATGCACAAATCCCTTTAGTGCGCCGTAGATGATGATAGCAATTCCAATGTATCCGAGTGTTGATGCAACAGAATCGCTCACAAACTCTAAGTTCGTGATCAGTATTCGTATGATTTCTGTAACGTTTTCCATATTTGTTTAGATCAGCTCTATTATACCAAATTTGACGGTTTTCATCCAGAAATCCGCGCTTGTTAGCTGGTTCGCTTGTTCACTAAACGGGCGCGATATGAATCGTAGCGCCCGAACAAGCGAACTAGCGAGCTAGCGAAATTTAAACCAATCCAGCGCCGTAGATCAGCAGCACACCAATCAATATGCCTACAACGGATATTATTGGACGCATGCCGGCACTTGAAAGAAGGGTCATGTTCCTCTTTAGAACATTTGGCTTCCAGCTGGCAAATAACCCCTTAATCAGGGTTGCCCATGCCACTAAGCGAATGAGCCCTGCAGGATCCAATCCAATGGACCAGTCACCTACAAGTACCAGTACACCAATGATAACCATCACACCTCCTAAGGAGCGTATGGCTAGATCATTAGCTACAAATCTCTGCATCCATGCAACAGCCTTGGATCCGGAAACGAGCATGGGGATAAAAATAAGAAGTTCGATTATGCCGATGGTGTAAGCAAAAGTGTGTAGTTCCATGGTTTTGGATTATACTCGAGTGTTGGTGCTATTCTCTCTTGCCACTTACTAGGGACTAGGTTCTAGGGGCCAGAAACGTAGCAGCGACGCCGCTTCGCTGCTACGTTGAACCTAGTCCCTTGTTTGGTTCTAGATAAAAGCAGGACTACAATCAATTCACTAATTCCCCCTCCTAGATATGACTTTCTTCTTGTTCTACATCTTACCTCCAATTGTAATTGTGGTTCTTTCGTTTATCCGACAAATTAATCAGTACGAAAGGGGAGTTGTACTCACTATGGGAAAGTTCCAAGGAACTTGGAATCCTGGATGGAAAATTATCGTGCCTATATTCCAGAGACTGATCAAAGTGGATATCCGCGTGAAGGCTGTAGATGTTCCAGATCAAGAGGCAATCACTAAAGATAACATCCCAATTCGAATTAATGCTGTAATTTATTACAAAGTTTTGGACGCAAGAAAAGCAGTAATAGAAGTAGAGAACTTTTATCATGCGGTATCACAGCTTGCGCAAACTACGATGCGCAATGCAGTAGGAGAGGTAACACTCGATGAGCTTTTGCAGCAGAAAAAACAAATTTCTGAGGGCATCAAAACTACAGTCGATGCAGCTTCTGATGCATGGGGGATTGATGTGCAGGCAGTAGAGCTCAAGGACATCGTCTTACCTGATTCACTAAAAAGAACTATTGCTAAAGTCGCAGAAGCTCAACGCGAGAAGCAGGCAGTTATTATTAATTCCGAAGGCGAGGTGGCTGCTGCTGCGAATATGGCCAAAGCAGCAGAGACACTTAAAACCCAACCAGGCGCACTGCATCTGCGTACGTTGCAGAGTATTAACGACCTTAGTTCAGATCAATCCAATACAACAATCTGGATGGTGCCGATTGAGGCTCTTAAAGCAATGGAGGGACTTGAAGGAATTGTGAAGAAATCATAATTTAAAAAATAAGCCCCCATTGAGCCAGACTGAGTCTGGGGTGGGGACTTTCGGTCGTTATTTTTCGTAATCCGCAACCTCTCTGAAGTCCACGCCAAATAAGTACAAAAACCAGAGCGCGTCTTTTTACAGTGAGATTGTCGAACTGCGACGCGCGGTGGCCACCATAACTACCGAATCAGTTGTGGAAGAATTTTACTGGAACTTGTCTAATTGATTATAGGAGATAAGAGAATCCATATTCTTCCTTCCTTTTATTCCCTGGGTCTAGTGGATGATTTGCGAAGAATTGCATGTGTTTTAATGTCTGACATGAATAACATTAGACAAAGCTTTCTCAATTGTTAGAAAATGGACATTAATTGCTATATTATATAAGCACAGCTTTTCAAGTTGATAAATGGAACAATTCTCAAAATATAATGTTGGCAGCAGAAATGTTAAAAAGAAATCTTCTAGCTTAGTGGGTTTGTACATATTGCTAATTCTTATTTTATCCACATTGGTGTTGGTTGTTGTGAAGCTATTTTTTCCATCGGATCTTTTACCTGAAGAAATACAAAAGATTACGAATCAAAATTATTACAAATGGCAAGATTCATGTGATTCGCGTTGCGCAGAAATGTTGGGTAAGGCAAATATGTCAAAAATTGACTCTTCTGGGTGTACGGATATGAATTTAGAAATTGAGATGGGCTTTGTAATCGATAAAAACCAACTTGCAGCTATGAATGATAAATCTAATTCGATTGGGTGTTTTGATTATAATTGGTTAAAAACTTGCGATATAGAATGTGCAAAAATTGTTGGATCATATTCATTATCGCTTTTGGATGCTGAAAGTGACTGTGAGAAATTGTCTGCAACAGGACAATCTCGAAAGCAGTTCTCCTTTGCTTCTGATAAGACAAAAGATGATGCTTATTTTAAAGCACTTAACGATCGTCTTGAATCTTCTCAATGTAGAGTTCGCTTCAAACAATAAAGTTTTTGTTGGGGCTGGTGGAAAGGATTCGAAAAGATTGGAATCGGCTTGAGCAATCCATTCTAAATTTCTCTAATCAGAGAATGCTTACGAAATTATGATGCATCAGATCATCCATTTCTCATCATCAAAATTCATTGGTATTCACAGATCCATCCAAAGCGCCTAGTAAGCCTGTTGTTAACGCGGATAAGCATCTTGTCGTTTTCATAAAACCATCTCTTCACACGTTTGCATACACGCTCTTTGAAGCGATCTGTATCCGTATCCGGAGGCAGTTCATCTTCTTGTTCTTGTTGTGTCATCAATCGCTCATTCCGTTCAGCAATCTGAGCTGCAAGCTCTGCGGATGTTTCTGGTTCAGCAGCGGAGTGCTCTGATTCCACATCTTCTGCCTCATCTGGTTCTGCAGGTGCTGAATTATGAACAATCGCTCTAATTAGTTGCAGTCTTGCTCGTCGTGCATTGCCACTGCTCACACCAGAAGATGCGGTAAAGTTCCACGTAGTTGAATCAGAAATTCCTGCGTAGGAATTACCAGATGCATCATAGAAAGCCATAGCGTCTATTTTGACATAGTAACTAGTGGATAGATAAAAATCATTGTCTGGATTAATTGTGATAGTTGTTGTTCCAGAACCTGTTACAGAACCTGTTGCTGTATTAATCTGTTCAACAATCGAATCATCGGCCGCATTATAAATAGTTACATATCCTGTTCCTGTTTTGTCAGTAGCTTCGGAAAATGTAATAACCAAACTATCAGAAGCGCCGGCAGTGGTTGCATTATCAGCAGGTGAGAGTGAGCTTACGGTCGGTCCGGATTCATCTGCTGTTGTAAAGTTCCATGTTGTTGCATCAGATATACCTGTATAAAAATTACCGGATGCATCAGAGATAGCCATAGCATCAATTTGTATGTAGTAGCTTGTTTGTTCATCAAAATCACTAGTTGGATCGATTACGATCGTCGCGGTTCCAGATCCTGTTACTGCTCCTGTAGCTGTGTTGATTTGTTCAAAAATAGAATCATCACTTGCTTTGTAGATGGTAATGTAACCGGTTCCCGTCTTTCCAGTTGATTCGTTAAACGTAATGGAAAGACCTGTTCCCGTGGCAACATCGGCTTCATCATCTTCTGGAGAAAAATCGCTGACCGAAGGCGGTGTTGTATCTAGTGCAGATTTAAACCACGAAATATCACCGGTCCATGAGTCGGATGGAGAAGCAACGATATCATTGCTTCCGTCTCCATCAATGTCACCGACATCAATGTGCTCTGCTTTTAAGAACGAATTGTTGACTACTTGTAGAGTAAAGATCTCATTTCCGTCGTTATTATAAAGAAGAACGTTTCCATCTCCATCTGCTGCCGCAACGGCAATATCGTTATCTCCGTCGCCATCAAAATCGCTGGCAACCAATTGTCCAAAGCTTGAGTAGTCGGTGGAGATCACGTTTTGCGTAAAACTCTCACTGCCGTTGTTTTCAAGCCAGAATAATTTGTCGGATCTTGTTACAGCAATGTCCTGATCTCCGTCATCATCCATATCGATTGCCTGAACCCATGAAAGGTAGGTGTCTGCCGAGCTTGCCGTTACTCTGGTAAATGATTCACTGCCGTTATTTCTATACCAGTACACGTTGTATCCCGAGATAACAAAATCCATATCGCCATCATCGTCTAAATCTACAATGTCAACGTTATCGATGTAGCTCTCGTCTGCATCGATTGTAATTTTTGTAAATGACTCTGAGCCATTATTTCTGTACCATATGATATCCGAATCGGTATAGACAGATATCAGAATATCCAGATCTAAGTCACCGTCGATATCCGCTACATCCACACTAAACGGACCGTTTGCAGCTGCATCAATGGAGTTTTCTGTAAAATTCTCACTGCCGTCATTCTGGTACCACACAAGCTTGTCTCCATCATTCGCTGCTACAACAACCACATCTTCATCTCCGTCTTCATCTAGGTCCACAGGTAAAACCATTTGAGGATCGGTAAAGGTGGCATCGATAGCTGTTTTGGTAAAGTTCTCACTTCCATCATTTTTATACCACACCACTTCGTCGTACGTAAGAGATGCAGAGACGATATCCATATCTCCGTCGTCATCCAGATCCGAAATGCGTACTGTGTTAGATCGGTAACTTGAGTGTATGACATTTTCTGTAAACGATAGCACTGCCTTTACTGCTAATGGCGCAAAAAGTATTAGGATCAAGCATCCATAAAAAAGGATATTATTCGAGATCTTCGAATTTTTCTTCATAGTGGGATTGATTATAAACTACATCATTGCATAAACAAAAATGAAAATTGCGAGTGGCTACTCCCTCGTTTAGTTATGTACTTGTACTTCTCTGTATCATTCCAATGTTGTTTACCGTGCGCAGAAGAATAAGGTTGTGGTGGAGATGCCCATCCTGCGCTCACTTCGTGAGCTTCGGCTGGCAGGCGGGAACCTGTGAACATAATCAACAGAAAATCCGCCAGTCGCACACAAAGTGCGCCTGTCGAATCTATGGTGGACATGCCGAGAATTGAACCACTACTTCCCATGAAACTTCTTGTGAACCTCTTTTAGTTGAGGATTCGTCACGTGCGTATAAATTTGCGTCGTACTCAGGTCCTTATGCCCCAACATCTCCTGCACAGACCTCAAATCAGCCCCATTACGCAGTAAATCGGTAGCAAAGGAGTGGCGCAACGTATGAGGAGACGGATTACTCATAATCCCTGCAATCAGAGCGTACTTTTTTACCGCGTTGTAAATAGAAATGCGCGAGAGCCTAAACTCTTCGCCAGGGGGCATTGCATTACGCGCTTTATCAAAGTTACGAATGAAGAGGGGACTTAAGTTATCTAATCTGCAGTCTTCGTAAAGCTCTAGCATCTCTTTAGCTTTATCGGAGACAAATACCACTCTGACCTTCCCACGCTTTCCTCGTACAGATATCTCCCGCGTAGCAAAATTTAGGTTGTTACGATTAAGGCCACGTAACTCTTCTAGCCTAAGGCCTGTAGAAAAGAATAGGTGCATTATGGCACTGTCGCGTTTACCGATCTTTGTATCCAAATCTGGTGCACTCAGGAGCCTCTCTAGCTCTTCTGCAAAGAGGACTTTTACTTTTCTATCTTCTTCTTTAAAGCGAGATACACGATCTGGGGGATATACGTCCATTTCTTCCTCTTGGAGGAGATACCTCAGGAATGCACGGAATATCGTTAAATGATGATTTTTGGTCCTAATCGCCAATTCTTTGCCTAATTTGGTCCTAAAAGAATGCAAAGCAGACTTATATACGCGAACAGAGCCCTTATTTACAAGTAGGGGATCTGTAATGCCAGAAAGTTCAATTAACATATTTAGCGACAATCTATATGTAGCAATCGTAAGTGGTGATTTGTTTTCTTCTGCCTTTAAGAACACTAGGTAGCGATCGATTGCTTTCGCAAGATTTGTATCAACTAATGTTTTATTGCTTGGGGGAGTCATACAAGGCAGGGAAGGGAGTTTTCCACATAACTTCCTACTTAACATAATGCATTTTATGTTAATATCCAATTGACATAAAACAGGGTTCAGTAGGAATACGCGTACAGCGTATCAAATACATATAAGGAATTAAATACGATACAAATGCATCCAAACAAAAATAGTACGTGCAGTATCACCTACTTAAATTTCTATTCAGATTAGTCCCCCTTTTGAATATATTAAAAATTACTCCTCTCAAAAAAAGCCTCTCGGGTATGAATCCCTTCCAAAAGAATTAGAAACGCTTAGAACGCGAATTTTTGATTCTCCCAATAATCTATAAGAGAATCGCCGTTTAAAGCATAATAGATGATTCCAACAGCCTCACGTAGGACACTTTTTACTTCAACTATTGGCGATGGCATCCTCCGCGCAGGTGCCGACTCTATATTTATCCAATTTTGTTTTTTTGCGAGCTGTAAAATTCGCGCCAAGTGGTACCGATCAGAAATGGCTACGATGGCTGTGCATTCGTACACCTTTGATTTTGAAAATTCCAAATTCTCCCAAGTTGATGTTGATTCTTCCTCTAACACTATGTCATCCGGATCAACACCGTTTAACATTGCAACTTTGCGCATTACCGCAGCCTCACTCTCCTGCCACTCACTCCCCTTTCCGCCTGAGAAAATTAGTGTTTTAATATATTTTGCATTATAAAGTTCTGCAGCCTTCTCTACTCTACGTGTAAGAGCTGCACTAGGAGTACTCCCCTTCCCCACTGCTGCCCCAAACACCAATCCACACTCCACTGGATATTGCGGATGTGAACCATTAAATTGCGTAACAATTCGCAGCAGAACTGCACAAAACACGAACGAAACAAACAATATAGCAATCGAAGAAAATCGCATCAGTAAGCGAAAATGTGAAGCATTAGGGAGCATAAAGTGTGTGCGGTATTTTAGATGCTTATTAGAAGTTATTCAACACTCACTTTGTGTTAAGTAGGTAAGGAAGGTAAGGAAGGTAAGGAAGGTAAGGGAAGTAAGGAAGGTAATGTAAGTACAAAAACTTCATACTAGGTACAACGTGGTCGGCAAACGCATTTGTTTGAGCGAGGAGCTCACACTCTGTTCAAATGTAAACGCGAGCAGATGGCGAGCAGACGCCGCAGCGTCTGACTCGTCTCTGTCGAGCTATACTGCAAGAGAAGTGTTATGCGACGAGCGAGTCTGCGTTTGCCAAAGATTTTTTTTGGTTCTTTTTTTGATCTTTCAAAAAAAGATCAAACATTAATCCCCCATTGGTGTAATAGAAATCTGAGATGGATTATCCGGAAGCATGTTCGCCCACGGCGGCCAAAGTTTGATCTCTGCGCTATCAACCTCAGGAAGATTTTTTACAATGCTACTCGCCTCATCTTTACTCTTACCGGCAATCACTTCCCGGACATTCATAGCAAAGCGTGCTCCAAATGGCGTAAGAGGATCTAGAACGTATTCTTCCTTTCCTGTTAAGTCGACCGTGAGTTTGATCCATGAATTATCGTCAGCGTAATCAATAACGTGATGTATTAAACGATCTACAGTTATCGATTCGTCGATCAGACGCCTCCCCTCCCCTACGTGATCTATCAATTCATCATATAGCATATTCATAGCAGCATGCTTGTTGTATGCGTACGCCGTAAAGAAAATCGTTCCAGATACAGGAATAGAACTAATTTCCTCTCCTATAAATTGTGTAGGAAGCACAAAACCAGAAAAAGTGGCACTTGTGAACTCATCATAGTAAAGACGCTCTCGTTTTTGATTTTCGTTCGTAGCATTAAATAATACTAATTCCTCATCCAATATTTGATTCGCTGTTGCAAGAAGATCTTGCTTGATCTGTTTCTCGGCCAACTCGAGATCTTTTTCTTTGAGGACATTTGTGTATGCAGTAGTACCACCTTGTGCCGCAGAGCGATTTTCGCCATACACAAATTTTTGTTCTTCTTCCTTAAGTCCCGGAAACTCCCACTTAAGCCCAGCAGGAACATTTCCACGCTCACCAATAATTTCCCCATATAAATCTATATCATCAGCCACAGCACGTACTGTGATTTCATCTCTAGAATACACAAACACCTGTTCTTCTAAGCGAAAAATCATTCCTGCCTGATTCACCAAACGCGACCCTTTGCGTAGCTGAAACTCTTCGTCTGATTTGTTCACAATCGTAACCGCCATACTCGAACTTGATCCAATAAAGTCCTTGCTGATCTGATCAAAAGTTAATTTGCGATCTACAGTGACTGTAAGTGGAACTAATTCCAACTTGCGTACACGCGGCGACAAATCAAGAACAGCACCTGATTGAATCAAGAAAATGTTCACTGTTTGGCTAATGGTATCTCCACGAGGCCAAATGCGTACTTCTGAAGACGGAAGTAATTTTAAAATGATGAAGAAGAATAGGAATCCACTCACAAATATCAAAATCCAAATACGCAGTTTAGGCAAAGATAGGAGCCCCATCGATTGAAGATGCGAGCGCAGTTGTTGTTTCCACACATGTGGAGAAAGAGAGCGCAAAGATTCGTCAGCTCCTGGATGTCCTTCCAGCAAAATGCGTATATCCCGCATATGATCGAGCACATCTATACCTTGTGCATGTGCCTGTAACTGGAATGAACGCTTAAATGTTGCAATTTGAATACGATCAGTCTGAGCCGCACAAACATGGAAAAAAGCCTGCTTCGCTTTCTCATCAATCGGAGGAAGCATTTGCTCCGCCGAAGGCAAGATCACCAAAACATTCCCATCTGTATCTTGAATACGTCGCGCAAACGCGCTCCAAGATTCGCCTTCATTTGGTATGGCTACGGTTAACACGAACGGAAAGGTGAAAGGGGTAAGGGGAAAGGGGGAAACGAAAGAAAGATAGTTGGTTTGAGGAAAATTTTCCACTTTCCCCTTACCCTTTCCCCCTTGCACTCTCCGAAAGCGCCTTCAGTGCAGGCAACTCTCCACCAGATATAAACTCTAGCATTGCACCTCCTCCTGTACTTGCAAAAGTGTAAGCATCCAACGAATATTCTGGATAGCGTGTGTGAAAATCGATGGTATCCCCTCCTCCAATATACGATTTTGCTCCTTTCTTCGTTGCTTCTGCTATTGCACGTGCGATTGATTTTGTTCCATTGGCAAATTGGCCAATTTCAGATACACCAACAGGGCCATTCCAAACAATCATTTTTGAAGTTGAGATGATTTGACTATAGAAATGCGCAGTATCCTCACCAATATCAAAAATTGATTTATTTTCTTCAACTTTATCAACCGTAACATCATCTACTTGTGCATCATCAGAAAGCTCACTAGCAACTACTACATGAGAAGGCATGTGCACTTCTGCATTGTTACCTTTCCCACTCTTTTCAATAATTTCGTTGGCCTTTGGAATCTGATCTTCTTCATATTTCGACTTACCAACATTCACTCCATCTGCAGCTAAGAATGTATTACCAATACAACCTCCCAATAGCACATCGTTACCTTTATCAAGGAAACTCTCGATTACCGGAACCTTAGTTTCCATCTTTGCCCCACAGACTATCAGAGTGAGTGGCTCTATTGGATTGTCACGCACTTCAGATAAATTCTCCACTTCCTTCTGAAGCTGTAGCCCCATATAAGACGGAAGATGTTCGGTAACTCCCACAACACTCGCATGCGGGCGATGGCAGTTTGGGAATGCGTCATTTACATACACATCTGCAAGACCAGCTAGCTCTTTTGCAAACTTCGGATCGTTCTTTTTCTCGCGTGAGTCGTAGCGAAGATTTTCAAGCAACAGCACTTCCCCCGGTTTCAGATCCTCTGCCATCTGTTTAGCTTGTGGACCAGCACAGTCCTCTGCGAATTGAACTTTCTTACCAAGTAATCTTTCTAGCACCGACACCAAAGGTTTCTGACTCATTGATGCAACACGTGCACCCTTTGGACGACTTTGGTGCGACATGATTATGAGTGCTGCCTTCTTCTTAAGAACTTCCTGCATTGTAGGAACAATTGCTTCGATACGCGATGTATCGGATACACGCGCGTTCAGCGTTACCTGCGTATCATCTTCGGGTGAAACAACACCACTTACTTCCACCCATTTTTCTCCATCATCCTGTGGAAGATCTGCTCCTTCTTTTTTAACTTCATAAGGAACATCAAATCCTGCGCGAAGGAGTACGCGCTTGCCTGCTAGTTCAGCTTCAGAAAGTAGTGAGTAATTTTCCATGAGTGTAAGTGTACCATCGCTTTTGTACATCTGTGAATCGAGTAGATGTGATGTAGATCGCCTCTTTGAATATCGCTTGATTTAGCTGAAAATATTGTACAGATAAGATCTTTTATTCATAAAAAGAGGGCGCAAGCGGGTTAGGATGATAGGGAATTATAAACCTACCCTCTTTGAATACTTGCGCCCGACGGGAGGAGAATCTTTAGACTGGACAGATATGTACTTCTCCTCGAGAAAGAATGGTAATTATTCTTATCATTAATAGCAAGTAAAAAGAGGGTGCGAATCCCCCTTGTCCAATTCATCGATTTCTCCGTGAGGGCCAGAAGACCCAGAAAAGCCTAGGAAAGAGTGGAGAATGATGAGGGAAAGATTCGCACCCCGAACGCACTCGCGAAACCGGTAGATAACACGAGTAAAAGTATTCTCGTCATTAAAAATCTAAAGTCAATGGTGTAACAGGTTCCGTTGTCTGAATCATGATTAATAGGATTAAAGGATTTACATGATTTTCTATTTTCATACGTAATCCTTTTAATCCAGAAATCAAGTGAATCAAGGTTCCTATATTACCCACACACCCAGAGTAGACTCTGAGTGAGTGGGAGTTGTCGTATTTCGCGATCAGACAATTCAATTACCAAAGACGATTAATACTATCAATAATAAGCAGGCACCCCTATCTGAACGAGAAATTCAGATAGGGGCGCCACACGGTGTAATCTTCAAAGATTACCACGCTGGGTAAGGGCAAATTAACCCAACGCCCCAAAACGGACCGACAGGAATAATCTCTGCTATTATTAGCTCTCTGTCAAAAAGAACACGGTGCAATCACTTTTAAATTTCTACCTGTCAGCACTCCACCAATATTTAAAACCAAATTAACTCTCCCCTTTTCTATCGCCAACTCATCAATTTGATCTAAAAGAGGAATTATCGCTTCTTGAAGTTTATCTCCAACAATGTACGCGCGTCGATCAAAATGGAACATCTCGCTTAAGCGCTCAGGTAACGTTTCTACTGTAGTTGGATATTTATCCATAAATGCGTCTATCCCCTCCTTCTCGAAGAATTTATTCCATTCAGATTGTAGTTTTCCTGAATCAGGAATCTTGCCAATAATTCCGTAGAGCTCGCGAGTGGTGGATAAACGAGGACGTGTCATATCATAATCATATCGTACATTTTTGATATTGCTGACATAAATGCGCTCAGATGATTCGAATATTTGAATAATAGAATATTCGAACTGTTATCTGATACCACTTCGCCCCGCACCTTTGTTTGGATTCTCTCAGATTGTGTTGTGTTCCGTGGTGAGGCGAAGATGCGGGGCTACGAGGCACTAGAAGATGTCGCTACACGGAAACAAATCGTAATGTTCTGAAATGGAATCGGTATGATATGATTCAACAACGTGGAGCTTTTTCTGTTCCCCATATTGGCCTTCGTCTGCTGCGTCATCCTGCATTTATTTGCATTGAAAGTTTTTCCTAAATGGAATCTTTTAGATTTCCCGAAAAGATACGGACTAACGCGCAAATCAATCCCCTACCCCACAGGGATACTTGCCATTATCACATTCCTGTTTTTCTTCATTTTTCTAGAACAAACTACAGGACAATCTATCGGTGTCGTTTTCGCGATAGCAATCTTAGGAATCTACAGTTTAGTTGATGACCGTCGTCCCCTACCCTCGTGGATGCGTCTGGTTATTCAAATCATCATCGCATTCATCATCTTCGCAACGGGTTCGCGCATTTATACCATCACAAATCCACTTGATGGAATGTTTGGTTTAGGCGAGCTCATCAAACTGGATACTTTTGATATTATGACCGTCGGATTTGGCCCACTCCCCTTCTGGAGCGGCATCTTCACAATTATGTGGCTAGGACTTACCATAAACGCACTCAATTGGTTCGATGGAATTCCGGGGCAAGTAAGTGCGCTCTCCACTATCGGTTTTCTGACAATTGGATTCCTCTCTTTAAGTGAACGTGTAAATCAACCTGAACTTGCGATGCTTGCATTTGTCCTTACAGGAATTGCTCTTGCATGCTTACTCTTTGATATGCCACCTCCACGAGTCCTTATGGGAGATACAGGTGCAATGTTCTTTGGATTGATGCTGGGAGTACTCACGCTCTATGCAGGCGGCAAAGTGGCAACTGCATTCCTCGTCTTAGGCGTTCCACTGATCGATTCCGGACTCGTAATTACGCAACGCATACTCAAAGGTACTTCACCATTTAAAGGAACTATAAAAGGAGAGCACCTTCATCATCGGCTGCAGGAGAAGGGATGGAGTGATAGGCAGATAATTTTGCTAACCGCAGTTTTAGGTTCACTCTTCGGAATAACTGCATTGTTTCTATCAACTCAGGAGAAGTTTATCGCAGCTGTTGTACTGCTTTTGATAATGGTTGGATTGAGAGTTTATTCCCAAAATAAAAAGGCGGAGGCTAGTTAAATGTCAACTGTCAACTGTCAACTGTCAACTGTCAAATGTTAACTGTTAATTGTTAACTGTCATTCTTCGTACGCCATCGGACCACTAAGCACTCCAAACGGTTGCGCTTTAATAACAACAGTACGTCTTCCGCGTGGAAGCATCTGCACATATGCCTCTCCCCCATTAAAGTCTATTGGAGATAACATGGGAGGATTAAACTCTGCTTCTCCATACGCAGTGCGCAAATAAATATCAAAATCCGGTGCCTTAGTTGTTACTGTATTGCCACGCGCATCTATTACCGAGACACGTACTGTCTCCCAAGCTCGGCCAGAGAAATTGCCATCGTGGTAAATAAATACGGAAGTGATCTCTCCATTTACTGGCTCTTCTGTAACAGTTCTAACATCATTAGAAGCACTGGCAACAGTCTCTTCACTTACAATAACCGTTTCCTCTTCCTTGCCCTCCGAAGGCTTTTTGCCAGCCGTAGCCTCGGCAGAGGCTGAGACTGCCTGCTCTTCTACGGTCTCTTCAGGTTCGGATTCTGATACAGGATTATCAGCTTGTGCAACAATCACCACTTCCTCTGTATACATCCGTGCGAGTCTCTCGTTCATTCTTGCGTCACGTCGTGCAAGCATCTGTGCAACACGATCTGAACGACGTGAGGCTACCGCCTCGAGAAGCTTCACAATATTTGATTTTACAGTTTCGATAACGGTTGTTTTTTCTTCTGACTTCTGAACACGCGCTACCACCACCGTTTTTTCTTCAACTTCCACAGGTGTGTAATTCGCCTGTGCATACATCATAGAGTTTGTTGTATAGAGGTACCCACGAGATTTGAACAATCCTGCATTAACAGCAGATGCAAGTGTAAGTCCTTCCTGTCGCGCTTCTTCGCCTGTAAATGGCCAGTATGGATGCCATGGCGCTTCGTCACGATCAATCTGGAAGTGAAGGTGCGGACCAGATGCGAATCCTGACTGACCACTAGCTCCTATTTGTTCTCCTTTATGAACAATAGTATCTTCGGTTACGTACAAGGCACTCAAGTGAGCGTAAACGGAGAATAGAGTAGTTGTTTTACTTGGATCGTTAGGATCTGGCACATTTGGATGACGCACTACGATTGTCTTTCCAAATCCCGAATCTTCGTACACACGCGTAGTTATACCATTCGCCATCGCAATTACCGGTGTACCCATTGGTACACGAATATCGATACCCGGATGGCTTCCATCTCCTTCTGCACCTGTTTCATACGATCCCAAGTATCCAACGGAGTACACGTCGTTTCCGCGACCATGCAATGTGTTTGATTCTTTTTGCAGAGATGACTGATAACGAGGAAGACTGATTAATACTTCTTCCGGCACTTGCCTGTATGTGTGCTCATCCACATGCCCACCATATGATCCCCATTTTTCATAATCTGGCACTTTTTCGATTGGTGATACTGTGCCCGTGTACACAATCAAGCTATCATCAAACTCACCTAGTACAGATGCCCAGAACGCATACAACCCATGCTGTCCCACCATATTCCCCAACACAAAGGCCAAGATAGAAAGTGCAGCGATCCAAAACGACCACTGCTCTTTAAGATAGTAAAATGCATGAGGCTCCCGCTTGCAATGGAGCGGATTAATTCTGAATCCAAACTTTTTACGAGATCTGAGGTGCATATTTGTTGTGTTTATTTCAGTTATATAATATCACATTTTGATCATGGCGTCAATATCTGACAAAACCACTTTACGGCTATCCACTGCCAAAAACGCGCAATTAGCTGGTGAATCATTGGCAGAAACGCTCTATACAGCCCCTATAACCATTTTTCTTACAGGTGAGTTAGGAGTAGGTAAAACCACTTTCCTGCAGGGCTTTGCCAGAAAATTAGGAATCAAAGAGCACCTCACCAGCCCTACTTATGCACTGGAACAGAGATATCAGACCGAAAGGTACGGAGAACTGTTGCATCTGGATCTTTTCAGGCTTTCTGAGGCACAAGCCGAGGAGGTTGCTAAAACTTCCGATGATCACGAAGGCATCCGATGCATAGAGTGGAGTGACAGATTACCAAATCACTTTGTCCAAAACGGCATTCTCATTGAGTTAACAGAAAACGAATGCAGGACTTCGGACTTAGGACTTAGGACATCGGACGTCCTAAGTCCTAAGTCCGAAGTCCAATCAAGTGATGTACATACTCGCATCTGCACAATTCAATTTACCGACATCCCCCTCCCCTCTTACGAAGAAGTTAATCTGTGGCGAGAAGAAGTAAAACTTCAACCACATATTATTGAACACTGCGAAGTTGTAGCTGATTTTGCTGTTCGCTGCGCAAATGCCTTAATAAATAACGGAATTATTGTGCGCAAACTGGCACTTCAAAGAGCAGCTCAATTACACGACTTATTAAGATTCTTTGATTTCCACTTAGGAAGAAATGGAAATTACGAAGATGCATCAGATGAAATTAAGGAAATATGGGAAAAGTGGGAACAGAAGTATCCAAATGCAGATGGTCACGAATCGGCATGCGCAGCATTCCTTCGTGAACACGGGTACTCAGAGCTAGCAGAAATCGTTACGCTGCACGGATTGAGATCACCCAATCCTCCTCATATGACCACAGAACAGAAACTACTCTTCTATGCAGATAAACGTGTTAGGTTCACAGAAGTCGTTTCTGTAGAAGAGCGGTTTAAGGACATCAATGATCGTTATGAAAATAAGGATGAACCAGAGTTTGTGAAGAAATGGCATGAGAAAACTATAGCTCTTGAGAAGGAGCTGTTTGGGGATAATATTCCTTTGTAGGCCTACGCAGGTCGATCCTGCGGCGGATCAAGACTTTCGAGGATTTTTCGCATCGAACGTACTTGTACTCTACGTATTGCTCGACTTCCGGTCTTTACAGGACACTCGTTAGGATCAAGCAAAACTATGGGGGCTTTTTTTGTGGTCGGTTCTGTGACGTTTTTTTTGGTATGATTAAGCATAACTAAACTATAGAATACCGGAAAGGCCATCGCAAGTACCATTGCATTTACAATACAATTTGCAGACGTCATATTTCTTGCATGGAAATATCAGAATCAAAAATCTTAGATTTTATAAATAACAGCTCTTCTAAAAGCTAGGGAACCTCTGATTAATACATAAAACGTAACGCGGATTCGGCTATCCGCGCATATCTTGCAGGTAATCGAACCTGCACTACGTGTTTTTCAGAGTTTCCATAAAAGCTAGTTAGATCATCCACGGAATAAGCTCCTCAAACAATATTGCCTGAACCTGAGGATACGTTACATGCAAAATCGGTGCGGCAAATGCAAGAAGGAATAGTGTGAATGCAATAGACCAGAAACAGACACGATCAATCGTGCTCCAGTGTTGACGCAAGTGTGGATGTGCGTGATCCATGTAGTGACGCACATGTGCAACCACTTTCAGGAAGTTGTGCAAAATCTTCATCTTTGGGATAAGCGTTCCAAACATTCGAACAACTGTAAGTTCTGCGCGCATCAAACCGCTGATTCCGGGGAATGCTATTGAATGATGCAAGTAGACCGAAAACACCAATCCAATTAACAAAAGCGTTACATCAATCAAACTTTCACGAACCATTCCTTCAAAAGTCAGCCTCCATCCATACCCGTGATACTCACGGTACTTCACATAGTCCAAACTCATATGAGCCAAAATCAAAAGTCCAAACGCACCCAAGCTGAACATAGCTGCCGCCATGAGCGTTAGCACCAGATATCCAGCATGGAATGCAGGAAGATCATCGTGTTGATGCGCAAAATGCCTTAGTGGCTGTGGAAGGATTTTCATGTGTGTTCGAGTATTATTATAAACTATTATAGATTATCTAGCAATAGCTCCGAAGATGGAGTAATTCGCTAAATAATGCTAGAATAGAAGCACATGGTAGATGATTTCCAAACCACTATGGCAAAGCACCAAGACGCAATGACAGAGGATGATCAGAAGAAAGCAGGGCAAGCTATTGCCGGAGATATGGATGATGAACACAAGGGCTTCATGCAGACTGTTTTGGGTCTCATAGACTCAAAAGAGATCGATCCGCTTAATGCGCAGTCTTTTCTTAATCAAGATGTGTACGGAGAACTTGATGAGAAATGGAAAGATACAACTGATTTGGCTCTTCTTAATATTGCAAATCTAATCCGAAGTATCGATGAAGTACGCAAACACAGTGCTTCACCTAACGAATCTCCTCAACTTCAAACGATGGTTGATCATCTATGGCAAATCAAGCAACGCATAGAGGAACATTACGATGTATTCAAGTTCTAATCCCCTTTCATTACTATGCCAAACGGAATACCAACATCAAAAAATCAATCACCGGAAGTTCCAGATAATGATCGTTCAGAAGAAGTAGCATTAGAAATAGTGGATGCTAAAGATCTTATTGAGCAAGAAACTCTCGAAAAACTAGTAGCATTACGATCGGTAATCGAACAACAAAATCTGAACAGGGAAGTTCTGACCTGAGTGCGAATAATTCAGAATTTAAAATTCAGAATGCCAGAATTAAAGAGGTAATTCTTAATTCTGCATTCCCGACGTTATCCACTGAATACGTTTATCCCGTCTCCACCAAGTTAATTGACGACGTGCGTATTGACGTGTTTTTGCTGCAATCACTTCCTCAAGTACTTCTTCCACAATAGGCTGGCCTGAGTTAATTGCTTCCATAATTTCGCGATAGCCGCAGCTTTTAAATCCCGGATCTTTCGGTTCGTATCCTTTTTGAAGTAATCCCCTCACCTCATCTACCCATCCATCTCTAAACATTTCTTTTGTACGTTGATCGATGCGTTCATGTAACACGCTTCTCTCAATCTCTAATCCAAACATCAGCATATCAAAATTGGAATGACCGGAAGTTGAATTAACCTGACAAATTTCTGATTGTGGCACAACTTTGGACTTAGGCTGAGCAGTAAGTTCAAATATTTCGACTGCACGTACAAGCCGTGGCTTATTGTTTTTATGAATTGTTTTAGCCGCTTCGGGATCAATCTCCAGAAGTCGCTTATACAAAGTCTCACCTCCATCTATATCAAACTCATCCTCAAGAGCTTTTCTCAGTTCAGGCGAACCAGAAGGAGCCATCGTTAATTCATCGGTAATCACACTGACATATAACATAGAACCACCCACAAGGAACGGAATGTTCCCTCGTTCGTGAATCTCATTGATGATCTCTGTAGCCTCTTCCTGATACCACCCAACACTAACTTCTTCCTTAGGATCAAGCACATCAATCAAATGATGAGGGACACCTTGCATTTCTTCCTCCGTCACTTTAGCTGTTCCAATGTTGAGATACTTATAAAGCTGACGTGAGTCTGCATTAACAATTTCCACCTGTGGTGAGCCCCGTCGAACCACCTGCCTCTCATGCGAAAGAAGTTGCTTTGCAAGCTCGATGGAAGCACCTGTCTTCCCGCTCGCTGTTGGGCCAAGGATTACAATAAGCGGATGTTCCACTTCCTTAAGAAAGTGAATGATTTTTGCGCCTACATCAATATCTGCCACTGACATAGAAATATCATATAGGAGATAGAATCTATGACCACTGAGAGATGTCTACTATTTATAACAAACAAAATGCACACCATAATCACCAATGCCTGCATACTGCCGCGGAGAGCAAAAAAACGCTATTATAGATACGAAAATTCCCTCCCAAAACAATGCACTCCAATCTCCAATCAATAGCAAAAAATATTTCTCGCGGTGCTGCACAACCGCAAAATGTACTTATCCCGACTGTGATCGAAAAGACACAAATGGGTGAACGTGCTTACGACATCTACTCACGTCTATTAGAGGAGCGCATTATCTTCCTTGGCACTCAGATCAATGACGATATTGCCAACTCGATTATTGCACAGCTTCTATTTTTGGAAAAAGAAGACCCAAAGAAGGATATTACAATGTACGTAAACTCCCCTGGAGGTCAGGTCACATCCACTCTTGCTATGTACGACACCATGCAACACATCAAACCAGATGTTTCTACAGTGTGTCTTGGAATTGCAGCTAGTGGTGGAGCAATTATTTTGATGGGAGGTGCTAAGGGCAAACGATATGCTCTTGAGCATTCCGAAGTGATGATTCATCAACCACTTGGTGGAACCGAAGGACAAGCAACCGATATTGCGATTCATGCAGAACACATTATCAAGACCAAAGATCTATTGAATAAGATGATTGCAAAACACACCGGACAAAAACTTGAAAAGGTTATTCAAGATACAGAGCGCGATAACTTTATGAGTGCTGATGAAGCTCAGAAGTATGGACTGATCGATAAAGTGGTGAAGAAATAGTATAAAGAATCCTAATAAACCAAAGAATCCGAAGGGAGTATTCCCATAGATTCTTTGGTTTCCTTGGTTTCCTTTATTTAGTTCCACATGATCCACCGCAACAGCCACTAATTTTAACCACAAGCACATAAACAATGATCCAAATGAATGCATTGATTGCTGGTCCCATCATGTCACCAAGCGCAACATTAGTAAGAATAGGCTTGATAAGCATTCCCACTGGGATAGAAACAAGCGCGAGTCCAGCTGCCCACGTTGCAATCTCTTTGTACATATTAATGACAAAAAGTGCACCACCTAAAATCATAAGTGCAGGAAGTACAAACGCCCAGACCAAGCCAAGTGGTTCTAGTACACCAAGGCCATCCATTGTCATACTTTTAAATCCTTCGAAGGTCATGTAGTGCGAAAGGCCAACGAATAGTAGCGAGAGTCCAAAGCCAACTCGCAGGAGAAGACCTGCAATGCACTTTGGCTCATTGGGAATAGAACATTTCATATAGGGAAGGGGGAAAACTATAAGTCAGGGCATATTGTATATGGCTTCCAGAATCTGGAAAGAGACAGGAAGCTAGAATTGTGATATTTGCAACATTTAAATAAATACAATAACTGCCTATCAGTTTCTGGTTTCTGGTTTTTAGTTAACTCCAGACAGCGTGCAACTAAAAACTAAAAACTAACTAACCAAAAACCTTTCAAACACTGTAATCTATTTTCAATGATATTCGATCTCCTGAAAGCAACTAAAATTGGCAGACGCGGAAGACTTACAACCGGCCACGGAGTTATAGAAACCCCGTTCTTTATGCCGGTGGGCACTGCTGGTGCAATGAAAGGAATCACACACAAAGATCTAATCGACTTGGGTGCGCAGGTTCTTTTGTCCAATACGTACCATTTACATATTCAACCAGGAGACGACGTAGTTAAAAATGCAGGAGGACTGCATAAGTTCATAAGTTGGGACAAACCAATGCTGACCGACTCTGGAGGATTCCAAGTGTATTCGCTACGTCGCAATAATAAAATTACCGACAAGGGCGTACGGTTCAACTCACACTTAAACGGAGAGTCACTCTTTATGGGTCCGGAAGAATCCATCACAATCCAACATAACCTCGGTGCCGATATAATCATGTGCTTCGACGAGTGCCCACCTTCCACTGCATCACGAAAAGATATAGAAGCGGCAGTTGATAGAACAATAAGATGGGCTAAGGAGTGTAAAGAACTACATGAGCGATTGTCCCAACGCCCAACGCCCAACGCCCCACCACTATTGTTCGGCATCATACAAGGCGGCCTAGAACTAGACCTACGAGAAAAATGTGCAAAAGCACTCATAGATATGGACTTCGATGGTTACGCACTTGGAGGACTCGCCGTCGGTGAATCGGAAGAAGACATGCTCCGAGTAGTGGAAGCCATTACTCCCCTCCTCCCCGAAAACAAACCGCGATATCTAATGGGAGTTGGTGTCATTTCACAACTGCGAAAATGTGTGTCACTCGGCATTGATATGTTCGACTGCGTGCTACCAATGCGCATTGCGCGGCATGGAACAATTATTATGAGTGATGGTTCGCAGATCAGAATTACAAAACCCGAATTCCAAAACGATCACTCCACTATTGATCCAGACTCTCCATCTCAATTCAGCCGAATACATCTAAAGAGCTACCTAAGTCATCTGTTGAGATCAAATGAGAGGCTAGGTGAAACATATGCGCAAATGCAAAACTTGGGGGTAACGTTAAAGGCGATGCAGGAGCTGAGGGGGAATATTGAAAACACATAATAGGAATCCAAGGAAACCAAGGAATCCAAAGAATCCTAGGGGGAAATTAAAACAGAAGACTTAAGTCTGGTAAGGAGATAGCTGACTCGATTAATGTGTTCATCAATTCTTTCGAATTCATTTACGGCTATGTATTCCAAATCGGATGCAAGCCTACATTCGCAATGTAGCTCCTCAAGAGAACCCTGAGAAATTTCATAGTATCTTGCTTTCTCTTGGAAACTTTTTCGCAAGCTTATAGATAGAAAGGCATAACTTGTATGACTCCTGCCAAGCAACAATATTTTCATAAGGTCTTTTTCGCATACCATAATCATACTTAATCAAATTCAGCAAAAGAAGATCCGAAAAATATTTTGTTTGACGTAGTTAGACTTTTTCGCTTACAGAAAACATAAACGACGTTCTTAACCTCAATGGAACGCCCTTTGGATTCTTTGGATTCTTAGGTTTCTTTGGATTCCTTGGTTTCTTTCTTCGATGCACTCTTAACAGCAGCAGCCTTCGCTACTCCGGCAACAATCTTCACAATCTCGATATCTGTATACCCCTGTCTGTGACCGTGTACACGACGATACCTCTTACGCTTCTTCATCTTGAATACTCGGATCTTGTCTCCCTTACCATGCTCTATCACTTTTGCTTCTACGGATGCACCTGCAACTGTAGGCGTACCTATTTTTATATCGCTCTCGCTCTTAACCAAGAGAAGCACCTTATCAAAAGTTACTTTCTTACCTGGTTCTCCACCCAAAGTTGGTACACGGAGGGAATCCCCTTCGCTTACCTTCTCCTGAAAGCCGGCGATGTCCACGATTGCGAACATTTTATAGTGAGTGTAGTCGAACCATGTACGGTGAACATAGTCGAACCATGACCGCAAAAGTCTACGGAAGAGATCGGTTTCCTACAAGGAAAAATGGAAAGATTGTTTCATTGTTCCATTTCTATAAAGATGCATCGGCTCTGTGTTCGCTTGCGAACAATAAAACAATGAAACAATAGAACAATCATTAGAATGATTGACACCTCATACAAACCTACTAGAATATCTGCATACACAGTATCCTTTTAAGCGTAGCTCTAGCCTTAAACTTGAGGAACGAAGAGAAGGTATGCTGTTTCTCCCTCTTTATTTCCCCAATTTTTTATGGCCGATCAGGAGATCACATGCCGCGATTGCGGCGCTACATTCACCTTCACGGAAGGTGAGCAAGAGTTCTACGCATCAAAGGACTTGAGCGCACCACAGCGATGCAAGGACTGTCGCAACAAACGTAAGGACGAGCGACGTCAGTTGCATGATGCTGTATGTGCCAAGTGCGGTGCAGAATGCCAAGTCCCTTTCAAACCTCGCAGTGAGGAAGAAGGTGGCAAGCCAGTTCTCTGCCGTGAATGCTTTATGGCAAGCAAGGAAGAAGCTTAGTTTTGCTTTCAAATTTGCATCTTTAGGGAGCGCTTCGGTGCTCCCTTTTGAGTGTAGCTCCACGTCCTTATGAACGTAGCATCTTCCCATTTCACCACTCTTGTAACGCGTAATCCCGCACCGAACGCAAAT
The DNA here is from genome assembly GCA_018814875.1 of Patescibacteria group bacterium. Lineage (GTDB taxonomy): Bacteria > Patescibacteriota > Gracilibacteria > Peribacterales > Peribacteraceae > UBA2144. The sequence goes on from JAHIYH010000006.1 coordinate 24,712, forward strand.
TAAGACAAGAATAATCGAAAATACCATTTATTCCCAAACTTACATCCAAGGCATTCTGGTGCGTGGGAAAAAGTCCATTATTGAGTAATTAGAGTAATTATGGTATAATATCTTTGATATGACACACACATCCAAAAACGTTTTGATAGCAGAAGATGATCGCGCAACTGCCAGTGCACTTGCTCGTAAGATCGAACAAGGCGGATGCAAAGTCACTGTTTGTTACGACGGACAAGTCGCTCTGGACGCGATGTCAGGAGAAAAATTTGACGTAATTATTTTGGATATTTTGATGCCCAATAAAGACGGTTTAAATGTTCTTAAAGAGAAATCTGAAACTTTGAATAAAGACACTCCAGCATATGTATTAACCAATTTAGCCGGTGATGATAAAGTTGCAGAAGCAAAAAAACTCGGTGCAAAAGATGTCTTCTTTAAGGCCGAAATGCCGATCAAAGAAGTTGTGGAAAGGATCTGTGCGGATCTTCAGTAATCGGCTGGGGCTTTTCTAATATTTCAAAGAACTATATCTTCTAGTTTGGTAAGTTTTGAAATACCATATTTTCATGCCAACAACTATACGTAAATATCGGGAGGAAGAAGATAAGGAAGAAATTATAACTCTCATTGAAGAGTTGCAGAATCATATAGCCTCTATTGATCCATTAGAGAAAAACAAAAAAATGGAGGATTTTGATTCCAATAAGTACTTTAAAAAACTGAATGACGAAGTTTTACAGCAAAACGGCATTATTATTGTTGCTGTAGAAATAGACTCGATTATCGGTTTGGCTGCAGGTGTAATCAATAAAAGTGAAGATGCCCTTGATCATTATCCTGCTATTGAAGGTAGAACGCTCGAGCTAATAGTTTCTGATAATCATAGAAGAAAGGGGGTAGGAATTTTACTAATGCAGGCTATGGAAACTTATTTCCAGGATAATAACTGTAGCTATGCAAGAGTTGAGTGTTTTGCACCCAACCAGTCAGCATATGATTTTTATAAAAAAAATGGCTACGATGATCGGACTATAGATCTCATTAAAAAAATAGAATTAGGTTCTAATAAACAATAATTCAAGAATATTGGATTGGCTGGGGAGGAGGGTCTGCAGACCTAGGATTCAGACATTCTGCGAAGCTTGCGAAGCAGAATGGCTGAGCATGTGACATCCGGAACCAAATTGTAGCAGTTCTTTGGGGGTCTTTGGGGGTCCTTTCATAAGGAGGTCTAGGGCAAGTGGGTTGGGGTCATTTAGAGGAAAAATGAGACAAATGAGACAGTCCATAAAAAGGCGTCTCAAGGGTGTTTTGTTCAAATTATTTGCTCAAAATATAGCGTGTATTACAATAGGTTTATGAAAAATCAGCACACAATCTATCTCCTCAGACATTGCGAAGTTGAAGAACAATATGATGGAGTTTTCCGCGGAGGGAAATTGGATTGTGGTCTATCGGAGAAAGGTAAAACGGATTCACGACAACACGTGGACTTTCTTGTGAATAACGGTGTCGAATTGGTGATTACCAGCGGCATGCAGCGTACTGATTACATCGGTAATAAGTTATCAGAGAAGAGGGTCGCTCATACGATACAGCCACTCTTTGCAGAAATTGATTTCGGGTTTTGGGATGGAAGAACCGAAGAAGAAGTGCAACAACAATTCCCAAAGGAATACCGAGAGTATCGACTGTGTTGGCAGGAAAAGCGTGGGGAAGATATTGTGATTCCGGGTGGCGAAACTATGAGAGAAGTACTTGAGCGAGTAGGCAAAGGATGGGGGCAAACAAAACCTGAATTAGCACCTGTATCTGCGATAGTTCTCCATAGTGTTAGTATGACTTGCCTTCTTTCATACATACTAAATAAACCCATAAAAGAAGTGCCATATACGGAGTTGGGAGGCATGCACGAAATCGCCTTGGTGAAGAATCGAGTTTCCCTACTATTGTAATCCATTTTGAATACCGTTCTACGGCAATATGGAACAGAATTTCCCGCATGTGGAAGGTAATAATTTCAATTATCATTGAAATAAAAGTCCAGAGCCAGTCTTGACGCAGTATCAGTTTATATTCATATTATACGACCTTCAGGACTTCCCTGAAGGATTACATTACCCTAACGCTCATGAAAGGAGGTGATGCCACGTGAGTAAGAAGGGTTCCCATGGTGACGGCCAGCATGGCAAAGGCACCAAGGGCATGAAACGTCCGTTCGACGAAGTCTTCGCGACTAAGAATGCCACAGCCAAGGCCAAGAAGCGCGAAAGTAAGTAGCGCGCGGCACGGCTAGCCGTCCCGCCCTCCCGCATCATCTGATGCGGTAGGGCACTTTTTTTGTTATCATGCGATTATGAAGGATTTGTCTATTATTTGTGCCAGCGAGAACTCAACATTTGAAACCGTTGCAGTAAGAGGAGCCAGTGAGTATCTCGGCTATCTAACAACCGTACATTGGCTCGGCAGCACTGATCAATTCAAAGATTTACTGGCTGGCAAACAGCCGATTTCGGATCTTGTTTTACTGTCAAGTCACGGTTGTGAAAAGGGCTTTCATGGTACGGATAATGCAGTGATTCCTATAAATGATCTGAAGATAAAACTGTCCGGAAAAACAGTTCTGTCTCTGGGGTGTGCGACTGGTATGGAAAATTTTGCACGAGCCTTTATTGCAGGAGGAGTAGAAAATTACATTGCTCCTGAATCCTATCCTGAGGGGAATAGTTCATTGGTTTTTGCTCTTACATTTCTCTGGAAGATTCTTGAAAAAAAGAATGTAACTCAAGCATGGGAAAAAGCATCTACTCTCCTTACGGAGAAAGATGATCGCTTTCACCTTTATCAAAAGAAACCGAATGGAATGTTGGTAGACGGCAATCGGGAAATTCAGTTGTAGTAGCTCTCAGCCACTTCTCCGTAACAACAATATTATCAAGCCAGGGAATCAAGGGGTGGGAATCATTGTTTTGGTCATCTAAAAACTCTTGGGAAGCCCGGACAAGTTTATCCCGTTCTAGTACTCCCATTTCACAGAGAATGCATGTGGACGAAAGCAACAAAGGCAATTCCCGAACTAAGCGACGATTCACTGGAGACCAATAAATCTCTTTTTCCTGTGCTCCAATTACTTCTGCAGGAACAGTATCACGAAAGGCTTCTCTCTGGAGATATTTTCTGCACCCATAGTGTGAAACGTTTGTGTCATCAATCCGAAATTTGTATTCAGGTGGTACCGAGAGACCAAATTCCACAATGCGGCGATCAAGATATGGCAGTCTCATCTCTACATCTATTGGCACTCCCTGCCAAACGTGATTGGGAGGAAACATGAGTTCATGTTCAAGGGTTTGCGACCAACAAGATAGATTCCTTTCTTGCATCAATTCCTCACGTTGATTACGCATTGTTTCTCTGAGTTTTAATGTAAATGCAGGTGTGAACAAATCGGGAATCTCCTCTTCCATGAGGGATTCATAATGCGCATTCAAATAGGCAAGTCTTCCGGCTTTTCCTAGTAGAAGAGATGGGGAAGTGCTGTTAAGAATGTATCGCAATGCCTTTCGACATCCGCTGCGTTGCTTTAGCACAGCAAAGGTTCTATATAACTCTTGTATGTTGCCTCGTTTAAGAAGCGAATCCCAAATCATATCCGATCCCTCCAAAAACCAATCCGCTCCCTCTCCACTCAGAAGTGTTCGAGCGTCTTCTTTCGCGGCCAGTTGCGCAAGTGTAACAAAAGTTGCAGGCAAATTTTGTCGGGAAGGAAATGCAGTCGTGCGATATGCATCGAGGTCCGTTCCTTCCAGAAATCCAACATGTTCATCACAATTAATCATCTTGCCTCTTACATTTGGATATCGTTCCGGAATTGCATGAGCCCTTGTTCTTTCCTCAACACTCTGTGTTCCAAAAACAGCAGTATAGGCGTTTATCGCTTTCTGCCGTGTTGCCAACATATTGGCTGCTATACTTACGGTGCAACCTGAATCTATTCCTCCTGAAAGTTCGGCAGCCAGATTGTACGGCATATCCATGTGCTCACTCATTACTCGCAGGAACAGTGCACGAAATTCCATCGCACAGTCCTTCGAAGAACTCCAATCATGCCGCAATCTGGATGGTGGATCCCAATTTCTGTCCCGAATGTCTCATTAAATACATGCGTTTCAGAGCATGCTTTGCGGAAGATGGTGCAAATTGAAAGCGTGTCAGGTCTCGCTGCAGTCTTCTGATTACTTCCGGACCCGTACTTTCACCACCTAGAATTCCAACCAGAATACCAGTCAAATGTCTCAGGGTTATTTCCATCTGGAAAATAATGTCCGTCGAGCTTTTCTTCGTTTGTGCATCCATCAATCTGACAATGGATTGCTGC
>JAHIYH010000056.1 GCA_018814875.1 Patescibacteria group bacterium
ATACGAGGATGATTGACACATAACATAACAAGGAGGCAATGAAGCTCACGCCTTTTATATCATTGAAGAGACCGATGATCTTATCCGGTCCCGCCTTGGATATCAGCAAAGATAAGAGAATTACACTGACAGAGAATTTTACGAAAAATATAGCTGCGTGCTTCATCTTTTTCACTTCTTATCTGTCCATTCTTCGCGTAGAGATTCACTCCTTCACTCCGAAGACGTGAACGAAGCGCGATTTATGCATTCTTTTCGGTAATTCTGGCAACAATCCTCCCGGCGTTCCAAATGACCCATGCAATATGATTATGCAGATGATATCGGTCGTAAGTGAAGATCATCTTTATGATATTCCAAATATTTTTAAACATACTTCCATGCTCGTCCATAAAGGCAAAGTAGTTATGGCATTTAATATTTGCCTCGTAGTATGCCTGAATTCTGTCCATCATTGGAAAATCGCCTGTTTCGAAAACGATTTTCGGCACCCCCCCCTGTGTAAAAGCTTCCCGCCAGTCCTTGAGAATTCGACCGTTTCTTTGAACCCACTCCCAGATTCTGGTTCCGGGGAAGGGAATCAGAAGATTGAACACACAGGAGTCAAGTCGCAGGGACTTTGCGAATTTGATCGATTGACGAACGGACGTGAGATTGGAATGGGGAAGCCCGATGATGAAATTACCCACCGTATACATACCCCGCTTTCGCGCAAGACGGACAGCTTTCGCAATGTCGCCAAGTTTCTCACCTTTCCCTATTGAATTGAATTCCTGCTCGTTACCGCTCTCGACTCCAAATGCCACCAGAAAACACCCCGCCTGTTTCATCGCGCCAAGCAACGCCTCATCGATACGGTCTGCACGAATCCCATTGGGGCACGACCACTTGAAGGCAAGGTCTTCTCTCGCAAGGGCATCACAAAAAGCACGCGCTCTCCGCATATCGAGCGTAAAGTTGTCATCCTGTAGATTGAAAATATTTGAAGAATATCGTTCACGGACCTCCTTCAGCTCGGCGATGATGTTGCCGACGGAACGGGCAATCCAGCGCCTGCCCATGATCCCCCTGACGCAGCAGTATATGCATTCATAGGGGCATCCCCTGCTGGTAACCAGCGGATAATTGTATATGCGGCCGTCCGGGATACTGTCAAAGTCACCATAATCAGGAAAAGGAATCTCATCGAGGTCGATAATCCTCACCGCAGACCCATTTGCCACCGGATTGTCCTTTCCCCGATATAGGATGCCGGGGATGTTCTCAAGTTCACCCTTTCCTTCAATCGCATCCACCAGTCCTGCTATCGAATATTCCCCTTCTCCAGAGATGGCATAATCGAAAGATTTATTTTCTTTAAGAAAGTTCATTCCATCGAGAGTGATGTGCGGTCCGCCGGCGACCAGTATGTTGCCCGTTCGCTTCACCTGTGATGCAATTGCAGCAACCTCATCGCGGGTGACCGATTTGACGGAGAATCCTATCAGATCATATGACGAAAGCTCGGCCAGTCTTTCTTCACACCGATGGGTGTTATTGTTGAAATCGAAAACACGTATCTCCTCCCGCCCCGCTTGTTTTAAAGAGGAAACCAAATATGCAATTCCGGTATTCAGCCCGAAGTGTATTCCCTTCGGATCAACTAACGCTATTTTCATAGTGGACAGTGGCCATAACCCATAATTCTGATTTAACCCGTTTCAAGCCAGAGAGCGGTAATAGACATCCTCATACTGCGAAGCAATCATACCCCATGAGAGCTCGCGTTCGACGAAAGCCTTTCCTCTTCTGGCCATTTCACATGCATGCTCCCGATTTTCGAGAACTTCCACGATTGCATCCCTGAGCCCTCTGTCGTCGTTATACCGGACTATTCCGCCTATCCCCTCTCTTCCGATGATCTCGCCGCAACCGCAGTCGTCGGCGACAATGACTGGTGTACCGCATAAGAGCGCTTCAAATGGCACGAGACCGAATACCTCATACACGGATGGATAGACAACGACATCAGCATCCCGATACGCCGCCAGCTTCCAATCGTCAACCAACAGGCCTGTATAGAGCACCCTGCTGCCCAGATGCCTCTCCGCGATAATCCGGTCGACCTTCGTCTTATAGCCCATATCGTTGCCCGCAATGACGAGGACAGCGTTATCTCTTTGCAGCATTGAATAGGCCCTTACCAGAAAATCGACACCTTTGCGCGGTGTAATCTTGCCGAGAAAAAGAATGATCTCCTTTCCTTCCAATCCATATCGATGCCTGAATGTTCCCTTTTCCGGAAGATTATGAAATGCGCCAATATCGAGCCCGTTATACACCACGGATACCCTGTCGGGGGTGATGCCCATCATGCCGTACTGTTCCACCTCCTTTTCCGAAACGGCGATGAAACGCTGTGCATCCCTGAGTATGCGATTACCGAAAACGAAATCAAATATCCTTTTCACGAGCACACGCCGCTCTATGGGGATGGCCGTTCCGTGAGCCGAAAAAATGTATTTTATTTTAGATCCTTGTGCAGAGCAATGAATAATATTG
>JAHIYH010000007.1 GCA_018814875.1 Patescibacteria group bacterium
ATCTCGTAAGCACTTTGACTCCATTTCCGGGAATTTTAAAATCAAATTTAACTACCAAAGGATTCTCCGGAGAAGGAGGAAGTTCACGTTCATTTGTATAAAGCTTATTCATTCCAAGAACAAGCTCACCATTACTTACATTAATATCAGATTCAGCCATATTCCAAAAGGCAGCTGCAGTTGCACTGTCGTCAAATGTATCTGAATACAACGCCTTTCCTATTAGAGCCGCCGTATCCGTGGTCTGTTCCAATGCTGGAGCATCCTGCCCCGTTACGGTCGACAGTGGCAATCTGTCCTCACATTGCTCCATCGTCAACTTACGGAATCTGCCCTGATGTTCCGGAACAGTGCGCATATGCTTCTTTTTCTGTTCTTTGGCACTGAATCTACTTTTGAACGTTTCGATGGGGGAATACATGGGTGCAGGGAGTAAATACTAAAGGTGCATATACTATTGCAGCATAAAAACTGCACGTAAGACCCCCAGCGAAAAAAACTTTTGCCTACCCCGACTTTTCAGCTAAAACAAGCCCCGTAAGACGTTCTTAAGGAGGTAAGAACGGTCGGTTGTTAAGACCTCACCCCCCGACCCCCTCTCCTACTTTGTTGCACCCCTCTCTGATTTTGCAGATGTATTTTGTTGTCTCATATCTGCAGGAGAGGGGGAGCTTATGTATTCATGTATGCGATCTAAGACAGAAGAAAGAGATTGATGGATTTCGTTGTTGGTAATTCGAAGAACTCTATAGTTGAGATTCAGAAGATACTCGTCACGACTATGATCATATCCTTTTCTTTCTTTTTGGTTATGTACCGATCCGTAAACTTCCACGATGAGACGATGTTGTATACATAGGAAGTCAGCTATGTAAGGTCCAATGTTTACCTGTCTTCTAAATTTCATTTTATTACATTGTCGATTTCGCAATTCTTCCCAGAGAATTATCTCTTCCGGAGTCATGTTGCGTCGTAAATGCCTCGTAAATTCAGCTTTATTCTTCTTGTAGAGTTTTTCTCTTATTTCATCGCGCATAGGACGAGGCAATCTACTCCAAAAATTTAGATAAAAATTTAGAATAAACAAAGTTCCCCCTCTCCTGAACATAAGGTTATTGAGATATTCTCCCAATCTTTGTGGAATTTTAACAAAGAAGGAGAGGGGGTTAGGGGGTGAGGTCCTCCACATTCAAAACAATCACACAAAACCATCTTTACATCACATAAAAATAGGGTAGAGTACTGAGTTGTTATGGCTCAACTCCCTAATAGCGTAGAGGCTTATTTGGTGGAAGGAGGCTTCAACCCGACCGAAATTTTGGTTCTGAGGAGGCTCCTAGAAGGGTCTGCCATGACTCTGCGAGAAATAGCTGCCAAGACCGGAAAAAGCACAGGAGTGTTGGATCAGGCGATAAGAAAACTCATTATCAAAGGGGTTGTTTCCAAAGAGACCATCAATGATAAATCTAAATACACTGTTGGATCTCTGGAAGCGATTCAATCATGGATGAAGGAAGACATGAAGGCGAAGCACAAGGAGCTTAACCGCAAGGAAAGTGATTTTGAATCCTTTATCTCTACGCTAAAACTAAATCAGGCTCGCCCGGAGATGGAGTATTTTGAAGGGGAAGAGGGCATTACCAAGGCCTACGGCAAGCTCCTTACACTCGCAGAGAAGGAGCTCCTTTTTTATGTGCCGGTAAATTGCAAAGAGGAAGATGATCCATTGCGCGACTTCCGTGTGCAATACTTCCGAGCACGTCATAAGCGCGAACTCTTCTCGCGTGTTCTTGTGCCGGATACGATGCTGGGAAAGCGTTACCAATCACGAGATCCTTTTGAGTATCGCAAAACTGTTCTAATGCCAGAGGCACAATTTCCTGTGTCGTTCGAGAAAGTAATTGCAGAAGAAGTAGTTGCTTGTTTTAATCACGTAGAGAAACGTGCGTGTTTTTTGCGGTATACCGAGCTTGCACAATCCGAACGTTCTATGTTCGGTATGATGTGGGAACGAGGGGAAGAAGATAAGGGGAATGATAAGGAGGAAGATGAAAAAATTGCACTAGGTACAGTTACTATGTCTGCGGTCAGAGATTTCTTTATTAGTCGCAAGAGCGTTGCTGCGTTTGCAGCTTGCGCAGTTCTCGCTGCTGCGGTGACGTTTGGGCTATACAGGCAGAATGTGTATTTGAATACGCAGAGGGTGCGGGAGAGGGTACTGGCAATTGCAGTAACAGCAGCTCCGGAGTTTGATGCGATGGATTTGGATCAGTTGCGTACGTGGAGAGATGCTGAAAAGCCTGTTTATGAGAAAGTGGTGAAGAAGTTGCAGGAGATAAAAGAGAGGAACGATGGGGTGGAGTATGTGTATATTATGAGAACTAAGGAAGATCCGTATTTCGTGGAATATGTTTCAGATTCTGAATCGTTGGATATTCGTTCTTCAGAGGATTTATCGAATGACGATCTTCGCAATGATATGATTGCACCAGGTCATTCACATTATGATGGAGATTATGAGTCTGGAGTTTCATTTTTACTTGAGGCGATGGAACACCCAACTGTCGACAAAAAGCCTTATACCGACATATGGGGAACATGGATCAGCGCTTATGTGCCTATACATGATAAAGATGGTGTTGCGGTTGCCGCATTATGTGTAGATATTGCAGCAGAATCTATCAAGGATTTAAGCAAAGAGACATTCCAGTTGATATATTATTTCCTTGGGTTCTTCCTCCTATTCATATTCATTAGGCTGGCGGCTTTTAATAGGTCGCTTTGTAAAGAGCTTCTTAAGCTGATAGATACAAAGGAGGTGATGATACTGCTGGGCTCATCCGCACTACTTGCATTGCTGATAACCTTTGGAACTTATAAGTATACTTATAACTTGAATTTGCAGAGAGTACGCGAGAGGGTGATGGCGATAGCGGCGACTGCTGCTTTGGAATTTGATGAGAAAGACATTGATCAGCTGCATACTAAGGAGGACGTAAAGAAGCCGGAGTTCATGAAGCTTGTGGAGCATCTGCGTCAGATCAAGATGCACAATGAAAACATTCGGTTCGTCTACATAGATCGACCAATTGGACTTCCTGATGCATCATGGGAGGTGGTGGCGGATGCCGATTACGGTACGCCAGATGAGGATTTCAATGGAAATGGCATCATCGAGGATTTTGAACAATTGACCATGCCTGGGCAGGTCTATCCTCACTTGGATCCGCTTGCCCAAGAACGGCTTCTCAAGCCTACGGCGAATTTTCTTATGGATGAATGGGGCGAGTATTGCGATGCATCTGCACCTATTTTTGATTCGGAAGGGAACGTGGTGGCAGCGCTTTTTGTTAATATAGATGTAAGTGAGGTTGTGCGACTTACACGGGAATCATTTAGATTTGTTCTGTTCTTCTTTGGACTATTTATAATTTTCGTTTTGGTCGGTTTGGCGGTGTATAGCAAGAATTTGCGCAGTGATCTGCTAAAGCTTATAAATGCAAAAGCGGTACTGGTAACACTTGGAGTTTGTTCACTAATTGCGCTGGGTGTTACCTATGGAATGTACCGTTACACATTAAATATAATGAAGGATGAAGTTGGTCAGAGATTAATGTCTATTGCTGCAACTGCGGCACCGGAAATTGATGCTAAGGATTTGGATGTGTTGCGTATTGCGGAGGATATGAAGAGGGAGGAGTATCAGAGGGTTTTTAAGCAGTTGAATGAGATAAGGGATAGGAATGAGAATGAAAAGATTATTTGGATTTACATACTGCGCCCTACAGAGGATAAAAATATCTGGGAATGGGTTGTGGATGCAGATTCAAATTATAATATTCCAAACAGTGGGGTTGATTACAATGATGATGGTGTAATCGATGATGCTGATGAGGGGGTTTCGCCTGGAGTAATGTATGATGCTACAGGTATGAGATTTACGTCAGTTGGTCTTAATGGGCCAATGATTGAAGATTTTGGTACTGATCAGTGGGGTACATTTCTAACGGGTTTCGCACCCATTAGAGATGAAGATGGTCAGGCTGTTGCCGTATTAGGCATTGACATTGAGGTGTCTGACTTTTACGGCTTGGTAAAATTAAGATTTTCTAATTACTTCTGGTTCTTTTCGATGTTCTTTTTTCTGATCTTAATTCGTTTTGGATTTATGATGAATTCAGTCTACAAAGTTAGACCTAAGGCACCAGCCGCAAAGTTTATAAAGTAAATGGGCACCAACATTTGCATCCCAATCTCCATCTTTACCAGGTGCAACTTCAACCAGATCGAAGCCGACAATTCTCTTTCCATTTTCAGTTAGTACTTCAAGAAGAGTAATTGCATCTTGGTAGGACAATCCACCTGGAACTGGAGCACCAGTGTTAGGACAAAGAGAAGGGTCTAAACCATCTACATCCAGCGAAATGTATATTTCATTAGGGAGAGAAGAAGCAATGTTATTGCATATTGTGTACCAAGTTTCACCACTAGATTTTAAACGTGAAATATCACCATCAAAGAAAGTTTTGATGCGACCTTTAGAATTATTTATCTTTTCAAATTCTTCTTCGCAATAACCACGAACTCCAACTTGCACAAGTTTTTCTAGTTTAGTTTCTTGCATCACATTATGCATAGCAGAGGCATGAGAGTAGGTGAATCCTTCGAATGCTGTTCGTAAATCACAGTGTGCATCAATCTGCAGCACTCCCATTTTTGGATATTTATCTAATACAGATTTGATTGCACCGAGAGAAATTGAATGATCACCACCGATTAGACCTACAATTTTGTTGTTGTCTAAATGATGCGTGACTCTTTCGTTGGTAAATGAGTTCATCTTTTTGAATAAACTATCTACTTCTTTTGCTAAAGCACTACTGCGATTGTTTTCAGATACTCCCCCCATCTCAATAATTGGTAGGGCTAGCTTACGTGCTTTTTTATTCCACTTAAAAACATCAGGATTTGATTCGTCCAAGGCAATGCCTGATTCATAGAAATTAAGTAAAGTTTTATCGTAAAGTTCAACAAACTTGCTAGCTTCTATTATTGCATCTGGTCCGTTTGAAGCTCCATTTTTATATGAAGCTGTGGCATCCCATGGTACTGGGAGCAAAACTAAACGAGATGCTTCAATAGTATATGGAAATCCGAAAACGCCAGAATTCTTAGTGGCTGCCCCATTTGGATCAAAATCTGTCATTTTAATAGGATTGAACAAGTTGGTGAAAAATCAGTTTGGAGTGGTAAATTAGGGTGTAATAATACTACCAAAAGTGATATAATACTAACGTGAAAAAGATAAATGACAATACAAAGAAAAAATCTACGGTTCTGCGAGCTGTCATGTCGCAGGGGCGCATTATAGTTATTTTAAGCTCGATTGCGTTGATGAGTGTGGTGATTACATATGTCTTGTATAACTACACACAAATTCTACTTAAGGAGAGACTTCAGGAGAGACTTGTGGCAATTGTATCTACTACAGCAACTCAAATTGATGCAAGAGATGTACTTGCCGTAGGAAGCATTGAAGATATCACAAAAATTGAATACGAGCGTATTGTAACCCAGTTAGAACAAGTAAGAGATACTAATGAAGATATTCAGTATTCGTATATCATGCGCAGAACAGATGATCCAGATTTGTTTGAGTTTGTCGCAGATGCAGAAGGGCTGATTCCATATGAAGAACAGGATTTCGATGGCGATGGCGTAGTTGGTGACGATGAAGCAGTGCCAATGCCCGGTGATCCATTTGAGGTTTATGAATATCCTGCTCTACGTGATGAGGCATTTTTCTATCCTGTTGCATCGAAAGATCTGGAAGAAGATCAATGGTCTGTTCAGCTTTCAGCATATGCTCCAATTATTGATGAGAATGGAGATGCAGTTGCTATATATGGTATAGACGTTGAAGTCACAGACTTTAAGGAGAGAACACAGGCAATGCTTCTGCCTTTCCTATTGTTTATATTTTCTCTGATTCTTCTTCTCACTCTGATGACTATTATGTTGGCAAGAGTTTGGGAGCAGAGAGTCGCAATTATAAGAGAGATGGATAGACAGAAGGATGAGCTTCTTAGTATTGTTAGTCACCAGCTTGCAACACCAATATCTGCAGTAAAATGGAATCTGGAAATGATGGCAGATGGTGATATGGGCAAGCTTACAAAAGATCAAGAGGAGCATCTCAAGACAATTCAGCCACAAACAGAGAATTTGGCAGATCTTGCCAGTATGATCTTGGATGTGTCGCGTGTTCAGCTCGGTCGCATGAAGGTAGATAGGATAGATATGGATGTTGCTCAATTTTCTAAGGATGTATTCAAGGAAGTTGAACCTAAGGCATTAGAGAAGGGTGTGAAGTATACGATGTCTGTATCAAAAGATGTGCCTAAGATGATGCTGGATAAGAGGCTGATGCGTATGACTATGGAAAACCTTCTCACCAATGCTGTGAAGTACACTCCGAAAGGTGGATCTGTAGATCTCAAAGTTGAGATGAATGGAAAGAAGCTGCACTACGAAGTGAAAGACACAGGGTGTGGAATTCCTAAGAAAGAACATGACAAAGTCTTCGGAAAGCTCTTTAGGGCAAGCAATGTTCTAGATGTAAGTGGAAATGGATTCGGGCTCTATGTGGCGAAGGGTGCTGCGGAGAGTCAGGGTGGAACCATTACATTTGATAGCGTTGAGAATAAAGGGACCACGTTCTTAGTTGATATACCAATCGTAAAAGAATCAGAAGTAAAAAAAGAGAGTAAAAAAGTCGACGAGAGTTAAGATACATACCACACACCTACGAACATTAGTAGTATGGCAATCAGTTTTAGTGAGAGATGGTGGTAGGCCTTTAAGTCACCAAAGAGAGCTCTTCTTCTTATGCTCAAGAAACCAATAGAAAGGATAAAGGTAAATGCAGGAATGGTAGTTTCCACTGCTGCAACCAATGAAGGATTTCCTAGTGCAACAGCTTTTTGCGCTAATGCAAGTGCACAAAGATTAAAGAATTCAATCGAGACAATCAGTCGACGTGCTTTAATTAGAACAGCAGAAGATTGATGCATCGTAATACGTACTCTTCTTAAAAGCATGGGGGAGAGTCCGACTACAATGAGTCCTACCGTCATAATCATGAATGTTTGTAGATAAGGAATGAATTGGTAAACATGATCGAGGAGTAGGTACGCACATGCCTGCATTAGAGATGCAATCGTCATTAGAATGAAAGACTTCTTTCGTGAGCTGAAGTTGGTATCCAGAAGTAAAACAAAAGTTGATGCAACAATGAGTATCAAAATTCCTACATACTGACTAAGTGTCAAAATCTGATGAAAGATAATGAAGCTCAATAGTAGCAACATTACTGGAATCATATTCCAATACGCTGCAACGATACCGGCCTCACTATAAGAAAGAGCCTGAAAATAAAGCCCCTGACTCAATTGAATTAGAGCTCCCGCAAGGAGTGCAAATAGAATGATATTCCATGCAGGCCAACTCCAATCAACAAATGGGAGGATGTATGGGAGAGGTGCGAATACTATGATAGAAGCAAAAGCACTTGTGACCATTCCCATCCACGGTCTTTCAAAAATGTCTTCCACGCAGTACGAGTCCATCACATGGACGACAGCGAAGAATAGGGGAGCCATTAGGGCAAAAACCAACCACATAGTTCCCGCATTCTACCCTAAATAGACAAAAAGTAAATGTATAGACTTATCCAATGCAAGATGAGCCTGAAATACCTCTCGATTTCTAACGCAAGATGAGCCTGAACTGAGTCATCGGACGTACATTCTTCCCATGACTATAATGTTTGATGACCAAAAACTCTGTACTATTGAGGATTTAC
>JAHIYH010000069.1 GCA_018814875.1 Patescibacteria group bacterium
ATAGACCGAGGTCGCTATATGGTCTGATGGCGTAGTCAAGGCTGAGGCTTTGCTGGGTTATGCCAAAGCCTGCGGTTAGTCCTGGGCCTTCTTTGGCAGGGCCACTTGCATAACCAAGTCTGGCAGAGAAGATTGGGGAGAGGGCGGATTCTATGCCAAGAGCAACATAGAAAGGGGAGAGGTTGGTATCAAGACTGATGAGAGTAGGAAATCTCAGGTCTTTCTTGTATGCACCACCAAGCCTTAATGACAGAGGCAATGGGTCCCCTTCCTTTTCAGACTTGGGTTTCTTGCCAAGGTTAGTCAGAACAGCTGCTAAGTTCAGGTTGGGACGGTAGTCTTTACAGAGAAGCCCTGCATCAAGACAGATTGATTGAGCGCCTTTATCATCAATCCTCAGTTGGACAGTCTTCAGGCTTCCACCTATTGATAACCCCTGGTTTATTTTTCTGGCATAAGAGCAGGATATGGCCATATCTGAGGCAGACCAGTCATCTGTAGAATTGCCTGAGTTGTCATAACCCTTCTCCTTTCCATACCCAAAATAGACCAGGCTTACCCCATAGGCTTCATTTATAGAAGGCAGAACCATATTTATACTGGAATAAGCTAAGCCATCAACCTCAGTCATAGGACGAAGATACATAAACAGAGCTTCATTCTGATTCAACTGGACAAGACCTGCAGGGTTCCAGTAACAAGCACTGCTATCATCAGCTATAGCACAATATGCCCCAGCTATTCCATTTGCCCTGGCACCCTGCCCAAGCTTTAGAAAAGCTGCTCCTTTTTCTCCGGCATTATTGCAATATGCGACCTGTCCCAAAACCATTCCCAAAACCAATACCATTGTCAATCTCTTCATTTTTACCTCCATATATTTTTTTGTAACACTTTAGCCATCTGAAGTAAAATTTAACCACAGAAAACTTTAGAGAATAAAATATAATCACGAAACCCCGAAAGAGCGAAAACACGAAAAACTAAAGAACAACTCTTTTTATGGATAGGGTTGTCTTGGCAAAGTTCAATAACAGCCCAACCTTTAGGTTAGTAGCCTTCAAATACGATTTAAGTTGTGCAAAGTGAATATCTTCAAAATCCTTTATTGCTTTTAACTCAACAATTATCTCTTTTTCAACCAGCAGATCAATCCTGTGAATACCAATCTCTTTTTGATCATAATATATTTTCACCTCTTTTTGTCTCTCAAATCTTATCCCTTGTTTTCCCAATTCAATAGATAGGGCTTCTTCATATATTGACTCCAAAAAACCTGGTCCTAACTCTTTATGCACCGCAATGGCTGCATTTATAATCCTGCTTGATAATTCCTCAAATTCAATTTCCATATAGTTCAATTCGCTTTTTTCCTTTTCGGGATTTCTCCCTTTCGGGCTTTCGTGTTTCTCCTTTTACTTCACTGCCGGTAAATAGTTACAAATTATCAGTAGTCCTCCCCAAAATTATGAGCAATTACTTTTTATTTTATGCCTTTCTCTGTGTCTCTGTGGCTAATTATTTCCATTTTGTTATTCCAATCTTACCCACAGACTTTCCTCCGCCTCCACCTGTGACTGTATAGATATAAACACCTGAGGCGATGTTTTCATTGGCTATATTCCAAGGTTGAGGATCCTGGGTTACCGTAATCTCCTTTACTAACTCTCCAGCGATGTTATAAATTTTAATGGTAGCTCCAGAACTTACACCCTTAAAGTGGATATCTCCATTAAACCTTGAATCACCCGCCTTATATGGATTGGGATAAACCTTGACATTGTTATTGTCAGAAGCAAATGGAGGAGGTGGGGTTGGTGTTCCGGCTAAGGTAAAGGTGGAGAAGTGGAGGACATAGGCATAGGCATAATTCTCTGTGTCGTTTACATGAGTCTCTAATGCTGTCCATGTGCCAGCCTCCAAGCAATAAATGACCAGATTCTCCTCACTAATATTTGTCCCATCCACCCAGCCATCACCTGGCTTTGGTTCATCAAAATATGAAAACTTGACGCAAACTGTTCCAATCTGTCCTGCTACAGTACCTACAGGTTTTTCTTGCTCATCTTTGAGTTCAATGTTATAGACTACC
>JAHIYH010000064.1 GCA_018814875.1 Patescibacteria group bacterium
GACTATGTAATAACCAGGGATAAGATCGAGATCCAAAGCACGGAGTTCAAGATGTTCGATGGCGGGGTCGCTTACATCAAGCTAAACACCTTCGAGAAGAAGGACAGCCCGGCTGAAATAAAGAAAGCCATAAACATGGCCAAGCAGAACAAGGCCCTTGGCCTGATCGTTGACGTCCGCAATAATGGCGGCGGCTTGCTGGACAATGCCATAGACATCGGCAGCATGTTCATCAAGAGGGGCGCGATAGTGCAGACAGTTGATAGGGAAGGGATGAAGGATGTAAAATATTCAACCGGGGGTTTTATGTGGGATAAACCGGTGGTCGTTTTGATAAACGGGGCGTCCGCCTCTGCTTCAGAAATACTTGCCGGAGCGCTGAGGGATAACCATATCGCGCCCCTGGTCGGCACAAAGACTTTTGGGAAGGCCTCCGTGCAGAGCGTAAGGGTCCTTCAGGATGGTTCTGCCGTCCTTTTGACCATTGCCAAGTACCTTACCCCGTCTGGGGAGGATATCAGCAAAAAGGGGATCGAGCCCGATATTGCGGTTGAACTTCCGTCAGAAGAGGCTGATTCGGTCGTTGGGATCGAGGAAGACCCCGACAAGGACATCCAACTTGAAAAGGCCATTCAGGTTTTAAAAGCAAAAATCCGTGGCTAAGCTTGATGATCTAAATAGAATGAAAGCCCTGGACCCCAAGGGCATGTTGAAATGCCTGGCGGAACAGCCGCAAATGCTTGCTGATGCCGCCAAACTGGCTCCCTCATCCCCTATAGCAGGTGCCAAGGACATCTCTAATATCGTGATCTGCGGGGTTGGCGGGTCCGCCATAGGCGGGGATGTTTGCAGGTCTATTCTGGCCGAAAGGATTTCCCTGCCGGTTTTTGTGAACAGGAACTGCTGCCTGCCAAAATGGGTTGATACTAAAACGTTGGTCATCGCGGTGAGTTATTCCGGAGAAACAGAAGAGACCCTGCTTTGTTTCAAGGAAGCGCAGCAAAAGAAAGCCAAACTGGCTTGCGTCTCCTCCGGCGGTAGACTGGCCGCGCTGGCCCAAAAGGACAACCTCCCTTTTATCATGGTGAAAGACGGCTATCAGCCAAGGGGGGCGATCCCTTATCTGACGGTCCCCATCTTAACTTTTTTGAAGGAACTCGGGATCATTGGTGATTTTTCGCAAGGAACAAAAGAGGCCGTTTCCCTCCTTGAAGGCCTGAGAGGAAAATATAAAGAAGATGTCCCCCTCAAAGCTAATTTTGCCAAACAGATCGCGGAAAAACTGCAGGAGAAGATACCTGTGATCATGGCGTCCGAGGGGTGTATCTCTGCCGCGGCGACAAGGTGGAAATGCCAGTTCAACGAGAACAGCAAGCTTACCTCGCACGCTTGTTTTTTCCCTGAGCTGACCCACAACGAGGTCGTTAATCTTGCCCACCTCAAAAAAGGCCGCCACCAGTTCGCGCTTATCATTTTGCGAGATGAGGCCGACCACGAAAGGAACAAGAAGCGGATAGAGATCACCAAGTCGCTGGTCAGCAAGTCGTTTACCGGGACCCATGAGGTCTGGGCCACCGGGTCCGATCCGCTTGCCAGGATCTTTTCGGTGATGTATTTGGCGGACTACGTTTCTGTCTATCTGGCCCTGCTTAGCGGGACGGACCCATCGGAGATCGATGTCTTGAATAGGCTAAAACGGGAGCTTAAAAGATGAAAGCGGTCATAATCGCAGGGGGGTTGGGTACCCGGCTGAGACCCCTCACTTATAATGTTCCCAAGCCGATCGTGCCGGTAGCAAACATTGCCCTTGTCCTTCATCAGATCGAGTGGTTAAAGAAATACGGCATCAACGATATCATCCTGAACCTGCATTACCTTTCAGACGAAATAAAAAAGCTCGTGAAAAACGAGGAGAAAGAGCTTGGCTGCAAGATATATTTCTCGATCGAGGAAGATCCGCTTGGCACTGCGGGCGCGGTCAAGAACGCGGAGCAGTTTTTTGACAAAGACCCGTTAGTTGTTTTAAACGGCGATGTGATCACGGGTTTGAACCTTGCCCGCCTTATCGACTTCCACAAAAAAAATAAAGCTAAGGCCACCTTGGCGCTCAAGAAAGTGCAGGACCCAACGCCTTTTGGCCTGGTCTTGACCGATCCTAAGGGACGCGTGAAAGAGTTCATCGAAAAGCCGGCATGGGTAAGGCTTGAAGGCATTCGTGAGTTTTTCATTAATGCGGGCACTTATGTGCTGGACCCCTCGGTATTCAAAGATGTGCCGGCAGGAAAGCCGTACATGTTTGAGAACGGCTTGTTCCCGCTCTTGCTGGAGCGTGGAGACCCTATGTTCGGCTTCAAGGACACTTCTTACTGGATAGATATCGGAAACCCATCCAAGTACCTCGAGGTCCATGAGGCCATCTTGCGGGGCGAGGTAGCCTTAAACATTAAAGGAAAAAGGATAAAGGATGATATCTGGGTGGGAGAGGGGGCGGAGATCGATAGGAGCGCCCAGCTTTACAGCCCGTGCCTGTTGGGCAGGCAGATATTTGTCGGCGAGAGGGCGGCTATAAAAGAAATTTCAGTGCTTGGCGACAGGGTCAAGGTCGGGGAGAATTCGGTCATAGAACGGGCCGTGATCTGGACAGGGACGCAGGTTGGCAAAGATGTTATCATTAAAAACAGCGTTATAGGCAGGAACTGCCACATTGAAGACGAGGTCAGGATAGACGGCGCGGTCATAGGGGACAAGACGGTCATTACGAAGGGATCGTATTTTAATGCTTAAGATCGTTAAAGGCAAGGCCATCGAGGAAGAGATCAGGGGTTTTTTGGCAAAGAGGACCTTTTCTTTTAACAAAGAAAAGAACAAGGTCGTCCTTGAGATCATCGAAAAGGTGGGCAGGGAAGGCGACAAGGCCCTGATCACTTTTGCCAAGAAGTTTGACAAACAAACCATTTCACTTGAACAGTTAAGGGTATCTTCCGCAGATATTGATGAAGCGGCAGGCAAGGTGAATGGCGAATTCGTGGATGCGGTAAAAACTGCCGTCAAAAACCTCCTGGATTTCCATAAAAGACAAAAAGAGGCTGGCTTTGAATACCGCTCAAAAGATGCCATCCTTGGCATGAGGCTGCTGCCCTTGGAAAGTGCAGGGGTCTATGTCCCCGGCGGCAGGGCGGCTTATGCTTCTTCGGTCTTGATGAACGTTGTTCCCGCAAAACTGGCCGGAGTTTCGCGGATAATTATGGCTTCTCCTCCGCCGATCGATCCGCATGTGCTTGTGGCCGCATCCATCGTCGGTGTTTCTGATATTTTCAGGGTAGGGGGTGCGCAGGCGATAGCCGCCATGGCCCTGGGGACCGGCACTATCCCAAAGGTAGACAAGGTCGTTGGTCCGGGCAACCTTTATGTGACCCTTGCTAAGAAACATCTTTACGGCACTGTCGGGATCGACAGCTTGGCTGGGCCCTCTGATGTGCTC
>JAHIYH010000008.1 GCA_018814875.1 Patescibacteria group bacterium
AGTGTCAGATGCAACCACATTGTTTGCAAGATCTGGTCCATTATTTGTAACAATCAGATTGTACGAGACAGTTGATCCTTGTACTACCGTTGCAGGACCTGTCTTTGTAATCGAAAGGTCAGACATGAGTATGTTGATCTCATCATTATCCAGAGCAGAACTACATCCTGGATCAGCTGGGAAGTCGATCAGATTGTCTCCATCGTTATCAATTCCATCATTACATTGATATGTAACAACTGGATCTGTTTCATCATTATCCAGAGCAGAACTACATCCTGGATCAGCTGGGAAGTCGATCAGATTGTCTCCATCATTATCAATTCCATCGCTACATTGGTAGGTCTGAACACATGTTACATTCGTCTGTACAACTACACTTTGGTTGTTTAGCGGATTGAAGTCGGTTGAGGAAGTAGAAACTGATGCGGCATTGAGAATTACTGCATTACAAGCAACTGTTGCAGGAACATCAAATACTATTGTGTAACTTCTAGAAGCACTATTTGTGAGACTCAAGTTGTTACAGAGAATGTCGTTTCCTTGCTTAATACATTCAACACTAGAAGCTGATGCGTTGAATGTAAGTCCGGTTGGGATAGTGTCAGATGCAACCACATTGTTTGCAAGATCTGGTCCATTATTTGTAACAATCAGATTGTACGAGACAGTTGATCCTTGTACTACCGTTGCAGGACCTGTCTTTGTAATCGAAAGGTCAGACATGAGTATGTTAATTTCATCATTATCCTGCTTACTGTTACATCCTGGATCTTGTGGATAGTCGATCAGATGATCACCATCGTTATCGATTCCATCCTGACACTGTGCAAGAGGTCCACTTTCATCATCATCATTAGGTGATGTACAACTGAAGTCTGCAGGATAGTCGATTGCTCCGTCACCATCGTTATCAACTCCATCTGAACATTGTGTGCATTGAACAGTGGTCAGTATAGAAGAAGTGTTATTGGCCGGATTAAGATCAGTGGATGAGGCGGATACCGTTGCGGTGTTTTGTACAGATGCACCACAGCTAACTCCGGTAACATTAAATGCAACGGTGTAACTCTTAGATGAACCGTTTGTAAGATTCAGGTTGTTACATAAAACATCTCCTGCCTGCAAAATACATGCAGGATCAGAGAGGATTGGATTGAAGGTCATTCCATTTGGAACAACATCAGCAGCAACAACGTTCGTTGCAGTCTCTGGTCCGTTATTAAATACACTTAATGTGTATAAGGCGGTTTGACCATGCTGAATAGTTACAGGACCACTCTTAATGATCGATAGATCTGCACCGAGTGATGCATTGGTCTCATCATTATCCTGTTTACTGTTACATCCTGGATCTTGTGGATAGTCGATCAGATGATCACCATCATTATCTCTTCCATCCTGACATGCAGCTAACGGATTTGATTCGTCATCATCATTAGGTGACGTGCAGCTGAAGTCAGCTGGATAGTCGATTGCTCCGTCACCATCGTTATCAACTCCATCTGAACATTGCGTGCAAGTGACAGTTGTAGAAATAGGACCATAAACGTTGTTTGAAGGGTTTGGATCGGTGGATGATGTAGAAACATGTACAGAGTTCTGAATGGTCGCATTGCAGGTGTATGTTGTAGGTACATTAAATGCAACTTGGTAAGTATGGTGACCTCCACTTGCAAGATCTAAGTTGTTACAAAGAACTTTCGCACCATCTAATACGCAATCAACATCAGAGAGTGCTGGATTAAAGGTCAATCCGGATGGAATCCAGTCGCCAGTAACAACATTCCTTGCTGTGTCGGGACCGTGGTTGCTAACAGTGATTGTATATAGGAGTGTGTTGCCACGTTGAATGGATACAACACCACTCTTTACAACCGAAAGATCTGAGTAGAGCAAATTAAATTCATCATTATCTTGTTCACTGGAACATCCTGGGTCAGCTGGGAAGTCGATCAGATGGTCACCGTCATTGTCATATCCATCCTGACATGCAGCTAATAGATTTGACTCGTCATCATCATCAGGAGATGTACAACTGAAGTCATCTGGGAAGTCGGTTGCTCCATCAAGATCATTATCAATTCCATCGGAACATTCTGCATTACGTTCATCATCGTCATATGGATCATCACATCCTGGATCATCAGGGAAGTCTGTTTCATTATCATTATCATCATCTAATCCATTATCACATTCTGGTCCGTTAGCATCACGCTCATCATCATCCTGCAGAGAGTAACATCCTGGATCCTGTGGATAGTCAGTTAAACCATCACCATCATTATCATATCCATCCTGACAATCAGCTAACGGATTTGATTCGTCATCATCATTAGGTGACGTGCAGCTGAAGTCAGCTGGATAGTCGATTGCTCCGTCACCATCGTTATCAATTCCATCGGAACACTCTGGTGGGGGAGGACATGTAATATCTGTAGAAGCACTCTTTGAGTTATTATTTGAGTTTGGATCCAGAGATGATGTGGAAACGGTTGCCTCATTTATGACTTCTTGACTGCATAGGTTGTTGGAAACAACGTCGAATGCAACAGAGAAAGTCTTAGTTTGATTTCTGTTCAGGTTGAAATTGTTGCAGAGAACAGAATTGCCGTTAAGAACGCATTCAGAATCTGAAGATAAAGCATTAAAGACCAATCCAAAAGGTACAACATCTGCAACGACTACATTTGTTGCCTGATCTGGTCCGAGGTTTTTAACCTTTATTGAATACACGACAGTTTCTCCAAGTAGTGCATCTCTAGGTCCAGTCTTGCTTATCATCTTTAAATCGGCCTGAGCTTGTTCTGAATCATCATATGGGTCATCACACTCAGGATCATCAGGATAGTCTGTCTCATTATCATTATCATCATCTAATCCATTATCACACTCCGGTCCGTTAGCATCACGCTCATCATCATCCTGCTCGGAGTAACATCCTGGATCATCTGGGAAGTCAGTTAAACCATCACCATCATTATCATATCCATCCTGACATGCAGCTAATAGATTTGACTCGTCATCATCATCAGGTGATGTACAACTGAAGTCATCTGGGAAGTCGGTTGCTCCATCTCCATCGTTATCAATTCCATCGGAACATTCTGTTTCACGTTCATCATCGTCATATGGATCATCACATCCTGGATCATCTGGGAAGTCTGTTTCTCCATCTGAATCATCATCGAATCCATTATCACATTCTGGTCCGTTAGCATCACGCTCATCATCATCCTGCAGAGAGTAACATCCTGGATCCTGTGGATAGTCAGTTAAACCATCACCATCATTATCTCTTCCATCCTGACATGCAGCTAACGGATTTGACTCGTCGTCATCATCATCTGATGTACAGCTGAAGTCATCCGGATAGTCGATTGCTCCATCGTTGTCGTTGTCTTCGCCATCGGAACACTCAGGAAGCTGTTCACAGAAAACCTGATCTGTAATTGTATTGCTAGTAGTGGTTGGTGAATTGTCACTTTCAATTGTCGCACTGTTCGATACAACTGTGTCACACGGAATATTGTCAGAAACTTCAAAAACAATACGGAAAGTGTGTGAATCTCCTGCTTCCAACTCACCACGTTTAACCTTCGATAGTACTTTACATACAATATTGGATCCTTCCTGCTCACAAGCTGGGGAGCTTAAAGGAGTAGGGCGGAACGTTAAATATTGTGGAACAGGAATAGGATCAACCACTATCGTTTCATGGGCAGTAGCGTTTCCAGTGTTTGTCATTGTTATTAAATATCTCAACTTTTGCTCTCCCGCTTTCAGTACATCAGGACGCGTTTTCTCTTTTACTAGAGTGAGAGTTGTATCCTCAGATTCTTCGTCGTCATCATTTGGATCTGTGCAATCCGGATCATCTGGATAATCTGTTTCTCCATCCGAATCATCATCTTTACCATTATCACATTCAGGTCCGTTAGGATCACGCTCGGAATCATCGTCCCTATCGTCACATCCAGGATCATCTGGATAGTCGGTTTCTCCATCACCGTCATTATCAATACCGTCATCACATTCTGTTGCACTCTCAGTTGGGTCAGTTGGGCTATCACAGTCTGGATCATGCGAAACCTCGCTGGTGTCATTCTCGTTTTCACATCCTTTATCTGCCGGATAGTCCGTTTCCCCGTCATTGTCATTGTCCTTTCCGTCGCTACAAGAGGGGAGTGAAATAGTACCAGTGAATCTGAAGTGCTGATTATCATTTGGAGTATCAAAATTACACTTTCCGTTGGGATAAAGTCCACTACGTTCGTTGTCGTTACAAGTAGAGGAGACATAACTATCATAACCAAGAATATTACAAACTGCATTTAGTGTGGGTGTATGAGGCGTGCCGTCGTTCCACGAGTTTCCTTGTCCAGAACCACCATCAGTACGTACTAGTGGAGTAGTTGGCTTTTTAAAAGGAAGTCCTTTCTGTTTAATTGCTGCTGAAACAGCATCCAAGACTATTTCTGGATTTCCAGTTCCGCCTATCTTTGTTGTGCTTCCATTGCTGGCGCGACATGTAATTGATGCAATCCATGTTTTACCATATTTTGGATTTGCGGATTCAATTGCAAAATCGCCACCACCTGCTGTTCCTGTAGTAAGTGCATCTATTTTTCTGTTCCCGTCATTATCTATGCCGTCAGAACACTCGAACGATGTTTCTTCGGTGATAGGATCAGAGCAAGTAAGTGAAGCAAGCCATGTGTTACCGCATGAATTGGACAATTCAAAATCATCACTGGAGTTACTCCATGATCCTATGACATTATCCCCACAACTTGTGAAGTTGCATCGTCCGGAGTTACCACCGTATTCATAGCAATCTCTGTATGTGACAGTTTGGTATCCCGCCAATTCGCATACTTTCTGTGCTGTTCGTGCATCATTACTCACCATTCCCTGTCCGTCGAAATCTGTTGGGATTTCTGTAAGGCCAAGTTCACGTGCCTTCTGATTCACAAATGAACGGATGCCAGTTGTATCTGCGCTCCAGCTACGTGTGGAACCGGCTGCAAATGCGACAGAATTCTCTGGAGCAAATATGGTGAATAAACCGCCCGCATTCAAATCGATCGCGAGCATTGCAGTAAGAGTGATAGCACTCAGTATTTTCTTGGTGGACATAGGATATTAGGGGATACTTGCAAAAAGGTGAAAATTGTACTCTGTATATCTATTATGTCAACTATCTTTTCCCTTGTTTTACGCAAATAGAAGCTTGATTCTTCGTCAAATTTGTATTTTAGGGTTTTTAACTAAAATAAGGCACATAAGGCATTTTCTGATAGTTTCTCTTTCTGCTAAGATTCACCCGTTGTGATGTTGAGAGGAGTAAGTTTCTGTTCTTTCTAACATTTTTCTTCACTAATGGGGAGTCGCCAAGTGGTAAGGCACATGGTTTTGGTCCATGCATTCGGGGGTTCGAATCCCTCCTCCCCAGCCAATCGGAACAATTTGGTCGCTGGCGCAGCGCGCGCCAGCCTTTTCGCGCTTCGTACCGCGCCGCGCGGTTTTGCAGAACCCAGTTCGAGCCGATCTTTTTGAGAAATGTTGGCAGTTCTTGTTTATGAGAATCCGACCGATACTTTTTGGCATCCTGACTGGATAAAATGAGCTCCCGTATTGGTTCGAGCCGATCATTACCCTTTTGTGCGCTCTCTTTAATCTTCTGATCGATGTCTTGCTTGCGGTTGAGAAACTTGTTTTTCTTCTGCACGTAGACAGAGCGATCAATGCCACCCTCAAGGTGTAAATCGAGCAGTGTATCGAGCTTTGCCTCGATACTTGTCCTCTCTTGTTCAAGAGAGCGCACGGCTGCCCGATTGCTGGACGTATTCTGTTTTTTTTCTCTATCGAGTTCCGCAAGCATATTTTCCGCCCAGCTTTCGGGCAACGTTACCTGTTCGACGATTTCGCGTATCTGCTCAAGCAGTGTTTCCTCGCGCAGATACTTCTCGTCACAGGTGCCTTTCTTCTTGGTGCAGCGGTAGTACACATGGCCTTTCTGCCTCTCGGCGGTGATAGCGCAGGTGCACTGTTCACAGAACATAAGACCCGAAAACAGATATTCATGCTTTCGCTTTCGCTTCTTTCTGGCTCTACCTGCGATCACCGCCTGCACCTCGTCGAACAGTATTTTACTGATGATCGGCTCGTGCTTACCATCGTAGAGTTCGCCCTTGCGCGTAATCATTCCATAATAGACAGGATTGCAAAGCATTCGCTGCACGCTGGAAATGGAGAGCGCATTCCCTTTGTGACTGCGTAAGCCAAACTCTTTCAGCTCTTTGGCCAGTGTGCGAAGCGAATGCTCACCAGAGGCAAATAGTCTGAATGCTTTGCGGACGAGTGGCGCACGGCTGCTATCAACTTCAATCCGTTTTGTCTTGAGATTGTTGATGTAGCCGACAGGTGCAAGTGCCGGCCACTCTCCGCGTCGCAGCTTCTGGCGAATGCCGCGTTTCACGTTCTCACTCAAATTATCCACGTAGTACTTGCTCTGCCCGAAAGCGATATTGAGCATAAACTTACCCTGCGGCGTACTTTCGAACCAGAAGCTGCTGAATTTCAGACTCTGCAATGCTCCGGTATCCAGTAAGTGGATGATACGTCCTCCGTCTACGGAATTACGCGCAAGACGGTCAGGATGCCAAGACAAGATGCCCTGTGCCTCTCCTCGCTCGACGGCTGCCAACATTTCGGCGAAAACGATTCGCCCCGGTTCTTTTGCGGTTTTGGCTTCCTCGAAGGAAGCCGCGATTTCCAGCTGCTCTTTTTCTGCAAGGTCGCGCAGTTCGCGTAACTGCGCCTCTATTGAGAGGATCTGCCGATCCTCAGACTCCGACGATTTACGTGTGTAGATGAAGTACTTCATACGAGCGTTCATGGAAAAAATCGAAAAAATGTGTGTGCGGTGCGTGCATCGGCACGCGGCAAAACCGCGCGGCGCGGTACGAAGCGCGAAAAGGCTGGCGCGCGCTGCGCCAGCGACCAAATTGTTCCGATTGGCTGCAGTTGCTGAACAAAATACGAACGGAATTGGGCTAAACGAATGGCGGCGGTCGCAAAAATTCGCCCCCCCGACCGCCGCCGCATTTCTAAACGATTCGCCGTTTCCAGAAAACCGCAAAAGAACCGGACAAAAAGATCGGCTCGAACTGGGTTCTTACCGCACACACATTTTTTCGATTTTTGAAGATAGAAGGGATATAACATGATAAAAATAGTACTTTTAAATCATACCAAAGAATTTTCTTGACTACAAGTTTGTTATAACATATATTGCAGACATGACCGATCTACAATCACAACTACGCGAGCTCAGAACTCGTTTAAAACTAAGCCAAGAGGAGCTAGCTTCTCGTCTCAATGTATCTTTTGCCACTGTGAATCGGTGGGAAGGTGGCAAATCAAAGCCACAAGCTGCCCAGATAGAAACGATTAATGTGCTTATGGATGAAGCCGAGATGGAACACGGTGATGAAGTTGTTGATACCAGTACGAGGCGTAAACGCGGTGTGCAGCGTAGCGATGTTTTAAGTAATAAGAGCATGGAACAAATGCTTTGGGATGCTGCATGTTCAATACGTGGAGAGAAGGACGCACCAAAGTTCAAAGACTACATTCTCCCTCTCTTGTTTATTAAACGACTCTCCGATGTCTTCGATGATGAGGTAGATCGTTTGGCAGAAACATATGGCGACAGAGAGACTGCTCTAGAGGTGCTTGAAGCCGATCATGGTCTTGTGCGTTTCTACGTACCACCGGAAGCGCGCTGGGAGGTAGTCAGTGGTAGAAAGGCTTTTGACTGGGGAAAAAATAGAGAACCAAAAACTCTCGGCGAACAACTGACAGCGACTATTCGTGCCACAGTGAAACAAAACTCTTCGCTTGCTGGAGTAATTGATATTGTTGATTTCAATGAAACAAGGAATGGTGAACGTGAGATTAGTGACTCTGCGTTGCGTGGGATTATTGAGAACTTCTCCGACCAACGATATCGATTAGGACTTCATGATGTAGAGCCGGACTTTCTTGGGCGGTGTTACGAGTATCTTCTTCGCAAGTTTGCTGAGGGACAAGGACAGAGTGCTGGTGAGTTCTTCACGCCCACTGAGGTTGGTTTTCTTATGGCTGAAATACTACGACCACGTCCTGGAGAGGAATGTTACGACTATGCATGCGGTTCATTTGGACTACTTATTAAGTTGCAACTTGTTTCTCGACGTCTTGACCCACTAAATAAAGTACCTCTGAGGCTGTATGGTCAAGAACGTGAAGGGGCTAGTTATGCAATAGCCTGCATGAATAAAATCATCCATGACATGGAGGGCGAGATTGCTCGAGGAGATTCAATGCGGAATCCCAAGTTTAAGGATGGAAGCAATCACCTGAAGCGATTCGATATCGTCGTAGCAAATCCTATGTGGAATCAATCATTTCCACAGGATGTCTATGAAAATGACCCCTTCGACCGCTTCGAAAAGCACGGTGGCGTAACTACGAGTAAGGCAGATTGGGCTTGGCTGCAACACACACTCGCCTCCTTAAATGACAATGGCAGAGCAGCTGTTGTTCTTGATACTGGTGCAGTAACTCGCGGTAGTGGCAGCAAGAATGAAGACAAAGAGCGGAACATTCGTAAATGGTTCGTTGATAATGACCTAATCGATGGTGTTGTTTTGCTGCCAGATAATTTGTTTTACAATATGAACTCAGCAGGAATAATTTTTCTTATTAGAAAGAACAAGCCTAGCAATAGAAAAGGAAAGATTTGTCTTATTAATGCTAGTCAAGAGCGCAGAAAAGGCAATCCTAAGAACTATTTAACTACTGACGGGATCAGTAAGATTGCATACGCTTATAATAAATTTGAGTCAGTTGATGCTTTCTGTGAGATCATAAGCAATGAGTCGATAGCAAATGCCGATTATCATATATTACCTTCCAGATATATACATCTAGGTTCAAAGAATGAATACCGTCCAATTGATGTTATCATGAAAGAGATTACAAAACTCAAAGATAATGAAAGCAGAGTGGATTCAAATTTTATTAGTGTAATTACTCAACTTTCATCATGACTGTAATGGATTTAATCAACGGCGAAATACCACTACCATCTCAATGGAGTTTAGTCCCAATTGGAGAGGCATATTCATTTACCAAGAAGCCCCGATCTCTTATTTTGGGTAGCGATATTCCATTTCTACGAATGGAGAACATTCCTCTCGATAAGGTTTATCTTAAAGAGGTGTCGGTACACAAAGATAGTGCAGGCCTAGGAAGTTGTACTTATTTTGAAAATGGTGATTTGCTCTTAGCAAAGATAACCCCTTCGTTTGAGAATGGAAAACAAGTGATTGTAGACTTTGAACATGAATTTGGTTTCGCAAGCACAGAATTGATTCCAATTAAAGGAGTAGATACAAAGAGCGATATTTTATATCTGTATTTTTTGCTCAAAAATTACGAGTTTAGAAACTATTTGGCCGGAAAAATGGAGGGGACAACTGGAAGACAAAGGCTGAATAAAACAGCATTATCAGAGCAACTAATTCCTCTACCTCTTTTAGATGAGCAAAAGAAAATAGTTAAAGTACTGATTTCGATACAGAATTCTATTGATCTTCATGAGAATCTTTTAAATAAAGCCGTTGAATTAAAAGCCACTTCAATCAATAACTTGATGACAGGTCAAATGTCAGCGTTAAATTTGGATTTCAATGACCCTCACACTACTTCCTGATTTTATGGATCACCTCGCAAATGAAGCCGGCACAGTGCAATTTACTCTCGTCAAACATGCGAGCGACATTGGCTGGAAAATTGTCTCTGACACAGATGCACTTTCTAAGCGCAAAGGTGAAGCAGGTACCTTCTTCTATAAAGAACTAGAAGATGCTCTACTTCATCTGAATCCAGATGTAATCACTTCAGAGAACGTGCAATCTGTTATTCAGCGGATGGAAGCATTGCCACCTACCATTGAGGGAAACCGTGAAATTCTCACATGGCTGCGTGGAAAGCAGAGTATTTACAGTGAAGGAGAGAAAAGACAGAGAAATATTGCTGTCATCGACTATGACGATCTATCTAAAAATATCTTTCAGGTTACCTACGAATGGAAGTACAAAGATGGTAACAAGAAGGGCAATAGAGCTGATGTAATATTTCTTGTAAATGGCATTCCTGTTGCCATTGTAGAGAACAAAAATCCTAAGTTGCCAGATGCAATGTCACGCGCAATTAAACAGTTGCGCAGGTATGAGCGTGAAACTCCTGAGCTTCTCCTCTCACCTCAGGTCTTCAATATCACACATCTTATTGAGTATTTCTACGGTGTTACATGGAACTACAACAGAAAAGATATTGTGCCTTGGAAAGATAAGAAGTCAGAGACATACAAAGAGGCAGTGCAGACCTTCTTCAATCAAGAGAGATTTCTGATGATGTTGAAAGAATGGATTATGTTCTTCATAAAGGATGATGAGCTGAAAAAAGCAGTGTTGCGACAACACCAGTCACGAGCAGTACAGAAGGTTATGGAACGTTGTGGTGAGAAAGAACGAAAGAGTGGACTGGTATGGCATACACAGGGCTCTGGTAAGACATTTACTCTCATTACGACTGCTCGCATGATCTTGGAAGATAAGCAGCAATTTCCGGGTGCTACTGTCATGCTGATAATTGACCGCAACGAATTACAGACACAGCTCTCAGGTTGGGTAGAAACCCTTGTAGGCGAAATGCAGGGGTTGGATGTCAAAATCGAGTATGCAACAACCAAACGAAAACTACAGGAGCTCTTAGATCAGGACTTCCGAGGACTCATCATCTCGATGATTCATAAGTTTGACGGAATGAAAAAGGACAGTTGCACAAGAGATGACTTCTTTGTGCTTATAGATGAAGCTCACCGTTCTACAGGTGGTGACTTTGGTAACTATCTTATGGGAGCATTGCCGAATGCAACGCTTATTGGTTTTACTGGTACACCAATCGACAAAACCTCCTATGGAAAAGGTACATTCAAGATATTCGGTAAAGATGACGATGAGGGTTATTTGGACAAGTATTCCATCCGTGAATCTATTGAGGATGGCACGACTGTAGTTCTTCGTCACCAGCTTGCACCGAATTCACACAGGCTCCCTGAAGAGATTCTTGATGAAGAGTTCCTAAGTATGGCGGAAGCAGAAGGCATCTCTGATGTTGAAGACTTAAACAAGATACTTGATAGAGCAGTCCGTACGAAGGCATTCCTTAAGGCAGACGATCACATTGAGAAGGTCGCTAAGTTTGTTGCTGAGCATTTTAAGGAAAATGTTGAACCAATGGGCTACAAAGCATTCTTAGTCGCTATTGATCGTGAGGCATGTGCTCTATACAAAGAGGCGCTGGACAAATACTTGCCACCTGAATACAGCGTTCCCATTTACACGGAAAACCAAAATGATGCAGATGAAAGACCGCTTGCTGCAAAGCACCAGATCAGTGAGGAAGATGAGAAAAATGTCCGTAAGCTATTTCCAAAACCCGCAGAAAAGCCAAAGATCTTCATAGTTACTGATAAGTTACTTACAGGGTATGACGCACCGGTGTTGTATTGCATGTACTTGGATAAGCCTATGAGAGATCATGTACTCCTTCAGGCTGTTGCTCGTGTAAATCGCCCATACGAAGATGCAAGAGGTGTGAAGAAGCCTTGTGGTCTGATTATCGACTTCGTTGGAATACTCAAAGACCTAAACAAGGCTCTTGCATTCGATGCTAAAGACGTCAGTGGTGTCATTGAAAATCTGGATGTGCTTATGGCTCGTTTCAAAGAGATCATGGGCAGTACAGGTAAGCAGTATTTAGAAAAATCAGGTGGTGGCTCTAGTGATGAGAAATTGGAATATCTGCTGTACGAAGAATTATTGGATAAAAGGAAGCGTCAAGAGTTTGTGGATTTCTTCAAGGAACTTGAAAGTCTTTACGAAATTCTCTCACCATCTCCAGAGCTAAGAGATTACGTCGAAGAATACAATCTATTGGCAGACCTCTACATAATGCTCAGGAATGCTTATGGTGCGAAGTCGAATTTCTATGAGGAGATTGCACATAAAACTGAGGAGCTTGTAAGAAAGAATGCAACTGCACACGGTTTGGATAAACTGACAAAGGCTGTGGATTTCGATACTGAGGCGCTCGACTCACTGAAGAAAAAGAAGGGCTCTCAAACAGCTAAGGTCATAAACCTTATTCGCAGCCTACAGAAGGCTGCAGAAGAACATGGTGATGAAGAGCCATACCTTGTCCCTATTGCAATACGCGCAATTAAGATCATGGAGAACTTGGAAGATAGACAGGTTTCGACGAAAGAAGCCATGAAAGAGATAGAAGGGCTTATGCGTGAGCGTATTGATGCCGAGAAGGAGAGACAGAAAACAGGCTTGGATGCCAATTCGTTTACAATATACTGGCTTTTAAAACAGGAGGGAATCCGAGAGCCCATTGTGCTCGCAAAGGAGATCGAGAGTGCTTACCAACGGTTTAAGAATTACCGCAGTAATTCTGATGAATTGAGGCAGCTTAAAGCTGAGATTTACAAAGTGCTACTCAAGGTTGTTGATGGAAAACGCATGGTCGAAGTAGCAGATCAAATTCTTTCCATTGAACGCGTATGAGTCCTAAAGAACGCCAGCAACGTGCCAACCAATTCAAGAAAAGAGTCCAATGGTGGGCAAGGAAGCTCGATGTTGAATTAACACAAGTTCGGATTCAAAGAATGACCAGAAAGTGGGCATCGTGCTCAACTTCCGGATGGATCTCATTTTCAGAGGATTTACTTTTCCAAACTCGTGAGTTTCAAAAGTACGTTATTGTACATGAGTTATTACACTTACAAGTTCCTAATCACGGAAAGCTTTTTAAGTCCTTATTGAAGTGCCACGTCGGTAAGATGTCGTATTTGTGCAATTGCCATTCAAAGACTTTTTCTCCTGCATTTTCCCTATCTAACTAAGCATGAAACTAAATCGTGTCGAAATCCGCAATTTTCGTTCAATCGAGGACGAAACCATTACTTTCGATCCAACATGCCGTGTGCTTGTGGGAATTAACGAATCAGGAAAATCAAATATTCTAGAGGCACTAGCACTTCTAGATGAGGACCGTGAACCAATCAAGAAAAACGATTTACGTGAAGCGCTTCCCGATGAAGAGCTGATTGATGAAGCTTATATAAGATTTGTTTTCAAATTTGAAAAAGATGAGTCTGGTCACTTACTTGAAGAAGTAACCAAGAAAATCATTGCCACATCAGACAATCCAAAAATGGTGTCTTGTGATGGCAGGCAACTAACACTGAAGAGCTTTTGCTCCTCTCGTAATGAAGGACTTTTCTCGGTAGATATCCTTGATGAAACAAAACGTTGCACACATTGGGCTATTCCAAAGAAATACAAGCTTTTTGCGGGATGGAAAAAGCCGACAAGTGCTTGTCCTGCAGACTACACAATTGAATGTGGTGGCGAAGACTACAAACTTGCACAATTTAAGCTGATTAGTACCGCTGATGTCGGCGATGTGCCGGAAGACTATCTAGAAGATGCTTCTATCGGGGATCTGACTAGTCTTGTGGGAAAAACAATCAACTCCATTACGGAGGAGTCTTTACCTGATGTTTTATTTTGGGAATATGATGAGAATAACCTTCTACCAAGCTCTATTAACATAGCCGAATTTTGCACTGATCCAAAAAAATGTCTCCCGTTGCAAAATATGTTCACTCTTGCCGGAATTGAAGATATTAAGGATAGCATTGAGGATGCTCAGACCGGCACAGAAAATCAATTCCAAAACTATCTGAACGGGGTAGCAAAAAAAACAACCAACCATTTTAGAAAAGTGTGGAAAGAGTATAAGGACATAGAGTTCTCTCTGCGACTCAACGCAGATCAAATCATTCCAGGAGTTAAAGAGAAAAACATATATGATTTTGCTCGAAGAAGTGACGGCTTTAAGCGTTTTGTTACATTTCTGCTAATGATTTCGGTGAATGTAAAAACTGATAACTTGCGTGATACTCTTTTATTGATAGATGAACCGGATACTAGCTTGCACCCATCTGGAGCACGTTATTTGAGAGATGAGCTGATAAATATTGCAAAGAAGAACTACGTTGTTTATAGCACACACTCGATTTTCATGATTGATTCAGGTGATATCGGCCGACATTATATCGTGAAGAAAAAAGGTGAAATAACTTCGATAGAAGAAGCTCATGCCTCAAACATCGCAGATGAAGAGGTACTTTACAATGCACTTGGTCACTCAGTCTTTGCTGTCCTAAAAGTGAAAAATATCATTTTTGAGGGATGGACTGACAAGCATCTGTTTCAAGTAGCACTTGGTAATGCCTCTGCTACCCTGAAAAGAAAATATAAGGATGTGGGAATGTGTCATGGAAAGGGAGTCAAAACAATCAAAGCAATTACACCTCTTATCGAGCTTGCAAACCGCAAATGTCTTATTGTGAGTGATAGCGATAAGCCAGCTAAAGATCATAAGAAACTTTATGTGAAAGATAAGGGTTACGGCGAATGGCAGACTTATCAAGATATAGATCAAGCCATTGAAGCAATTACTGCAGAGGATTTCTTAAAAAATGATTATATTGCAAGAAAAGTCAACTCCGCTTTGTCTGGTAAAAGTATACCTACCTTCAGCACGTCTGAACTGCCTGATAAAAAGGGTAAGCTGGCAGCAATTAAGAAATGGCTCATAGACAATGGTATGACTGAGGATCAGGCGAATGAAACTTTGCCAAATATAAAATGTATTCTTTACGAGAATCTAAAATCTCAGAATATTGATGATGTCTACTCAAAAATCTTGAGTGGGATTTCGTTATAAAGAGCAGCTGGGAATCGCCTGGAAACGGCGAATCGTTTAGAAATGCGGCGGCGGTCGGGGGGGCGAATTTTTGCGACCGCCGCCATTCGTTTAGCCCAATTCCGTTCGTATTTTGTTCAGCAACTGCAGCCATTAGCTGCGCGTCTAAAGCGACCCACGTGCTCTCCAAAAATCGCAAACAGCATTGAAGTTTGAAAAGTCCAGGCACTGCCAATAAGCAGTGCTTTGGATACCCCACAGAGAAATTGCTCGCTCAAACACAACAAAAGATGTAGTCTAAGCAACTTTCTGGCTTCTTGATGATTGAATTATTTGAAAGTAGCGAACATGTTGATGACAAGGAAAACCTTGATCAAAGCATTGCGGAATTGCAGCA
>JAHIYH010000009.1 GCA_018814875.1 Patescibacteria group bacterium
AGAGGGGAGCTTCGTTTTTCATCGTATTGAAGCCTGAATAACATAGCTCCCCTCGCCTTCGCCAACACTGTAGTGCTGACATAGGAAAAATAGTTCAGATGTAAAACAACTAAGCGAAGGAGAGGGGCTGGGGGTGAGGTCCCTAAGGAGCAGTCGTTTCAAAATTCAAATTAATAAACCCAGCATCCGCACTTCCGGCGCTCGTGGCAATTAGCTTAATTGCAACAGTAATATATGAGCCAGACGTGAATGTACCCGAGGATTCGGGACCTGTGACCGTTGCAGTAGTCCAGCTTGTATTATTAAGATCGCTTCCACTTGTAAGTGCAACCTGTGTCCCTGCTGTATCATAAAGACGCATTGTCAAGAAATTATCTGCAGCATTGGCTGTACCTGTGCGATATCTAAATTGAATGGGCCTAGTTGCATCCCACTGCGAAAAGTTATCTGGAATACGAATCCGAGCAGAAATCCAATATTCCTGAAGTACAGCTTTACTAGAAATCCAACGATAGAAGTTCTCGTTATTCGTTTCATCGTAATCGTACGCAAGCTGACCGATGTAATTAGTTACAGCACCACTATTAAAGTACACAGCATTTGGATACTCAGGACTCATGGCAACCACACCACCACTTCCTGTACCACCTCCGGAATCGGCCCATGTAAGAGTCCCCGCACCATCCGTTGTAAGAGCCTGTCCGTTTGTTCCATCGACCGTTGGCGCTGTATATGTAACACCATGCAATGTAACATCGCCATCTATTGTGAGTGTTGATCCTGAAATATTTCCAGAGGTTTGAATATCATCACCAAACTCAAACCTTGTATTTGCGTTACTGTAAGTCAAAGCCTTAGCTCCGGCATCATTCCCAAAGGTCAACACAGCATCCACATCACCATTATCTTCATTAATAGTTAGATTCGCATCTGTTGTGATATTACCAACAGCATCAATTGTACTTCCTGCTGTTATCGCTCCCTGCAGAGAAGATGCTCCTTCCACAGAAAGAGTACCACTTGCAGCAAGATTTGCTGTTATGGTTGCACCAGAGGCTATGAGGTTTGCACCTTCAATAATAAGATCTCCCGTCATCGTATCTCCAACTGTATTAACATATCTATTATCACCAGATACCTGCGTGATTCCAACTCCGGCATCATTCATATCTGTCGCCCACACAAGATTGCCTGCACCATCAGTTGCCAAAACTTTTCCAGATGATACTCCGTCTGAAGGTGGGAAGGTGTAGGTGACGCCATTCAACTCAATTGTTGAACCAAAACGAGCAGCGCCCTCTACAGAAAGAACTCCGGAAGAAGTGAGCAAATCCTGCGCGTGAATTGTGGCTCCAGATATAGAACCTGTGGTTTCTAAGTTTGCAGAAGCACCATCGCCTACTACCCAGCTAATGTGTTCATTGGCAACGAAGTTTGTGAGTGCATCATGGTCTATATCTGTAGTTAAATTATGAGTATTAGTGAGACTATTATGATCAATGCTGGCCTCATCAACAACAAAATCTAATGTGTTATCACCATCTTCAAAAGTAACTGAAATCAATGTCTCTGTATTTCCCGTTACCATTCCTCCTATATAATCTGTAACTTGTTCTTCAGTAAGTTGCGTATCTGTATCAGTCGCCCAACTCAAAGTTCCTGCACTATCAGTTTTAAGTACCTTTCCTGAAGAAACTCCGTCTGAAGGTGGGAAGGTGTAGGTGACACCATTAAGTGTAATTGTACCTCCAACTGTTAAATTACTCGTGGTTTCCAAAGTACCAGTAATATGAACATCATCGGCAAACTCAAACCTCGTATTAGCATTGCTGTAAGTCAACGCTTTTGCACCTGCATCATTTCCGAATGTTAATACAGCATCCGCATCACCGTTATCTTCATTAATAGTGAGATTGGCATCTGTTGTGATATTACCAGTTGTATCTAGTGTTCCCGTAACATTCACATCATCAGAAATATCGAATTCGTTTGTTCCATCATTAAATGTAATTGTCTCTGCACCGGAATCATTTCCAAAAGTTATTACCGCGTCGGCACCACCGTTGTCGGCATTAATTGTAAGATTTGCATCCACAGCCAAAGATCCTGATGCAGCAATAGAGCCCGTTGCAGTTAGGTTGCCTGCAACACGTAAATCTCTGGTGAACTCAAAACGGTTCGCATTAAAGTTCCACTTCAAACGTTCATCTATAGTTGTTCCAAATCTTAATTCAATATCAGTCGTTCCATCTCCATCATCAATAGCACTGAATGATTCTGTATTAACCAATAGTGTTGGGTTCCAGCTCGAGACGGCCTGAGCCTCTCCAGTCACACTCATGGCAAATGCACCTACTAACAACAAAGGAATCCCCCGCTTACGCAAGGCTCTTAGAATCTGTTTAATGCACTGTTTTTGTGTGTGTTTAAATTCCATTTAATCTCGTTATTATAACAAAAAAAATCATTCCGGTCTTTATATATAGTTTGACTTATGGTGGGTATTGTTGTGTTTATATCAATCACGTTCTACTTGAGGATGGAACTGATTTCTTGTTTTCTGTAAGCCATATTCTTCTGTTCTCATATTTATTGTTTCATTGTCCCATTGTTCCATTGTTCGCAAGCGATTATCGTAAATACATGAAAAAATACCTTCAATTGAGTGATATTGACGCATTCGTAATTTCAGACGATCTTTCGAACACCATTTGGGACATTGTCTCAACATGGGATTACTTTGCCAAAGATACACTGGGGAAACAGTTCGTTAGGTGTGTGGATTCTATCTCGGCCAATATTGCAGAAGGATTTGGAAGATATACTAAGAAAGATAAGATTAAGTTCTATCGCTATAGCTCAGGCTCCTTAAAAGAAGCTTTGAGCTGGAATAAGAAAGCCGTAAAAAGGAATCTTTTAACCGAAGAGCAATATAGACATATTTACGAGGAACTCCAGAAAATCCCAAAAGAGCTAAATTCACTTATTAATTACACAAACATCAAACTTTCGAAGTAACAATGGAGCAATGGAACCATGGAACAATTTATGATTGTTACTCAGACAACAACTCCACATACGTCAATTTAACCGTCCCCAAATGCATTTCTTCATCATCTTTAGCATACATTCTTAAACGCACAAGAGACTCCGATCCTGCTGTCCATGTTGGCGATCCACTAAACGTATGAGTCGTAGTTGTCCAACCTGTGTTGGCAAGCCCAGTACTGGTTCCGGATAATGTGACCGTACTACCACTGGAATCGAAGACTGCAATATCCATCTTATTATCAGCAGCATTGCTGGAGCTTGATTTATAGGAAACTGAAAGTGGAGTACTCCCCCACCGCACAAAATCTGGAGGCAACGTTACACGTAGTAGTACATCATAATCGTTAAGTGACGAACGCGTACTTGTCCACTTGTAATAGTTCATCAAGTTTCCGCCTGAGTGGCTTACAGAAAGTTGACCAACATTACTGGAACCATCACCCAGATAACTTGCACCTTCGAACTCAGGACGGAAAACTTTTGTTACCGTTCGTTCGGTATCACTACTATTAAATATACGCCTATCTGTAACAGTAGAGATATCTCCACCAGCTGTTAATACTGTCGATAGTTGAATATACATGTGATCTGTGGGGAATCCCGTTTGATTGATAACCAGACCACCAGTATTTATGTATACATAGTTCGTCGTATCATCAGAAACAGGCTCGCCGGTTGTGCCAGCATAGTTTGTTACATTTCCTCCTAAACGATAACTTCCGCCTGCAACATCGATCGTTAATCCGCCGCCACTGGAAACTTTAAGATGATAATCATCTTCCGAACTAACAAGAGAATTAATATCGATTCCATTAATAAGGCCTTCAACAGTAAGATTACCTCCAACAGTGGCATCAGACTCAACGGCTAAAACACCACTCGCCGAAAGATCACCTGTTGTTCTTAAGTCGTCGGAAAATTCAAAGACATGTTCATTATTTAGGAACTTGAGTGTTTCTTGTCCAAGGGGATTTCCGAACACAAGCACAGAATCTTTTGCTTCATTCTCTACATTAATCACTACTCCACTTTCTGTTGCGATAGTTCCAGACGCAGTTAAACCTCCAGTCGCGGTGAGTGTTCCACCTACACGTACAGCATCATTGAAAGAGAAGGTACTATTGGTGACGTCATATTCAAGTACTTTGCCAAGATTTTGACCAAACGTAAGTCCTATATTCCCACTGGAAACAGAGTTGTCATTATCCAACGTAAACGTATCTTGATTGGTTCCCCCTGGTATCGTACTTACCGGTAAAAGACCTCCCGTCAGCAAAACAGGAATCGATCCACTAGCCGTCCCCGTATCATGCCCATCGAGCAAATCAGCATTCAGTGCAAATGGCACGGACAGAAGTGGAGCACGGTCAAGACTCGGATTGGATGTGTCACGGTCTAGAAGCTCGTAGGAAGTATCCGCATCACTGGCTGCTTTTACTTCAACCTGCAAATGTAAGTTGTTTAGAGTACTTGTAGACATTGCAGAGAAATCCGGAAGCGATGTGCCACTTCCCAGCTCTACATTAAAGTACCCACTACTATTTGGAGTAACCGTAAACGTCTCATTCCAACTCGCATATGTAGTTGCAGCAGTGTGCAAAGCACCTGTCGATGTCACATCCGTTGATACATAATCTGCACTCGTCCAAAAGCTGAAACGAACAGAATGAGACGTGGTAATAGCAGTGCCACTTGAATCAAGCAAATGTCCGTTATATACGAGCTTTTGTGGAGCAGTGGTGGATGCCTCTGCTGCTGAAATTACGAATATGAAACTGAAGAAAATAAATAGGCTGATAATATTCGAATAATGGAATATTAGAATATTAGGTTGTTTTCTTCGATTTCCTAGATTTCCTTGGTTTCTTAGATTTCCTCGATTTCCTCTCTTAGAAGAATCAACAACCAAGCCGCTATTTATAAATAGTTTTCTCATTTTCTTGATCGAGTAGATGTACGTTTCTTTCTTTTCTTTTTATTCTCTTTCTTTTTCTTCCTACGCCAGAATGGAATGGGTAACAGAAGAAGACTTCCAATATGTGAACTCAAGATAATAGACTGCGGAACTTTAACTAGTACAAGTTGGAACGCAACAAGGAAGGATATGCCGGCAATGCCTTCTAAAATTGCCACATACATTTGTTGTCTCCAGCTGTTCTGCAAAAGCTTCCACGCCTCGGGTGACATTCTTCTCTGAGGAGCGCATTTCATAGGAGCCATAACGTACTGATCAATCCTGAGAAATTCAGAAGGTGGCGCAAATAGAATGTCAGCTTGCGGATAACGGATATCAGGTTTGGGAAGTTCCGGTTTGGGAAGTTCCGGTTTGGTAGGTGGCGCGGAAGGTTTTATAGGAATATCAGGCTTGTCGGGTGATGGAGTTACAGGTGGTCGTGGACGACGACCTCCTCTGTCCTCCTCTTCTTCTTCCTCCTCCTCTTCTTCCTCCTCCTCTTCTTCTTCACCTGCTGCAGTAGGAGGAGCAGTAACTATTTGGAAACTACCACTAGCTAGCGGATGTGCCGTCCATGTAACACCATCTTCGTTCATTTTAAAGGAATCAGAATCAGATGGTCCGCGCTCGGCGTAGTTAGGTGATTCGTGATAAAGCTGAAATGAACTGCTCTCTTCCGCTCTCACGGATGGTGCTAACACCAGAAATACTGCACAGATGAGGCCTATAGTTAGGTTTTTGTATTTCATGTTTGCTTGTTATTATTATATACCAAATTGGACTTTTTGTCTATATCAAGCCGTAGTAGCTACTATGGCAAATTTTGAGTCCTTGGCAGAATGTAAGCAATTCTGATACTCTTCTCCTAATTCCTTCCCACATACCTATGAACATAACCGCACGCTCTCTCACAATTGGCACTTCAACTGCAATATTGGGCTTTCTGCTCTCATCTTTGCCCGCCGCAGCACAAGATGCACAATCCTTCTCCGATGTATCTCCAGATAATCCTGTATACGAAGCCGTAGAATTTCTACGCAGTCAAGGAATTATCTCCGGTTATGATGATGGAACATTCAAACCTGATAAGAGCGTGAATCGTGCGGAAGCACTAAAAATTATCATTGCTCCTCTAGTTTCGGCCGATCAGCTTGCGCTGGTCACACAAACTCCGTTTGCCGACATAGAAGAAGGTGCTTGGTATCTGCCCTTTGTAGAAGCTGCACGTCAAAACGAAATTATTGATGGGCCACCAAATAAGACCAAATTCCTTGGAGGGAATACAGTTATTACCGCAGAGTTTTTGAAAATGCTTGAACTTGCCAACAAGGTAAATCCTCAAACATTCCTTGGAGAAATCCGTCTGCCACTTTCCAGTGACGTCTCGAATCCCGATGAATGGTTCTATCCTTACATGCGTTATGCATTAGCTTCTTCAATGATCATGATCGGTCAGGACGGATTGCTACATCCAGGAGAACAACTCACACGTGGAGACACAGCTCTTCTATTGTATCGCTTCCTCATGTACCAACAGGAGCGTCGCACACAAGCTCTCCTCTCAGAAACAGAGAACGAAATGATCATCGTCCTTGCAATGCTTGATGAAGGTAACATTGACCAAGCGGAATTCGCCGCAGGCCGTGCGATCTTGGCTGCGCGCGGAGCACACATAAAACGAAGCGACGAACCAATCATTCAGGGAGCAGTAAAAATTGCTGAAGCATTCCAAGAAATCGTCAAGGCTTACCAAACCGGTATGGCTGGCCAGTTTGCAAATGTCGTCACGCTATCAGGTAATGCGTGGAATCTGGCTGCTAGTGCTCGGGACTTAAGCCCAGATCTGGCACCCATCAGCGAACAAGTACAAAAGATCGCCACAAATATGGCGGACAGTGCTCGTGCCGCTAGCGACAATTAACTATCGACTATCAACCATCAACCATCAACTGTCAACTATCAACAGTGTCGATTGCCTAGAACTCAGCGTGTTGATTGTTGAAAGCGTAGCGTGTTGATTGTTGATTGTTGAAAGCGTAGCGTGTTGATTATGGATATAATCACTTTCACAGGAAATACGATAGTCGGATCTGGTCGTGGGAAAAAACTTGGATACCCCACCATTAATCTAAATCTTAAAGATATTCCTTCAGACCTTGAGAAAGGGATCTATGCCGGATGGATAACTATCAACAATCAACCATCAACAGTTGATTGTCGAGAGCGAAGCGTGTCGAGAGCGAATCCCGCAAAGCGGGATGAGCGTGTAGATTGTCGAAAGTTTTCTGCTGCTATACATTATGGCCCGCGCCCAGTTTTCGATAACACAACCTCATTCGAAATACACCTCATCGACCACTCAGCTGATTCCATTCCAGAAACTTTAGATATTCAGATCATCAAGCGATTACGTGACGTACAAAACTTCCCCACAGAAGAAGCGCTAAAGGAACAAATTGCAATGGATATTGAAGAAGTACGAAAGATCCTAGCAAATGAATAATGAATAATGAATAATGAGCCTAGCAGGAAACAATTTCATGTAGAGCAACCGACATTTTTCATTTTTCATTCTTAATTTTTCATTTCATCCAATGCGAATCCTAAATAAGTTAAAATCACTGATCGGAAATAGGAGTCCAATCAGGCTGGGATGGCACTATGGAAAAGCTTTTCTGGCAGCATTGATAAATTGGTTTCCTGCAAGAAATCTGACTGTTATTGGCATTACAGGGACAGATGGAAAAACAACAACCGTCAGTATGACTGCTCATATTCTTCTCTGCGCGGGCATTCCAACTGGCGCACTTTCTACTGCCTTCCTTCAAGTAAAAGAAGATATACAGTGGAACGAGACACAGAAGACATCTCCTTCTCCCTTTTTAGTGCAGCAATTCCTCAAAAAACTTGTTCAAAATAATTGTTCACATGCTGTGCTTGAAGTCTCTTCCCACGGCTTGGTTCAAGGTAGAGTTAATCACATCAACTTTGCGGTAGCTGCAATCACAAATACATCCATGGAGCATTTAGATTATCACGGATCACTTGAGCAATATCGTAAAGACAAAGGCAAGCTTTTTAAGATGCTAAAGGGTAAAGGAACAAAAGTTCTCAACTATTCTGATGAAACTTACAAATTATATTCCGCTATTCCTACAGAATGTACTTTTTCTTATTCATTTGAGAAAGTGCCAAGTGCCAAGTGCCAAGTGCCAAACAGTCATTTATGGCTTTCTAATATTTTGACCAAACAGAATAAAACTAGTGCCACTCTCCATCATAATCTAAATAACTTGGAACTTGGACCTTGGACCTTGGAACTTTCTTTGCCTGGCTCATTTAACTTAGAGAATGCCCTCTGTGCAATAAGCTGCGCAGTATCTGTTGGTGTGAATATTGAAGAAGCCGTAGAAGCTCTAAAGAGCTTCCGTGGTGCCCCTGGAAGAATGGAATTAATTGATGAAGGGCAACCATTTTCTGTCTATGTGGACTTTACTGTTACACCAGCTGCATACAAAAAGACACTCACAACTCTCAGACAAATGATTGAACCAGAAAATAGAATTCTAGTTCTTACCGGAAGCTGTGGTGACAGGATGAAAGAAAAACGTCCAATTGTAGGCAAGATATGTTCTCAACTAGCCGACGTTGTAGTGGTAACCAACGAAGACCCATACACAGAAAATCCTGAAAAGATTATCCATGAAGTTTGGACAGGAGTAGATAAAAATCAATGTGAAGCACAT
Source organism: Patescibacteria group bacterium (assembly GCA_018814875.1). Lineage (GTDB taxonomy): Bacteria > Patescibacteriota > Gracilibacteria > Peribacterales > Peribacteraceae > UBA2144. The sequence goes on from JAHIYH010000009.1 coordinate 8,752, forward strand.
CGCATTTCTGATCGCAGAGAAGCAATGGAATTTTTACTTAAGCAAGCCCAACCTGGTGATGCAGTAATTCTATGTGCGAAGGGTAGTGACACAACTATGTGGACTGCAGGGGGGCAGATTCCTTGGGATGAACGAGGAATCGCGAAAGAGCTCCTGAAGGAATTAAGAATGAAGAATTAAGAATGAAGAATGTTTATTATTCTCATTTGCCGATTGTAGCCATTTTTCATTTTTCATTATTCATTAATAATTGCTATGCTAGAGAACAATCCATATGAAAACAGTTGCAGAAAAATTGGCCGTTATCGCAGGTATAGATGAAGCTGGGCGTGGCGCACTTGCAGGACCAGTGGTTGCAGGTGCATGTATCCTACCAACAGACCGAGAGTTACCATCTCTTATCAGAGACAGTAAGCAGCTTTCTCACGAGGAACGCGAGGAGGTTTTTATTTGGATCACACAACATTGCATCTACGGCTGTGGCATTGTTGATGCATCAGATATCGACCAACACAGAATTCTCTCTTCAACAGAAAAAGCAATGCAGTCTGCAGTGGAACGTGTTGCACGTTTGGTCACTCCAACATATCTTCTGATCGATGGACGAGATAAGTTTTGGTTCGATTATCCACACAGTTCAATTATCCATGGAGACAGCATCGAGCCGTGCATCTCGGCAGCATCCATAGTCGCCAAAGTTGTGCGCGATCGCATTATGATGACGTACGACAAAATGTATCCACAATTTGGTTTTAATTTTCACAAAGGATACGGAACTCCCGAACATTGTGACCTCATCCGCGCAAGAGGGGCATGTGCGATTCATAGGAAAACATTTCTACACGAAAAAACGGTTGGGGAAGTGAAAAGTTAATAGTTAAAAGTGAAAAGTGGATTTAACCCATTGTTCTTCATAATTTCTGCACTATTAACTATTCACTCTTCACTATTCACTTCATTCTTAGAGAGTTGTTCAGAAACAACCAGTTCTACAATTTATTTTCTTGGACCAAACTTCCTCCAAAGCACATACCCTACAATTATCATAGGAATCGTAAGAAGCTGACCTCTGCTTAGGAGAATGAACCAAAGATCAAAGAATCCATAAGGCTGATCGCGGAAGTATTCGAGAAGATAACGCAGAATGCCATAGAGCATGAGGAACAGCGCGAACGTTCTTCCTAGATAGATCGGTTTCACTTTTTTTAGATGCCAGAAACACACACCTGCAATCAGTAAATCTTTGACGACTGCATAAAGCTGTGTGGGGTGTCGTAATCCCTCTATTTCAGGAAACTTCATAGCCCAAGGAACGTTTGTAACCACGCCATACAGTTCACCATTAATAAAATTACCAACTCTTCCAAATGCAAGACCCAAGGCAATTGGAACTGCCAAGCAATCTGCCAGAGCTAATAAATTAATATTCCTTTTTCTGCTTATTATATAAAGTGAAATAGCCACACCAATAAAACCTCCATGAGAAGACATCCCCCCATGCCAAACCTGAATAATTTCTAAAGGATAACGAACAAAGAATCCTGGCTCATAAAAAAGAACGAAGCCCAATCTTCCTCCAACTATTACACCAATAATTCCCCACGAAAGTAACTGAGCCCAATCGTCCTTGCTTAAATCTAGACCTCTCCATTTTTGTAAACGTGGCAATAACAGGAATGCCAAAACAAATCCTGCCAAGTACATAAGCCCATACCAATGGATGGATAATCCAAGTAATTCCAGTGCTATGGTGCGGGAGGGAAAGAGGTGAATCATATTGTGTTCCATTGTTCCATTGTTCCATTGTTAAATGAACCAAATATTTGAGAATCGCTTGCGAACAATGGAGCAATGAAGCAATGAAGCAATTAGCCTGATGTACACACAACCTTATAAAGCGGAGCTCCTTCTACTTTCTCAAAGCATTCATCTTCCAAAAATGGCTGTATGCTCTTTCCATAATGACGATGAAACAGTGTTGATGTCATAAAATATAGAGGACGTTGTTGAACGCTCGATATAAGTCGAACTCGATCATCATGCGTCCCAAATAATAAGTATTCCCAATCACTGTAGTCCCAAGCTGGGAAGTCAAAGAGGCCTGGGCCTCCTGTATAGTAATCTGGCAACCAGCCCAGAAGCCACACCGCAGAAAAATTCTCGAGAGCAACAATTGACGCATCTTCCTCTACAAACTTAGGAATAGATTCAATGGCTTTCAATTCTTCTGTACTAAAATTCAGTTCCCACCTGAGCATTTGTGGAATAGATAAACCAGCCTGCACAACTACCAGTGCAATGATAATTAGTCGAACAACTAGATTATTTTTTCTTATCCTCCAAAAATTGACCAAAGCTATTGCTGCAAATGGGAGCAAGAAAAAATCGAGCTGCAAAAAGAACCTACGATAAAAGACCAACTTGAAGACTATAAATAGAGCGCAAATTAGCGGAGCGAGTATCCACACACTAAAGTCTTCTTTCTTAAAACGTATTACCCATCCCGCAATACCAAGTGCTAAAAGAATTCCTCCATTCTTAATGTAAAAAATAGCCGGTGGAAAGTGTCCTCCGGGAGCTGCATCACCACGAAGAAGAAAGATCGATTTAAATGGTGACCAAAAAACACGTTCCCAATGTGGTATGTACCACACAAGACCCAAGAGAGCGATTCCTACAAAAGCTAATGTCCACTTTCTAAACACCGGATCTCTCCACTGCTTTGGAACACGAACCAACCACCAAGAAATCAACACCAAAGCGAGAATCACGCCAGTTTGGTTATGAGTCATAATAGTAAGTGCGCCAAAGAGAACCATCCACGGTGACTTTTTCTCAAAGAAATGGAAAGTAAGAATCAGGAAAAGAAGAGCTGCATACGTCTTCCAATACATCTGTGCGAAGCCATCAAAGTATGCAATGGAGATAAGCCCCAGAAGCAGTATCATTACCCCAACAGCCTTTCCTTCTCTCTTCGTGAAGATGAATGCATAAATCGAGATTAGTGTAATCGCCATCACACTCCAAATCCACCCAAGGAACCAATCAACTGGCACACCAAGAACAATAAACGGACTAGAGAGCAGATAGAGACCGTATGGATATTCCTGTGCCCAAGGCCTGAGCTCAGGTAGAGAAAAAGACTTTAATGCATCCGCATACTTAACGAATAAATAGCGATACATACCCGGGTCATACCCTAATGGTAAATCGAACTTCCAGAGCGGATAGAAAAATTTAGCTGTGAGAAGAACCAACAGGCCAACGACGACAAGTAAAAGGCTATGCCGACGAATCCAATGCCAAATAAAGTCAACATTCATTGTGCTTCAGCATACAGGAAAACCATCCGACAAGCTCATGGCAAGAAAAGTATCTTTGGCAAATGCAAACTCGCTCGTCCGAATAAAGAAACAATTAACATTAAACTTGCAGAGATCCCGCATACCTCGAATTACATACAATACCTACTTTACCTACATTGCTTACTTTAACTTACTTACCTCTCAAATGATAGTATCCACCGAATTATATCCTAATCCTGAACATATCTATTGAACTTTAACCGCTGTGACCACAAAACGACTCTTAGTCGATCCTATCGGATAACATGTAATTAACTTGAGCAGACTTTTATCAGTTTGCTGTGCAAGGATTTCGGTATCAGTTGGTTCCACAATACCCGTACGAACAACTTCATAAGTTACCATAGTGCCATTCCCTGTTACCGTAATAGTATCCCCTCGTTCAATCGTAGGAAGCGACGCAAAAAGATGACCGTATTTACTTTCCTCAGCACGTTCATTTGGAGGACTGCTATGTCCTGCAATAATAACATTACCAATCTCGCCGGGTCTGACCGAATGAGGATAGGCTGTTGCGCCATTGAGTAGCCCCACCTGCATTTGTTCTTCTAGTAGATTCCACTGTCTGGCATCCCAGAATCGTCTGGAGGGAAGAAAAACAGGAGTACGAATATTTTTTGAAGGTATGGAAAGTGTTACCCACCTCGATAAGTCCCACTGTTCAAGTTCTTTCTGATCAGAACTTTTGAGAATACGTTCAATAAAACTAGAATCGTTGGATACTTCGGGCTCCTTTGTAGTAGGAGCAAGTGGAAAATACTCCTGAGGATTATCTTCTGCTGCTGCAGTATGCATCTCAGTATCACTAATCATTAATGATTCATCAACTGATACTAGAATCGAGCTTAAAAGGCTATCTGTAATCGTATTTGTCCATAGAACGAACGAATAAGACAGCGAAACCACTGCAAATAGTGCTAATAGAACAATTCTGATTTTTGATGTCATTTCTTCTATTATAACCTATTTATATAATATTGGCAATTTCGAGTATTACCACATTTTCTTAGTAGGTTATAGGTTCTAGAGGCTAGGGATTAGCTTTTGGTAGCAGGTTTACAGGTATAAGTTTTTTTATATTTACATTACTCTCAGTGCAAACCTAGCCCCTAAAACCTATCACCTATAACCTAGTTTTATGCACATACTAGCAATCGAAACATCATGTGACGAAACCTCAGCTGCTGTTGTAGAAAATGAAACTAAGGTTTTAGGCATTGTAATCTCCAGCTCCGTAGAAACATTTAAAGATACAGGTGGAGTAATACCCGAAGAGGCCGCACGCAAGCAACTGGAATGTGTACTACACGTCATCAATCTGGCTTTAGAAAAAGCTAAACTGACCAAAGATGATATTGATTCAATGGCAGTCACACGCGGACCGGGGCTTCTGGTTTCACTACTTGTAGGCACAACAGTTGCACGCACACTCGCATCACTGTGGAAGAAGCCACTCATCGGAGTACACCACACATTAGGACATCTCAGTTCAACATGGTTAGACACAAACGAAGAATTAAAATTTCCGATTCTCACACTATCTGCATCCGGAGGACACACAGACCTTTGGCTACGCACATCACATACGCATGGAAAATTACTGGGACGCACACGCGATGATGCCGCAGGTGAAGCATTCGATAAAGGAGCACTTATGCTTGACCTCGGATATCCCGGAGGACCTGCCATTGCAAAGGCAGCAGAAAAAGGGAATCCAACGTACTATGACTTTCCTCTCCCACTCTGTAATGACGACTCACTTGACTTTAGTTTTTCGGGTCTCAAAACCTCTTTGAAGTATCTGCTAAAAAAATTGGAACTTGAAACTTGTAACTTGGAACTTCGACCAAAGTGCCAAGTACCAAGTGCCAAGTTCCAAATATCAGACATTGCGGCTTCTTATCAAAACGCTATTTGTAAACATCTAGTTCATCGAATAGATAAGGCAATAAAACTACATCCAGAAATTAAAGAGGTTCATTTAGTTGGAGGAGTATCTGCAAATATTCACCTACGTACACTTACAGAAGAAATCATTAGTCCCCTTCCCCTCCGTGTCCCCAAGAACATTCCATACTGTACCGATAATGCAGCCATGATTGGCGCAGCTGCCGCCTTCCTAATCAAAGAAAAAGGAGATGAGGCATATGAACCATTCGAGACAGTTGCATCACTTTCCCTTAACGAAGTTGTTAAATGTTAACTGTTAACTGCCTGCCGGCCGTAGCCCCCGCCTCAGCAGGGCGAAGGCTGGTTAACTGTTAAAACGCCGACAATATCGGCAATAGCGCCGATAGCCCTATGGCAACAGCACCAAAGATTGCAACAGTACGAACCAATGTTTTTCTTTTCATAAGTAGTATGGGGTAAGTTATTCGGCAACAATGGAAATTACTTCTGAGCTTTTAGTACCCAAATCATCACGTATTGTGAGTGTGACTGTATAGGTACCCGGCTCCTCGAATACATGAACAGGATTACGCTCATCCGACTCTGCACCATCTCCAAAGTCCCAAAGAATATTTGAGAATATTCCTGTGGTGCAATCCATGTTAAAACTCACACCCAATGGTGCTTCGCCCATTGGGCGACTTGGGTAAGCACAAGCATCCAAAATTGGCGCACGAATGACGATTGTCTTCTTTTCTGAATGCATATTGCCCTGTGTGGTATATGCACGCAATTCTACGGTAAATGTACCTGGTTTCCCGAACAAATGCTCCACAAGTGCCCCTCGTTGCTGTGGTGCATCAACGCCATCACCAAATACCCATTCAAAACCTGTAATTTCCTCCTCGGGAATCACCGTCTCTGATGCATCAAATCGTACAAGAACAGGAGCAACACCACCCTCTGGGGTCATGTGTATAGAGACAAATGAAGAAGGCGGATTGACCGTCAGTTTTAAGATGTGACGCATCACTTTCCCATCCGGATCCTGAGCAATAAGTGTAATGTCAAAACGACCATCACGCCGATAAATAGCCTGAAGATCCGAATCGGTAGAACCAACACTCGTTGCACCCGGCACCTCCCAGCTAAAATCAATCAGAGGCATAGACGTGCGCGGAGTCAGGTTCACCTTTACTGGAACCTCACCACTCATTGCATTGTTAAAAACAGCCGGTGTTCCTTCGAATGAAAGATCTGGCAACTTAAGTGTATCCACCACACGAACAACTTCCGTAATCTGAGCCAACTCTCCACTTGTTGCATACACACGAACAGATATTTGGAAGATCCCTTTCTGTTGGAAAGTGTGACCTACACGCTCTCCTTTTTTCTTCTCTCCATCTCCAAAATCCCAAATAACATCATCAATAGGCTCGTCTGTCTCTATACGAAATATCGTGCCAAATGGAGCAGGACTTACTAAGATTTCTGGCTCAGAAACGATCTTTACAGGAAACGGTGGTAACTGAGGATCAAAAATCTCAATCTCCTTCCGATAAACGTTCTGTGTCTGATTGGCTAGTTTAAGTGTCACGGATACAGTTACTTTTCCCGTTCGCAAATATGAGTGTATGGTATCAGGCTGCAAAGTTGTCTCATCAATAATCCCATCTCCATCAAAATCCCATTGAACTTCTTTGATCTCTGCCTTGGAATCATCCACTAGATGAGCAACGCTAAAACGTATAGGCTCCTCTGCTCCAGGACGCACAGGAGAATAAGAAAAAACTGCGGTCTGAATAACAATGCGACGTGCCACTATTCGACTTGTATTGTCACTCAAGGAAAGTGTAACTATTACATCGTACGCACCGGGACGCTCGAATATAGCAGTTGCGATTGGAGTAGCAGTACTTTCGTTTTCCACACCATCCCCATCAAAATCCCAAGAATAATTTTGTATGGAAAGACCCCTCCGCTGAAGTATTGCTACGGAATTTTCCAAGTTAAATGTGATAGGAAGAGGAGCGACTATCTCTTTGATTTCAGTTGGATCGGTAATATCTATCCCCAAAGAAGGTTCACGTGTAATAAGAGAAGGTATAAGGGCACATAGAATTAACCCCGGAGTAATAAAGGCAAACAAACGCAAAGCTCCAAAAACTCTGATTTTTACTGGAATACCCTTTCGCATAATGCGCTTTAATCCAAATAAGATTACAAGTAGAAAAATTCCGGCAACCACAGCACTACTTACAAGACCTGGCACCAAAAGTTTTTGATACGAGCCAGTACGATTTGGCAGTATGGAAATCAAAAACAAAGCCCATCCGGCAAAACAGAAATATGGAACACCCACTAAAACAATTAGGATTGTTTTCATCCTTTTTTTCAATTTCGGTGGCACGTTCTCTCCTGCAAGATTTTTTTGAACAGACTTATGAGAGAGGCTATCAACAGATGGCAGTATGTCCGACACAAGATTTAAGGGGAAGGGGTTACTTCCTGAGTTCCTTCAAGTAGCCTTTTTATTATCTCATCTTCTAGCCCAGAAGGAAAACCATCAAACGATGAAGTGGGAGATGTATCAAGTGGAGGTAAAAGTTCTTCAACTGTAAAAAGATCGCTGTCTTCGGGAAGAACCACATGATCTGTGTTGTTATGATCCATCAAATCCATTGTGAATGAAATAGTCATTGGCTTGTTTTCTTTTGGATTAAGAGCTTCGATCGTCCAAATAATGCGTTGCAGATAAAACGTTTCAGCATCAATCCACAATTCACCCAGTGCACTTAGTCCGTCTAACATTGTACGAATATATTCTTCGTCTACATCTTGTGCATTATCTTTAGATAAAGTGATCAAGTAGTTGTACAACTTCTCACGATCTACTTCGACTTGATAGTGATACACACGACGACTACGAATTATATCAAACCCCAGATCGCCAATAACACTCACCACTTGAGACTGTGCCTTAAGAAGAATTGGATCGGGTGTAGGCATAATTTCTCGAGGATTAGCATTATCTGTAGGCATCTCCCACCATCGATCGATAATTCTACTGACAATATCGGGGGTTAGAAGTGGATACACAGGTTTAGTATCCACAGTTCGAATTTTTATATACGTTTCGTTATGAGGCGCGGTTATCACATCAAAATCCGTTTGTATATTCATATCACCAGTACTCGCTTCTGTTTGGACAAATGCCTGCACAATCTCACCCCCATCTTGCAAAATACCTTCCATATGAGCATCCCCACGAATAGTACCTCCTAACATACTGAATGGAATATTGTACGATCCATCGAGCGTAAAACTAGCTGATTGGATATCTTGATTAGCTCTAACAGCCTGCGACATAACTTCGACCGGAGATAATCTCTCTTGCACTGTGCAAGAAGTTAAAAATATCACACTAAAGATGCCAAAAATGAATTGCTGTCGCATGTGTTAGGAATGCTACACTGATTAGCTTCTAGCTGCTAGCTTCTAGCTGTTAGAAGAGTTGTTATCTGTGAGTTCGGATCAATGCCAAATGTCAGGGAGAAAAATATTTCCATTCATTTTTATATTGCAATAACTTGGTGCTCTGCGGGTGGGAACCGCGACATTGATTGTGAGCGGTTTCAGCCTCCAAGCGCAGAGCGTAGCAAAAATGCGGAGGGGTACTTCGATTGATATATTTTTCCAAATAGTCCACCTTCGCCACTGGTTGGCTTGCCAAC
>JAHIYH010000010.1 GCA_018814875.1 Patescibacteria group bacterium
GTAAATCCTCAATAGTACAGAGTTTTTGGTCATCAAACATAATAGTCATGGGAAGAATGTACGTCCGATGACTCAGTTCAGGCTCATCTTGCGTTAGAAATCGAGAGGTATTTCAGGCTCATCTTGCATTGGATAAGTCTGACCCTAGACAGCAGACGATTTTTTTGATAAGCTAGGCATCTAGCCAGCGCAGCGCGCGGGCTTTTTTGTTAATTGTTAACTGTTAATTGTTTTATGGATGAAATCGTCATTAAAGGAGCAAAAATGCACAATCTAAAGAATATAGATGTGCGCATTCCACGAAATCAACTCACTGTTATTACAGGACTCTCTGGATCTGGCAAGTCCTCTTTGGCTTTCGACACAATTTTCGCAGAAGGACAAAGACGGTATGTGGAGAGTTTGAGCGCATATGCACGCCAATTCATCGCACAAATGGAAAAACCGGAGGTAGAGAGTATCGATGGTCTTAGTCCTGCTATTTCGATTGACCAAAAAACAACACCACGTAATCCACGTTCAACCGTGGGAACTATTACGGAAGTCTATGACTACATGCGTCTTCTGTGGGCAAAAGTTGGTAAGGTTCACTGCGTAACATGCGGAAAGGAACTAAAGAAGCAATCCCCCAGTCAGATCGTAGATACTATCGCTTCTTTGCCTGAGGGGAAGAAAATTTTTCTTCTTGCTCCTATAATTGAAGGGCGCAAAGGTGCACATATAAAGGTACTCGATTCTATTAGACGCGAGGGATTTGTGCGTATCCGCATTGATGGTCAGGTAGTAACTGTGGATGAAGAAGTAGAACTGGATCCAAAGAAAGCACACACCATCGAAATCGTCGTTGATCGTATGATCGCAAAAGATCTTGAAATTAAAGACAACAAACAAAACCCAAATCGTACGCGACTTGCAGACTCCGTTGAGCTCTGCCTAAAAAGAGGAGAAGGCTCAATGATTTTGCTTGATACAGATACTGACGAAGAAACACGTTTCTCGGAAAGCTTCGTCTGTCCCGATCATCCGGAGAACGATATTCCACAGATCGAACCACGCAGCTTCTCCTTTAATTCCCCACACGGAGCATGCGAAGAATGCCACGGACTTGGCTCTGTTCTACAAGTGAATGAGTCGACAATCGTTCCTAACATCAAACTTTCGTTGGCCGAGGGAGCGATTCATCCATGGGCAACTTCGGCAACACGTATGAGCTTTATGATACGTGTACTGGAAGCAGTGGCAGAAAGATGCGGTTTTAGCATGGATATCCCTTGGAAAGATCTAAGTGATGAGACTAAAAAAATTGTACTGCATGGACATGGCGAGCCCATCAATATCAATTGGCAGAGCAATTCCTTTGATGGCCTTTACGAAACAACATACGAAGGAGTGATCCCAAATCTAGAACGCCGTCATAAAGACACAGATTCCAGCTATGTGCGATCACAAATTGAAGCATATATGGAAGAACTTCCTTGCGGATCTTGCAATGGTCAGCGGCTAAAAAAGGAAATATTGGGTGTGACTGTTGGAGGTATTAATGTAGTAGAAGCTACAAATACAAGTATTGATGAAGCCAAAGATTTCTTCCTGACTTTGATTCCAGAAGGAGAAACTCTTAGTTTGCCGCAAGAGGAATCTTTTAAGCGAAAAGAAGGTGTAACACCTTTGAGTTCGTACGAATTCAAAATCGTGAGCAAAGTGCTACGTGAGATTATTGCACGATTGAGTTTTTTGGAAAATGTTGGGCTGACTTACCTAACACTCTCGCGTTCTGCTGCGACACTCTCGGGAGGAGAAGCTCAACGCATTCGACTTGCTACACAAATTGGTTCTGCACTTCAAGGTGTTCTTTATGTTCTAGACGAACCAAGTATCGGATTGCATCAGCGTGATAATGCACGACTCATTTCAACTCTGATGAAACTTAGGGACTTAGGAAACACAGTTATCGTTGTGGAACATGACGAAGAAACAATGGCTTCTGCAGATTATCTGCTTGAGATAGGCCCAGGAGCCGGAAAGTACGGCGGAGAAATCGTCGCACAGGGCACTATCGAAACACTCATCAAAAACAAAAATTCTGTTACCGGACAGTATTTGAGTGGTAAGAAAACAATTCCAATGCCGGATAAACGAAGGAAAGGAAGCGGAAAGAAACTCTTGATCAAAGATGCCCACTTGCACAATCTGCAACACATTGATGTTGAACTTCCTTTAGGCACGTTCATTGGAATTACCGGTGTTTCCGGCTCAGGAAAATCAAGTTTGATTCACGGAATACTGGGACCAGAACTACTTCGTACTCTAAACAAAGCACACACAAAGGGGCAGAAAATGGGAGGAGTGGAGGGTATGGAACATCTGGACAAAGCAATCGCTATCGATCAGTCCCCTATTGGACGAACGCCACGATCAAATCCTGCAACCTACACAGGAATCTTCACAGACATTCGCGATCTTTTTGCACAAACTCCGGAAGCAAAATTGCGCGGGTACAAAACGGGCCGCTTCAGCTTCAACGTGAAAGGCGGACGTTGTGAAGATTGTGAGGGAGATGGCTTAAAGCGAATCGAAATGCACTTTTTGCCTGATGTGTTTGTAACATGCGAAACATGCCATGGCGAACGCTACAACAGAGAAACTCTAGAAATTACATATAAAGGGAAAAATATTGCGGATATTTTGAATATGACCATTCGTGAATCATTGGAATTCTTTTCTGCAATTCCTGCAATCAATAAGAAACTACAAACATTGGAAGATGTGGGTCTGGAATATATTCATCTGGGGCAAAGTGCAACAACTCTTTCGGGTGGAGAAGCACAACGTGTAAAACTTGCAACAGAACTCATGCGACGCGCAACAGGAAATACTTTCTATATTCTGGATGAACCCACAACAGGGCTGCACTTTGATGATATTCATAAGCTTCTTACAGTTCTTCAGAGACTTGTAGACAAAGGAAATACCGTTCTAGTTATTGAACATAATTTGGATGTTATAAAATGCGTTGATCACGTAATTGATTTGGGGCCAGAAGGTGGAGGTGGAGGCGGAAAGGTGATTGCAATTGGGACACCGGAAGAAGTGGCAAATGTGAAGGGAAGCTTTACGGGACAGTACCTTAAAAAAGTTCTCGGATTGAGAAATTGATAATTGACAATTGACAACTAGTTGAATGGACAATTGATAATTGAAAATTGACAATTAAACGGTGGTTTTTCTTGTTAGTGTACTCTTCGATGTTTTGATAATTGAAGTGAGCAATCTGCATAATTCTTCTGCTTCTTTGAGAAGGTTCAATGCAGCTTTTCCGTCTAATTTCTTTTTGTCTTTCGATAGTCTAATCCAATAATGTGTTTCCTGAGCTTCTTTTAAAGAAATTGAAAGCTTCGAAATAAAATCTCTTTTAGATTGTCCTTGTAATGCCTCTTCAACATTCGCACCAATGCTTGTTCCAGATTTTAGCAGTTGTTTTCCAAGAATAAATTCTTTGTTAAAAATTCATATGCATCAATGATACGAAGTGCAAAAGTATAACTTTTTTCGCGAAGAGGATTATTTTTAGCCATAGTCGACAATTGTCAATTATCCATTGTCAATTACCTTACTTCCATTTTATTGAGCACCCAATCGCATTCGCTTCTGCAATCGGAGGCTCATCTCCTTCCACTAATGCAGAAACTGCATCACGCAAATTATGTTCTTTGACCTTATTTGGATTCTCCCAGTTATCATCAATACGACCCTTGTAACGTAGAACACGATCAACATCGAACACAAAGCAATGTGGCGTGCAAAGTGCACCATATGCTTTAGCAACTTCTTGGCTCTCATCAAAACAGTATGGGAATGGGAATCCTAACTCATCGTGCAACTCCTTCATCATTTCGAATGAATCTTCAGGAAAATTCTCTGCATCATTAGAATTGATAAGCACAAACTGAACACCTTCTTCGTCAAAATGTTCAGCGAGATCGATCAGTCTATCTTCATACGCCTGAGCATACGGACAGTGATTGCATGTAAAGACAATAACAAGAATTGGATCCTTAATCATGGACGAATCAGCCATCATCCCATCTGTTGCAGGAAGCGAGAATGGCGGTAACGGATCGCCAATGGCTAGAGCCTTTGAGTTATCGTTTACTAATACCATATTTGAAAACGGAACGTTGATTCAAGGATACCATAACTCTTACTAGGTTATAGGAGCTAGGAACTAGGGACTAGTAACAACAAAATATAAGCTCGTTTAATCTAGCCCCTAGTCCCTAGTGCCTAATGCCCTAGAATTAGCTTCCCTATGAGCAAAAGTCGTAGTAAACTTTACTGTCTATGCAGTGGAGCGAATTTAAATCTCACATCCGGCATCTCTCATCTGCAGACTTAGACCGAGTCAAAATGGCTTTCGAGCGCGGAAAAGAAGCACACGACGGACAAAAACGAAAATCGGGTGAGCCGTACTTTACTCACTGTATTGCAGTTGCACACCTACTTGCAGACATGAGAGCGGATGCTGATACGATCATTGCAGCACTTCTACATGATGCAGTCGAAGATACATCTCTCACTCTGGAGATAATCGCAAAAGAGTTCGATCACTCTGTTCCTGCACTAATAGATGGTGTTACAAAGCTAGATTCAAGTGAACTAAAAGAGAACCCCACACTGGAACAAGAAACCGAAACTATTCGCAAAATCTTCACATACATGCAGGAAGATGTGCGCATAATGGTTATCAAATTGGCAGACCGCATGCACAACATGCAGACACTTAGATTCCTAGATCCGGAGAGACAAAAATCACTCGCAGAAGAAACACTTTCAGTTTATGTAAAAATTGCAGATCGCCTGAGTATGCGTAAATTCCGTGACGAACTGGAATCACTTTGCATAGAAATATTAGAACCAGATCTCTTCGTGCAACTAATTCAATTACGCAAGAAAAATGAAAAGACAAATGAAAAGAACATTCAAAATATTCTCGCATGTCTTAATGCATCTCATCCCTCCCTTGCACCAAATTTCACTATCCAATGTGAACCAAAATCATGGGGAAGACTGCACGCACAACTAGATGCAGAAGGTTCGGCTGCTACAGGAGTTTCTGCCCTAACCGCAGTGTTTGTCTGCAAGGATATCGAAATTTGTTACAAAGTTTTTGGTTCTCTGCACCAATGCTATCAGCGCGAGACTCTCTCTTTCGAAGATTTTATAAATTCACCACAAATAAACGGGTATCAGGGGCTGCATACAACCGTCATTCTGGGAGATGGAACACGAGTACGTTGCAAGATCCGCACACAAGAAATGAACGAATATGCACATAATGGAATCATTACAAAATGCTTTGATAGTGAAGCAACCGGACTGCTGGATTACCTTCCTTGGACAGATCGCATTGCAACATTATCGGAAGACACTACTGATCGTAGCGGGCAATTCTTTGCAAGCCTTCAGAGCGATATTCTAGGTGATTCTATCTTAATTCATGGACATAACGATAAAACAATTATGCTCCCAAAAGGATCAACCGCTCTTGATGGAGCTATTTATCTTTTTGAGGAGAGCGCACTTGCCGCTACATCCATTAAAGTAAATGGCAAAGAAGTTACATTCTCTACACCATTGGAACACGCTGCTTCGGTTGATCTTATATTCAAAGACAAACCTACAGTTAAACGAGAGTGGCTTGAATGGGTACAAACAGGACTTGCAACGGCCACTATTAGAACGGCTCTCGCTCAACAGTCAAGCCGACAAAAAATCCGAATCGGTCAACGTCTCGCACAAGAAGAGCTTAGAGAGCACAATGCCGGATTCTTAGATGAATTTAACCAAGAAAGTGTAGTCAAAGGTCTGCAATCTCTTGGATACTCTTCTGTAAATGATGCATACATCGCTATCGCAGATGGACATCTGGAACCAGAAGAAATTTATGAGGCAATCTTTACGCCTGAGAGTGCAAAATCATCACAAAAGAAAACATTCTGCACAATTCGCTATGCAGTTCCTATGGACGATCCTGATGTACATTCAAAACTTGCAAAAGTGCACCAAGAATTTCATGCATACTTCAAGCAAGTCCGTTACATCCAGCAACATTCCACCAAGCGACTTGCATTTACAAAAGTAAAAGTACACATAGAACCCAACGAACAAAAGATTTATATCAGCAAATTAAAAGCAGCAGGTGCAACTCACGTAAATATTTTACCAACGGCTCCCATCTATCGTCTATGCTTTGGAATTTGCCTAATCATGCTTCTGTGGGGACTAGACCCAGTGGTTGCTTCTCACATTATAAAAACTCATAGTCTTTCTGCGATCGACCTGACAATTGTGCGATTCTGGTCACTAACAGGTATCAGTGCCACGCTACTTCTGTGGCAAAATGCACGACACAAACTTCCAGAAACGCCACTCCCTCTTAAAAGCAAATCATTGTGGGCTTCTGTATTACTACTTATATGTATCTCGCTTTCAACTTATTTTGCACTTCAAACTACAAACCCAGCTAATTACACAATTTCCATGACAGCTGCAGGAATTGTTACAACTAGTTTCGTAAACAGGAAGAGATGGCGCATCTTACTAATGTCATTTTTCTTTATTGTAGTAGGTAATGTTGTGCTCATTGCCCAATCTCCATCGTGGCCTTGGTTTGGTGTTCTTACCACACTGTTAGCCGTATGCGCATTTACAGCATTTTCTGTAGTCAGTGAGCAGTACAAAGAAAGAGAACACGTGGCCGCACGCAGCGCACAATACTTCTTCGTTCTTTCTGTACTATGCTTCCTGCTAACACTTCCACTCATTCCATTCTCAACTATTACTTCTCTTTCTAATCAAGCATTAGGAGAGATGGTTCTCTTCAGTGTCTTCCTAGCAGGACTCCCATACTATCTATATTACTTCTATCTAACACATAGGGAACTCGACTTTGTTTTACGCTATTCATTCCTGATTATCTTTGCATCAGTTGGAGGACAATTATTTATTCGAGGCTCTGTAGATTGGCCTGTTATACTAATAGCAGGACCACTCGTTATTCTTGGGGCGGTGTTGCCGATGATTACCAGTAGAAAAAAAACCTCATAGCGTATTACTCGTCTTCGTGATGCATACCCAAAATATTCTCGTACCTTCTTCGGGCTAAACATTCTGCTGTATCTATAAGAGCCATCCCATAATCCCAAGTTGGTTGAAAAACAACAACATCACCATCGATATTGGATACCTCTCTCGCCACTATTTCTTCATCCTCCTTTCTGTAACCAAGAGTGTCGAATCCGATTCGACTAAACAGTTGGGCGCTTGCTGTGTTTTCACCAGCACTGAATCCACTACCGTAATTAGAAGCATATGATGGATTCAATAGCTTCAGTATTGAATGACGGTAATAAAAAACCCACTTCGGCACTGCTCCACCTTCTTGGATATGAATCCGATTAAAAGTATCAGCAAGAATCTTCGTTCCTCCTCCTCTGAAACACCTATCAACATTTATTGTATCTACTTCCATCATACTATCGAAACGTGATTCAAGTTCTTCTCTATCAATGTTATGCAAATTAACTTTAGAAAAAACTCTTCTAAGATATTCAATATATTCTTCCTTATTTTCTTTAGGGGGCAGACGATACGAAGCAGATGCAACCAGTTTACCATCTTCATCACGCAATCCAGTCATACTATATCGCCCAGGTCTTTTTGAATACCCTATAAGATCTAATAACATCTGGTCTGCAACTGTTTCATAATTTCTAGAATAATATACTCTTTCTTTCTCTGTAGGCACTGCACGATTAAGCATACCACCTCGATAAATTGTTTTGCGAAAATCAGCATCTTCACCCTGAACCATATGATAAAAAGCACGCTCAGGAATGAGATTCCTCTCGTAGAGCTCTAAAATCTCATTGAAAGTCTTTTCATCTTCTGGATTCCATTCAGAAGAAACACTTAGGTTCACAAGTATTGTCCTTCTCAATTTTGCCCTTCTCTCCTCTATCCTAGTTCTCTCAGCTTCACCATTAGCATCTTCACCCAAACGCTCAATTTGACTGATTTTTTCTAGTGTTCTGCGCGCCTCTTCTTCATCCTCTGGTGTTGGATCACCATAAACTTCTTTAGGATCATCAGAATCAGGCCGGTTTTCTGGCTCATTTTCTAGCATAGAAAAAGGGTCTGTAATAATACATCAATTGTGGATAATAAAATAGATTACACCACATTTTTTGAAGAGTATTGCCAAGCAAATATCAAGATTTACGCACTACAAAGGCAAAACCTTATCCAATATCTCTATTTTGGCCTCCTTGGAATATTTGTAGTTTCTGCATTATCACCTTTCTTGTGAGAAAGAACATCCCGAACACGAGCCTTAACAAGATTTGCAACTGCATTAGGCGTCAAGGAATTTATTCCATTTCTTCGTACATAACTCACAGCTCTAGGAGAAACATTTGTAATAACCTGCATCTCAAGTTCAGATATGCTTTTTACACCTGCAATTCTAGCAAGCCTTTCACCACCAATTCTATCAGCCAAACAACGAATAAGCTCCATTGTTTTAAGTCTTACAAAAGAAAGAGTCATCTCAGAATCGCTCTCATCAGAACCTATATCACTCACAAGACCACCTAATTCACTATCATAAATCTCCTCACCTACTGGCCCTTCTTGTAATTCCTTTTCTGTAAGAGGTCTCAGATCTGCTTTTGTCTCACCAGAATCGCCTGAATCTGAATCTCCATCAGGCAATATAACAGACCGTAGATTATCCCGCATTAGTACAGGTGAACCTACTTCTTCCCCCGCCAACTTATAACTACCAAGCTTCATGCTGATATTCTCCTCTCAAACACACTTTTGTCAACGATTAACACTCGTTTTTTTTATACTATGTAGGGAAAAACTTACAGTTTGTGCAGGTTTCTTTCTGCAGCTAACCAAAGATGACATGCACAAGAATATATCAATTTCTACTTGATAAAATGCAGTGATTTTGTTTGAGTGGAGTGCTTATGCCACGTGAGTTTCCAACTTCGATAGAAATCCTGCAGCAGCTGGTTGAGATTCCAACAGACGTGGAAACTCCGCGAGGCAGAAAAGGACTTAAGGAATTACATGAATATGTCAAAGATTTGGTTAAAGAATGGGGGCTAGGTGAAGTTACGGAACAAGAATTTAAACCAGAAGACCCTTATGGAAACGAAGATCCACGCCCATCCAATCTTTTTATAGATGTTAATCGTGGCGAAGGTCGTGAACGCGCATTATGGTTGGGGCATGCGGATACGATCTATCCAGATGAAATCTACGAAGAATCACAACACAAGCCACTGCACTTCATGCAGGATGAAAAAAGAAGCGATATCTACTGGGGATGCGGTACGGCTGATATGAAATCGGGGATTGCTGCTTGCCTTTCCGGATTACGAGGATTAGATGAAATAGTGAAGCGTACAAACCGATGGATTCGTTTGGCCATTGTCTACGGCGAAGAACGAGAATCTGAAGGGGCATTCGTTGCAAAGCCATATCTTCAGGGCTCAGATTGGGGAATTTCTATGGACGTACCAGTCGACGGACACTTGGATGATGAAGCGACCATCTATAACGGGAGGCCAGGTCGAGCAGTATTCGATGTAACAATCGAAGGACTGGAATCGATGCACATGGGAAGAGTAGATCCTAACAATCCGAACCTGCTTGCCAGACGATTAAGTAAAGCAATAGATACTCTCCTAAACATTCAACTCCCCTCACACCCCAAGCATCCAAAAGGCATCATGCCGAACTCATACTGCTACCCAAACGAAGTAAATATACAACCTTCTAAGTCGCTCACCACTACGTCGCTTGCCGCTGTAAAAGTAGAGGTGCTCTATACAAATCCAGCACTGGGACTTCCTGAAATCGAAAGTGAAATCCGAAGGGCTCTGCGTAGCACTCTAGAAAGAGGATGCCACGTGGAGTTGCACAAAGACAGAAAAACTCCATGGATCAAACCATGGTACGAAGGAACTGATCATCCTCTGGTAAACGCAGCGGTTGAGCAAGCAAGTTATATACTTGGAACAGACGTGAAGAAAAAAGTCGGCAGAGGAGTAGCAGATGAGAACATCCCAGCGCACTTGGGTATTCCCATGATCATTTTCCCTCCACGCGCAGAAGGAGAACACACAATTGGAGAATGTGTGGATACATCATACATCGATTCTGCAATGGTACCTTTCCTACAAAGAATGGCTGACCTTCATTACAACCCAGTTAATTGGGGTCAGAACTCTAATACATAAACAGAGAAATCTTATAACAGAGAAGCGCAAATCCCTGTATCCTTGGCGCATCTATGTTCGACCCCGTCTCCCCCAAACAATCGCTCCCAGACCTAGAAGAAGGAATCCTCCAATACTGGAAGGAAGAAGATATCTTCAAGCGTTCGATCAAACAGCGAGATGGGGCGGAAAACTTCAGCTTTTACGATGGGCCTCCATTTGCCACAGGACTCCCCCATTATGGGCATCTGCTGGCTGGAACAATTAAAGACGTAATCCCCCGCTATCAAACAATGCGCGGGAAGCGAGTGGAGAGGAGATTTGGGTGGGATTGCCACGGTTTGCCTGTAGAGAATTTGATTGAGCAAGAAAACAATATTAAGGATCACAAAGAAATTGAAGAAATAGGAATAGATAACTTCAATGGTTTGTGCTGCGCATCTGTTCAGCGTTACGAAAAAGAATGGCGAGCTGTTGTTGAGCGCATGGGACGTTGGGTAGATATGGATTGGGATTACAAAACGATGGATCCCGATTACATGGAATCGATTTGGTGGGTGTTCTCTGAGCTTCATAAAAAAGGACTGATATATGAAGGGAAAAAGGCAATGCACGTCTGTCCTAGATGCGCTACTCCACTTTCCAACTTTGAAGTTACTCAGGGGTACAAAGACGTCGACGATATTGCAACTACATGGAAATTCGAACTCGAAGATGAAAAGGGCACCTTCGTACTAGCATGGACTACTACTCCATGGAGCACTCTTTCCACAATGGGTCTCTCCATAAAACCTGATGGAACATATATCAAAGTGCGCGTAGGTAAAGAGAACCTCATTTTCGCCAAAGATCGTTTAGAAGATATTTTGAAAGGGATCGATGAGTATGAAATTGTTAGTGAATTCAAAGGCAAGAAAATGATAGGCAAGAGCTACAAGCATATCGCGGATTGGTACGCAGAAATCCCAGAGGTAAAGGAGAATCCTAATACTTACCATATCCACGGGGGAGACTATGTAGATCCAGAGGAAGGAACGGGCATAGTAACAATCAATGGATCCTATGGTGAAATAGATATGGAAGCTGCGAAGATCAATGGCCTTCCAATAGTCATGGACGTCGACATAACCGGACACTTTACACAGGAAGCCGGACCATATGCAGGTATGTACATCGAAGACGGTGAAAAGAAACTCATTGATGATATCAATGCCCGCGGACTGGTATGGAGTAAAGAATCTTACAAACACAGCTACCCCCACTGCTGGCGTTGCGACTCCCCTCTTTTAAACTACGCAACCTCATCGTGGTTTGTGGCAGTGGAAAAGATTAAAGAAAACTTGCTGGATGCAAATGCAAAAACCGAGTGGGTACCTGCACATGTACGTGACGGAAGATTTGGAAAATGGTTAGAAGGTGCACGCGACTGGGCAATTTCGCGCAATCGATTCTGGGGAACACCTATTCCTATTTGGAGATGCGAGGAAACCGGTGAAATGGAAGTGATCTCCAGCCGTGATGATCTGATGAAGCACAAGTCAGAGCGATTTACTAAGCTTTCGGTTGTTCGTCATGCAGAGAGCGCAGGAAACCTGATTCCAATTTATCAAGCCAAAGTGCCAGGGACAGATCTTACTGACCGTGGAAAGAAACAAGCCAAGGAGGCTGCTAAAAGATTTGAAAATCAGAAGATAGACATTATCTACTGCTCACCTCTTGCGCGTACTCAACAAACCGCTGGTATTATTGCAAAAGCAACTGGAGCAAAGGTGGTAGTAGATGAGCGCTTACGTGAAGTTTCGTTTGGTGACTTCGAAGGCAAAGCAGTCGATTACTCTGATCTGGCTTTTGTGAAAGCTCGCAGAGCACACAAACTAGAAACCGGAGCCCCAGAATCTATTTACCACTTTCCAGGGATGGAAACATGGAGCAAGGTACAGGAGCGTATTTCTGATTTTCTTAATGAGACGCTACCTAAGCACCGAAGCGAACATGTGATAGTTGTTACACATGCAGACCCTCTACAAAATGTGAGGCACTTCTTTAATAAGATTGATCCTGTAAAACTCTCGCATCAGCCTTATCCTCAGCTGGCTGAGTCGCACACTTTCTTCTGGGATCATGATACTGGTTGTGAACTAGATCTTCATAAGCACACGATTGATGATATTACGTGGGAAGGGTCAGGAAAAAAGCCTGCAAAGGTTACACTAGTTAGACATGGTGAAACAGACTGGAACAAGAAAGGGAAAGCCCAAGGACAAGAGAATACAAGCCTTAATGATACTGGCAGAAAACAGGCAGAAGATCTGGCCAAGAAGCTCTCTAACAACAAATATGATTTAATTGTTTCCTCCACATTAAATAGATCTATCGAGACGGCAGAAATTTTGGCTAAGAATCTTGGAATACCATTTGAAAATCAATTAGAAGAACTATGTGAACGTGACTTTGGCGATTGGACAGGGAAGACGAGATCAGAAATTGATTCTAATGTTAAAGGGCAATTCTCTGCTCAAGACATTGATTTTCCTAATGGGGAAACATTCGATCAGTTCTATAAACGAATTGAATTGGCACGCGACAAACTTGCTGAGCAATATCAAGGAAAACGTATCATCGTTGTAGCACATGGTGGAGTTCTAAAAACAATGAGTGTAATTGAAGGGCTATTGTCACTTTCTGAAGCCAGAGAAGTTTTCGCTGCAAATGCTGAAAATATTACATTTACGTTAGGGCCAGTAATGAGACGAATCCCCGAAGTCTTCGACTGCTGGTTTGAATCAGGCTCAATGCCGTATGCACAACCGCACTTCCCATTTGAACAACTGTCAACTGTCAACTGTCAACTGTCAACTGTCGTAAAGCCAACTGGTTTTCCCGCTGATTTTATCGCAGAAGGAATGGACCAAACCCGTGGTTGGTTTTACACACTCATGGTTCTTTCTACTGCACTCTTCAAAGAGCCTGCATTCCGCAACTGCATAGTAAATGGAATTGTATTGGCAGAAGACGGGAAGAAAATGAGTAAGAAGTTGAAGAACTATCCAGAGCCAATGGAAGTGGTGCATAAGTTTGGAGCAGATGCAGTGCGATTTACATTGATGAGCTCTCCTGCGGTGCGCGGAGAAGATCTTAGATTCTCGGAAAAGATGGTAGAGGAATCTATGCGCAATGTGCTTCTGCCTCTTTGGAATGCTTACAGCTTCTTTGTTACATATGCCAATTCTGCAAAATTTGAGCCAGTAGAAACACGCCGTGCATCTACTCATCCACTGGACGTCTGGATTCGCGCAGAAATGCAGGATCTTACAAACCGTATGACATGTGAGCTTGATAAATATGATCTTTCTGCAACATGCAGTGAGTTACACGAAACATTGGATGCACTAACAAACTGGTACATTAGGCTTAGCAGACGAAGGTTCGCAGGAAAAGGAACTGCGGAAGATTGCGATACAGAGGATCAACTGGACGCACTGCACACGTTGTATGACGTACTCCTCACTTTTAGCCAAGTAACGGCTCCATTCTGCCCATACATCGCTGATGCGATCTATTTGAATCTTTCGCCAGAGGAACACGGATCCGTACATCTAACCAACTGGCCAGATGTAAAAGATTTAACAAAGGATGAACATAAACTAATCAAGAGGACGCGCCTTGAGCGACTGATTGTCTCACTAGGGCACAAAGTACGTAGTGATAAGAACATCAAAGTTCGTCAGCCTCTTCACAAAGCAATCATTGCTCTGCCTCCTGCATTGGAAAATGTTCTATCTGATGAAGATGTACTTTTGATAAAGCAAGAAATGAATGTGAAAGAAGTTGAATTTGCTAAAGATCCATCCGAGCTAGCACAAGTAATTGTTAAAGTAGATGCTCGCAAAGTTGGCCCTCGTCTTCCAAAGCGCGTGCAAGAGATTATACAAGCAGGAAAGAATGGTGACTTTACAATGGAAGATGATGGAAGGATTATAATTTTGGATGAGGAACTTACTCCGGATGAAGCTGAGGTCGTCTATCTCGGTAAAGAAGGATTGGATGCTGCAGCAGATCATGGAGTGGTGGTTAGTGTGGATACCGATGTCTCCAAGGAACTTGAACACGAAGGATTTGCACGTGATCTAATCAGAACTGTTCAAAGATTACGAAAAGAGAGTGGTCTATCCTTTACAGATCACATCACTTTGACCATAGAAGGCGCAGATGAAGTGATGAAGGAATACGGCGATTCGATCGCTGAAGAGACGAGAAGTGAGATTCAAGAGAACAAAGGAGAAAAGCATGAAGAAGAGATTGGAGGGGAGAAGATAAAGATAAGATTTGAGAAGAGGTAAAGAAGGTAAAGAAAAATGTCGGAAGGTCGTAAAGTCTTAATGTCGTAATGTCGACCTTTCGACCTTTTGACTTTTCGACCTTCCGACCTTCACATAGTTATGTATACTTCCACCATGTCTGATTCTAAATCATCCTGGCCCATGCGTATCCTCATCAAAGCACTACTCAACTTCGCAGCGGTGTGGTTGATGGCAACCTACATGAACCAATACTTCCAAATGACCGGCGGCTTTGCAGCCGTCATTATCATCGGTTCTCTCCTCACACTCATGAACATGTTTGTGCGCCCAATTCTGGATATCGTTACATTGCCACTCAAACTTTTCGCAACCATCATTGCAATAATCATCGTAAATGGTGTATTTGTTCAACTAATACACATCATCTCCCAAGAAATGAATCCGGACTTAGTAACACTGGAAATATTCGGAGGACTTTGGGGATGGACGGTGGTTGCTGTTACTTTTGGGTTCTCTAACTGGGTTATTAAAGAAGTGCTACACCACTAGTAGACCTTTAGACTTTTTGACATTTTGACCTTACGACCTTAGTCAAAATGTCAAAAAGTCGTAAAGTCACAACGATTTAGCAATGAAATCATTAAGCGCCCAACTCATACCTTTAATTGCAACATTCGTTGGTACCTTGTGATAAGAAGAGACCACACCAAACTGTGCATGCTCGGGATCATCTCCTTTATCCTTCTTCCATCCAAAAACAATAAAGCTTGGCACTCCTAAACCCTGCAGGAAAGTTTCAACCTTTTTCTGAATTTCTTCTTGTTCCATAAGTAAGGGGGAAATAGATTGAGCCCATTATAGAGCTGAATTCTGGTCTTGAACACGGCATTGACAAGACTTAATTATCATATTATGATTATCGCAACTGTTTATTCCAACTTTTGCACAGAAAGGAAAGGTGTGATGCGGACTGCCATTGAATGTGTACTTGTCGTTATTATCACCCTCGGTCTCTGTAGCAGATGGGGAGAAGACCACTCTCAGTTTGCACGCGATGTTCGCATCGTGGGTGAGGCAGCCATACTACTTGGAGAAGTGATTCGACAAGGAGGAGAATGCCTACAGAGATCGAATGTGTCCGACGAGTACACCGACGAGGTCTAAAAAGCAGTTCGCCGTAAGCGCCAAACCCTAGACCCGGGTATGGCGCTTTTCTTTGATTAACTAAGGCTCAACGTGAAATGAAAAATAGGAAAAACAAGCAAAATAGAATTCCTCTTTTTCTTGTTTTCCTTTTTTATCATTTTGCGCCACACAAACTTCTTGCATCGTAGTAATAGAAGTAGGACAATGATTCCCATTTCCCCCTTCGATCATGGTGCGCTTTCAGATTTTCCTCTCAAAGATTTTCATCGGTTCCATACTACTAACAAGCACAGCGCACGCATATCCAATTGAATATTTTCCTGCTGCATTAAAACTATATCAACAACCTATGCCAATAACCGAGATACGCTCTTCTGTAAATAGTCCTCGCGAGAGCGTTCGATTTGGAAATAAATTACGAACAGAAGGAGTGAATATAAGAATCGAACCTGTACAGAGCGAAAGACAATTCGTCACACGTGCTGAATTTCTTAAAGCAACAATCGAAGGAATCTACCCAGATGGACTTCCTGTAAACTGCACAGAACAACTTTCGTCTTCCAACTATTGGCTCTACTTCCGTGACGTTCCAACCAGTGCAGATTACGGACCACATCTTTGTATCGCCATGATCATGGGAATGGTCAGTGGATATTCGGATGTCACGTTCAAACCACATCGCCCAATCAACTTTGCAGAAGCCTCTAAGATTCTGACAAAAGTACACGGCATCGCCGTGGATTCATCTGATCAAAATGTTGAATGGTATACGCCTTACGTAGAAACAATGAATTCACAACACGCACTCCCCAGAAATATAGAACTGGATGATTACGTGTCACCATCTACCATGGCTTATATGGTAAATGCGCTGAATCGTTGAACCGAGAACAGTTAGATTCAAAAACAAGAAGCCACTAATATTCCATTATTCGAATAATTGAATATCCGAGAACTCCGGAATCGTTAGATTTCTTCTTGCAAGTAAAAGGAGATAACCGTATCAAGCTAGTGACACAAGTGTTCCTTCTTTTACAGGTTGATCGACCTTCATGCCGATGACGTCGCCCTTCTTCGCTTTTGCCACAGACGCGTGCTCCACTTCCATGGAATCAATCGGCTGTTCGAACTCAAATTCGCCACGCTGAAAAAGGACTGTGTCGCCGACCTTGAGAGGCTTTACTAATTCAACAATCGCCACACCAATTTTGTCGTAATAGTGGACGACTTTGCCAATCGGCTTTACTTTGGTTGCAGTAGCCATAAATAAGGGGGGTAATGGCAACTTCATACTTTACTCTCCTTGTTCTGGAGGAGCAAATGCTGGGGTTTTTGGCTTTATGACTAAACAGAACGGGATTATAGTAGCCCTGCTCATTTACATCTTTGGGGATGACCCGCCTACGCTCCTTCGGAGCTTCGGTGGGCAGGAAGAGAAAGTTATTTTCTTCCTCCACCCCTCGTTCATTTACATCTTCGGGGATGACAGGCTTCGACATCGTGATTTCCTGATCGCGCCGTCTCTGTTCGGGATTGCAATGGTTCCCGTTACCCACATGTTGCAAACCATATCTGCCAAATCAGATATTCTTGCGAAAGCTCGCACTTTCTTCGAGGGACTTCGGTTCCCCGCGTTTGCGCCTGCCTACGCTTAAGTTCTCCCTTTGCGAGAACACGTCTCACCTCCTACTTCTGCTAAGTGGATGAGGCGCAATCAGCAGGACGGAATATGATTTGATGTGACCATTCCTCCGTAACCAGCATCAACCCTCCTTCTTTTTCTTTGTTCTTTTCCTAGAAAGATAGGAGTACGAAAAGTTCATGACAGTACAGACACGTTTTCACCACTTTGGACTCGGGTTCAATTCCCGACATCTCCACCATCCTTCGCGAAGCGAAGGATGTCGACCGTAGCCCCTTGGACTCAATCGCTCAAGAACTTGCAGGTCGCTTCGGCTTCGGATGGCAAGCCAACCAAGGGCGAAGGTTGACTAATTCTACGAACGCCTATTCCCACAAA
>JAHIYH010000011.1 GCA_018814875.1 Patescibacteria group bacterium
AGGATCATCCTCTGGGAAAACAATTAAGTTACACCGCACATCACAATAATTTGTACCTGGTGGTTCACACTCTTCTCCGGGATCAATACGTCTATTGCCACAACTTGTAAAGAATTCGTTGGCATCAATACAAGCACAATCCTCTGAACAGACTTCACCTGCGGAACATTGTTGAGATATTTCACAGTCTTCTGAGCCTGTTACAACACCATCTCCACAGTAACGATCTCTATCTCTATCTCCATCACCGTCTCCATCACCGTCTCCATCGCCATCGCCATCGCCACCAATAAACTGACAATTTGTATCGCAAGTGGCACTATTGGGTGGATCACACTCTTCCTCATACTCAATGAGTCCATCACCACAGTAGGGATCGTCTTCATTAACACAAATACATTCATCGGAACATGCTTCGCCCAAAGAACATTGTGAATCTCTTTCGCAGTCTTCTAAGCCTGATACAACACCGTCACCGCAGCTTGTTTCTTCGCATCCACATGCAATGCAGACATCACCTGTGTCACAGTCGTTTGCTTCTTCACACTCTTCTCCGATATTGATCGTTCCATCACCACAGTAGGGATCATCTTCATCAACACAAATACATTCATCGGAGCAGGCTTCGTCCAAAGAGCATTGTGAATCTCTTTCGCAGTCTTCTAAGCCTGATACAACACCGTCACCACATCTTGTTTCTTCGCATCCACATGCAATGCAGACATCACCTGTGTCACAGTCGTTTGCC
Source organism: Patescibacteria group bacterium (assembly GCA_018814875.1). Taxonomy (GTDB): domain Bacteria; phylum Patescibacteriota; class Gracilibacteria; order Peribacterales; family Peribacteraceae; genus UBA2144. The sequence continues at coordinate 749 of JAHIYH010000011.1, forward strand.
TCTTCACACTCTTCTCCAATATTGATCGTTCCATCACCACAGTAGGGATCGTCTTCATCAACACAAATACATTCATCGGAACATGCTTCGCCCAAAGAACATTGTGAATCTCTTTCGCAGTCTTCTAAGCCTGATACAACACCGTCACCGCAATCGGAATCGTCTCCAAAACAGCAACAGATTTGTGTTTCTTCAGAAAATTCAACAATCCCCCCAACAGAATTACAGACCGCATCTGTTAATACCCATGTGCAGTCACTTGGGCACTCATCCACATCACCATCACCATCTCCATCACCATCGCCGTCGCCATCTCCATCGCCATCACCATCACCATCGCCGTCGCCATCACCATCTCCATCGCCATCACCATCTCCATCTCCGTCGCCATCTCCATCGCCGTCGCCATCACCATCTCCATCTCCATCGCCGTCACCGTCTCCAGGTGGTAGAGGTGGATCACCATCTCCGTCTCCATCACCATCACCGTCACCATCGCCATCGCCATCGCCATCTCCATCACCATCACCATCGCCGTCGCCATCACCATCTCCATCACCATCTCCATCACCATCTCCATCACCATCTCCATCTCCATCTCCATCTCCATCCCCATCACCATCACCATCACCATCGCCGTCGCCATCACCATCTCCATCACCATCTCCATCTCCATCTCCATCTCCATCCCCGTCTCCATCTCCATCTCCATCGCCATCGCCATCGCCATCGCCATCACCATCTCCATCTCCATCGCCGTCACCATCTCCATCACCGTCCCCATCGCCATCGCCGTCTCCGTCTCCATCACCATCGCCACCTGGTACCGGTATTGTTGGTACCCAAGGACTTCCGGGAACACCTGGACAAGAGCCTTTTAAGTTAACATGATCCACCAGAACAGGCATGCAGTAACCATATGATTCATTCGAATCGGTATACAAACATTTCCCGATTGCATCACTGCCACAGCAATCACCGGAATAGGCACACCACTCGCCTGCATCCTTGCAGGGCTTGCATACATATTCTCTTGTTTCTCCACTCCCTCTCCCGCTGCATACATATTGAACATCATCAATCGTAGGACAACATCCTGTCATAGAAACACCAGTAATATCATTTTTAAAGTTCCTACAGCCCGCGGTAGCAGGCCCGTCTGGACGGAAACCCTCTGCAATTAATTCCTCAGACACGCACGTTCCGTAAGGACTTGGGTCCTCCATTAGGCTTGCACCAAGATTATTCTGCAACATTGTTATAGGTGCGTCCTTTTTTGGGCTAGGAAATCCTAAGGAATTATTAAACGAAAGAATTTTTCCTCGCAAATAACTTATATTAAACCATTGTCCTAACGTTGCAATAAATGAATTCGTACTGCGCGAGGCAGCCTCACCATCTCCATCACCATCTCCATCACCCGCTGGTGGTGGCTCATGCTCGTCCATAAAACATGCACACACTTCATTATCAGAATTTGGATCATAGTCTCCACTGCATTTTCCATCAGGATCACCACGTGACAATTCGTATTGGTTACAACCTGAATTGGAATGACACCCAGCATCATCATCATCTATAAAAATATCCTGATCATCATTACGATTGTTTGAACAAACAGGGAGCGTACAGTCATCCTCGCAGGTTGCTCCCGCAGCATATGCTGGCAAGGCACTGCCATCACATTCCTCACCGCCATCAATCACACCGTCCCCGCAATTGCACGGCTTCTTACAATCGGCTGTCCCAAGCAATTTGCATACGCTTCCCGGAACCGCCGAGCAATCTGCACCACTTGTACACAAGACAGTCGGATAGCCGTCGTCATCCACCGGCGCCGTACAGTGCTTGCCAGGATCGCAACCTTCATTAATACGCCCATTAACATCGGTTCGACCGTTACCGCAGAATTGCGCTTTGCAATCGTTGGTACACCCATCATCATCCACACGTTCGCAACTTCCCTCGGAACCACAAATATTCGGGTCTTCGGTGCAAGGCGTACCAGACACATCAAACATCCACGGTTCTTCGCCTAGGGGCGGATCGGGCGGATCAGGATATACACACACTTTCCCATCGTCACATTCTTCATTGGCTTCCTGCCAGCCATTGCCGCAGAATGCACAGGCTGCACGATCGGTACCGCCTACATCCGTCCACTCCACACACTGGTATTCTCCACCTCCCATTCCCCCCATCCATTCCATTGTGTAACTACAATCAAATTCAACACATGCGCATATCGCCCTCATTGGATCCAGCGGATCATACTGCCATCCCTCCAACCACCACCATCCGCAAGGACTTTGTGTTGGGCCACAATCCGCCTCTGTGAGCGGTGGTGTGCGTGGCATTTGCATATTCATGCAATATACTTCCCCACTACCAGGAAAGTCGGCTGACATGTCGTAACACACTTCCTCACAATCATATTCGCAAGCATTATAGCCATAACCGCATCCCGTATCCGAATCAAGCACTATCGTATTCGGTCCTACTACTTCAGCCCTAAACACACCATATTGCACCTCCGCCCCCAACACTACAGCAAGTGCCAGAAGAACACCTAACAGAAAGAGAAGCCTAAAATGAAGTATCTCCTTTCTGCGCATATTAAAAATGATTGTACCAATACTAGTATCCATTCGGAAAATTCGTTAGCTTGTGCTTATTTGTATTCCGTATTTAGTATTACGTATTTCGTATTTCGTATCAATTCTCTTCCACTATACGAAGTACCAAATACTGGATATGAAATACTATTATAGCCCCAAGTCCTAGCCCTAACCCTAGCCCTAGCCCTATACTCCCCCGAGTCATGTTCCGAAAAATGGATCTATTGCTCCTCGGCATTACAATTGTACTAACGCTCTTTGGCTTGGCAATGATCGCAAGTGTTAGTGTGTTCGAAAGTTACCAGATTACAGAACGATTAATGTCTCAAGGATTGCGCGATGCACCAAGCAACTCGTTTTATCTCTGGCGCAGCTTCACACACGTCATCGTTGGACTCATGGCAATGGGCGTCACCATGATCATTCCATACCGACTCTGGGAACGTCTCGCATTTCCTATGTTTATCGTATCACTCCTCCTACTGATTGCAGTATTTATTCCCGGTATCCGCGCTGAGTATGGAACAGCGCGCAGCTGGTTGTATATTGGATCATTTTCTTTGCAACCATCCGAGCTAATCAAACTCACACTCATTTTCTATCTTGCAGTATGGCTGCAAAAGCGCGAACAGCTAATTGGAACATTTAAAGAAGGATTCCTACCATTCGCAATTCTTCTCACACTCAGCACTATGCTTATTGCACTCCAGCCGGACCTTGGTTCCTTCTTGGTAATCACCAGTATTGCAGTGGGTATGTTCTTTATCGCCGGAGGAAACTTTTTCCATCTGATTCTTGGCGGAACAATCGCATCCATTATGGGTCTTCCAGTAATTTTAAGTCAGGAATACATCCGAAATCGTTTCCGTGCATTTCTTCAGCCGGACAATGCAAACATTGCAGAAACGATTGGCTTTCAGATCAAGCAAGCTCTGATTGCCATTGGGAGTGGAGGACTTTTTGGAGTTGGATACGGCAAATCTATCCAGAAATTTGGATACCTCCCAGAAGTACAGGCCGACACGATATTTGCCGCAATGGCGGAAGAACTCGGCTTTATGAGACTTATGATTATCCTCTCAATGTTTTCCATCTTTGTGTATCGCGGATACCGCATAGCATTGGAGGCACCAGATCGATTTGGAACATTGGTAGCAACCGGTATTACAACATGGATTGCATTCCAGACTCTTCTAAACTTCGCTGTTAATCTCGCGCTATTCCCACTTACAGGAATCACACTCCCCTTCATTAGCTACGGAGGCTCTTCCCTTGTGTCTCTCCTTGTAGCAATTGGAATCTTGTTGAATATTTCCACATATTCGACACAAGAAAATCTTGCTGATAGACGCACCAAGCGCAGGAGCGCACAAAAACTTTTGCGTCGACGTTTGCGTCCATCCTCTACATAACCAATGGTCACTATTCTCTTCGTCGGCGGCGGTTCCATTGGACACATTGCACCATCTGTTGCCGTGGCAGACTCCCTGAAAAAACTTCGACCGGATGCAAACATCCATTTTGTCTGTTCAAATCGCAAAGAAGATGCGGAGTTTCTTAAAACTGAAAATTTTGACTATACACAGATCGACGCACCTCGATTGTCTCTAACTTTTCCGTGGAAATTTTTCCGTGCCTACAAAAAAGCATCTGCTCTCCTCAAAAAATTGAATCCACAAGTGATCTTCTCCAAAGGAGGATATGTTTCTGTTCCAGTTTGTCTTGCTGCACATAATAGGAAGATACCTATTATCCTCCATGAGTCGGATGCAGTAAGTGGATATGCAAATAAGTTAGTTGCAAGATGGGCTGAGGTTGTTTGTTTTGGATTTGAGAAAAAACCAAAAACCCAAAACCCAAAACCCAAAACTCTGTTCACAGGCAATCCTATTCGAAACGAAGTAACTCAAGGGAACAAAGAAGAAGGATATCAAATTACAGGTTTCACTGGAGATAAGCCCATCCTCATCGTCATGGGAGGAAGCCAAGGAGCACAAACATTGAATAAGACGGTGACAACGAACTTAGATGAACTCTTAAAACTGTGTGACATCATCCATCTAACTGGTGGAGGAAAACTTTCGACGGAAAACAAAGAAGGATACTGGGCTAAAGAGTTTGCCTATGAAGAACTTCCTCATCTTTACGCAATTGCAACGCTTGCACTTAGTAGGGCTGGCGCCGGAAGTATTGCAGAACTCGCAGCGAATAATATTCCTACGATCCTTGTTCCACTAGAAGGAGCTGCGCACAATCATCAACTAAAAAATGCAGAAGTTATTTCTAGGTCAGAAGGATTTACATTGTTAAGACAGAAAGAATTGGATACAAAACTTGTGGATAACATTTTACATCTGCTAATTCGTAACGCGTTACGCGTAACGCGTTATGTTGCGCCGGACGCAGCTCGACAAGTTGCCAAAATTATCCTAGAACGCCTTGCATCGAGCGAGGAACGTCACTAATCTGCGCGGGTTGTACTTGTACTGTTTTAAGTATGTATAAAATCTTAATTCCACTATTCGCCCTCTCTATCCTTATGTTTGGCTGTGCAAAGCCAGAAACGAAGGCTCCTAAGCAGGATGCTCCTGCTACAGGATCAGCATATGAAGGAGAAATCCTAAAAGGAAATCACACGGTTGTCCTAAAAACATCCATGGGAGATATCGAATTAAAACTAGATGCAGATGCAGCCCCAAAGACAGTTACAAACTTCATTTCGCTGGCACAATCAGGATATTACGATGGCCTTACATTCCACCGCGTTATCCCTGACTTCATGATTCAGGGAGGAGATCCAAATGGTGATGGAACAGGAGGGGAAAGTATTTTCGGCGACACATTTGAAGATGAAATCAATGCAAATAGTTACAACCTTCATAAAACAAAGCTCCGCGATGCGACTGGTGGCCAGCCACTCCCCCAAGAATGGGAGGATGCTTCTGTAAAGGACTATCTTTCGATAGAACATGGATACGACTTCGACGACTCACTCAAATCTCTCCCCATGGATCGTGGATACGTTGCTATGGCAAACCGCGGATCCAACACAAATGGTAGTCAGTTCTTCATCATACAGAAGAAGGGTGGCACTCCATGGCTGGAGGGGAAGCACACTGTTTTTGGAAAAGTTACAGACGGAATGGACGTGGTAGATGCAATTATGGATGTTGAGAAGGGGGATAACGATCTACCGTTAACTCCTGTAACATACACCGTTGAAGTAATTGAATAACCTACTATACAGTTTCTAGTTTGCTGGTTTCTGGTTTTTAGTTACTGGTTTATACATGCTTTACTTCGAACTAAAAACTAATAACTAGTAACTAAAAAACTGTACTATAGTCATGTATTCTCTTGCACAATCATGCGAACTCGTTTTGCCCCCTCCCCAACCGGCTTCCTCCACGTAGGAGGATTACGTACGGCACTCTATGCCTACTTGATGGCAAAGCAGAACAAAGGAAAATTTATTCTACGCATTGAAGATACCGACCAAGAACGTTCTGTTATTGGTGCAACCGAAAACATACTTGAAGTGCTCCAATGGGCAGGACTTGATCCGGATGAAGGAGTGATGTTGGACCAAGGCATAGTCTCCGAAAAAGGAAATCGAGGACCGTACATTCAATCGCAACGACTCGAGATTTATCAAAAATATGCAAAGGAACTTCTGGAAAATGGTCACGCGTATCCGTGCTTTTGTTCATCGGAAAGATTGGACCAGATGAGAAAGGATCAACAAGCACATAAGCAAGCGCCGATGTATGACCGCATGTGCCTCTCGCTTTCCGAAGAAGAAGTTAAGAAGAAATTGAAAGCAGGAGATCCGCACGTGCTTCGCCTGAAGATACCTCAGTCAGAGAAAATTACATTTACAGATGACATTCGCGGGCTGCTTACATTCCAAGGACACACCGTGGATGATCAGGTGCTTCTTAAGAGTGATGGCTTCCCCACCTATCACCTAGCTCACGTTGTTGATGATCATTTGATGGATATCGAACTCGTTATTCGCGGAGAAGAATGGCTGAGTTCAATACCTAAGCATCTTCTGCTTTTCCAATGCCTTGGATGGAAACCTCCACGTTACGCTCACGTACCACTTCTTCTTAATAAGGATAAAACTAAACTGAGCAAAAGACAGAATGCAGTTGCCACACATGAGTACATGGATAAAGGATACTTGCCCGAAGCACTCATCAACTTCTTGGCACTCTTGGGATGGAATCCGGGATCAACACAGGAGATTTTCTCGCTAAAAGAACTTACCGATGCATTCTCACTTGAACGAGTTCAGAAAGGTGGAGCAATCTTCGACACAGAGAAACTTGATTGGCTACAAGGACAGTGGATTCGGAATATGGACAGCGAAGAATTTGCACAGCGCATTCGCCCAACAGTCGAAGAAAAGTTTCCTGCTGCAAAAGATGATAAAGAATTCACGAAAAAAGCAGCATTGATTCAGGAGCGTATGACATTCTTCACCGAAGCACCAGAAATGCTTAGTTACTATTACGAAGAACCAACTGTGACTAAAGATCTTCTTGCAAATGAAAAGCAAAAAGTTACTGAAGACATGCTTGGCGAAGTACTCAAACTTTTGACGGCAACTCTTGAAAAAATTCCCGAAGATAAATGGATCGAAGATAGTCTTAAAGAAATTCTTTTTTCTCTTGCTGAAGATAAGGACTACAAAAAAGGACAAATCCTATGGCCACTTCGTGCTGCCCTGACAGGATTACCATATAGTCCGGGTGCTTTTGAGGTTGCAGTAGCACTTGGGAAAGCCAAGACAATGGAAAGGCTGAAATCTGCCTTAAAATCTATTTAGAAACGTTATTTCGTTATTTTGTTATTTCGTTTGCTTTCCAATTCGAAATAACTAGATAACTAATTAACGGGATGCACCAGCTACGAAAACCCCTAGCCAATGCATCATCTCAGACGTACAATCCACCCATGCAACTCAAATCCCCCGACCTAGAAGTAAAACTCAGAGAAGAAAGAAATCGTACAGTGATAGAAGGGAAAACTTCTGTCCCTTTTAAGACGTTTGTCGCACTTATTTTACAGCGCAAGATTATCCCACTATTCAAAGATTGGGGTGACGAACCTGTCATCGTAAACAGCGAACTTTTGACTTCTATTGCAAGTGCCTCACAAGACTCACAGGAAAATCGTACTCAGGTTGTGATTGTCACGCTTGGCGTCGGAGTACTTACGGGGGTCTTCGCATTCGCCATTGCACAAAGCTTACTCATGGTTACAGGAATCACGCTCGGGCAGAAGGAACTTCTAATCATCGCTGGAGGCTTGGTAGGGCTATCCTTACTTGCCAGCGCTCTCTCCAAGGTTCAACGTGGAAATCGCGCTCAGAAAGTCACCGATAAGATGGAGAAAGTGGCGTCGTTGCTGTCAAAATAACTTTCAGAGCTTGGCGATTTATATTGTTTAAATATTTGCTCCATTGCCTCATTGTTCCATTGCTTCATTGTTCGCAAGCGAATAGCAGATTTGTTGCCTCTTTAGAACAATGGAACCATGAAACAATGGAACCATTATTATGTTAATTAAAGACCACGAACCTCTGGGCCCAAAGACAACTATGCGCATTGGTGGCACTGCACGCTATTTTGCGGATCTTGAAACAAAGCAAGACGTAGAAGAGGCATATGCATTCGCACAGGAGAAAAAAGTTCCTCTTGTTGTACTTGGTGCAGGTGCTAACACTATTTTTGCTGATGGAACTATCAATGCACTGGTCGTACGTGTCAAAGGAGATGATATTGAGATAGATGGAAACTCTATACGCGTACAAACCGGAAAAAACCTAGCAATACTCATTAATGAATGTGCCGAAGATGGTTTAGATCTCTCCGCACTAACCGGAATCCCAGGAACCGTGGGAGGAGCAATAGTTGGTAATGCAGGGCAAGGACCAAAGGGAACGTGGCTTGATTCTTTTGTTGTGAATGTAACTGCATTTGTAGATGGAGAGTGGAAAACATTTTCGAAAGAGGAATGTGAATTCGCTTATCGTGAAAGCACGTTTAAGCGACAATCAACCATCAACCATCAACCATCAACAATAATCTGGGAGGCAATTCTCAATGCCCCTCAAGGAAAGCCGGAAGAAATAAAATCAACAATCCAAGAATTGCTAAAGAAGCGGATGAAAGCTCAACCCCATGCAAAAACTTCAGGCTCTTGTTTTAAGGCAGCAAATGGAACTCCTGCGTGGGAACTAATTGAGAAGGCGGGCTTACGTGACTTAAAAATCGGAGGTGTTCATATCAGCGAGAAGCACGCGAACTTCCTAATTAATGAAGATGGAAGCTTTGAAGATGTTGCAAAGATTATTGAAGAAGTTCAGACGAAGGTTCCTGAATTGAAAGAAGTCGAAATGAGATTGATCGGGGAGGATGGGCAACCCACAACGTAGCAGCTCTGCGGCAGAGCTGCTACGAGATGTGTTAATTGTTAATTGTTAACTGTTAATTGTCAGAACGGTAGATCCTCTGCTTTTACATCGGACTTGTACTGGACTTCAGGAATACCTCCTGCAGGTTCGCCTTGTGGCTCTTCCTGAAATGGAGCTCCTGATGATGTCTGGGTACGTTCTGATGTAGCCTGAACGGATTCCAGTGCTGCGGGATTAGCTATTCCGAGCAGAGAAACACTATCTGCAATAATTTCGGTAGTAGTCCGCTTATTCCCCTGCTGCGTTTCCCAGCTACGAGTTTGTACTCTACCGGAAACAAACAGGCGCTGTCCTTTTTTGACGCTCTTGTTAATTTCTTCTGCAAGCTCGCCCCAAACAACAACATTGTGGAATTCAACACGCTCTTTGGTTTCGCCGGAGGACTTATCCTTCCAACGCTCATTGGTAGCAACACCAATAGACAATACTTGTTTGCCATTGGTAGTAGTTCGGAGTTCCGGATCACGAGTTATATTACCGATAATATCGGCACGATTAACTGCACTTAAAATTCCAGAAGCACCTTCTGGTGCAGGAAGCTGACCATCTTTTGGATCAAGCATGATCATATCTAGTGCGACAATTTTAGTTTTGCTGCGCTTGTCACCACTCTTCTCGTCTTCCCAGCTGTCTGTTTGAAGACGACCGGCAAGTGAAAGCTGTGAACCGGCACGAACGTATTGCCCGGCAATGTCTGCCATCGGACCCCACAATGTAACTGTGTGGAATCCTTTTCCTGTAAGGGTTTCGCCGCTTTCCGACTTGAATTGGTACGGAACGACAATATTGAGGTCCGTCACACTAGCCCCACCGGGGGTTTGGCGAATCTCAACTGGTTGTGTCTGATAGCCGATGATGTGTACGCGATTGAGAGAAAACATGTCTCTGAATGGGTATGGAAGTAAAGGAGGTCACTGACGTGTGCGCACTTACGTGACTGTACAGTTGTACACCCAACTTCTATATCCAGACAACTACTTTTTGTTGCATGATTTATAAAATGGTGTTTTAGTTTTATTTTTGACTCTCCAAATATCTACCCACTCCCCTATAACAGAGGGCTGATAAGGGCAGTTGTGACAAAATGCTAAAGAATGCTATCGTTCTATCAGCTTTTCCCTCTCTGCTTTATGCGTATAGATATGAGACCCGAAAATCCTCTGGATGGTAAAGGTCTAACAGATGCCCAAGAAGAACATGCCTGTCGTTCATTCAACGAAGGCAACCCAGACATAGTTACCACTTTAGAAGAAGCTATTGCGGATCTCAAAGATCCAACAGTCACCAGGGTTAATCTGGTTTTGACTGGTCCGATAGACGAAGCAATCATTAGAAGACTTGAAAGTGTAAGAGATGATCTGACTGTTGTAGCATTTTACAGATGCCGCGATATAAATGCAGAACCAGAAGAAAGGGCATGCACATATGAAGTAAAATCTTCCACTCTTGCAGCATGACAACAAACAATTGCGCCAGACAACGGAGTAGAATACCCTATTGGACTAAATACTTCCCACTCTAACTTTATGTCACCATCTCTAGCTCTTTCTGAGAGTGATATTTCAGAATTTTTTAAACCGACAATTGGAAAATTGGTAGCACCAGTATTATTTTTAATATTGGTAATTTATGGTGATCTATTTAGTCCAATATTAGGGAGAGCTACTGTTTTTGAAAGATTAATTTCTTCCATTACTAATTTCACCCATATTATTTTTGTAATTATTTCACTATTAATAATATATTCAGCTTCATGTTTAATAACTTACTTAATTTCAAAGTTTAAAAAATAAAAAACCAGTGCCGAAGATTGTGATCTTATGATTGCCAATATCGACATTGAGGAATAAATTCCTACTCCTATGCAAAATCTTAAATCTCATTTGTGGGCAGTTTCTTCTGTAGAAAGAGACCATTACAGGCGTGCTATTGATGGCGAAAAGGAAGATCCTGAAGAACTTGCAATACTCATGTCTGATGGGATTAGGAATCGAGCACACCAAATTTTAAGAAAATTCCCAGATCGTCTTAATCGTAAATATCAAAAGAGGCTAGATATAGCAAAAGAAGCCCATAGCCAAGAAAAAGCTCTAAACACACATGAAGCCATAATAGGATTATATAATCGGAAAATAAAAAACCACCGTTTATAGGACAAGGAAATATCCTGTTTACATCGCCCAACAAAACCTAGGTAGAATTGTGATTTGATATTTGGGTTTCTTGACGGCCATAGCCTTGCTTGCCGACCATAGCCTTGCTTGCCGGCCATAGCCCTTGCGACGGCTGGGCGACGGCTGGGCGAAGGCTGTTGGGATTTTACATTCATTCCCGCTTTCTCTGTGGCACATCAGGTACCTTTAGCGGTACTATATGTACCAATGTGCGACTGGTCTTGTAAAAAACTGCCCCTCACGGGGAAGGCATTGGGATATCCAAAAAGTTTTGCATTGTTTTCCTGCAATCCAGAATCCCGAAGTCCTAATCCCGAAGTCCGAAGTCCTAATCTCGCCTGCCCACCGAAGCCTTGCTTGCCGGCCATAGCTTTAGCGACGGCTGGGCGAAGGAGAGAAGTCCTAATCCCTAATTATGTATATCCTTGTATAGCTCTTGCGGCATCACTGCTCTTTATCCAAACCAGTCACGCATTTAGTATCAATCCTAAGCCCGCAAGCTTCGAAGATATAGAGATGGCTCTTGGAATTGGAGACTATGAAGACGACGGAACTATCCCTACATATTTGGAGAATGCTCAGTGCGGAGGCTTTGATTATGATGTATCTGTTGTAGGAAAAATTCCACAAGTAAACGGATTACCCGGAAGAGACGGTGACTACTTTGGCAATGTTACTTCCGGAATGGCTGTTCGCAATGACGAAGGATTTGTAGCCCCAGGCGATGTAGATGTCTGCGGATATAGAACTGCTTGTCGACCTGATCACGATGCTTATGGTTGTGATAATCCTGAGAATGCACGCTATTGTCCTCCGTTCTTTGATATCCAACCATGCCAACGCCCACTCGGCGATGCCACTCCGGAAAAGGATCCTGTCCCACTTGGACGTAACGAGACTGATTTTGATTTTACCTGTGGTGGTACAAAAATGCCTACAAACGGCAAGGTGTGCGAAACAGACTATGATTCAAAGGGTTATATGTATGGTGGAGATAATGCTGGTCTAGATGGAGGTCTCTGTGGATGGCTAAATAACCGATGGCTCTACGGATATTATGAAAAGAAAGTACCTGTTGATTACTCTTGCAATGACAACCGAGACCCAAATGGTGATGGAACAAAGCTCCTTGGAGAAACTTTATGCGAGGTCACCCTCTATTCTGATAATTCCTCATGTCGCTTTATATCAGAAGAAGATGCGGCACTGGGCTTTGGCCAGAGGGTACTCAGAAGGGATGAGATTGATGAAGCACAACCCGATGACCCTTGGCTAATTAATGAAAAATATCGCTTAGATTGGGTAACAGAAAGACAGTGCTGCACTTTTCAGAACACCGATGAAATCATTTATGGCCCTGATTATGGCGCAGGAGACACTTCCGGCGATGCGCCCGAAACAGAAGAATTACTTAGAAACTGCATCCCATGCGAAGGTAGTGATTGTAGATATGTACAAGGAGTATCACCTGAACCACGATGGCAATACTACCCACCATGGGTTGAGGAAGTAGATGATAGGAGTGAATGTTTTTATTGTTTTGATTCAGAACAATTAGAATTAGGAATCGAAGTGTATATCTCTTGCACCGACGAAAAAGCGGGTGAACCAATTTATCCATGTGCAGGACTAATAAATGAGAGAGGATTTCACCGAAGAGAACGCGGGGCAAAAAAATACCGCTCATTCTTCCGACACTACACCGGATCATATTCGCGTGACCCAGTCCCCTTTACCGATAATAATGGAGATAAATATCTAATGGACGATTACCAAAAGTCGAACATCCCCGTTTCTTGTTACAGCATGTACCAAGAAATGGATTACAAAACAGATGTTGCAAGAAATGCTAGCAAATCCTGTGTGATCGCTGCGTATTACTTAGCACAAAATAGAAACTTCTGGGAAATGGGGCGATCGGCGCTAACAGAAAGGGGACCATCACCAATCAAGATACGAGGAACACAAGAGGGGCACGGCGAATACAACTCTGAGTTTCAGGATATCCCAGCAATGATCCGCGATACGGAATTCGATGAAACAAGCGATCTGTGGTACCCGAGTATCGGGAATGCATTTGCTCTTACGAATGGAAAAGTAATGGAAGAGCGATACAACGATGACCTTACGATGGTGCTTTTGCAGCCTTCAGATTCTGCGCACTTGGAATCTACTATTCAGCTCTATTACACAGAAGATGATGAGCCGGATGAAAAAGATCAAAAAGTCGCTTTCTCCTCGGGGACAATGCTGCGCGCTTTTGATGACACTGTATATACAGAAGGAGGTGACAATCGCGCAATTGTGGAATGGTGGCAACGACAGGAAACAATGGCAAACTTGCTCTTCTCTCCTCCTTCAATTCATCTTCTCCTTCCTCCTGCGTGGTCTGTAGGTCTCGATCCTCTTGATCCGCTTTTCACTCCGAAGATTGTTGAGCATACGGATTTGGATAAGGACCCACGTTCACAAGCACTTGATGTCCAACTGGAAGCAAACGAAGACATCATCGATATTGTAAAAACATTCCTATCAAAAACTCTCACCCCACAAATAGAAGAAGAGCTCATTCCTGTACTTGTACCGTTGGGATCACCAACAGAATTCCGCGCTCTGGCTGAGAAGTGGCATGGTTGGGCAATCGCACAGAATAAACGTGGCGGCTCCGGCGGGGATGATGCCATCGAACTAGCTGCAAAATTAGAGCAATATGCACGATACATTGAGGAAGTGCGAAAACTACGCGGAGAACTGACTTGGTTTAACAACCAACTTTTTGAAACTCAAAATACAATCACAGAAACCATTGGTGAATGGCTGAATGAAGATGTAACTGCCCAGTATGATGAGTTTAGAAGTCTCTCGAGGAAACTCGAACCATTGGAAACAATATGGAAACATGCCCAAAGTACGTATCGCAAAATGCACGACATAAATTCCATGCCTTGGTGCCACAACGAACGTTTTACTGTTCCTATTTATTCGCTACTTGATCCGTGGATGCCCAGACGCCCTGGCCTAACAAATGATTATCTACCACCACTTAATATCTCCAGAAAAATAAGTGCCAGTTTCGACTTTACAGCACTAAAAGCCCCTTCCGGAGTATTGGAAGTTCCTGTGCTAGATCCTATTCAGGTGCGCATTGCTATGGAAGTGATTAAACCGCCCAATATTAAAACAGAAAAAGTGAATGTCCCCACACTCCCCGATCTTCCTCCTATTCCTTCTATAAAGGAATACATCGAAAATTATGAAGATAGTGGAAATAATATCTATCCAGAAATTAATGTTGGCGCATATCCGCCTTCCATTGAATTTGAAATATGGAGTGATAGCGAAATTGATTCATTCCAATCAATACTATCGGAGATAAATAGCGTCGTTGCTGGAATGAGGAGAGAATATGCCGCATTCTGGGGCAGCCAGACCATGTTTAGTTACGACAGTCCTCCCGATGCCCTCACAGAGCAGGATTGCTATGGTCCGCATTCAGACACCTGTGTGCATTCGGAAATGGATCTTTTGGAACGACTGATGAGATTTGGATCACGACCTGCCGTTCTTTTGATGGAGGACTTTCTATCCATTGGATCGTCTCGCCCGAACCCTGCAGATGTGGGATATGGAATTGAATCTTGTCCGGAAAATGATTGGGCATGTCAGCTTTTGCACGGAACTAAAACTTACTCATACGAAGGATGGGATATAGATTGGGAAGAAGGAGAAATGCCAGACCTAGAAAGACGTCTCTGCCCACAATCAGAGGGGACACTTTCGGAGCAGTTACGCAGTTGCATGTTCCAAGAAACACTCGTCGATACGAGTGGCGGTGAAAATAAATATCCGTACGCCGTTGATCGTGGAAGAATCATTCCTTCCTTCCATATTCCGGACAATATCGAAATTAATCACACGCCCATCGAATAATCTCCATCTTTCTATGCACCGTATATTCGTTATCATCGGCCTCCTACTTACGCTCTTGCTACCGATGAGTGCGCAAGCAATAAACGACGAGTGCCGTGCAAAAGTTGATACTGCACTCGCCAAAGAACAGCGCATCTATCGCACCGTTCTCTTTGGACGCAAAGAGGCAAAAGATGCACCAATAGGAGAAGTGCGCTACGACAAAAACGGACGAGCATTCTATAAGTCAGGCCCGCATACATGGACACACGCTGGCGAAGACGGAGAGATATATTACATCAGTCCAATGATGGATAATGAAGCTGAGCTAGATAGCGTACCGGTTGACCAAGGTGGAGCAGACTTGAGCCCTGCAGCACTTCCTCGTAGTGGCATCTTGGATGTAAAACGCACAATGACATCCGAATTAATTCCTTATCTTACACAAGCATTTCGTGCGTTCACCTGCAGAGTAGACATGGTGTGTTATCGCATCGAAGAATCGACCAAAAAACACAGCGGTTCCGGATCTGTAGAACTTCCAAATCGTGTAGGCGGATGTATTCGCGTAGATTCCGAAGAATGGAATTCTATTCCAGAATGCCAATTTGCCGGAAAGGCTGGAGGCAGCCAAGACACAGCAGACAGCGTTCAATACTGTCAAAAAGTAGGCGACTCGTTGGTACAACGGGAAAATGAAATTCTTAAAATGATAGTGGAGTACGACGCAGCGTACAGATCGCTACTGCAATTCGCCGGTGTGTTTGATGAATTCTTGCAAGAATTCCGATGGACGATTACAGGAAGTATCCGCAAGGCCGCATCCATCATCGGATCACTAGGACGAATACCATGCTTTGTATCCAGTTGTGAGGAATATCCTCCACGGTAAAATGACTAACTGTCTTCAGAATAAACGGCCTCAGAAAAAGAACTCTCCGAAGAAGAGAATTGATGGAACGATTCCTATGTTTATTTTGGCAATGCTCTTAATCTTTATAGGCGCAGAGATAGCACCTGCAGCATACGGAAACATTCCAAATCGTTATCCCATTTTGGCAGCATGCACACGATTCGAATACGATAACTTCAAAAGTGTTGACTGGAACAGGTATGAATATCCAGAAGTTACTACGATCAGTGATGTAAGTTTGTGGATGAATCAATACCACGAAAATGTGGGAGAAGTGGTAACAGAGGCATTAGGAGGTAATGGAGAACCACCTCGCTGTACTGCTTCTTCCTACGAAGAAATGCTGCCATTAACAGGTAAACTTGGACAATTGGCTGCCACCCTCCCCTCTTGGCACAGCCTAACGTGGCAGTTACCACCGAATGATATAGCCACCGACGACTTCGACTCGGATCCAGAATTAATAAACTCGAATCTAAGTTCGCTAAGCCAACTGGATGTTGGAACTGTACTTCTTGAATACCTTCAAATGTACGAATGTGCATTGGTGGAACGCAGTCTTTTTCTTGCTCGGGACACATACAAGCAGGAACAAGGCCGAGAAAAGAAACTTATATCACTCAAAAACGGGGCAGCCGGCGATGTATTGGAGGCACTCGTCAGAATTTTAAAGAGAAGACCTTTGGAGTGGGGAAGGTACATAAACTTCGTCATCGGTGATCGACAAATAATTCTACAAGAACTCACAATTGCCCGTCGCTCTTTGGAACGCACGCTGACTTTTCTTTCTGGCTTTAACCACTTGCGCCCCATAGACATGGAACTCACTTGCCTCCAACAGGCATCTCTTGATGTTCGTAATGGTTTGGCACTGGCTGCCGATGCCAGCTCCTGTTTGCCACGAGTCTGGAACAATAAAGACGTTCTACGTGACTATAAGTAATCTCATGAAGAAATTTCTCCACTCAATACTCGGCCTTCTCTTGCTGGTTATCCTACTAGCTCCGAACAAAACAGCCGGAATGTACGGACTTGCACGCATGCTAACGAATGACGAATTTAATGGAATAAGTTCTGGCATTTCTCAATTCATCAACCACAGACAAGTATTTGTGCGACCAGATGATGATCCATTCTCTATCGCAGATATAGCCGATGCAATGGCATATCGCTCCGACAAAATCTGCAAGAGAAGAGGTAAACCTGCACCATGCGACATCGCACAGCCCGTGCGTGATATTGCACGCCGAGAAAATCTCGCCCGTATATTGCAACGTGACTTGCACTTGATCGCCACTGGATATGAGCTACCCATTACAGATCACTCGATGGGGCCGGCATCGTTAGCACCGCGCATGTCGAGCATCATCCGCACTTGGCAATCAAGTTCAGACTGGCTCTTCACGCCGGTCACAGAACGACGAATTCGATCGCAAGCTTTCCCCACCAAAGAGGAGGACCCAGAATTATACCTCTTGGTTATGGGGGAAGAAGATTCAGACGGCGTTGTCTTGACGAGAGGAATCAGGCATCTCGCCAGCGAAGAAGTTGCACAACGTTATCGATGGGGAGTAAAAACTGTAAAACGTGAAGATCCCCAATTAGAGAATTGTACAAAGTGGTACGAATGTGACGATTGGCTTAAATGTTGGAAAGAACAAGATAATGACACAGAACTCCGCCTAACTTTTCAGCGCTATTGCGCCGAAAAACAATACATCGAATTTAGCCTCGAAGACAAACTTCTGGAAGTACTCGATCATCTCCGCACAAACATGCAATTTGATCCACCGCTCCAGCACGGAGAAACTGTAATTTTCCCGCCATGGAACTTGGGCGATCCGTTAAATCCAATAGAAAGTAATATTTTTATGTGGACATACCTGAATTATTCCGAAGAAAAAAGCGTCATCGGTCTTGGAACCGTTAGCTCTCTGGAACCAATCATGCTCAAAATGGATTGCAGTTGGGAGAATAATGAATACGAAACGCCCGCATGTGTTCCGGGTCTCACTGGAGACATATGTTACCGTCCTGACATTGATGAGGAGACACGCGAAAAATGCAAAAAAGGTGCCATCTTGGGTGGCATGTATTTGAATCCGCCAATAGAACCACCCCCAACAGAAAAAATGTGCACTATGCCATTCTCTTCACATGGGTATCTCTGCAAAGAGGTAGACCAAACTCGTTGCCCGCAACAAGAAGTAGATGACAATGGGAATCCTGTTCCGGAAGAAGGAATCGTTCTTACACGATGCGATCCTGATAACTTAACTGGAGGAGTATTGAGTACAGAATCTGGACCCGACGCATGTCGCATTGGGGGATGGCGCTCTGACCCTGTTGGTTACAAAAATAGTGTCGGTGAGATTGTGCCTGTTAACGACACCATTAAAAGGGACGACCATATCAATGCGCCTTTTGCATGTAGTAATTGTGCTGTGGATATTTATTGTGATGGAAATGGCAAAATTGTATACGAAGACGGTGAGCGTATTGATCTAAGAAATTGCCCTGATGGTTTTGCCTGGACTTATCCAAAGGGCAAAGATGGTGTCATTCCTATTTGTCTTCCTAAGACAGATTCAATTAACTCCTACCTATTGTTGCATGAGCTTGTTCACGTACAACAACAATGTAATCTTCCTACTGGCACAGATCTCTGGAATGACCGCGAATCATGCTGTGCTACCGAAGTGCCGGCTTACTATGCACAATGCAGCGCCATGGCAGAAGATGGAAACTTTGAGGGTACAGACATCACTGTAGAAATTTGTGCATCTGTACAGAGCAATCATAGTTGCCAAAATCATATGGAAGAAGGTAGCGAAATTGGTGCTTGTACCGGCACGGCTTACTCCGAGGAAGAATGGGAAATATGGGATGATAAAATTATGAATGCAGGATCTAAAAATCTTGCAAAACTTCATACAAAATGTGAAGACGTCATCACCGACATGGACCCACGAGTAGAAATGTTCCGCAATTCTCTACCCTTAGTATGTACGCCAGAATGTCAGGCTGAATATGCAAATACAATCGGGAACAATGCATGTTACATCGCACAGTGCGTTGAAGAATCGCTGGAAACTCAGAGAATTATCCCGGGACGCACGACATTTGTAAGCCAAGGCGAAGCATTCCCGTGGGAAAGCGACATTAAACCAGACCCGCTCATCGGTTCTATCATGCCCATTCCGCCTCTGCCATTCACGCGCATCCCCTCTTACAACCCAGAACTATTGGTAAAGGGAATGGACCTAGCTCTGTGCCAACTAAGTGGTCTCCCAATTCTTCAGCCTCCACATCTCTGTGCATTCCATGCCATCAGGCAAATAGCACTGCGCCCTGTGAGCAATTCGCTTTTGGGTATTGGTCTTGTGGGTCAGACCTCACAAGGACAAGAAGAGGCGTGGACTGTGCAATCTATGGCATCAAGTATTGGCGTACGATTGGGGACCGGTCTTTATGTTCAATATTTGGAGCGTGCCGGAAAATCATTCTGGGAATTAATACGTAGTGCAAACGAACTCATCGGTGGTATTGCTAATGTGGAATTCCCCAAAGATTCCTGCCCCAGATACAACTCCAATTAAAATGAATATTCGCTTTTCGTTATTGGCATCACTCACTCTCCTAGCTGTAATAATGCCACGCACACTATATGCAGAAGAAATTAAATCCTTCTGCAAAAACGGAGAGGACAATGCAGTAAACGCAATTCTTGGAGTAGATGATGGATTCTTAACTCCTGTTCCCCCCATCTCGGATCATTTCACCGGCAAAGTACTCAGGCGCGCAGAGAAAGGAATCGAAAAAGCTTTCAGCTACACGCAAAAATTTAATGACGATGGTTTTATGGAATGGGCAGAAAAATCTTTCGAGGCAGTATCCATAACTATTGATACAAAAATTCACCTGATCCAGCAGGAGCGAAGCTTAAGCCAAGATACTACCTGTCTTCATATCGACCTGATGTTGATAGAAACCATGATGGAAAAAGTACGCTGCAAGATTCAATATGCATTCGACCAGAAACAATTCGCCACCGTCCTTCTACTCAAAGATATCATTCTCTTTCTTGATGAATCATATAATGATCTTGTAGAAGGTGCGCGATATAATTCTTACGCTGCAGATTGGACACGTGCGTTGCCCTTTGATGATAATCCATATTACTGCCATCTATTTAGTGAATTTTGTGAGCTGTATACTGACGGATTATTCTGCACACCATCTTCATTTGAAACTATGGATGAATGTACCGAAGAAACTGGGTACCCGGCAAAAAATCATATCTGCCCCTTCAATTCTGATTATCTCCCGCCATCATCGTTTGCAAGTGGCGGGACAGTGTTTGGATACGGATGTGATTTACAAACTCTTAGTCAGTATAGATCGATAAGCGCGCCTGATTCCAAAATTGGAGAGGCCATTCAAACAGAATTTGATGCTTTGCAAAATTTGATCCGCGAACGTGACATATTTATCGAAAATTCTCAGCACCTCAAAAACAATGCGATAAAACTCGATTTATGGATGAGGAGAACGCCTTCGTCTGAACTGCAATACTTTGGCAAAACGGTGGATTCTGAACGTGAACACTACACTGTTTCTGGATGCAGCGAGAGCCCACTTCGGGATAGCGAGGCAGAAGAGGAATACACCAAAAGGGATAGTGACAGCTTGTGGCCTCCCATCTGGCCAACTGGCGCAATACGATGGACAACTCATGGTGCATTTTCATTCGACCGGAACGAGATGCAGCTAATGAAAGAGTACGAAAAATTGCGGACAGAGTGGGGCAAGCAAAGACCACTCGCATATAAACTTCCTGAGGAGTTTGGTTTTCTCTACTTCCTTCAGCTCTACTTTAGAACCCAATTTAAAAAATGGGATGTTTACCAAGAGCAACAAACAAGCACTATTGTCGCTCATGCCACAGATGTTCCGCGACGAATTATTGCTGAACTTACACCGCTACGAAAAGCGATCGGTGAATTTTCGACGTATGCATCTGTTCTCTCAACGACTGATAGTGGCCCGGAAATAAAAGGTGGCATTCGCGGTTTTGCTCGAGGGCTGGCGTACTACTTAAGACGTTCGTGCCTCACGCGTCCATGCAATGAGCGCTTGGAACGTGTACTCAAAGTAGTTCTTAAAGATGAATGCTTCCCATACACAGGCGGTAATTACCAAGGGAAGATATGGGAAGATTGCAAGAGGGCAGCAAAGCTTGATGAATTTGCAGATTAGGAGCCAGAGATTAGGGGTTAGGTCGGAGGCCAGTCGCACACTACATTTCCTCCCAGACACGGCCCCTAATCTCTGGCCCCCCTAGGACAATCTGAACTAGGATTATCAGCCTTCGCCTCCCCACTTCGCCTCTTGGCTACGGGGGACAGGCTTGGCTACGGCCGACAAGAAAAGATTAAAAAGATGGGCAGGATTAATCCTGTTAATCCTGTAAATCTTAGTTCCAAACAATCTCCTGACTTAGCTTCTAGCTTTTAGAGGAATAAGATCAGGCATTTAGGGTAAGGAGAATATCCCTATGAATCTTGTCATTCATCAATAACGACTCTTCTAAAAGCTAGAAGCTAGAAGCTATTCTGCTACACTCAAGCCCTCATGAACCCCCAAGATTTCGTCCACCTGCATTGCCATAGCACCTATTCTCTACTCGAGGCACTTCCAAGCCCTAAGGAAATTATAAAAAGGACCAAAGAGCTGGAGCAGACAGCCGTTGGCATTGCAGATAAGGGCTACACATATGGACTTACAGAATTTTATAAGATCGCAAAGGAGCAAGACATTAAACCTATCTTGGGAATGACTACATACATCGCAGCTCGTTCTCGTCATGACCGTGAACACGGGATAGATTCCAAACGTTACCCGCTTGTCCTCCTTGCAGAAACACAAGAGGGATATGCAAATCTTCTACAGCTCGCAACACTCGCAGCACTCGAAGGCATGTATTACAAACCGCGTGTTGATAAAGAGCTTCTTAAAAAATACGGTAAAGGATTGATCGCACTAAGTGGGCCAATCAGCGGTGCAATTCCTAAAGCTGCACTCGCAGAAGATGGCGAATCAATCAAAAAATTAGTAGAGGAATACCACTCATATTTTGGAGAGAGCAATCTCTATTTCGAACTAATGGATCTGCCAAACGTAGCAGGACAAGCGGAGGTGAATCAGCAACTAATTAAGTGGGGCAAAGAATTAAATGTTCCACTCGTTGCAACTTGCAACAGTCACTATTGCCGTCCGGATGATAGCGAAGCACACGATGTGCTACTGTGCATTCAGAAGAATGCAAACGTTGCAGACCCAAGCCGTTTCTCCATGCGTGACACTGATTTTTCTATGCGTCCATTTGAAGAACTACAGAAGGCATTTGAACATGTCCCCGAAGCCTTAGAGAACACGCGCGTGATTGCAGATCGGTGCGATGTAACATTGGAATTTGGTAAGTACCACATCCCACGCTTCCATGTTGCCAAAGGAAAAACCGAATCACAAGAGCTGCGCGAACAAGCGGAAGAGGGCATCAAGAAGCGTTATTTAAAGCCTACCAAAGAACATCTCGATAGATTGAATTACGAACTGAAGATTATCGAGCAAGTTGGATTTGCTGGATACTTCTTGATCGTCTCGGACTTTGTGAACGAAGCAAAGAGGAGAGGAATTACTGTGGGGCCAGGACGTGGATCGGCAGCAGGCTCGATCGTTGCTTATTGTATGGGCATCACCGGACTTGATCCTCTAGAACACGGGCTCTTCTTTGAACGCTTCCTCAATCCGGAACGCATCTCTATGCCAGACTTTGATATCGACTTTGCAGACACACGCAGAGACGAAGTTCTTGAATATGTTCGTGAGAAATATGGAGAAGATCACGTCGTTCAGATCTGCACTTTTGGAACACTTGCAGCAAGAGCAGCTATTAAGGATGTTGGCCGTGCGTACGGCGTTCCATTTTTAGAAATGAATACGCTCGTAAAACTCATCTCAGAACGACCAGGTACAAAACTTGCAGAAGCATTGGAGACAACCGAGATGAAAGCTGCATACGACAGCAACGAAACCTACAAACAAATCATCGATATAGCACTTAGACTGGAAGGCAAGGCGCGCCACGTATCTGTACATGCCTGTGGTGTGATTATTACAGAAGAACCAACTGTTCATAACACTGCCCTCCAGCGTGCGCCAAAAGACGACCAAACAATCATCACACAAACTTCTGCAAAACCACTTGAGGCACTGGGCTTACTAAAAATGGACTTCTTGGGGTTGATGAATCTCACAGTAATTCAAACAACACTCAAAATTATCGAGCGCACGCACAAGAGCAGGCTCGACATAGATACTATTCCGATTGACGATAAAAAAACTTACGAACTTTTGCAGCGCGCAGATACAACCGGAGTATTCCAATTGGAATCTGGGGGAATGCGCAGATACTTAAAGCAACTCAAGCCCACAGAATTTGAAGACATAACTGCAATGATCTCCTTATTCCGACCGGGACCCATGGAATGGATACCTAGTTTCATCAAACGAAAGCATGGTAAAGAGGAGGTAAAATATATCCATAAAGATTTAGAGCCGATCCTTAAACCTACACATGGCATTGGCGTCTATCAGGAGCAAATTTTACAAATTGCACAGACCTTTGCAGGATTCAGTCTTGGCGAAGCGGACATTTTGCGACGCGCAATAGGGAAGAAGATTAAGAGAGAGCTTGATTCTCAACGTGAGAAGTTTATTTCAGGCTCAAAAGCTCAGGGATACGAAGAAAAACTCGCAGTGAATATCTTTGATGACGTCATTACACCATTTGCAGGATACGGATTCAACAAATCCCACGCAGCTGGGTATGCTCGCATCTCTTACGAAACCGCATACCTAAAAGCGCACTATCCGGCGGAGTTCATGGCTGCACTTTTGAGCAGCGACGCACATAGAACCGATAGGGTTATGATCGAAATTGCAGAATGTCGCACTATGGGAATGGAAGTTCTGCCTCCGAATATCAATGAATCACTTCGTCACTTCACAGTTGTTCCTGCAGCAAATGAGGAAGCGCGCAACGCGCAATCTGTCGCGGCTCGGCCGCGCCGAGACGGGCGTGCAACGCGCAACGAAATGAACATTCGTTTTGGATTAACCGCCATCAAGGGCATTGGCGATAATACCGTACAACAAGTCATCGCTATTCGTGATGAAGGCGGTAAATTTGAAAGTATAGAGGACTTTGCCAAACGTATTCCTGATAAAATTCTGAATAAGAAACTTTTGGAATCTCTAGCAAAATCTGGTGCACTCGACTGTTTTGGAGAACGCCACGTGCTTGTAGCTCACTACGACAGTATTGTAAATTTTGCGAAGGCATGTGGCGATGTGAGTAGTTCTCAAACAAATCTCTTTGCCGGAATGGATGAGGCAATGACCGCGCCAACGCTTGAATTCCCTAAAACAAATCCAGTCTCTAGCCAACTTAAGCTTCAATGGGAAAAGGAATCACTCGGACTATACGTTTCCAGCCACCCACTTGCAGGATTAAAGAAGTACATTGGCAAGAAGGCTCAGCTTATCTCCGGCATAACAACCAAAGAGGTAGGGAAAAGAATTACCGTCGCAGGAATTGTGGAAGGCGTGAAGAGGATAACAACAAAGAAAGGGGAAACTATGGCGATAGTATTCTTGGAAGACCCCACCGGAAAGATGGAGATAACACTATTCCCACGCACATATGCAGAAGCTGCAGATTTTTTGGAAGAACCTGATGTTGTACTAGTAGCCGCTGGCACGATTGATTTGCGTGCAGGCCAATTACAAATGCGTGCTAATGCCGTCAAAAGGGCATCTCTTTCTACAATGATTGCACGTGCAAAAGAGCAAGGATTCTTTGACGAAGAGGAAGCTAAAAAAGGACTTTCGTTTGTTAAGCCTATTCTAGAAGAAATTGAACAAGTAGAGGCAGTGGATGAAGAAGGGGACGTCATTGCAGGAGAAACAATCACAATAAATGAAAGGAAAGTTGAAGATGAATATTTGGGACCACTTGGGAAGTGGATTCTTGGGGGGATGAAGACCGATGAAGTTATAAACTTGTTGGAGTTAAGTGATAGTTCGAACCAAAACCCAAATCCCAAAACCTCCGTCTCGGCGCGGCCGAGCCGCGACGGGCAAAACCCAACCGACGACCCTAGCCCTAGCCCCAGCCCTAACCCCAACCCTAGCCCAACCCGCATCTCCGTCCATACAATCGAACTCCCCAAACGTGCACCTAAAAAGATGCTGTTAGACTTCAAAAAGGTTCTGGAAACATTCCCCGGGAAAGAAAAGGTTCAACTGAAAATTGGCGAGCAGGTAATTCCTCTGCCGATGACGGTAAGTTATTCGACTATACTTTTGAAGAAGGTGGATGAGATAATCGAAAAATATTTAGTTAGGGATTAGGCGCTAGGGGCCAGAACGATATTGCTAATAAACCAGCATACTGTACTCTTTTAAACTAGTTCCGAACCCGAACCCGAACCCGAACCCGAACCCGTTCCCGCCTGTCCTGAACGCAGCCGAAGGGAACCCGTTCCCAAGCCCTAGCCCTTGAAAGTCCTACCAGCATCCTCAGCGGCCATAAACTCTGCTCTCGAATTACTTAAGGAGGGAGGGGTAATCGCACATGCTACAGAAACCTGTTATGGATTTGCCTGTGATATGACCAACCCCGAAGCAGTAGAAAAGCTGTTCCGAATAAAAGAACGTAGGGTAGATAAGCCTATAAGCGCTCTATTTCCATCCGTGGAAGCCACAGAGGAATGGGTAGAATGGAATGACGAGGCGAGAGCACTTGCCAATAAAGAATTACCAGGTCCTCTCACAATTGTTCTCCCGTGCATCAAAGAAGAAATCTTCCCCACTTCCCCACTCCATTATTCCACTACCTTAGGTATTAGAGTTTCTACACATCCAATAGCACTAGAGCTCTCCGAAAAATTCCCTAGACCTATTAGCACCACATCAGCCAACGTCTCTGGAGAACATTGCACTTACAGTGCAGAAGATATTGTCGAACAATTTGCAGGCAAAGAGTATCAACCTGACTTAATTTTGGATAGCGGGCAACTGGAGGAAAGGCTGCCTTCTAAAGTCGTATCGTTTATAAAAGATGATCCACAGGTGTTGCGTAGTTGATTTAGAGTGATATATTGATCCTCCTCTTCCCCCATACATTATGGAGCAGTCTGCTGGAACAGCACCTAGAACAACCGATGAAATTGTTGAAGGTTGGTTTGCTATAGTCAATCAACATGAAGCATCTACTGCGGCCAGTCGAGCAAAGCTGCCATTAGAAATCCGATTAAAAACAGAAGAGGCTCTTGCCGAGTGGCGAAGAGGCACTCATGAGCATGCCGCACTTCTATATAGGGCTAATGCAGATTTTTTGAAAATCGATCAGGTCATTCTCAAAAAAGTCGAGGCAGCACATCACCCTAATCCAATACCCTAAGATGTTAAAAAGGTACTTCATGAGGAATTCGGTGTTGCTTCGGGGAAAGATGAATAAACGGCTCGGCATGCTCGATAACGAAAGTCCTTCTTTTTATTTTTCAATTTAAATATAAGAAGTAAGTGCGCACATACTTCTATAATTAATTTTTATCTCAACGCACCCACTATTAACTATTCACTTTTAACTACTTGTCATGAATTTATTGAATGATTAACTTTTAATTCCGGGGCTCCTTTTTAACACGATCGATACGATCGTGTGACGCCGAAAAATAATTCTGAATTCTGCATTTTGAATTTTTCATTAATCACTATTCACTTTTAACTACTTGTCATGAATTTATTGAATGATTCACTATTAACTTTTCATTTTTCATTTTTCATTCCCTACTCACACAAAAAGTTTACCAAGCTCTTCCTTAAACTCCTCAACATCTTTGAACTCCCGATGAACGGAGGCGAATCTGATGTAGGCAACTTTATCAATCCTCTTAAGCGCCTTCATCACATCCATACCAATTGTTGTGCTCGCGACTTCTTTCTTGTTCCCACCCCACTTCTCTTCAAGCTTAGCGAGAAGATTATCAATCTTCTCTTTAGGGATCGGTCGCTTAGTGCACGCCACCCACACTCCACGCTCAAGCTTAGACCGACTGTAGGGTTCCCGCGTACCATCACGTTTAACAACAATGAGTGAGCTAAGCTCTTGCCTTTCATAAGTCGTAAATCTATGTAAGCACTTCTCGCACTCCCTGCGTCGGCGTACAGCACGCCCTTCTTCCGAAATACGGGTATCTACTACCGAGGTATCCAAGGATTTGCAGTGGGGGCAGTGCATATGAGTATATTAACACGTAAACTGGCGTTTCTACACAAAATTCTTCAATTTAAAAGCAAATTATTAACACAATAACGGCTCTAACGCAGCAACGGTTCGACCCCCCGTAGCAGCGATTCGAAAATCGCTGCGATTCGAAAATCGCTGCGGTTCGAAAATCGCTGCGGTTCGAAAATCGCTGCTTAATCGAACCAAATCTCCATAGGATCAATAAGATGCGGAAAATGGACAGAACTCCATCGCCATTTGTCAATTTCTTCAACAAATTCATGTCGAATAGGATTGTTTTGAACGTACAGCAAGGCATTATGCCGCTGCTCAGAATCACTAATCTCCTCATCGTGATACCCTTTCTG
>JAHIYH010000012.1 GCA_018814875.1 Patescibacteria group bacterium
GATTGTGCTTGTATTGATGCCAACGAATTCTTTACAAGTTGTGGCAATAGACGTATTGATCCCGGAGAAGAGTGTGAACCACCAGGTACAAATTATTGTGATGTGCGGTGTAACTTAATTGTTTTCCCAGAGGATGATCCTTGGCTTATGGTCGAAGAAGAATGTGGTGATATGATTCTCGATTCAACCGAACAATGTGATGATGGCAATATCATTTCCGGTGATGGATGTTCTGCATTCTGTCTCTTCGAGACAACAATCATTGCATCCTCAGTTTTCTGTGGTGATGGTAAGATTGATATGAACGAAGAATGCGATGATGGCAATCAACGAGATTTAGATGGATGTTCTTCCATGTGTTTCCTTGAATTTGGATTCTGTGGAGATGGAATTGTTCAACGTGCACTTGATGAACAGTGTGAGCCGATACTTCACAATCGCAACCTTCCATATGGTTGTGCAAATGATTGCCGTTTCGATTCAGCATTATGTGGTGATGGTAAAATTGATCCAGGAGAACAATGTGATGCAGGAATACGTAATTCAGATTCACTTGGTTCTATTTGTCGCAAAAACTGTTCATCTGTGCGATGTGGAGACTATATCCTAGATTCAAATGAAGGATGCGATGATGGTAACATTCTCAATGGTGATGGATGTGACAATACGTGTCGTGAAGAAGTTGGTGCTGCCTTTGCATCAGAATTTGCTTTCCCACAATTACCTTTAGCACAACAAGCATCTTTGCTGCAACAGATCCAGACATATCCGGGTACTGCCAATCTACAATCTCTTGGGTATCAGCTCCCTCTTGCTAACATCGCACAGTTAACAGCAAACAGACCTCCTGCAGGGGATACTGGTCCTGCTGCCATTGCTGTGATCTCAATGGGTTCTGCTGCAGGATTTGGGTGGATGCGAAGAAAAAAGAGACAAAAGAGTTAAAGGAGAAACCCTTCGACTCCGCTCAGGACAAGCAGGAAACAAAAGAGTCTCTGTGACATGCTTTTCCTTTATCTCTTTTTACTCCTTTTATTCTTTTGTCTCCTTATTCTTTTCTCTCCTTTTAGATGACGAAGTGCTTTTCTCACGCTATTCTTAGGCCATGCCCGCAGTACGCAAACAGCAAAAGCCCCCACGCCAGAGATGGCTCATGTCTCTGTTACTTTTCGCGCTTTTGATCTTCCTTTCAATTTACTCAATTTCCAATCCTATGAGGGATCAGGAGAAGAAATTCACAGATGCGGAGGAAGTACCTATTAGCCGAATTACAAAGGGATATGCCGAAGAGGAGTTCGAGAGCATTCTGATGAGGGACAACAAAGTCTTCGCAACTGCGAAGGATGGAACAATATTCCAATCATATAAAGAGGGGCGCGATAGTGTGAGCACTTTAAATTGGAACGATCCTGAGAATCCTACTGTGGTGGAGGTAGAGAACAGAGAGGCTGCCAACATGTTCATTGCTATTTTACCGGATCTGTTGTTCTTTCTCCTTATTATCGGTGGAGTCATCTGGTTATTTAGAGGAATCGCACGTAGCCAAAGCACTGCGCTTTCGTTCGGAAAATCACGTGCGCGCGTTGCTGATGCCAAGCAAGTCAAAACAAGTTTCAAGGATGTGGCAGGATGTGAGGAAGCAAAAGATGATCTTATTGAGGTAGTCGACTTTTTGAAACATCCCAAAAAGTATATCAACCTAGGAGCCAAGATTCCGCGTGGAGTTCTCCTTGTAGGTGCACCGGGAACCGGTAAAACATTACTAGCACGTGCAGTTGCCGGAGAAGCAGGTGTGCCATTCTTTTCCATTGCAGGTTCCGAATTCGTAGAGATGTTTGTAGGTGTAGGAGCAAGTCGTGTTAGAGACCTGTTCCTCAAGGCTAAGCGTAATTCGCCATGTATCATTTTTATAGATGAGATTGATGCAGTTGGACGTCAGCGTGGCGGTGCAGGATTTGGCGGAGGACACGATGAGCGCGAGCAAACGTTGAACCAAATTCTTACAGAGATGGATGGCTTCGAGCAGGGGACGAATGTCATAGTCATGGCAGCAACCAATCGTCCTGATGTTCTTGATGTTGCGTTGCTTCGTCCGGGGCGTTTTGATCGTCGCATCTTTATAGATAAACCAGATTTAGAGGCACGTGAAAAAATTCTGAAAGTTCACGCGGATAGAAAAAAACTGGGAAAAAATATCGAATTACATGCCATTGCCAGACAGACAGTTGGTCTTACGGGCGCAGATTTGGAGAATATTGCGAATGAAGCTGCTATCTTTGCAGCCAAGCGTAAGCGTAAGGCTGTCACTCAACAAGACTTCATTGATTCTGTAGAGAAAGTTACCATAGGTTCAGAGAAGCGTTCGCGAAAGCTCACGGATAAGGAAAAGAATATCACTGCATATCACGAACTTGGTCATGCAATTGTCGGTCACCTTTGTCCTGAATCTGATCCGCTACATAAGATCTCTATTGTATCGCGTGGAATGGCACTTGGTGTCACGTGGTTCCTTCCACAAGAAGATCAATATACAACTTCTAAGTCCAAGTTCTTGGATGAAATCTGCGGACTTCTGGGAGGCCGTGCAGCAGAAGAATTAATATTTGATGAAATGACTACAGGAGCAAGCAACGACATTGAACGTGCTTCGCACATTGCGCGTAATATGGCTATGAAATATGGAATGGGAGATGATGATCTTGGCCCAGTCGCATATGGTGAGAGGCAAGGGACTATGTTCTTGGGTGTAGATCCAACTTATGTACGTAACTTCTCTGAAGAAAAAGCTAAAGAGATCGATTCCTTCGTTCGCAAGACCATTCAGCAGCAGTACGAAAAAGCACTTGGATTCTTGAAACAGAATCGCAAAATGCTTGATAAAATGGCTGTAATTCTCCTTAAGAAGGAGACGATGACTGTGGAAGAATTTATTGAAATATTGGAGGGGGAAAGCAATGACAACGATGGTGAAAAGTAGTACTATTCCCTACTTTTCCTTTATTTCGTTACTTCGTTATCTAGTTATTTCGATGGGGCAATTCAGATCATTTGAGGAAATGAGTGTATGGCAAGAAAGTCGTGATCTAACACGCTCTGTTATAGAAATATGTAAAAGAGAGAAAGTAAAAAGGGACTTTGCTTTTATTGATCAGATTACTCGGGCTGCACGCTCAATTTCGGCAAATATAGCAGAGGGTTGTGATGCACAAACAAATGCTGAATTTATACAGTTTCTTGGATATGCAAAAAGATCGGCTTCGGAAGTACGTTCTCATTTGTATGATGGGATTGATGAAGCTTATATTTCAAAGGAAGAATTCACACAGCTTGCAGATAAGACAAAAAAAATTGGCAGTATGATTGCAAAACTTATTCATCATCTTCAGTCGCTTCCTGTTAGCTATAAGCGTACTTATAAACAAAATAACGAAATAACGAAGTAACGTTGTTTTGTTTCTGCTACAATTTAAGCCATGTTATCAGCCCTCTCTCCCCTCGACGGGCGCTACCTAAAGAATACAGAGTCATTGCGCCGATTTTTTAGTGAAGATGCTCTTATATCAGCTCGTTTACTTGTAGAGATCGAATGGTTCTTGGCACTTGCGAATCATCCAGATATCAAAGAGGTCAAAAAAGTTTCGAAGAAGGATGAACAAAAACTTCTAAGTTTTGTAGAAAGGTTCAGTACTAAAGATGCCGAGGAAGTTAAGCGTATAGAGAAGAAGACAAACCACGATGTAAAAGCTGTTGAGTACTTCTTAAAATCAAAGATGCAGCGCATGCCTGCACTCAGGAAAAGTTTAGAGTTTGTTCACTTTGGTCTTACAAGTGAGGATGTAAATAATCTTTCTTATGGAATTTTGATTCACGAAGCTCTAAAAGAAGTTATTCGTCCGGAGATTCGTTCGGTCATTGCAAAGTTCAATAGTCTTGCAAAACGATGGAAGAATATCGAGATGCTTAGCCTTACACACGGGCAACCTGCAACTCCAACAACTGTAGGTAAGGAAATGCTTGTATTTGCAGAACGTATGGAAAGACAGTTCGATCAGCTGAAGAAATTCAAGATGCAGGGCAAATTTGGTGGTGCAGTAGGTAATTACTCGGCACACAAAGCGGCGTATCCAAATATTAAATGGGAATCATTTGGTAAGAGTTTTATGCGCTCGCTTGGAGTAACTCCATTGAATGCCACAACGCAGATTAATCCTCATGATGACATTGCTGAACTCAGTCACATCATGGAGCGCATCAATACGATACTCATCGATTTCTCACGTGATTCTTGGTCATACATCTCGCGTGGTGTATTTAAACAAAGAGTGATTGCAGGAGAAGTTGGATCGTCAACAATGCCACATAAAGTAAATCCTATCGACTTCGAAAATGCAGAAGGGAACTTAGGTCTTTCCAATGCTTTGTTCCAACATTTCGCTCAAAAACTTCCCATCAGTCGTTTGCAGCGTGACCTCACAGATTCAACAGTGCAGCGCAACATTGGAGTGGCGTTTGGTTATCACACATTAGCAATTACATCTCTGATGAAGGGGATCAGTAAGCTCGATCTAAATCGCTCTGCAATCAAGTTGGAGTTAGAGGCACACCCAGAAGTTAGAGCGGAGGCGATTCAAACAGTGCTGCGGAAGCATGGTGTAGAAGGTGCGTACGAGAAGCTCAAAAAGCTAACTAGAGGGGAGCAGCTTACGCACGATCAGATCGATATATTCATTGATGGATTGGATCTTCCAGC
Source organism: Patescibacteria group bacterium (assembly GCA_018814875.1). Taxonomy (GTDB): domain Bacteria; phylum Patescibacteriota; class Gracilibacteria; order Peribacterales; family Peribacteraceae; genus UBA2144. Next base: position 4,751 of record JAHIYH010000012.1, read on the forward strand.
AAAAGAAAAAGAGAGTCTAAAACGATAGTTTTAACACATATTATTTTCAGGATAATTTCTAATAGCCCTAAATGAAGCCAAAAATCAAAGATTGACGTATTTTAATAGTACTATAGTTGACAACTTGCTATAGAGGATTAAAGTGTCGCAAACTTGTTTCCCCCTTACTATAATGAGTGGTTCAGAATTATCAGTTTTAGATGTAAAAGTAGATGCGCCAGTTTTAGATACAGAAGTAGTACGTGATTTAACAGTTGAGGCTCTTGAGGATGCTCATATTTCTACGATCACTACCTTAAATTGTTTAAAGATTCTTTGTGGTAAAGAATCAGATTTCAGTTCAGCAGATATCGTTGTTAATGAAACTGGATGCAGGCTTTCTTTAGAACCACTTTATGTATATTTGGATGCTCATAAGGATGAGGTTCCTAAAAGTAGATCTGAAGAAGTGCAACAGATGCTTGTGTTAGTTAGTGGAAAAATTCGAGGCAGGTTACTTGCTGAGTTTGACATGGCGAAAGAATTAACGGCAGGTGCGGCAGGGGCAGATGACAGTGGAGGGATTGGAGGTAAGCAGAACAATTAATAGTTATTGAAGAATAGCGGAAAGCTCAATGATTCGTTTGCAGTCTGGAGGTCTATTGGTACACTCCTTTAGCCTTCCTTGCCCAGGTGGCGGAATGGTAGACGCGCTAGCTTGAGGGGCTAGTGGGAGCATATCCCGTGGAAGTTCGAGTCTTCTCCTGGGCACCATTCGACTCGGCACTGCGGTGCCTCGCTCATGGTCCTCGCGCTGCGGCGCTCGGGCCACCTCTTCGCCGAGGCGAATGACTCTGAGTGAACGAATGTAATGAGCGAATCGAAGAGCCCAATAAATAAGATATTCTATGATAGAATACTTCTCCTATGTCTTGGCATGTCTACATAGCACAAGCTCGAACTGGCAGGTACTACACGGGAATTACACAAAATCCTGAGCAACGCTTGATTGATCATATTCGCGGCAAAGGGGCGAAGTTTGCACATGACCAAGGACTATCACATTTCGTTTATATATCCGATCCGTTTAAAACAAAATCCACAGCCCGCAAACGCGAAATCCAGATAAAAGGATGGACGAGAGAAAAGAAGGAGAAGTTGGTTCGAGGAGAGTGGAAGTAACTATGCAATATCGCTATTCTAGATCATATAAATGTTTTCTGGTTTATATGGCAGATTTTGAAGCTCAACGGGTACGAAAACTCTCTAACAAAAAACTTAGAGAATACATTGCTGAACAAAGAATAGATCAAGCCGAACGAAAAGATGCAGAGCATGTTCTAAATGACCGAATAATTATAAGAAATACTCGTTTGAAGATTATTGGGTTAATAATTGCAGTGATCGGGATAATTATCGCCAACTTATAAAACTTTTTCATGATGAAATTCGAGAATCCCTTTTTTCGAATCTTCGCGGTCAATTAACAACATAATGTCGTAGTAACCTGAAAACCCTTTCGCACCACGTAAAGGCGCGTAGCGGCTTTACGTGCCACGTGACGACGAAGTCGTTTTACTTGGCTTATTAGTCGCGCCCACGTGGCGCCGCCAACAAAATCGAGAAACAATTCATTGCTGACAGGAACCATTCGATTACGCTCAGGACAAGCGCCCGCTCTGGTTTTGGAAATAATTTATAAACGAGAGCAGCCCTTCGTGGCTGCGGACTATTTTTCATTGGCGGGACAAGATGAAGTAAGTCTTCTCCTGGGTACCAAATAAATGTGGCTTACTTAAGCCATTTTAAAACCACTGGAATAACAGATTATAACTTTTTATTAATAGAAGATAATTACCAGCGTCCCTGCTCCAGTTTTTTCATACAGGTGTAATACTCATTTGATTGAGGGGATAATTGTCTAATTCGATTGCAATATTTCATATCTTTTCTTGCCCAAGCAAAATCCGTTAAGCAATAACCCTGCCAATCTTGGCCTGGATCAGATGGGTTTTTTGAAGGAAGGATTTCACAGATCTGAGGATCATCAAGATTTTTAGCTGTCCAATAATAACATTCCTCCCACCAGGAGCTATCCTCAAACTCTCCGTCTTTTCCCCGTATATATTCACAAACACCCAAATCACCTAGCTCGTCACGAAACTGATTAACACATGATTCTCGTTCCTTGTTATATCTTATAAGACCTATATCGCAAAGTGCGACATTGTTAGTATAAAGTGCCACTTCTGAAACACAGTCCCCAAGACTATCAGTACCAAGATTATTACATTTTTCCAAATCACGCTTTCTCTTATCTTCTTTATTGAACACATAATGACAATATTTTCGCAGAACTAATGAATTACCATCACATTCTTCTACTGTTTCATATCTTATGAAAAGTGCACGATAACCATTTAACCATGGTCCTCCAAATGGAATCAGTAGAGTCAAAACCATTGCGACTGATGTAAGAATCCTTGCTTGTCGAAAGTGGAAAACGAAGGCATTTATTACAAGCAAGATAAAAGCAAGATTCACAGCTATTGCTGACAACATCCAAAAAAGAGCTTCAAGAGCTGGCAACGGAGTCCCCCTAAGGCCAACTCCAAAAGCAGTATAAATAGTCGGAAAGAAAACAACACCAAAGCCTCCAAAATAACCTCCAGTTGATCCTTGTAAGTATCCCTTAATCGAAACAAATACAAAACCAATCCAAGCCAAATATCCAAGAGCTAATATCAATGAACTTATCTCATTGTTTCTTATAATCTTATTCATAGAATACATCATACCACTATTAAAGTAGTTGTATAAATGTAAGAATGACAAAACAATTAACGACTTCTATAAACTTGAACAACAAGTTCTAACTTCCTCTAATCTAGTGCACCAAACAGCACCAAAACACACATCAGGAAATCAAAAAGAAAACAGATCGCCTCGTTATGAATCATGCGATACCACTTCGCCCTGCCAAAGCGGGCTATGCGGCACTAGAGGATGCTGCTACACGAAAACTGATCATGATGTTTTGAAATGAAATTGGTATGAGATATGCTTACCAAAATGAATGCTCTTAGATTACTGCTTCAGCCCATTATTGTCCCTATTCGCAAATGGCGCCAACGACGCGAGAGGGATGCTCTTCGTCGTGCAGGAAAAGAGCTGAATATTAATCCGACCATTCGTGTCAAAAAAACATGCTACGGAGCAGGTGATGGTGAATGGACAATCGCAAATTGTAATCCAAAGGTTGTATATAGCTTTGGTGTTGGCAAAGACATCCGGTTCGAAGTGGATCTGCTAAAACACTTTGATACAGAAGTTCATTCATTTGACCCAACACCTCGTGCAATACAGTGGATAACTCAGCAGAAACTGCCATCCGGTCTTACATTCCACCCATGGGGAATTGCAAACTACGATGGAATGGCAGATTTCAGCCTTCCAGAAGGTCATGCAGTCTCATATGTTATGGGCGAGACTATGGATAAAAACAAGCATGGTGGTATTGTGAAAAAGCTATCGACCATCATGTCCGAACTGGGACATAGCCAAATAGACATTCTGAAGATGGATATTGAAGGTGCGGAATATGATGTGATTAAAGACATTGCTAAGAGCAATCTCCACATCAACCAAATTCTTGTAGAGTTTCATCATCGATTCTTATACATAAACTTGGAGCAAACTGAGAATGCAATTAGATTATTACAATCTATCGGTTACGAATTGTTTGATGTCTCGGCAAGAGGATTGGAATATGGGTTTGTGAAAAAAAGTGTGTGACCATTAATTCCTGTTTTAGGTGGACCATGGTCGACAGGCATTTAATTTAGTGCGCCACAAACTATCTTCTTTAAAAGAAATTGTGACGGATAAAAATTAGAGTACCGTTCTAAGAATCACAAATGCCATTACGTAGAATATCGATGCAAGCAGGAAGCTTGCCGAGGAACGTATGACGTTCTTTTCATCATTAAGTATTTTCATGATTGAAAAAGAGAAATAAAGTTATAGATATTTGTTACGTATATTATAGCTTAATATTAAGACAAAATCAAACCTAAGACTTATCCAATGCAAGATGAGCCTGAAATACCTCTCGATTTCTAACGCAAGATGAGCCTGAACTGAGTCATCGGACGTACATTCTTCCCATGACTATTATGTTTGATGACCAAAAACTCTGTA
>JAHIYH010000013.1 GCA_018814875.1 Patescibacteria group bacterium
GATTGTGCTTGTATTGATGCCAACGAATTCTTTACAAGTTGTGGCAATAGACGTATTGATCCCGGAGAAGAGTGTGAACCACCAGGTACAAATTATTGTGATGTGCGGTGTAACTTAATTGTTTTCCCAGAGGATGATCCTCGGCTTATGGTCGAAGAAGAATGTGGCGATGGGATTCGTGATTTCTCCGAAGAGTGCGATGATGGCAATATCATTTCCGGTGATGGTTGTTCTTCGCTCTGTTTCTTGGAGCCAACCATCATTGCATCCTCAGTCTTCTGTGGTGATGGTAAGATTGATATGAATGAAGAATGCGATGATGGCAATCAACGAGATCTTGATGGATGCAGTGCTATGTGTTTCCTTGAATTTGGATTCTGTGGAGATGGCATTCTTCAAAGGGCACTAGGGGAACAGTGTGAGCCCGTTCTTCATAAGAGCAGTCTTCCGTATGGTTGTACAGTAGATTGTAGATACGACTCGGAGTTCTGTGGAGATGGCAAAATTGACCCTGGAGAGCAGTGTGATGAAGGCCAAAAAAACTCTAATCAATTTGGGAGTTTGTGTAGAACTAATTGCTCATCTGCACGCTGCGGAGATTCTATCTTAGATCCATACGAAGGATGTGATGATGGCAACCTCCTAGCTGGAGATGGATGTAATAATGCATGTCAGGAGGAAGTTGGTTCCGCATTTGCATCATCATTTAATTTCCCAAAGTTAGCTTTGTCTCAGCAGAACCAGATGTATCCAAGCACTGCTAATCTACAGGCATTGCCCTACCAACTTCCACTTGCTTCCATCTCTCAACTTACAACAACCAAACCGCCGACAGGAGATACGGGACCAGGTGCGATCGCGGTGATTGCCATAGGTGCGGCTTCGGGATTTGGATTTATGAGAAGGAAAAAGAGGCAAAAGAGTTAAAGGAGAAAAAGGAGAGAAAAGAGTTAAAAGAGTTGCGCATCCTTTTTCCTCTTTTGTCTCCTTTAATTCTTTTTATTCCTTCCTTTTCAATCCTCGTAGGAATGCCTTCCTATGCTTTCCACTCATGGTAGGTAGTAACGATGCTATTTCGTAAGCAATACGCTTTAAACCTGTTGGGTGGCGATCAAGATGCGGAAAATGTGTAACGCTGCGCCCAAGTGTTTCCATTCGTTCAAGAGATTCTTCCAGTGTAATTGGATGATGATGATGAGCTTTAGCTTCTGGTTCATAAAAGAGTTTCAGCGGCACGTTTTTGAGTCGCTCTCCCCATTCCACATCTTCCCATCCATAAAGTGAGACATCTTCGCGGAATGGATGTTCTCGCGCAATATCAGTTGGGACGCTGATATGGCTGGTGTATGTGAAGCGATGTTGAATAGGTTTGGGGATGAAGTCTTTGGAATACGATTTGATTAGTGGATATCCAAACTGCCATCCAGATTTCTCTAGCCACCTCATGGCCGATGTAATTTCCGCATTCGGATCCCATGTGGTGTGGCCAAGTACAGCTATAGAGATAGGGCCTCTTTCTTCTACCTGCTCCAGATGTGCATGAATATGCTTTTCGCAGGCTTGAGGCATGAGGAAAATATCATCTCCTATAAATAAAGAGAGTGATGAGTTTGCCTTTTCGATGCCGTGATTTCGTGCAACTCCCTGTTGTGACTTTTCGATTTCCAAAAACTCAATTGGTATTTCCCATTCTTGTTCTTTGCAAACTTTGCCTGCTTCTTCATCTGGTCCGTCACTTACCACTATCACTTCCAGTACATCGTGTGAGGTTTGTTTTTCGATGTGCTTAAGGCACTTTTCTAGAATTTTCGAGCGCTTGTAGGTGGGGATGATGATGGATAATGAATTCATTACAATTTCAGAGCGTTAGAAAATTAAAGAAGATATTTACGATTGCTCCATGGTTCCATTGTTCTAAAGAGGCAACAAACCCGCTATTCGCTTGCGAACAATGAAGCAATGGAACAATGTTACAATTGTAATACCTTTGAATAGTATTCACCAATTTACGTCATGAATTGTCTATTTATCGATATCGCCAGTCATGATGGATTTATAGCTTTAGCTAGCGAAAGAGAGGTCATTGTATCTCGGGAGGTCACTACTCGTATTCGTGATCATGAGCTTGTTCCACTAGTTGAGGAGTTGCTGGATGAGGCAGGATGGAAATATGAAGATTTGACGAATATTGCATGTGTAATAGGACCGGGGGGATTTACGAGTTTGAGAGTTGCGGTGTCGTTTGCCAACACACTTATAGATCAGTTGGGAATTGAGGGGGTTGGGGTTCATTTGAGCGAAATACTCGGTTGTCGGGTTCGGGATCGGGTTCGGGATACTTATTGGGTTCATGCGACTAAGAGGGATTCCTTATTTGTAAAAGGAGGTGAATGGACTGAGCCAACGCTTGTTACTTTGGAAGAATTTTCAGAAAAGGTTCCTCGGGGGGCTGAGTGGATGGGAGAGCTTTTGGATGAACAGATTAAAGCTTTGGATTCTAAGCAGCTCAAAAAGGCAGAGATTGAGCCGATCACGCAAATACTTCCTCAGCTTATTTCTCAGCAGAGATTTGAATCTAAGCCACTTGAGCCGTGGTATGGACGAACAGGATAGATTTCTCAATTCTTGCACACTTCTCTGCTATCCTCTGTAAGAAATGTCCACAATCGATTTTCTGAACAAACTACTCGGCGATCCCAATGAACGTGAATTAAAGCGGATCAGGCCTAAAGTTGCCAGAGTAAAGAAGGCAATGGAATCAGAAGAAATCAAAAAATTGCAGCTTGATGATCTTCCAAAGAAGACCAAGGAATTTAGGGATAGGGCTAGGGCTGGGGCTAGCCTAGATGAGATGCTCCCAGAGGCGTTTGCTACTGTCATTCGTGCATGTGAACTTATCAAGGGAAAAGAGGCAATTCTCGGAAAGCAGAAGTTTGTGTGGAACATGGTTCCGTTTGACGTGCAGATTCTTGGAGGAATTGTTCTGCATGAAGGAAACATTGCAGAGATGAAGACAGGAGAAGGAAAAACACTCGTGTGTACGATGCCTGTTTATTTAAATGCTCTAGAAGGGAAGGGTGTCCACGTTGTTACAGTTAACGATTACCTAGCCAAACGTGATGCCGTGTGGATGGGGATGCTATACGAAGCACTCGGGTTAACGGTTGGATCCGTTCTACATGAGAAAAGTAACAAAGAAAGAGCTCAGTCGTATGCATGTGATGTTACTTATGGAACAAACAACGAGTTTGGTTTCGACTATCTGCGTGACAACATGACCAGTTCCATCGATCGGCAAGTTCAGCGTGGTCTTCATTATTCAATAGTTGATGAGGTCGACAGTATTCTTGTAGATGAGGCGCGTACTCCACTTATTATTAGCCAACCTGCGGAGGAATCGACTGAAAAATACATGCGCTATTCTGTGCTCGTGCATGAGTTGAAGGAGAATGTTCATTACAATAAAGATGAGAAACAGCGCATTGCCACTCTCACCGAAGAAGGAGTGAAGCGTATGGAGGAGCTACTGGGGGTGGAAAATATTTACACCGATAAAGGCTTCGAGGAAGTGCATCACATTGAACAGGCACTTAGAGCGCATGCCATTTACGAGCTAGATGTGGATTATGTAGTTAAGGATGGAGAGGTGATTATTGTTGATGAGTTCACAGGACGTCTTATGCCTGGAAGGCGCTATGGTCATGGGCTTCATCAGGCGGTTGAAGCAAAAGAAAAGGTTGAAGTGCAACGCGAAAGCAAGACGCTTGCAACAATCACGTTCCAAAATTATTTCCGTCTCTATAACAAACTTGCGGGCATGACAGGAACGGCAAAAACAGAAGCAGAAGAATTTGAATCTATCTATCACCTACGCACTATTGTTATTCCTACCAATAAGCTACTTGTTCGTGATGACAAAGCAGACGCAATTTATAGGACTGTGGAGGCAAAATTCAAAGCGGTTGCTAAAATTGCAAAGGAGAAGTACAAAAAAGGACAACCGGTTTTGATTGGAACAACATCGATTGATAAATCCGAGGCTCTATCCAAATTGCTTGAACACGAAAAGATCCCTCACAATGTTTTGAATGCTAAACAGCATGAGAAAGAAGCAGAAATTGTTGCTGGGGCGGGGAAAAAAGGAGCAATTACTATTGCGACTAACATGGCAGGACGAGGAACGGATATCAAATTGGAGGAAGGAGTAACAGACTTGGGAGGGCTTTGTATTATGGGTACAGAGCGGCATGAGGCACGTAGAATTGATAACCAGTTGCGAGGTCGTAGTGGTCGCCAGGGTGACCCAGGAGAAAGCAGATTCTTTGTTTCCATGGAAGATGATCTGATGCGATTATTTGGAGGAGATCGCCTTAAGACAATGATGGAGCGGCTCAAAGTTCCAGATGATGTTCCTTTAGAGAACAAGATTGTTTCCCGTTCGATAGAGAGTGCACAAAAGAAAGTGGAAGGTCGGAACTTTGATATTCGCCGCCATGTTGTTCAGTACGATGATGTGATGAATAAACATCGTGAGATTATCTATACAAGGAGGCAGAAGATATTAGTGCGCTTAAAGGAGTCAGAAGAGGTATCCGCCTCCGCCCCTTCGGCATCGAGTTCAGGGCCGAGAGGCAAGGCTATGGTGGACAAGAAAGAGATAAATGAGGAAAAGGAGTCAAAAAATTTGATCTCACAGCCGCTTCATAAGGATGTACTTCAAGCTATTAAGGGGGAGGCGCAGTTGATGGTGGATGTGCATGTGGCGGGAAACGATCCGGATAAGTGGAACTTGAAAGAAGTACATGAGATTCTCGCAGCTCTTCATCCGCAACTTGTTGAGATCGTAAAACTCGAAAAGCTCAAGGAGTTCACTGATCGAGATAAGTTACATGATTCAATCGAGAAACTTCTCCTAGATTTCTACGAAGCGAAGTGCAAAGAGTTTGATGCACAGACGGTTGCTCAAGCTGAGCAGGTTGTAACACTCCGTTCTATTGATACACATTGGATGGATCATATCGATGATATGTCGCATTTGCGTGAGCAGGTTGCGTTCTCCGGATATGCACAGCGAGATCCTCTTATCGAATACAAGGACCAAGGCTTCCGTCGCTTCCGTCAGCTTCTGGCGGCAGTTGATTCTGCTATTGTTCGTACTCTTTTGCAGGTGGACTTCGCACAGTTCTCTCCACGGGCATTCCTAGAACGTGCACAGGCAGAGATAGAGGCTACTCAGACAAATGAGGATCAGATTGAAGCGGATCTTACGCAAACAGGAGTGTCTGGGAGATTGGGTCAGCAACAAGGTCAAAATCCTGCAATCATGCAAAATCCTCAGGTTGCTCAGCATGCACAGGATGCGCAGAGGCATATGTCGTCTCAGGCGACTAGAAGTGTTGCTAGAGTTGGTAGAAATGACCCATGTCCTTGTGGATCGGGTAAAAAATTCAAAAAATGCTGTGGAGTTAATTCTTGATCAGAGGGCTTGCAGCTTATTGGCTGTTAGCTGTTAGCTGCTAGCCAATAGCCAACTGCCGTAAGCCCTTTGAGTAGAGCTATGGATTTCTCCAAATCATTAATAATCCCTAAGCCATCAGCCCTCTGAACATGCTATGATCATCTACTCATGGTTAGGACATCAGAAATCGTAGGCCACCAATTCCAGCGCAAGCAACTTCTTGCAGATATTGAACAAGGGAACGTTGCACACGCATATCTCTTCAGTGGCTCTAGTCACTTAGGAAAGATGCCGGTTGCACGTTGGTTTGCACAGGAGCTTCTTCTGCAGGATGTTCCTGAAGAAAAAAAAGATGATGTGCGTGGTCAAATTGAAAAACTTGTTCATCCAGATCTGATGGTGCTCGATCAATTGTGGATTGACGGGGTCTGTGATGATTGGAGTGTCATTGCTCGTACATCCAATGTTCCACAACAGCATCGATCAAAAAAGCCCCCCGCAAAAACAGACGTGATTAGTATTGATGATGTTAAGGGGTTACAAGAACGACTCTTCGAAACAGGAACAGGCACATGGAGCTGTTGTATTATTCGTTCGATGGAACGAATGCAAGATGCTTCTGCCAATGCGTTCTTGAAAATCTTGGAAGAGCCACCGCAGGGAGTTGTTTTTATTCTTACAACCCAGACGTTGTCGTCTCTTTTGCCAACAGTTGTATCACGTTCACGTGTTGTGCGTTTTCATCGGCTTGCGAATACCGAACTCGGCCCTCTCTTAGCAGACGTTTCTGAAGATGATGCAAAATTCATTTTGCATTTGTCTCAGGGTGCTCCTGGGAGGCTTATCAATTTGCGTGATGATCCCGATCTTCTCCGTGAACAGCGCCTGATGCATTCTAAGGCTCTCTCATTTTGGAAATCTAAAGTGCTTCGGGAAAGAATGTATCTTCTTAAGCCACTTCATCAGCGTGGCGAAGAATCAGAACAATTTTTGCAGCATCTTTCCTTTACATTGCGCGAACGGCTTTCTGGTGATTCCTCCAGAAACGTTGCAGCACTCATGGAGCTTTCGGAAGGGCTTAAAACCAATGCACATAAGCAATTGCTTGCTCAGAGATTCGCACTTACGACAGTTAACAGTTGACAGTTAACAGTTAACAGTAATACATTTAATTACACTTTGACTTTAGTGAGCCTTTTTTGTCAAATGTCAAATGTCAAATGTCAAATGTTAAATGTTGAATGTTGATAGTTAACTGTCGTCCATGGTTTATGTCCTCGTCCTCTTCGGCTCTTCTATAGTTATCTTCGGAATCATATTCGGACGAATTTTGCTACGAAATCGCGCTGTGCGGAAATATGTAAGAAATATGAAGCAACGCATTCAATCTGCTGAAGATCGTGGGGCAGTTATTTTGAAGGAGACTCCTCTCGAAAAACCGAAGAAGAGCATGCGCACAACTGCAATTCAATTGCAGGAATCAAGAGCATTTTTACATCGTGCAGAAAAGGCCATTGCTCAAGGCAAAATGGACAGTGCAGAAGGATTACTGATTCAAGCACTTACGGTTAATCCTGATGCGCATGATGTACGTGCGCAATTGGCAAAGCTATATCTCGAAGAGAAGAGAGATCAAAAGGCGGAAGCGATGTACAAAGAGCTGTTACAGTACAAAGACGATGCATCATTCCATGCGAATCTGGGGCTCGCTTATTACAGACAGGAGCGATTTGACTTGGCGTGTGAGGCATATCAGGCAGCACTTGATCGTGATCCGCAGAATCCAGAGCGTTTTGCTTCTCTTGGGCGAGCATGTGTAGCTGCACGGCACTATAAGGATGCAGCACTGCTTCTTGATAGGGCAACAGCTAGGCTTGCACGTGATACGGAATTACTCGGTCTTTTGGCAGAGTGTCTTCTACAAATTGGAGACAAAGAAAAGGCAGAAGAAACATATCGCAAAATAAATAAGCTGGAGCCATATAATCAAGAAGTAAAAGAAAAGCTAAAAGCACTTACAAGTGTCTGATCTATACTCTCACAAAAATTTCGTTTGCTGAAGCTGAGCAGTCTTTTTAGCCTTCTGCTATCTCCACTTCGACGTCCCCTTGAATTTGTGCTTGGCATCCCAAACGATATGGATCTTCGGTAATTCCAATATTTTCCTCACGGTCATTGCGAGGGCTTAGATTCTCACTCCCCTGTTTTACCTTGCAGCGACATGTGGTACAGAATCCGTTTCCTCCACATGCATACTCCATAGGGACGCCTTCTCTTATAGCGGCTTCTAACAGCGTTTCGTCCTCTTTGGCTTCTACTTCGATCTGCTTACCATCAAATGTGAAAGTTACTTTAGGCATAAGAATAATGAAAAATTAATAATGAAAAATGAAAAATGACGCTACAATCGTTATCCATTCTTCATTATTCACTATTCATTATCAATCAATAATTCTTGATATCTATCCTTTCCATCGCCGATCTCCACATATCTGTCGAAGGACAGGAGATAGTCCATTGGTTGAGCCTAGAAGTTCCTAAGGGAGAAGTGCATGCGATTATGGGCCCCAATGGTTCAGGTAAATCGACACTCGTTAATACGCTTATGGGGCATCCGGCATACTGTGTTACAAAAGGAGAAGTTTTGTTCGACGGTAAAGATCTTCTAGGAATGGAACCGCATGAGCGCGCACGTGCAGGTCTCTTCCTTGCATTCCAATACCCCAAAACAATTAGTGGTGTGAGCGTTAGGAATTTTCTATTCGCTGCATATACAGCACAGATGACAGCGAGGTATCCAGACAAGAGAAAGATTTCACCGATCACATTTTATGCGTTACTCCAGCAAAAAATGGATTTGCTACATCTGGATCATGCATTCTCGGATCGTAATGTGAATGAAGGTTTTTCCGGAGGAGAGAAAAAGAAACTGGAAGTTCTGCAGATGCTTGTGCTCGAACCAATTTTCGCATTGCTCGATGAGACCGACTCAGGTTTGGATATTGATGCACTCAAGGTGGTCGCAGAAGGCGTTAATCTCATGCGATCTGAGAAGTTTTCCTGCTTGATTGTAACTCATTATGCGCGAATTCTGGATTACGTTAAACCAGACAAGATTCACGTGATGAAACAGGGGCATATCGTTGAGAGTGGAGGAGCAGATCTTGCTAAAAGGCTCGAGAAAGAGGGGTATGAGCAGATATTAGCGAAGAAGGCATAGTACAAAAGCACTTTTACAATCAATAGTCACTTTCCTGAGGTCAATTTGTCTACTACAGTACAGATCGCTACTCGTTTGAAGTAGTTTGTTACTTTTCCCCAATTACTTTTATGGATAACAATACATGCATGCGTCATCCTATTTGGCTTCCCATTTTTATCGCACTTATTGTAGGCGGCTTATACATCACTGGAAAATATATTGAGGGGCAAGATCTTCACCCAGTTACAATCTCTGTAAATGGAGAAGGAAAAGTAATGGCTATTCCTGATATTGCTGAGATGAGTTTTGGTATGCAAACAGGACGTCAAAAGACAGCAGATAAAGCTATGCAAATTCTGACTGATAAAATGAATGCAGTGTTTGCTTCATTAATAAGAGAAGGAATAGAAGAGAAAGACATCACGACTCAATCTCTATCACTTAATCCTTCTTATGATTGGGATGAAGGGAAGAGAATTGATGAAGGTTTTGAAGCAAGCCAGAATCTTCGTGTAAAGATTCGAGATCTAGATCAGATTAGCGCAGTTCTATCTGCGGCAACTGTAGCCGGAGCTAATCAGGCGGGGAGTGTGAGTTTTACTATTGATGATCCTGAGGTACTTCGTGCTCAGGCTCGCGAAAAGGCAATCAAGAACGCAGAAGAGAAAGCGCAGGCATTAGCTGCTCAGCTTGGGAAGAGAGTTGGCAAGCTAAAGGGCTTTAACGAAGGAGGTGGCTATTATGAGCCAATGTACGAGAAGGCAATGGCAATGGATATGGCGGGTGGAATGGGAGGAGGAGGACCTATCGCTCCTCCAATTCCTGCAGGTGAACAAGAAGTGTCGGTGAATGTTTCGTTGGTTTACGAGCTCAAGTAGAAAAATCTAACAACTGCAATCCAGTATTCTCATCGGGGCTCCTAGTGAGCCTCGTTTGAGTTGTGGAGATCTATTCATATTTCTGACTAGCAGTAAAGTAATCAACTAGTTGCGCAACTAGTTGATTACTAGTTACCTAAATTGTTAACAGTTCAAATCTAACAAATGCAGTCCAGTTGCATCGTCAAGCTTTCTCTCGAGTCTTGAAAATGTATTAATAAAAATCTCACACGTTGCACCCACAGTTGTAGACTTCAAATGCCCTCCAATACATTTATACTCATCAGTTCCAAGAACTATGTGTAGGTGAGGCCAAGGCCTACCTTCTTTAATCGAAATGTTTCCGTTGAGTGCGAGAATTTCATATTCCTCAGGAAAAGATTTTTCCTCATATTCCTTAGTTTCTATATTGAAATACTGCAATGTCACATTAGATGCTGCGCCTATTCCTGTGATAGCTCCTCCTTCAATGTTTTCGTCTTGAATGAACTTTGTCAAAGTTTGTGTAATCTCTTCGCCATGTTCTAGGCGAAGGATGAAGCCATTTTCAATTTCTTTTGATTGCATAACTCTCTAAGAGAATAGGCCTGAAACTTCCTTATGAGCCACAACAAGAATGCTCCCCGTTGTGATGAGAATTATTCCAAGGATAATTGGAAGGTCTATCTTGGTTTTAATAAAAATAGCGTTGAAAATTAATGCGGCAATAGGTGCGGATGCAATCCATAGAGATATAATAATCAGAAAACTCTTGAATTCATTGTTGCCCCACTGGAATCCAAGTCCGTAGAGCACATTGATCACTATTGGAATCCAGATGAACTGAAGTTGGACCAATAGGAGTCCTGTGAATGTTGAGTGATACTGTATTCCGAGAAATTTCCCCTCTTCGGGTATGGTTCCCATAAAATACCCGTACCAAGTGATGATAAATTGTGCTGCAAGAAAAGTGCCGAGGACAAGAAGCTTTTGGATCACGTTAATATTCTAGCAGCTCTTTAGATGCTTGCCTGATTTAAATTACCACCCAGTTGCTGAACAATGTCGTATGTTACTTCGTTGGTTGTTTTGGAGTGCAAGGACTTTTTTAACATAAATGACAACCATCCTGTAGAGAGGAATCCGGAGATGACAAACATTGCTTTCCATTCGGCGGGGCCAAGCCACAAAGCTGTTTTAAAATCCGATGTGAGAAGGGCAATAAAAATAGTCGTCACTGTCGAAAGAGGGGCGAGCCATTCACCCTTTCCAAGTTTTGCGATATTTCTTTTTATGCACAGAAGTGTCTTGTCATGAGTAACAACAATGAGCTTTTGGTTTGTGTTAGTATTTACTTTTATTATTTTTGCATTTAAATCATCTGACATAGAAGATGACGGAATATTGCTGGAGAATTCTTCAGAAAGAAATTCTATCTCCGATTTTGAAGGTCCGGGGATTATGGCGTTGAGATTTTTTAGTGATTGTAGGACGTTTTGCATAGGAGGCACATGCTGCCTTCGAGAATGTGTTCTGTCAAATCAATTATATTTATTGCTGATATATTTTAATAACAGAAAGATCAATGCCAATCTGGGGGTATTAGCTTCTAGCTTCTAGCTGCTAGAAGAGCTGTTATCTGTGGATTCTAAGATATTTGAAATTTCCTAGGTTCCTTTTAATTTCCATTCCACTTTCTCCAGAAACTAGAAGCTATCAAACAATGCTTGAGCTAATAAATTGTTTTTTAACGAAAAAGACCCCAAGCGGGGCCAGTTTTCGTAGAAATTTTGAGACTAATTATTCAGCTGGGGTCTCTGCTTCAGGAGTCTCTGCTTCAGGGGTCTCTGCTTCAGGAGCTGCTTCCTGTTCATCGGCTACTGGTGCTTCTGTCTTATCGTCACAGCCACCACCACCACAACAATTATCATCAAACATGTGGAAAAAGGGGAAAGAATAAATAGAAAGGTAATTGTGACCTATTTTGCAAATGTCTTCAAGGACACACCTCCTCTTTTAAGAGGTTTTTTGAAAAATGCAATTTGCATCAATTATTCACTCTTTTCGTCACTCGTCACATTACATGTGCACGCATTGCCGGGGCAGCTGCATCCGTTGCATTCGGGACACATTTGCTCGTCGCAGACGTCGCATTCCATGGGGGCGAGGGGAAAGAAATATGTATACATATTGTCTAACTCTTATGTAGATGGATCAATAGCAAAATTGCTACGGCAATTAAAAACCCAAATCCCAAAAATCAAATCACAAGTGCCTAGACCGAAGGTTTTTGGGTTTTGTTTTTTGGGTTTTGGGATTTATTACTCGTATCCCATAGCCTCAATCGGTTGCAGTGCTGCTGCTTTACGTGCGGGATAAATCCCGAAGATTAATCCAATCGCAACAGCGGTGACTAGCGGGAGAATTATGGCTTGTACAGATAGTGCATACGTCAGGTCGCCCAAGAATTTGCTTGCGATGAGCGAGATGAGATATCCGAAGCTTATAGCGCCAATGACTCCAACAATTCCTCCGATTAATGTAAGCACTATTGCCTCAAGTAAGAATTGAATGAGAATGTCTCGTCTGCGTGCACCAACGGCTTTTCTGAGTCCGATTTCCTTAGTACGTTCCGTAACAGATACCAACATGATATTCATAATTCCAACTCCTCCTACGAGCAAAGAAATACTTGCGATGAGCCCAAGGAATAGAGTGATACTCATTGTTACAGTTTCAATTATTTCCATTGCTTGCTCCATAGATCTCGCATAGAAGTCATCTTTATCAATATCATCTTCGGGGTTATCAATATTGTGACGTTGCCTAAGAAGCGAGACGATATCTTGTCGTGTTAGCTCGTTGTCTCCGTTTATAGATTGCAAAGCAATATAATCGATATAAGTTGTCCGTCCTTTAATAGCTTTTGCTACCAAGAATGGGACATAAACCATCGAGTCTAATTCTGCCGTAAGAGGAGAGCCCATAGTCTCCAAGATTCCCACTACGGTAAATTTGCGTGCACCGATTGTTATACGTTTGCCAAGTGGATTTTCATTTTGAAACAGATCTTCTGCAGCTTGAGATCCCAAAACTACTACACTTTTGGCACCCTTATCGTCCTCGTCACTAAGCAATCTCCCTTCATCGATCTTCATAGACCAGTTATAGAATATTTCTTTGGTTGTTCCCAGTATCATTGGTGCAATCTCTTCTCGCCCATACTTTGCTCGATCTGTTAAAAAGATTGCAGGTGCTATATTTTTTACAGTTGTTAAACCTCTAATAGCTTCCAAATCCCCGAACGTAATACTTAAAACATCTTTGCCTATGTCTTGTACACCCTTGGCATGAATTTCGAATGTGTCTCCAGAAAAGCTTTCTACCTGATCGACAATAAATCGCTCAAAGCTTGCACCAATCGATACCATAAGTACCACTGACCCAACACCAATTACAATGCCGAGTGTAGTTAGCATTGAGCGCATGCGGGAACGTTTTAATCCTTCGAGAGCCGCTGAGATGGTGTCTTTTAATAACATGATTAGTAAGTTCCAAGTATCAAGTTCCAACAGCCTTCGCCAAGGCTACGGCCGTCAAGAGTTCCAAGTTTGGCACTTGAAACTTGGCACTTGTAACTTCTAGCTCGGTTATGATTAAGTAATGCACAAATCATGATTATTCATAACGGAGAGCTTCTATAGGATGTAAAAGTGATGCTTTTCGTGCTGGATAAAGTCCAAATATAACTCCAGTTACTACTGCCATTGCCAGAGCAAGAAGAATTGCACCAAGGCTAATTGCAAATTCATAGTCGGCTAAAAATTTACCTACTGCTGTTGCTATCAAAAAGTCGAGCACGATACCTATTACGATTCCGATACAGCCACCAATCAATGTAAGGAAGATCGATTCAATCAGAATCTGAAAAAGAATATCTTTGCGCTTTGCACCCACCGCTTTGCGTAGCCCAATCTCTCTAGTCCGTTCAGTTACAGATACAAGCATGATATTCATGATGCCGATTCCTCCTACAAAGAGAGAGATTCCTGCAATCATAGTAATGAAGACTGTAAGACTGATAGACACTGTGCCCAAAATAGCCTCTGCCTGCGCTGCAGAGCGCACTAGGAAGTCATCATTATCTACCGAACCATCTTCTGCGGGAGTAATGCTATGTCGCTGCCTGAGAAGCGCACGCACATCAGCGAATGCAATATCAAAATCATCAACTGCTTGCATCGTAACAATGTCGGCATATGTACGATTGGTAATTGCAACGGCAGTAGAGAATGGCATAACGATGCGATTATCTAGATTTTGAAAGAATACCATTCCAACAGATTCCAATACTCCGATTACTGTAAACTTACGTCCTGCAATTTCTATCCGTTTGCCGATTGGATTTCTGGTGAAGAAAAGGTCTTCAGCAATTTCTGAGCCTATTACTACCACAAAACTAGAAGCCTCTTCGTCTTGCTGATCATGTAGGCGTCCTTGAGTTACTTTAATATTTTGATTCTGAAAGTATTCAGGTGTTGAACCAACAAGCATGGGGTCTACCTTTTCCTGTTCGTACTGAGCATCACCAGGGACGATAATTCCAGGAGCAATAGTTCTAATGGTAGAAAGAGTGCGCAGAGCTTTTACGTCTTCAAATGTAAGAGCATCAAAATCAGGTCGCATTGATGCGTTTCCACCTTCGGGGCCTTGGTTACCAGGGGAAATAATCATTGTTTGTGGGCCCATAATGTCGATCTGTCCTAGGATTACACCTTCAACACTCTTTCCCACTCCAGTCATCAAAACCACTGCTCCAACACCAATAATGATACCGAGCATGGTTAGCAATGATCGCATGCGATTTACAGTCACTCCTTTGGTTGCCGTTGAGAAAAGGTCACGGATGAGCATAGATTAGGGTGTTGGGCGTAGGGTGTTGGGTATAGACATGAATCGTGATTTGCCCACGCCCCACGCCCCACGCCCTGTTTTAGATGTATTTTTTCTAGACATTAGTTGAGTGTAATTCTTCATTTCTGCAAAGAATCTTCTTCCTTCGCTTTTCTTGTTTTAAACTCAGTCGTGTCTTTTGTAATGCGTCCGTCAAAAAGTTCGATGATTCGTTCAGCATGTTCCGCAGTACTTTTTTCATGTGTCACTAGAATGATTGTGTGTCCTGCCTCATTCAATTCTTGTAGGGCAGACATAACCTGAATACCAGAAACCGAATCCAAGTTTCCTGTTGGCTCATCGGCAAAAATAATATCGGGCTCAGTAACAAGTGCGCGCGCAATTGCAGTTCGCTGTTTTTCTCCTCCGGAAAGCTGGTTACTCAAATTATTTTTTCTGTGTGTTAGTCCTACAGTTTCTATCGCCTTAGCCACACGCTCAGCTCTCTCTGATTCAGGAATAGTTGGATGATAAATCAGTGGGAGCATTACATTCTGTTCTACAGATGCACGTGGAAGGAGATTAAATGCCTGAAAGACAAAGCTAACTCTGGTTGCTCGTATACGAGAAAGAGTGTCCTCGTCCATTTCGTGTGCCAGCTGTCCTTGGAAGAGATATTCACCACCTGTGTGATGATCAAGGAACCCAAGAATGTGCATCAAGGTTGATTTGCCGGAACCAGAAGGTCCCATGATGGCTACAAATTCATTTTTCTTAATAGTCAGATCAATATTAAAGAGTACTGGTGTTTCTAATTCTTCGTTGAAGTATGACTTTTGCAAATTTTTTGTCTCGATGAGTGGCGCGTCATTTTCTGGCATGATTATTCTTTGATAAGAATGACAATCGTCTCATCTTCTTCTATCCCGCTTACCACTTCTATGTCTCCACCTTCACCGCTCATACCAGTTTCTACTATGCGTTCCTCAATTTCCCCATCTTTTGTATAGATGCGTACAATTTTACCTTCGTCAGATGTGAGCACTGCTCTGCCAGGAATTATCACTATATCTTCCCGTTTGTTGGTGAATATTTCGCTATCTCCTGTCATCCCAATCTTTAGGCGATCATCCTGCTTGATAAAGTCGAGCTTCACGCGGTACTTAGAGACTCCATCAATGTTACTTGCTGCAGGGTCAATTTCACTAACTTTAATAATAAAATTTTCTTCTGGGAATGCATCCAAATCTATAGCTCCTGTTTGGCTCATTTGCACCTTTGGGATATCTATTTCCGCTACAAACATATCGATACGATACGGAGAAGCACCCAGCATACTGAAGGAATATTCCTGAAGATCGAGTCCGCCGGTAAATTCACCCGGCTTAAGATTAACTTTGGTGATTGTCCCATCAATAGGAGCACGAAGAACAGTATCATCAAACTGCGCTTTGGCACGATCGTATTCTGCAGCAGCCTGATTGACCATTGCACGTGATGAGTCAATTGCTGTTTGGCGTGAGCCTGCCTTTTTAAGGCCCAATTGTGCTTCTTGTGTACGCAGTGCAGTTTCGTATGTAAGGATATCTGATAAAGCAGACTCTTGTGTGCTTTGGGCTGTGGCAACATTTAATTCTTCAGTTGAAATTTTTGAATCGAAGTTCGCACCAGCATCACGAATACTTTTGGCAGTTGAATCTATAGATGAGAGTGCAACTTGAACTGCGCTGCTTTCTGTTGAGAGAGTTGTTTTATGTGCCTCACGATCACTACTTCCATAACTACCGCTCAGTGGTAGACTTGCAACAAAGGAATATGATTCGTTAATAGCGATCGAAACAGATACAATTGCACTACGGACCTGATCTAAAGTACTAAGCGCGCTTCTGTAGTTTGCGAAATCAGAATTAACAGCTTGTGTCGCAGAAGAGAGTGCATTTGTTGCAGTATCCAGCTTCTTTTGAAGGATAGCGAATCTCGTGGTTTCGAAGTAATTGATAGTGTTTGTAAGTGCGTTATCTCCGAAGATATCTTCAAGTTTTCTAAGCGAAGAACGTGCTGCAGCGAGTTGCTCAGAACTCTCACTATTTGCGGTTGTTACATATCCAGCGAGACTCGTTTCTGCTTCGCGGTTTAGCCAGTTTAATTTTTCTTGTGCCTTCTTTAGTTTTTCTTCAGCACCGGCAAGAGTGGTATAGGCAGCATCTAGTGATGCGCGTTTGTTTGCAACTTCTGCTTCTGCGATTGCGATATCTTCGGGACGTGCACCTTGAATCAGCTCATTCAGTTCTGCTCTTCTGGATGCAAGTTTTGCAGCTGCCCCATTAACATCTGCCTGAAGTGCTTCATTTTTCAGCCTTGCAAGCTCCTGTCCGCTGGTTACTGTGGCTCCTTCATCTACAAAAACTTCCGCAACTACTCCAGTAACAGGGAACCTAAGCTTCAAGTCCTTTTCAGAGATTACTGTGCCTACTGCTTCCACAGTCTGAACCAAGTCTCCACGCATAGCCGTTGCCAGAACCACTTCCGGTTCTTCTGGGCTAAAGAGCCACACGGCTCCCCACAGGATTGGGAGAAGAATGATTGCAAGAATAAGAAGTAGCTTCCATCGTTTTTGGGTAAAAGGTAGCAACTTGTGCTTAGTAAAGCGAAAAGGAGCCTTCCATTTAGAAGGGGGAGTAAGTGGCTGAGGTGCCATTTGAGGAGTATTTTCAAGTTCCATAATTTACTGTAATTATAGCAGAAAAGGGGAATACTGGCAATGTATCTGAGATGGTAGTTAATGATGCCTTTTTAGATGGCTTTTGGCAATTAGCTTATCGTCTTATTGGCTAATCCGATTTAAAAGAAGCTACTATGCAGTAGCATGTCTTCCTCATCTACTATCACCAATGTACACAATCAGACTAATCCAGCAGCATATGTTGAGGGGGTCAAAAAAGGTGTGAACGAAGAGCTTATTCGGAAAATTTCTGCTGACAAAAAAGAACCCAAGTGGATGAGAGATCATCGTCTAGAGTCATTCGAAATTTTTAAGAATGCATCTTTGCCAAAGTGGGGTCCGGATATTTCCAGTTTAGATTTGGATGACATCATATATTACGCACCACTTGGTCTAGAGGAAGCGACCGATTGGGGAGATGTACCAGAAGACATTCGCAAGGTTTACGACCGACTTGGAATTCCGGAAGCGGAATACAAGTGGCTTGCAGGAGTTGGTGCTCAGTACGAAAGTGAGATCATTTATCATAATTTAAAAAAACAATGGGAAGAACAAGGTGTGATATTTTTGGATATGGATGATGCAGTACATGAACATCCGGAGATTGTTCAGGAGTATTTTATGAAGTGTGTTCCAAATTCAGATCACAAGTTTGCAGCGTTACATGGAGCTGTCTGGTCCGGTGGAACGTTCCTCTACATTCCAAAAGGCCTCGTAGTCACAGAACCATTGCAGGCATATTTCCGCATGAATGCGCCTAATATGGGGCAGTTTGAGCACACACTAATTATCGTAGAAGAAGGCGCAGAAGTTCATTATATAGAAGGATGCTCTGCTCCAAAGTATGGAACGCAAGCTCTGCACGCGGGGTGCGTCGAGATCTTTGCAAAGCTAGGATCGCGTGTCCGATACTCGTCAGTTGAAAACTGGAGCAAAGATACGTACAACTTAAACACCAAGCGTGCGATTGTAGAAAAAGATGCACTGATAGAATGGGTTGGTGGGAACATGGGATCGGGAGTAACAATGCTCTACCCTTGTTCGATGCTTGTTGGGGAAGGTGCCAAGTCAGATCACCTGCAACTTGCATTTGCGAACGAAGGACAGTGGCAAGACACGGGTGCGAAGGTCATGCATCTTGCTCCACATACTTCCAGTTCTATTGTTTCCAAGTCTGTTAGCAAGAGTGGAGGAACGTCGGTCTATCGAGGGAGCATATACGTTGCACCTGAAGCAAGTGACTGTACGGTCAGTGTCGAATGTGACGCATTGCTTCTGGATGAAAAAAGTCGAACTGACACAGTCCCAAATATTAAAGTTCGTAACAATAATGTGACAATTGCACACGAAGCACGCGTTGGTCGCCTGAGTGATGAAGATCTCTTCTACCTCAAATCACGTGGAATTGCGGAAGAAGAAGCCAAGGCTATGATCGTCAATGGCTTCATAGAGCCTATTGTTCGCTTGCTTCCACTAGAATATGCAGTTGAGATGAATCGGATTATTGAGATGGAGATGGAGGGATCCGTTGGCTAAGTGTCTATCGAGGTTTTCTGGCTGCTTGAGCTTGTGCAATTGCTTCTGCAAAATTGTCTCGTGTCACCAATATGATTGATGGTGTTTTTTTGCCTCTATTTTCTCTGCGTGTATCTTGCTCCAAGATTCCGGCGATGGAATGCCTCAATATTTCACTAAGAGACTTATCTGTTGCGGATTCCTTCAAGAGTGCTACTACAGATTCTCTACTGGTATCTTGAGCATCGCGTACTTTTTTAGTAAAAGCTAAAAGCTCTTCTTGTGGCACTTTGCCCTGGTTTTGTGCAAAAACACGCTCGGCAATATCAAGTGGTCTCATATAAGGATGAATTCTATGCGAGTCTTTACGCCACGAAGTTTTAGGTACATCTCGTTTTTCTTTTGGACGAGTAGGAGGGAATGAATCCTTGTCGAAAAGTAGTTTTTGATGATCTTTCATACTTTTATTATTCTAAGCTCGAGATGGTTTCTTCTAAAGCGATTCGTGCATCTTTTAATAGTTCAGGGATTTTAGATGGATCTGCCTCTGAAGATGAAGTTAATCTATCAGCCATCTCGTTATTCCCAAGGCTGCGAATCTCAGCGATAGTGGTCTGAAGTTCGCTAATGTCTTGTCGTGCTTCGCTGAATCCATCAGGATTATCTAAGCCTCCAGAGTGATCTATATATAATTCTGGTTCTTCACTTGGGACATCGTTTGTGGTGCGGGCGAAATCAATCATAAGATTGGGGAGAAGAAGAGAAGATATGGTATTAATATACTATAATAAGAACATAAAGCAAGGTTATGATTTTGGCTTTCTGGTGATCTTTTTAAGGTCGCCATGTTTCAAATAGTGATCAAGCAATGTTGAATATGCAATCTCTTCCCCATTTTCTCGTGCATGCGCTTCAACACGTTCACGGAATCGTTTTGTAATTTCAACTGCTTTTGGAAGCGCATCAAAACCGTTGATAGTACGACTTACATGTTTGTGTTTTGTATGTCTGGCAATATCAATACATCCTTTAATTTTTCTCAGTTTTGATCTAGTAAGCCGTTCCTTTCTTGAAAGATGCGGGCTTTCTGTATCGCAATCAAGCCATGTAGCAGGTTGCCACACTTCGTCTGCTGCAAGTGAGGTAGGTGGCTCATTTTTTGTAAGTACTTCCAATACAAGATCATGGTATTCATCGATGCACATTAACGGGTTCAGACCTACGGATGCATTTTTGCCTGAAGTATTTACAATAAATATTTCTCCTCGCTCACAAACATTCAGCCAGTCTGAATGGCGATCAATATGTTCAAATGGCTCATCTATTTTTCCATCCAATTCTTCTGCAATAACTGGATCATTTATAATGAAAATTCGCGGCTTATTCATGATGTGTGCAGTATACTCTGTGTCCTATGAGCGTTTCAGCTACAGAAATAGGCACAAAACAAGAAATTACCATTTCACGTGGTGAGAGGAAAGATCATCCAACAGAAATTGTGATAAATGAGGATTCACAAATTATTTTGAATGCCGAAGAAAATTCATTTTCTGAATATGTAATAAAAGTTCACGATGCTCATCTGGATCTGGAAGTCATTTTAAAAAAAGGATCAGAGTTGATTATTAATTTGTCAGTTAAAGATGGAGTTATAACTCAGCGTGGTCGTGCTGGAGAAAACGCCAAGCTTTATTGGAAGAATAAAACTTCTGGTAATGTGAAGCAGGATCTTGTTTCGGAAGTTACGGGAGCAAATGGAGAAAGTTCTGTTCATTGGATTTTTAGGGCAAGCGAAAAAGATCAGCTCGAGTTATCGGCTAAGAATATTTTTAGTGCGGCAAATGGCAAAGGAGAGATGATGATGAAGGGGGTTGCAGAGGATGAAGCTTGTGTTAGATGTAATGGAATGATAGAAGTGGGCGTAGGGGGTAGGGGGTCGGATGTATTTTTGAAGGAAGATATCTTGATGCTCGATAAAACTGCGAAAGTGGATGTACTTCCGGGATTAGAAATTAAGAATAATGATGTAAAAGTAAGTCACTCAGCGAGTGTGCGGCATGTAAGTCCGGAGGAGATTTTCTACTTTGCATCACGTGGGGTTGGCGAAGAGGAGGCGAGGGAGATGTATGTGGAGGGATTCCTTGGCAACATTTAACAGTGTTGTTAAAAGCGAAGCGTGTTAAATGTTAATCGTTAAAAGTCCCCAAGGGGGACGTGTTGTCTTTCATATTAAATTCTCTAGGCGAAGTTGCTTTACAAGCACTTAAAAAAGTTGCTTAATAAGATTAAGAATACCGCATGCAATGGTGTAAGCGGGTTTGCTCATTCACCTTAACGGGGGATAGTACAATGCTTAGGGCTCTGGTACTCGGGACGATTGTGTTTCTGGTGACTCTTTATATTTTCGTGCCGGAATCGGCTATGTGCCTGTTGGCATGGTCTATAGCTGGTGCTCTTTCGTTTGTGGGCATCATGTTCCTGTTGGATTTTGTAGACGTGCTCAAAAATGGACAGAAGCCAAACGACCTAAGAGCGTCTATAAACTTTCTACTGGCACTGTTGTGTATACTTTTACTCTTCTTGTGTTTCCGTTGGGAGTTTTGGCCCACGTTGATAGGGGCGATTTATGGCTATGTCATCTTGTACAACATTAGAAACTGTGCACATTTGGAAGACAGTGTGCAGATGGAGGCATGAAAGATGGTATTCTGATCGGCTGTTGTCGCGATGACAGCAGCCTCTTTTTTAATGACAGTTAACAATTAACAGTTATGCCTTAATTGTTAAAAGTCCCGCCAAAGCGGGACTTGTTGTTCACAACATTGCAGAGTAGAGAAGTCTACCGGGCATCAAGTACGCAAACGCACTTGAAGATGCTTTCCCGGGCAATCAAATAACATGTTGATCTTAAAAGCATGATCAGAGCATGTCTTCAGAGATCCTTCGAGACCACTTGCGTGGCCCTCAGGATAAATAATTCCCTGGTAAGGAAGTGTTCCATCCGCAGGTTCTCCTACGGATACCTTGTTACGACTTAGTCCCAATCAGCAGTTTCACCGTGGTACCGCCTCCGAAGAGTAACGGTCCTTCGGGCGCCCCTGCCTTTCATGACTTGACGGGCGGTGAGTACAAGACCCAGGAACATATTCA
>JAHIYH010000001.1 GCA_018814875.1 Patescibacteria group bacterium
CTTGTACTGAATACATTGAAGTACTTGTACTGAATACATTGAAGTACTTGTACTGAATACATTGAAGTACTTGTACTGAATACATTGAAGTACTTGTACTGAATACATTGAAGTACTTGTACTGAATACATTGAAGTATTCGTGCGAATAGTTCCTACAAATTTTTCCTAGTTTAAAAGTATTTGCGCAAATACTTAACTAAAATAATTGGCTTATGGTAACTAAAATGTCTGAATCACAGATTACGCGGATTACGCAGATTTCACAGATTCTAGTTTAGAGTTGCAAAAAGTCAGTACAAGAAATCTGCGTAATCCCTTTTATCCGCGTAATCTGTGGTTCAGACAACACTCTTCAGCAACGCACCTCAAACCCCGAGCAATCCTCAACTTTAGCCTCCTCTTTTTTAACATCCTCAACTTTTGCAGCCTCCGGTCCATGTTGGCACCATTCTTCTAATTGTTTGAATGCTTCTTCATCTCCCTGCGCGTGAATTTCAACTGAGCCGTCTTCGCAGTTGCGTACCCAGCCTGTGAGTCCAAGTTCCTTCGCTTTGGCTTGGGTCTTTGCGCGAAAGAAGACACCCTGCACGGAGCCGGTGACTTTGAGATTTAATGCCTTCATTATTATTCTTTAAGAGCTTTTGCAATTTCTTTCTCCATATTGCTTCTAAGTGTTTCTCTATCGTCGCAAAGAAGCGTTATTTGAGGAACGGTTTCGAGCCAATTGCGGAGTTTAGGATCGGCGTCTTCAGGAAGTAAGGCGACCGCTTGCTCTAAAACTGAACGCATAGCTTTGATATCCTTTTGATCAATCATTGGTTTTTCATTTAATCCAAACGAATCAACATATCTCACAGCAGAATTCTGTATTTGCAATCGGAGTATATGCCAAAGTTCTGGATTGTTTGGATCCCTTTGTACATCAGATAACTGTCTTTCTGTGGCAAGAACGCAATCTGCAAAAGTTTTGTTATCAGAAGGACGTTCTGCGGGATCTGGATTATCAAGTGGTTGTGATAGTCGTATCATTTCTTCTGTACTTGAGTGAAGTCTAATTCAACAGGAGTTTCTCTATCGAAGATCAAAACCATTACAGTGAGTTTCCCTTTATTCACATCCACGGAATCAATTGCTCCTTCGTAGTTCTTAAACGGTCCGCCGATGATGACCACAAGATCACCTACTTGGAAGTCGCTCTTGAATTTGGCTTCTTGCTCTCCTACACGCAACTCGATCACACCAAATTCTTCTGGAGTAACAGGGACAGGAATATTACCCGATCCAACGAACCCAGTGACGTTTGGAGTATTGCGGACAAGATACCAACTCTCATCTGTAACAATCATGTCTACCAGCACGTATCCGGGGAAGAGCTTCTTTTCCTCTTCGGTTGGTTCGCCTTTTTTGAATGTCAGTTGCTTCTCTTTAGGGACGCGCACATCAAAGATGTAATCTCGCATACCCATGGACTCGATGCGCTGATCGAGTGATTCTTTCACACTGTCTTCGTACCCTGCGTATGTATGAATAACGTACCAGTTTCGTCCGGCATTTGGATCTTGTTTACCCATAGGTTAGAACGTAAGGGAAAGAAGTATCTTAACAATTCTAGAGAGTCCGAAGTCAACAATGCCAAAGACCATGGATGTAATGGCGCAGAAAATGATCACAATGATCGAGAGCCGAATGGCTTGTTGACGCGTAGGCCACCGCACATGGTGCAGTTCTTCCAGTGCTTCGTTGACGTAATTAGTGACAATAGAGAGCATAGAGATTTCTTGTGAAAAAGCCCCGCTGAGGGGACGGTGATATTCTATCTTGATTTTAGGCTGTTGCAAGCGAATTTAGGGCCAAATAATGAAAAATTAATAATGAAAAATGAAAAATGTCTGTTTTGATAATTCATTTTAATACTGATATACAACGCCCCCGTCATCGCGATGATGACAGGGGCGAGTTCCTCTGGAACGGAGTGCGGGGTGAGGTTGTTAGTCTGCGTAACAGACTGAACCGTCTTCCTCGACGCGGTAACATCTAGCCGCATTCAGACCACGATCGTGGTCTTCGTCATCCGGAATGTAGGCTATGAATAGCTTTTGCTCCGGATTTACGCAATCCACTACGAACTCGAGTTTGTTAGTGGTTTCCCCTTCGTAGAAGGGGTGAACCAAAACACCATTTATTTTGCTGGTGCCATCCTCTCCGAAGGGGGGCTCAGCTTCTGTATCAATCTCTTCGTCTAGAAGAGAAATTATCTGAGCTGCGACCTCAGTCCAGCTCGAGACGAGTGTTCGTCTCGTGATTTGCCGGCCCTGGATTCGATGACCTATGTCATCGCGGTATTCTTCCAGGTTTCCTACCCAGAGCTTTCCCGATTTTACCGAAGCCAACATGGCTTTGGCCTTTTCGAGAAGCTCCGCGCCGGTCAGAGCCCAAGGCTCTGCAGTAACGAATCTAATCTGGGCGAACTCTTCGATGTTGGGTCTTGTCGTTGCTTCATTAGTCATAGCTCTCTCCTTTCCAAGGTATCGGCTAGAGCTGTAGCCGCCCCATATAGGGGATGTGAAAGAAACAAATTTCCGCTCTCTATATTCTATCTAAAATACAGGGGGCGGAAATTGCCCTTCGCACGTTTTGCACTCCGTTGTTGCCAAAGAACTTGTCAGATACTAATCTGACGTTTTGTAGTGTACAATATTAGTTAGGTTTGTCAAGTATTACGATATGCCTAAATAAGTGGGGAATTAATGGTTAAAAGTGCCTTTTCGTTCGCTTTTTCAGAAAACACTATTCACTATTAACTTTTAACTTCTCTCAGAGTTCATAATCCGGCATCTCCAACGCATGAATCTTGCTTATCGGAAGAGCCACAAACCAGACCTTTCCTTTGATATCATCTTCCGGCACGTATGGTGGATCAAAGCTTCGCGAGTCTAGGCTGCCTTGACGATTATCTCCTAGGAGGAAGTAATTTCCTGATGGAACGGTATAACGCACTTCAACTTTGTTACCAGTGCTGGGTGGATTCTGATAGGTATGACCGGAGTTGCGATCATTTAAATAAGACTCGGATATCTGAATTTCTTTATCCGAACCTTTTTGTTTTAAAAAGACGAATCCATTTCGAATAGAAATTTGATCACCAGGAATTCCGATGATTCTTTTCACGTAATGTTTGGATCGATTATTGGGTGGGCGAAAGACAACTACATTTCCACGTTCGGGTTTTCCTATGTAAAAGGCGAGTTTATTGATGACGATGTATTGTTTATTCTCCAATGTATCCATCATGGAGCTTCCCTCAACTTGAAAAGGCGAGACGAGGAACGTTCGAATAAATCCGACGATTGCCACAATAATGACGATGTTGAGTACAACATCGAAAATGTGGAACCAGAGAGTATGCTTTTTTGCAGTCATCCCATACATTCTACGGATTTGGGTTGAGTTTGTACAGAATCTTATGGAATTTAGAATTCATAATGCAGAATTGAATTGGATAGGATCAGGAGATAATTCGATGGAAAAAATAGATTATACGTTTTTGTTTGGTCTTTATTTTTATTCTTTTTTGAACGATCAAAAAAGAACCAAAAAAATCGTTGGCAAACGCAGACTCGCTCGTCGCATAATACTTCTTTTGCGGCGTAGCTCGACAGAGACGGGTCAGACTGCGGTCTGCCCGCCATCTGCTCGCGTTTACATTTGCACAGAACATAAGCTCCTCGCTCAAACAAATGCGTTTGCCATGTCGTTTCTCTCGTATTTATATTCGTTCAATCTAACCCCTAGCTGCCTAGTGCCTAGTCCCTGTTTAATATCTTTCTTACTTTCCTTACCTTCTTTACCTTCTTTACATTCCTCACAGAGGGTACACTCTTACCAATGCCAAATCTTAACTCTTTCCTATTTGATCGCCACCTTGATGACGAAGAAGAGGTGACTGAAATCGTGCACAAGCACTGGATATTTGGGGTCAAATATCTCTTTTGGCCTAGCTTATCTTTTTTGACAGCATGGTTCTTACTTTATCTGGCACCGTTTCTAGTGATTTTCTATATTTCAGTTATTTGGTCTATTGCATCGCTAGTATGGTTGCTGCGTAATTTCTTCGATTACTATTTGGATGCTTGGATCATCACAAGCAAGGGAATTATTGATGTTGAATGGCATGGATGGTTCCATCGGGAATCCACACGTGTGTTGTACAGTGATATTCAGGGTATAAGTTATGAGATAAATGGGATATTTAGTACATTGCTGCGATACGGACAAGTAAGTGTAGAGAAGATCTCAACTGGTAACGTTGTAACGCTGGATTATGTTACAAAACCACGCAGGATTGAATCGCTCATTCTTGGAAATATGGAGCTATACTTACATTCCAAAAATATGAAAGATGCCAAACACGTTCAGGAACTTCTGGGAGAGCTAGTCGCTCAGCAAGTGCAATTGCAGGGGATTGGTGAATTAGAATATGAGGATGACGATGACGATGATGAAGATTACGACGACGAATAATGCTAGCTTTGATCATTATTGTTACGTTGGCTGCAATTACACTCTTATACATGGGATGGTCTTTAAAAAACAGCAAACAAAAGCTTTCTCCATCTGTACAAAAAAAGATTCTTGCTCTTTGGAGTGCAATGGAAAAGCTAGATGATCCGATGCGAAAATTAATGGAGGCTGATTCGATATTCGATCGCTCACTTAAAGAATTGGGATACGAAGGATCGTTGGGTGAAAAGCTAAAGGCAGCTGGACATAGGATTCCTAATCTAAATGCTGTGTGGAGTGCTCATAAATTACGCAATCGTTTGGCACATGAGTCGGGGAGCTATGTTAATGATTCTGATGTAAAAGATGCTCTGCGTGCATTTAAGAAAGCAATAAATAGCTTTTCCTAGTACACTGAGACCGTGAAGCCGTCACTCGTCATTATTGGCTTAGGAAACCCAGGTGCATCGTACGAGAAAACACGTCATAACACGGGATTTCTGGCTGCAGATAAACTTGCTGAAGAATTTGGAGAAGGGGATTGGCAGGAGAAATCAAAGTTCACTGCCTCAGTGATGGAAGGACGAATCGTTACTGTTCCGATTTTGATCGCGAAGCCTCTTACATATATGAATCGTTCGGGAGAATCTGCAAAGAAGATCGTTGATTTTTATGATCTGGATTCGAGTACTCAAGTACTAATTCTCTGTGACGATATTGATCTGGAACTTGGTGAAACACGATTGAAAAAGAAGGGAGGACCAGGGACACACAATGGACTAAAATCTTTGGTTGAAGTGTTTGGAGAAGAGTTTCCCAGATTACGAATTGGTATCGGATGCCAGTCTCATGGAGAGGATTTGGCGAATTGGGTGCTTAGTGGACCTTCTAAAGAGGAAGCTGAGAAGATCAAAGAGGCTGTAGATTCAGTTCCTGAGTTGGTGAAGGAGTTTGTGATGGGGGACAGTTAACAATTAACAGTTAACATTTAACAATTAACCAAGCTGGGAGTTATGACTCTCGGCTTGGTTGTTAACAGTTAACTGTTAATTGTTAATTGTTGTTCTAGTAAACAAACATCCTCTTCCCGAACAGCCATCCTCCGCTCATTCCAATTGCAATAATGTTAGTCCAGATGAGAAGTGGCAAAGAGAGGGGATCGGCGCTTCCTCCGCGTGCATGTGGACGAATTGCACTGTCGGTATCATCCAGAGCCCCTAAGAATCCGCCAAGTCCTGTTTGTGGCAGTTGCTCAATTACGCTTACATTCTCTACGTCAGATGGAGAACCGCTCAAGTCTGGACTGTGAATGACCACGGAGTTGGAGATTGTCTGGCCGTGTTTCATTATCTGAGCAATGCGAACGCGGTAACGAATTATGCGTGTGGCATTTGGTCCAAGAGTCGGGATATTCCAGTTAATGGTATTCCCAAGTACGTTTCCTCCGGCTGCATCTTCCACTGTAAAGCTTCCTGCTGTGAAGGCGTCTTCCACTTTGATATCCGAGGCAGTGTAAGGAGAAGTATTGCGGATCGTGAGTGTGTACGTAGCAATGCTACCTGGTTGTACTTCTCTGCGATCTGCGCTCTTATCTATGCTCATAGTTGCTGGCTCGTTAATTGGTGGATATGGTGGTGGTGGAATAATTCCGCCAATCACACGAGTATTTTCCGTATCCTCCTCATCACCTGTGCGTACTCGTAGCCTTAGAGTGCTATTTTCTTCCGCTGAAGTTCGAACACGGACACGGAGGACTAGTGTTTCACAACTGTCACCGTCGAGTTCAAGATCTTCCCAGAGAATTTCATCATCTTCATCATCATCACCACCATCTGAAGCAGAAATGAAACTGGTGTCATCGTCGATGAATGCAGTCACATCCACTTCGGTGTCGTTATCTGATTCGTTACAGACGCGAATGTTGTACGTGAGGATTTCGCCTATATCAACTGGATCTGGTGTGTCGCTGGTAATGTTGATATTTACATCAGCATCGCCGTTTCCACCGTCATCTACACGAGTATCTTCTGAATCGGTGAGATTGTTGACGGTTGTAGTTGCTCGGAGAATTTCATCATCCTCTGCAGAACAATCTGCCTTCACGGTGACTGTAAGCGTGGTCGTGTTGTTTCCTGGAATTGTCAGATTATCCCATGTTACTACTCCGTTATTGTGATTACCGTTGTTAGTAACAGATAAGAAGTCCGTGTTACCATCTAGTGATAGTACAGCGTCCACATCGGTTGCCTGAGTGGAACTCAAGTTTGTGATACGTACGACGTAGTTGTAAGTCTCACATGGTTCGACTGGATCTTTAGAATCATTGAGCGTGAGTGTGAGATTTGGATCATTTGTACCACCACCTTGAACTGTAGTGGTGTCTGTTGCCTGTATGCTACCTATGAATGCGTAGTTAGTTAAAACTGTTCCGTCAGCAGTATTGTCATTTACACGAACAGTTAGTGTAAGGTTCTTGGTTGCACCTGCTGCGATGTTTAAACCTGACCATGTAATTACACTATTGCTGTGTGTTCCGCTGTCGGAAGCAGTGATAAAGCTAGTATTCATTGGGAGACTATCAGTAACACTTACATTTGTTGCATTTACTGCTGATGTGTTCGTCACTGTGATTGTGTAGCTAAATGTTTCACCAACTTGCACTGTAGTCTTGCTGTCCGTCTTTGTGATAGTGAAGGTTGGTTCTATTGGACATTGCACGGTTGTTTGAACAGTCTGACTCGCATTATTTGCAGAATTTGGATCTGTGGTTGAAGCCGAAACAGTTGCGGCATTAAGAATTACAGAGTTACAAGTTGCAGTAGCAGGAACGTTGAATGCTATAGAGACAGTTTCTCCAACTCCTTGAAGAAGAGGAGTAATAGAACAGAGAATGTCTGTACCTTGTTGAACACAGCCTGCGGTTGATTGTGAGGCATTGAACGTAAGATCGTTTGGAATTGGATCATTAATCACAATTCCCTGTGCTGTATTCGGTCCAATATCATTATTGACTGTTACGTCGTAGATCAAAGTGTTTCCACGTTGAACAGTTGCAGGACCATTCTTGATGATAGCGAGATCTGCACTGAGAGCTATTGCATTGATTTCATCATTATCCAGAGCAGAACTACATCCTGGATCAGCTGGGAAGTCGATCAGATTGTCTCCATCATTATCAATTCCATCGCTACATTGGTAGGTCTGAACACA
>JAHIYH010000067.1 GCA_018814875.1 Patescibacteria group bacterium
CTGCGCAACCTCGCACATCTTCGCGATAAAATCTACCCGGAAATGCAGATAACCGTCAACTATCATCTTTACAAACACAACATTGGAGAAGACTACCGCCGAATGGAAGCGCTCTGCAAGGAATTGTCTCTCATTTTCCGACCAAGTCCGGCATACCTCTATCCTGTTGATGCCGTGTTGGATTTTATTGAAGGTAAGGATCTTTCCCCTGAGGCGCAGAGGACCCTTCCCATGCTCCTCATGAGCTTGAATGAAGGAATCGCCAAAGCGCGTGAACGCTCATATTTGCCTTGTCCGGAAGAAAGATGTTTCCCTGTCTATTGGGACTGCAGTGTACGCACATGCGGCGTTTTTTTTCGTTCGTTCATCACCGATAATTATCTCAACACACCACTTTCTGAGATTATTGAAAGAAAGAGGAGAAGCAATCTCTGCATCCAATGCAAGAAACACAGCCTTCACCAGTTCACTGGTGTCTACCTTGCAGAAAAGCATGTTTATGAAGATGGGAAGTTGTATGACTTATACACTTGAAGACTTGCGCACTATTATTGGGAATAAACAAATTCTTGTTTACGGCGCCGGGAATCAGGGGCGGGGCATCATCCAGGCTCTTAGCGATCAAGGTTTTGAACCCTCAGGGTTTATTGACAAGAACCCTGAGCTGCAAAGCAGGGTCCTGGCAGGACTGCCAGTGCATTCCCCCGAATACATCATGGGGCAAGATGCTTCCGATACCTTTTTCGTTGTGGTTGCGTCCTTTTTCTTTGAACGAGAGATTGCCGAAGAACTCGAAGCACAGGGTTTCATCAAGGGCAACGGTTACATATCATACAACGCTTTGAAACCGCATGACTATGTCGTGGAAGTTTCCGGTGTCTGCAACCTTCGGTGTATATCCTGCCCCAGGGCAGGTTCAAACTCGGTTGAGCGACCACCTGTAATGATGAGTCTTGCCAATTTCAGGCAGGTTCTTGCCAAGATTCGGCGTGAAGACCCTTTTGTAGGAAATATCCAGATCTACCAGTGGGGTGAACCTACACTTAACAGGGATCTTCCTGCGATGATACACCAGGCCAGAGAAAACGGGATACTCTGCGGGGTGTCCAGCAATCTGAACCATCCAGCTGATTTTCGCGCATTGATCGAGGCGCGTCCGGAATGTTTTCGTATCTCCGCATCCGGAACCGATGATCTTTATGAATTGACACACACGGGTGGCAATTGGAAAGCCTTTGTCGCCAATGTTGAGACCATTGCCGGACTGCGGCGTGAAATCTATCCGGAGATGAAGGTCGAACTGTATTACCATCGCTACAAGCACAGCATTGGCAAACCGCAAGACCAGGTTGCCGAACTTTGCCATAAATTGGGTTTCGAGTTTCATCCGGTTCCGGCATACCTGATTTCACTTGACGATGTCCTGGCATACTGTGAAGGAATGTCCCTTCCTGGCCCGGCTCAACGGGTAAGAGAGTTGTTGCTGGTTGACCTCGATGAAGGCCTGGAACGTGCTAGGCAAGAGGCTTTATTGGAATGTGACGCATTCCGCGTCCTGATGATAAATGCGGACCTTTCGGTTTCCATCTGTATGATGTTTTACAACCCGGAAGGAAACACTGTTGCCGATAATTACCTCGAAACTCCGCTTGAAAAAATTATAGCAGAGCGTACCAAGGCACCTCTTTGCGTCAGATGCAGGAAGTTCGGCATCCACCGCTATTGCGGAGTCTATGCAAAAATAAGTGAAGAGGAGCGATATTGAAATGAAAAATAGCCAGCAAAAAGTGTTGCATATTCTTCCGCATATTGGAGGTGGCGTCGGCTCGGTTATTAGGGCTCTTCTGAAAGAGGAGGTAGAGCAGGCAGGCCGACCCTATTCATGCTCGGTTGCCACCCTGGAAACAATTAACGACACATCGAAAACTTGTTTCAACGCATTAGGCATACAATGGACGGAACGTGCGACAAATGAAAATATCAGATCATTGGCAAGAGATGTCGACATCGTTCTGGTGCACTGGTGGAATCATCCGTTGCTGATGAAGCTTCTATTCGAAGGATTTCCACCGTCAAGGCTGGCACTGTGGTCGCACGTCAATGGATTTAACGTGCCCCAGTCTTTTTTTCCGGAGTTGTTTGGGATATCGGATATTTTCGTATTTGCGACAAAGGCCTCTTTCGACGCACCGGTAGTCAAAAGGCTTTCCGGTGAGATTAAAAAAGGTAAGCTCCGGGTCATTCGCAGTTGTGCCGGCATTCCAGCAGACGCGGTTAAACCTTATGATAAGGATGGACCGTTTCAGTTCGGTTATATAGGAACTGTGGAATCTGCCAAGATGCATCCTGACTTCCTGAATCTTTGTGCCTCGGCAAAAATTTCAATTCCATGCATTGTTGCAGGAGGGCCGGACCACGATAAACTGCGTTCTCAAGCGGATCATTTGGGGGTTGCCAACCAATTCGAGATTCTTGGGCCCGTAAACGACCCCGGCCCCATATTTAGACGCTTGCACGTCTTGGCGTACCCCTTAAATCCTGCACACTACGGTACAGGAGAACAAGTATTGGTCGAAGCAATGGCTTATGGAGCGGTACCGGTGGTTTTTGCCAATCCTCCTGAAAAAGCCCTTATTCGGCACGGCGAGACCGGACTCATCGCCAATACCGCCGAGGAGTTTGCAAATGCGCTTCGCTTCCTTGCTGAGAACTCATCCGAGCGAGAGAGACTTGCTGTGGCCGGCCGACGATTCGTCCTCGACGAGTGCGATATAAAAGTCAGAGTGAGTGATTTTCATGCGCTCTATGAAGAGATACTTGCATTTCCTAAATGTTCGCA
>JAHIYH010000063.1 GCA_018814875.1 Patescibacteria group bacterium
CGATTTTCCTGAAGAATTCCGCTGGAATCGGTATTGCAAAAAAGACGATTGCCGTAACATCGGAAAAAGGCAATATCTTGACTTCCGCTTCCTATGTTACGAATGCAAACGGTCAGATAACGGTCAATATTAAAGCAACCGTAGGAGGGATAGACGCAATTACTGCCATCGCAATTGGTGCTACAAAGAAATTCGAACTGACAGTTGATCCCAATCTATTCAAAATAAATACGCCTGTGGCAGCTAAAGAGGTCGATATCGGAACGTATGAACCTATTACCATTGAATACACAGCGAGCGGTGCGCCGGTCGTAGGCGACACGGTCAATTTTGCCACAACCAGAGGGATATTGAGTGGTTCTACTGCCGTAACGGGGGCAGACGGCAAGGCTACCGTTACCATCTCGTCAACGAATTCCGGTCCCGCATTGTTGTCGGCTTTTGTGACCGGCGGGCCTTCTGCCCAGGTGGCCATCGAATTCGTGGCGCCGACGGCAAACAAGATGTCATTGCAGGCCAATCCGGCGGTCATCGGCACCAATGGCACCGGGATGACAGCGGAAAAAAGCCTGATTACGGCCATTGTCCGCGACGCCAAGAACAATCTGGTCAAGAATAAAACGATCATGTTTACAATAGTCAACGATTCCAGCTCTGGCAGCCTGAGCCCTGGCTCTGCCACAACCGACAGCTCTGGTACTGCGAATACCTATTTCATTGCCGGTGCTACGCCCGGAGCAAAAGATGGTGTCGAGATCCGTGCCACAGTTGTGGGTGCGGCAGTAACTGCCACGACAAAGCTTACCGTGGCGGAAAGAGCGCTTTTCATTACTTTGCAAACAGGCCCTGACATAGGGACGGTAGAGCCGAACAAATACAAGAAGGATTATGTGGCGCTGGTCACCGATGCCGCGGGAAATCCCGTGAAAGATGCAGTCGTAACGGCAACGGTTAATCCTATGCATTTCAGGAAGGGATATTATATATGGCAGGATCCGACATGGGTACTTGTGCCCACGCTGATCGCATCTTCAACGACGCTTCCCGTCATTCCGGCCTGTAGAAATGAAGATCTCATGCTTAACGATCAGCTTTACGATTTAAACGGTTTGCTGGATGTGGACCCTGTTTCCGGAGCTAAAGAAGACCAGAATGCCAACAACAGGCTGGATCCCGGCAACGTGGCGTCTGTGTCCGCTACGGCTACCGACAGCAATGGTTTCAGCACCGTCAGCATTGTATATGCGCGAAATTATGCCGCCTGGGTCAACGTCAGACTGGAAGTAAGTGCAAGCTCCACCGGGGATACGGCAAGAGCCTTCTCCAGTTTCGATTTACCGGGTGCGGCGAAAGATTATAGCGATGAGAAGGTTATACCTCCAGGATATGAAAGTCCCTTCGGGACCACCACCACCTGTTTCGATACAAGGCCCGATGCGCCGACTGGCCTGACCGCCGCGGCTGTTTCCACCACAACGGTCAACCTTTCCTGGCAGGCGGCCGCGAATGCGGCGGGGTATAAAATCTATCGGGACGGCGTCTTCCTCAAATCAGTCTCTGCGTTGTCAAGCTCCGATACGGGCTTGTCATCGGGGGTGCCTTATTGCTACGCCGTTTCCGCCTATGATGAAACGGGAAATGATTCCGCTCAAAGCGCCCAAGTGTGTGTGACGACCCCCTCGCTGGCCGCGCCGACAAATCTGTCGGTGACCGCCGCTTCTTCGGCCCAGATCAACCTTTCCTGGACCGCTTCTGCAGGCGCCGTCAGTTATAAAATTTACAGGAACGGCACCTATTTGAAATCGGTTGCAACGACCGCTGCAGCGGATACGGGCCTCAACTCCAGCACTCAATACTGTTACGCGGTTTCCGCCGTCGGGGCGGCGGGTGAATCCGCGCAGACCAGCCAGCTGTGCGCCTCCACGCCCGCGCTGGCGACGCCGACGAATCTATCGGTCACTGCGGCCACATCTGACCGGATCACCCTCTCCTGGACTCTGGTGACCGGTGCGACCGGATACAAGATGTACAGAGACGGGATCTACCTGAAGTCGGTCCGGACGCCCGATGATCCGCTCGCCGTAACCGTAACCGTATCGGACACGGGATTGCTTGCCAACACCCCGTATTGTTATTCCGTATCCGCCTATGATTTGGGGAACAATGAATCCGCCCAGAGTAGCCAGTTGTGCGCCACGACGTATGGACCGCCTCCGACTGTTCCTGCGGAAGTGACGGCCAGCGCCGTGTCGCCTACGAAAGTTGATCTCTCTTGGGCAGCGTCGGCCGGGGCTGCGCAGTACAAGATTTACCGGAACGGGTCGCTGCTGGTGACGCCGCTGATCACGACGGCCTCTTATTCAGACACAACGGTGGTTGCCAATACCCAATACATTTACACCGTGACGGCGATCGACTCCACGGGCAGCGAATCGGGTGAGAGCACACAGTCTTCTGCCAATACGGGGTTGACTGTTCCGTCTACGGTTAAGGCAACTGCCAACTCCTCGACCCAGACCACGGTTTCCTGGGTGAACTCCGGCGGCGCACTGGTGACCGGATACAATGTTTACAAGGGTGGGACATTGCTGGGAGCGGCGTCGCCTGCCACGACGACATCTATCGCGGAGGGCGGACTGACGCCCAGTACGCAGTACTGTTACAGCGTTTCGTCCACTGACTCCGCCGGCAATGAGTCGGCCAAGAGCAGTACCGTCTGCGCCACCACACAGGCGGCGCCTGTGCCGACTTATATTGACCTGCTGGTCAGCAACCCGCAACTCAATTCAGACGGCCTCACTCCAGTAACTCTGACCGCTTTGGTCAAGGACGAAGGAAACCGCGCCATTGGTGGTCAGAACGTGACGTTTGCGGTGGATTCCGGAATACTGAACGTTGTCAGCTCTGTTACCAACGGCAGCGGTCAGGCGACCGCGACGTTGGGTACGGGCGGGAACCAGAAGAATCGGCAGATCACGGTGACCGCCGGCGTCGGTTCATTAACGACAACGCAAACGGTGGAAGTGGCGGGAACGACGGTCACGATCACGGGACAGACGAACACGGTTCTCTACAACAGTACGACCACCCTGACCGTTTATCTCAAAGACTCCGGGGGGAATGGCATACCCTACCAGACTTTGACTCTGACCAGCCTCTACGGGAATACGCTGACGCCCGCAACGGTGACGACCAACGCCAGCGGCCAGGCGGCGACGGTCTTCACGGCAACGGACACGAACATACCGGGTCGAACCGACACGGTCACCGCTACGTCGACGGCCATGAATGCAACCGGCTCCTTCGATGTGGCGGTGCAAAACGATGCGACTGCCAAAACCCTGACCTTCACGGCGCCGACTTCAGGCAAGGAAGTCGCGATCAATACGGATGAGACTGTCACGGTTCATTATGAAGATAATACAGGTCCTCTCGGGGGTAAGACGGTCAATTTCTTTTCAACCCGGGGAACGATCGCCTCTACGGCGGTGACCGATAATGTTGTCATTGGCAGTGGGGACGCCACCCTGACGATTCGCTCCAAAACACCGGGACCTGCCGTTTTGACGGCGTCTGTCGCGGGCGGGCCGACGGCCACGGTGCCTATTGAGTTTGTCGCCATCGACATAACCGGGGGAACTATCAACCTGCAGGCCGATCCAGCCACGATCGGCATCAACCTGAGCGGTTCTACGACGCAGCGGAGCAATATCGTAGCCGTGGTCAGGGATGCGGAGAATAATTTAATCAGGAACAAGACCATCAATTTCAACATCACCGACCCGAGCGGCGGATCCCTTTCGGCCGGGTCGGCCGTTACGGACAGTTTCGGGTCGGCCAGCGTGCAGTTTATCGCCGGCGCCACGTCCACCGCCAAGGATGGCGTCGAAATCAGAGCCACGGTTGCCGAAACGGCGATCACCGCAAACACAAAACTCACGGTCGCAGAGAAACCGCTGTTCATCACGGTGGGGACGGGCAATGAGGTGAGACACATCGATCCGAACTATTATCAGGTCGATTTCGGCGTCCTGGTGACCGACGCGGCCGGCAATCCCATCAAAGATGCGGACGTGACCGCCAGCCTGATGCCGATTGTCTATATGAAAGGATACTACCCTGTATGGATATGGGATGACGCCACCGAAACCAAGGGACATTGGCAGCAAACGCTGACGCTGACATCGTCCAATCATCCCTTGCCGCCGGCGCCCTATACGCCCTATCCCTGGCCGGTAACGCCTGCATTTTCGTGTGCCAATGAAGATCTGACGTTCTACAACGATCCGAATAAAACCTTCTTCCTGTCGAACGGCATCCTGGATACAGGAGAGGACTTCAACGGCAACGAAAGCCTGGACCCCGGCGGCGTTGCCGCGGTCACGACCTCGACAAAAACGGACGACAACGGCGTCGGTCCACTGACCCTCACCTATGGACGTGACTTCGCAAACTGGGTGTACGTTCGCGTCGATGTAACAGTCCTGGTTGCGGGCACGGAAGGGGCAGCTTCGATGACGCTTCTGTTGCCGGGCGCGAAAGCTGATTACACTAACTTTGATAAAGATCCGCCGGGTAAAGAGAGTCCCTTCGGTGTGTCGAACACGTGCGCCGACAGCCTGTAGGAAAGAGAAAGTAGCAAGAGGGGGGCGGTCCTTTTTTACCGGACCGCCCCCCTCTTTGTTTCCTGATGGTTTTTTCGATTCGACCGCAGTGGGTGCAACTACTTAATGACAGATCCTTTTTTAATCAAGACCGGCTGGCCATTTACGGTAAGTTCACCCCTCTTAAGGGCGGCAACAATCTTCTTCACGGATGTTTTCTTGTCATTGAAGGTGATATTAATTGTATTTTCCTTGGGCATTTCATGCTTGATGACTCCCTCCGTTGTCTTGAGGATAACACCTATCCTCTTGCTCAGGCCTCAGGAGGCGCAGCCGGGAATATTCAGTTGCACAATTCTCTCCGCAGCGTAAACAGCCTGCACAAAAAAGCAGGTCAACAGCAAGAGGGTGACAAGGGTGATGAATCGATGTTTTGGGAATTTCATGATTAATCTCCTCCTTGGGGTCCTTTCGCGACAACCTAAATCAAAGCCCAACCAAAAAACAAGATCATTTTACAGGACTTTGATAATCTCAATAATTTCGGATGAACATCATTTGGGCGCAGAAAACAATTATTTCCTTTTAATAAGGACGATATTATGATATCATTTCCTTATATCAAGGAAAGGATTGGATAGCGCCATGAGAAAAGCCATTGCCGAAATCATCCGCGACTTTCAGAATACGCCGGCCAGAAAGC
>JAHIYH010000052.1 GCA_018814875.1 Patescibacteria group bacterium
AGGAAGCCCGAGTGCAAAGCTATGAGCCGACGAACAGAAATGGCATACAAGGCCCAGTCTCCGGGTGAGTTAGCACAACATAACAAAGCCCAGGGTTCAGGAGATAGGTGTCCTTCCGGTAAGCGTGCATGAAATATTATCCGCGATGATTTAGGATCGGTTGTCCCAACCTATAAAGGAGGATGACCGATGCAACAGTCAGCAAACAAATCTTTGACCTTGGAACAGGTTTGTCAGCAATTTGAATATTGGCGACAGACCCGGGAAAAACGATGCGCTATCCCTGAAGAGCTGTGGCGAGCTGCCAAATCGCTTTATCCCGGATATTCTCTGTATCACATATCCAAAGCGTTGCGGCTCAATTACACCGATTTAAAGCAACGGTTTGAGCAAAAGCAGCCTACTTTTATTCCGCGGCCCATTAACCCTGCCGAGTTCATTGAACTTAAGGTCAATTCGGGGATACAACCGGCAGAGTGTCTCGTGGAGATGGAGGACCCTTTCGGGGCGAAAATGAGGATGCATTTTAAAGGCGGCGCCGGGCTGGATCTGCTCGAGCTTGGCAGAGTATTTTTAAGCAGGCGGTCATGATCCAGGTCGCCCCGCAGATGCGCATCCTTTTAGCTGTCGATCCCGTTGACTTCAGAAAAGGCATCGACGGACTGGCCGGAGTCTGTCGCAATATTCTCCAATCCGATCCGTTTTCCGGCCACGTGTTTATTTTCCGCAATAAGAAAGCAACCGCTATCAAAGTGCTGATGTATGATGGCCAAGGCTTTTGGCTGTGTCAGAAGCGATTGAGCAAAGGTCGATTCAATGTCTGGCCGACCAACGGGCGGTTGCATCTGAGACAACTGGCCGTTTACGAAGTGCAGATGTTGATCTGGAACGGCACGCCGGGTAAAATTGCCCCGTTGTGGAAGCCGATAGAGCCGGGTCAAAAAAAATAAGGAAGCAAGCATTTTTCTCTTGCGTTCCGGCCTCGGTTGCGCTATTTGACGATTATGGAGGCGCAATTCAAATATCGAGGCAAGGTGCTTTTCGCAGATGACATCGGATTTATCAACCGGTTAATCTGCCAAAATCCCGACGACAGTCGGTGGGTTTTATCCAGAAAGCTGTGCCGGGCATGGAACTGGGTTCAGCCCAATGGAACCTTAAGAGATATGGTGTGCCGCAGTCTGATGCTCGAACTTGACCGGGCAGGCCATATCCGGCTGCCGGCTAAAAAACGTGACATGCCAAACCCCTTGACCGACCGGAGAAGACCCGGGAAGCTGAATATTGATCAAACCCCTGTCGAGGGAGTTTTGTCGCAAATAAAGCCTTTGCAATTTCGTCAGATTCGCCGCAGCCCGCAAGAGAAAGTCTTTAACAGCCTTATCGAACAATTTCATTATCTGGGCTATTGTCATCCGGTGGGCGAACAGCTCAAATTTATCGTCTATTTGAAGCAGCGCCCCATAGCATGCCTGGGCTGGTCCTCGGCCCCCCGGCATATCGGCTGCCGGGACCGGTTTATCGGGTGGACGGCGACCACTCGAAGGCAACATATTCATCTTTTGGCATACAATAGCCGCTTTTTAATACTTCCCTGGGTCCGTGTCCGGTTTTTGGCATCTCACCTATTGGGCTGCATGGCCAAAGTTCTCTCAGCCCATTGGCAGGCGGTTTATAATCACCCCATCTATTATCTGGAGACCTTTGTTGATAAACAACGGTTTTCAGGAACCTGCTATAAGGCCGCCAACTGGGTTTATCTCGGGGATACAACCGGGCGCGGTAAAAACGACCAGACGCATATGCCCAATCGATCGATCAAGGCGGTGTGGG
Organism: Patescibacteria group bacterium; assembly: GCA_018814875.1. GTDB lineage: Bacteria > Patescibacteriota > Gracilibacteria > Peribacterales > Peribacteraceae > UBA2144. The sequence continues at coordinate 1,834 of JAHIYH010000052.1, forward strand.
GTTATCCATTGAGCAAACACTTTCGCTGGCTGTTGACTGAGCAGGATCAATGAAAACCCCTGAACGCATAGATCTGGATCTAGACCAGGTTGATGCCCTTTTGAAACGGGTGGAAACCGGATCGCTTCAGGACGGAGACTATCAAATCATCAAGGCGATGGTGGAAACCATCCACCTGTTAAGCCGGTCTGTGGATCAGAAGGCCACTTCGATCAAACGACTGTTGCGGATGTTGTTTGGGGAACGCACTGAAAAACTCAAAGATGTGATTAAAACAAAAGACCCATCCGCAAAGCCCGGGACATCGTCAGAAGATACGTCGGATAAAAAAGACAAGCCCAAAGGCCATGGTCGAAACGCGGCGGTCGAATATACCGGAGCCGATCAGATCAACGTGTCTCACGAAACCTTAAAACCGGGCGATAACTGCTCCGGCTGTTTGAAGGGCAAGCTTTATGAGATGAAGGTTCCCAAATTTGTCGTCCGGATTACCGGCAAAGCGCCGCTTCATGCCACGGTTTACCGGATGCAAAAACTGCGCTGCAATCTGTGTGGTGAAATTTTTAAAGCCACTCCTCCTGACGGGGTGGGTGAGGAAAAATACGATGAGGCTTCCGGTGCTATGATCGCGCTCTTAAAGTACGGCAGCGGGATGCCTTTTAACCGGCTTGAGCAGCTTCAGGCAAGCATCGGGGTTCCGCTTCCGGCATCGACCCAATGGGAAATTGCCGAACAGGTGGCCAATCGGATATACCCTGTCTACGAGGAACTCAAGCGACAAGCAGCCCAGGACGATGTTATTTATAACGATGACACCACCATGAAAATCCTGGCGCTGATGCAAAACAGTGATGATCCATCCGAGCGCAAAGGAATTTTTACCACCGGCATCCTGTCAACCTTGAACGATAGGAAAATCGCCCTGTTTTGCACCGGGCGAAAACATGCCGGTGAAAATATGGTCGATTTGCTCGAGAAAAGACAAACCGATCGCAGCCCCCCGATCCAGATGTGCGATGCGCTTTCTCGAAATATGCCCCAGGCGCTTAAAACCATATTGGCCAACTGTCTTGCCCATAGCAGACGCAAATTTGTCGATGTGGCATCAAGCTTCCCTGAACCGTGCCTCTATGTGCTCGAATCCCTGGCCGAAGTATATAAAAATGACAAGATTGCCAAAGAGCAACATATGACCGCGGATCAACGGCTTGCTTTTCATCAGCGCGAAAGCGGGCCGGTGATGGATAAGTTGAAAATCCGGCTCGCTAATCAACTGGATCAAAACGAGGTGGAGCCGAACTCCGGGCTGGGTCAGGCGATCTCTTACATGCTCAATCACTGGAAACAGTTGACTCTGTTTTTGCAGGAGCCAAATGCGCCGCTTGATAATAACCTGTGTGAACAGGCGCTGAAAAGAGCAATATTGCATCGGAAAAATGCGATGTTTTATAAGACCGAACACGGTGCATATATTGGCGATTTGTTTATGAGCCTGATTCATACTTGCAAGCTGTCTGGTGTCAATGCATTTGATTACCTGACGGTCCTTCAACGACATCGTTCTGAACTGTTTAAACATCCTGAGAAATGGCTGCCTTGGAATTATAACCCGTCCGATTCCTCAGCGACCGCTTAACACTTCAAAATCAAATTCTATATAATAACGCAGAGCTGATAAACCATCGAGGTTGATTGGCATGAATCAGCCTGCAGTCCGGTTGGAAAAATATTTTTTTGGGCTACACATGTTTGCCGAAGGGACACAGAAAACCTGCGATATATCTGACCGAAAATTTCTCACAATAGCTTTTGTCGTCAAACTTCCGATGCAATGGATTTCAAGGATTATTATCCGAAAGTTGAGTATTCACAGG
>JAHIYH010000014.1 GCA_018814875.1 Patescibacteria group bacterium
GATCTGATCGATCGATTCAAATTGGGATGGGTTGAACATAGACATCATAGGGGAAGTATGTTCCCATGAGTCATTTCATGCTCATTCTGTGTCGGAAAGCGTGTCTGTGTTCATGCTCATTCTGTATCGGACAAGACTATTAGTCGCAATCAAGATGGGTTTCTGCTATCATGAACACCATGAATACCATTCTAGAGCGCACACAGGGGCTTCTGAGTGAAGCAACAACACAGGCCTATCAAAAGATGACAGAGATTCTTCCAGAGGCGCTACTAGCGATTTTGATCGTAGTTGCAGGTTGGGTAGTGGCATCGATTATTTACAGAATCTGTGTGAAGATTCTCGCGTTCTTTGCTGTAGACAAGCTGGTCGCCAAGACTCCGCTTGATCGCATGCTAAAGAGCATTGGTGTATCTAAGAGTGCTTCAGAAATTCTGGGGCTTTTGGTTTTCTGGTTGGCTATTCTGGTAACTCTCGTTTTCGCTTCAGAAATATTACATCTAGATCAGCTTTCTCATGCCTTGGAAGTTGTAACCGGATACATCCCACAGGTGATTGCTGCATTTCTGATTATTGTATTTGGAATGTTACTCGCGCGTTTTTTGCAGACACTTGTAATGCAATCACTCTCCAAGACAGATTTAGGATACGAGCGTTCCATAGGCCGTACAGTGCAGACAATTGTTTTGGTCTTTGTCTTTCTTGCTGCAGCGGAACAACTTGGGCTTAGCCTTTCTTTTGTTACTACCAATGTATTGATAGTTGTTGCAGCGGTACTTTTAATTGGAGGCTTGAGTGTGGTTTTGGGTGCACGCACAGTTCTGGAGAATGCACTCCTCTGCCAGCACCTCAAGCGACAGATTTCTGTCGGACAAACATTATCTATTCAAAATCTGAAGGGTACGGTTAAATCATTCACACTTTCTGGAGTTATTATAAATACTTCGGAAGGCGATACAGTTATACCTGCTACGTTATTCTTCACACAAACCTACACAATATCCTAAAACACTATGGTTAGTTATGTTGATGTTAACGGCACCTATGCTGATTCGGACTTCGGGATTAGGACTTCGGACATAGGAGTGTTGCCCGAAGTCCGAATCTCTAATCCCGAAGTCCGATTGCACAAGCTTCATTTCCTCTTATGACCTCCGAATCCTCCGTCCGTCCTATTCTCGTTTCCATCCCACATGCTTCTAACAAGATTCCAGAGGAAGTGAAGGAATATGTAAAACTTTCTGAGAATGAATTGCTTGGTTATACAGATTTGTACACTAACGAAATCTTTACGATCGGAAATGTGTATCTGGTAAAGAGCGAAGCATCTCGTGTTATTGTGGATGTTAACCGCGCACCTGATGATATTTCCAAAGAGTATGTACAGGCAGCGGAAGGTGTAACGGTTCATACCACTTGGGATGGGAAAGATGTGTACAAAAAAGAGCCGTCACAAGAAATTGTCGACTTACTTATTAAGAAATATCACAACCCTTTCCACGAGAAGATCGATGAGTTTATCCCGCATGCTCGGTTCTTAATAGACTGTCATTCGTTTTTGCCAGTGGGTCCTAAACTCAAAGTGGACAAAGGCAAAGAGCGTCCAGACATCAACATTGGAAACGGAAACTTCACGTCGTGTTCGCGTGAGCAGACAGTATTCTTCCGAGACTTCTTTGCAGATCGCGGTTATTCAGTAGAAATTAATTTCCCGTACTCTGGTAAATATATTCTTGGTCACCACTGTCATCGTCGTAGGATTCCTCCATTTCTAGTTCCGGGAATTCAAATTGAAATTAACCAAGGTCTATACGTCAAAGACGGCTCCTTTGATCCTATTCCTGAGCGTGTACAAGAATTTCATGGGCTGTTTGAGAATTTAGTGGATGAGTTTGCAGAGAGGTATTGCCCTTCGTAGAATCGTGCCAGTGGCACGATTGTACGAAGAGTGAGTAAGGTAGGTAAGGAGGGTCAGGAAGGTAAGGAAGGTATTGTTGTTTAATTATTCACTTACTTTACCTACATTACCTAAATTACGTACCTTACCTCATAAACTGTTTTCTGCTACAATATCTAGATGCTTCACATCGATATTGAAGTTAGGCGACCAGTTGCACTTTTGTTCATTCTTGGTGGAACAGTTGGATTATTTGTTGGTCTGCAGTCTGTTTTAGATGAAAGAGGAGGGTTGGCGGTGGGTGGATACGAAGCATCTGTGATGGATGCAGAGCAGGAAGTCTACAGGCAGCGAACCGTGCAGGCGGTACTTGGGCAACGTGAAGAAATTTTGCGATATCAATTAAGACTTTTAGATCAAGAGCGTGATGATAGAAGTTCAGATTGGAGTACAGATCAGATGCAGGAGTGGAACTCTGCACGCACTACACTTCTCTCCCTTCTGGAAGATCGACGTGCATCCGAAGAAATTATGCGAAGTGCTCTGGAAGAAATTTGGGAAGCAGAAGCTCGTGCACTTGCACTGAGTGGTGATGGAAGTGCTCCACTACGGCTTACATGGCCGGTGGAACCTCTTGAAGGAATTTCAGCAGGCTTCCATGATCAAAGTTACTTGCGACAGTTTGGAATCTCACACGAAGCAATAGATATCCCCGTTGAACAAGGATCCCCTGTTCTGGCGGCATCAGACGGCGTCGTCGAAGTTATCTACGAAGGTGAGAGCGGATACAATTATGTCATCTTAAAACATTCAGGTGGCGCGACACTTTACGGACACGTTTCTGCATTCCAAGCTGAAGAAGGACAGTATGTACATCGAGGAGATAGCATTGCACTTTCCGGAGGACGACCAGGGACTTCTGGTGCTGGTCCTATCTCTACAGGACCACATCTTCATTTTGAAGTTATTCGGGGTGGAGTGCATAGGGATCCGACTATATTCTTGCCAGCTTATTAAAAAGTTCCAAGTTCCAAGTATCAAGTTCCATTGGAACTTGGCACTTTTCACTTGGAACTTTTTTCGGGTTTTTGTTCAAGTGTATATTTGTCCGTCATCCCAGCCACGTAATCTTTTATGACTTCTTCTGAGGATCCAACATTATTCCTACCAGCTTATTAAAAAAGACCCCCAGCGCCAAGGTGGCGTGGGGGCTTACGATGTGCACGGAGCATAGTTTGTTACTTTTACTCTTCGACGAGCACTTCCCTGAGATCATCAGTGGGAGCAAGAATGAATTTGCCATCCTTTGCGATCATGATGGCTTTCCCAAGCGTTGCCTCCCAGCAATCCTTGGCGATTTGCCTACATTGATCTCCAGTGAGGACAATTTCGCCATGTCGCCCAACCCCTTTTAGTTTCGGAGGATTCTTTTTGTTACTTGGGTCTAAAGAACCTCGAAAAATCCAGAGAGGTTTTGCAGCTACTATTCCTCTATACGGACCCCAGCAGCAGTCTGCAAAAGACTTGTCACGCTGATATTCAAACGTTTGGACACAGTCGATTTGCTGTCGAACGTCCAAGATTAACAATTTACGAGGCACATGTTTGCCATTCTCCGCTCTGAAGCTCGTTCCACCTTCAGCCTTGAGTAGGCAACCTTGCGAGAGTATCACGTTTGCAATGCCAGTTGGCTCCGTAGTGTGTGGGTAAAATTTGTTTCGCACCACATACCAAATGTCGCAGTCGGACTTAGACTTCATAGCATCACCTCATTTGAAAGAACCACGAATCGTACACTCGCACAGAGTGCACACCGATATTATTTTATATAATAAATAGTATATGAGTCAACTAAAGCCTAATCATTGTTGTTTCTATTAAAGTTCCAAGTTCCAAGTTCAAAGTGCCAAATTGGAACTTGGAACTTGTTACTTGGAACTTCGCTCTATTGCGTATGAATCAGTCATCCCAGCTACATAATCTTTAATAGCTTCTTCCAGTGATCCTTGTGTTCTTTTCTGAAGCTCCTTAACTTTGTCCGACGGATTCTTTTTAAGAGAGTTACATAAATTCAAAATGACACGCTGACCTTCTCTACTGCGTTCCAAAACTAGTTGGCTGAAATACATTTTCTCCGAAAGGAACTCACGTAGCTGATCTAGCTCATCTCGAAGTGGTTGCGAGAAGTTTACGAGTGGAGTTTGTGCTGCATATACATCATCTATCGTGTTAATACACTGAGACGAGAGTTCACTGAAAGTGGCTTCGTATAAATCAGTTACAAGTATATGAATGATAGAACCACGAAGTGATGTGCCACGCTCTTGTGTGCGTTCATGCGCACGTTTTGCGAGTGACGTTTGATATAAATCATCGATCGAAAAAAGTTTTGCACGCAGTCCATCTTCACAATCATGCCCCGTGTATGCAATTTCATCTGCTATGTTTACAACTTGTGCTTCGAGTGACGGAGCATGGGGAAGTTTAGGTGTTGGAGAATCATGTGGAGTGCTGTGTTTGAGTAATCCCTCCAAAACTTCTTGGTTCAAGTTTAGCCCTTGTGCTAGCGAAGAATGTTCTTCCAGAAGTGTAACAATACGATATGATTGTTCGTTGTGTTCAAAGCTCATATCACACGCTTGCATCCATTCATTTAGCGCGGATTCTCCTGCATGACCGAATGGGGGATGCCCAAGATCATGCGCAAGAGCGATGCATTCCGTCAAATCTTCATTAAGTTCCAAAGTACGTGCAACGTCTCTGCTTATCTGAGCTACTTCCATAGTATGTGTTAGTCGAGTGCGATAATGATCCCCTCCTCCTTCTACAAAGACTTGTGTCTTACCCTTTAATCGCCTGAATGATCTGGTGTGAATAATGCGATCTCGGTCACGCTGAAACGGAAAACGAGTTTCATCTTCTGGTTCGTTGTGCTTTCGTCCGAGTAATCCCTGATTAGGGATGGCGTATGGAGCTAATAAGCTGTTTGCTGCCTTTAGTCGAGTAGTCAGAGATTCCAAAATGAATAATGAAAAATGAATAATGAATAATGTTGACCGATTTTACAATGACAAACCCATTTTTCATTTTTCACTTTTAATTTTTCATTCGCGTCCGCAGACGCGTACGTCCAAACGACCGTCGAGTAGGAACGCTTTGCTCCTGGAATCCAGGTGGGTGACCGCATCCCCAGACAGTAGCCTGGAGAGAGTAAGTCTCCCAATTAAGCGTTGAGGAGAAACGTTACCACTCTAACTAATCGTTGAGACGGTGGGAGTATAGCATGCTATTAGTTTGTGCATTCTGTCTGAACTAGGGCTCACGTGATTATCAGCCTTCGCTTCTTGGCTACGAGGGGCAGGCTTGGCTACGGCCGACGAGAAGGATTTAAAGGATTAATCTTGATCATCTTTTTAATCTTTTTAAATCCTAGTTCCAGACTTTTCTCTGTCACAATCTTATTAATGTCTGAATCACAGATGACACAGATTTAACGGATTTCACAGATGATCGTTAAACAAGAAAAGGCATTAAATGTATATAATCCGTGTAATCCGTTTAATCCTCTTAATCCGTGATTCAGACAGTGTACGTAATCCGTAGTTCAGACAGCTTCCATCCAACAAGCCATCACATTCGTATACCCATTCAAAACTGCCTCCCTATCCCCTCCGCGATACGTCCAGTACGTTTCTGATTTGCAATAAGTACAATCTGGATGACGCTGAAAGTTTTCTGGTTTTACTCCAAGTTCAAAGAGTTGTGATTCAGCTGCACGTTGAAGATCAACATTATTTCCGTCAATGAATTCAGATCCTAGCGCCGATATTTCAGCTTCAGGATTTTCGAAAACAGAACATGATTTGCAAAGAGATGGGCCAGCTGCGACGAGTGCTTCGTGTGGATCTATTCCAGAAACTTTAAAAAAGTTCGGAATCACTCCTGCAATCAGCCCGCGCCAGCCAGCGTGTATCACACCAAGTATATTTTTGTCAGGCACAAAGATGATAAACGGTTGGCAGTCGGCTGTGCGCACAGTAAGTACTAAGTTTTTCTGATCGGTGAAAATTCCATCTGCATCTTCTGTGCGTGCGAGTGATTCATTTACTTTTATAATTCGATTTCCATGTACTTGATTCAATCCGGCGATATTTTGTATGTTTAGTTTTTCGGAAATTTGTTTGTCGCAATGGATATCATCTTCTTTAACAAAGAGTGTTACGTTAAGTTCAGAGAAAGGCGCAAAGATAGCAAAAGGATTCGTGAGCAAAAGAGGGGGGTTGGGCGTTGGGTGTTGGGCGTAGGATTGTATCAAGAAAAACAGCAGCCCCACACCCCACACCCCACACCCTACACCCTACGCCCCATCAAGACATATCCTTGATCAAATTCGGAATTTCCCCAATCACATCAGCAGTAGTAAATGCGAATCCGTTCTTTTTCTCCAATCGATCCGCAGCACCTTTAATAATTTTGGATCCCATTATCGCAGCTTCAAACGGGTCCATCTTTTGTGCGATCAATCCTGCAATAAGTCCTGCAAGTGCGTCGCCGGTTCCACCAACTGTTAAACCTGCATTACCGCCTTCTACTTCTTCATACTTCTCGTTTGGACCTGCGATTTTGTCTACTTGATCTTTAAGCAAGATAACAATTCCAGATTCTTCTGCAGACTTTTGTAGATCCTTTGGCGCAATTTCCATGCGTTCCAATTCTCCTAAGTGCGGCGTGAGAACAGCACTTTTGCCTTTTGCTGCCTTCAAAGTTTCTGGTTGGAGTGCAGTCGCATCCAAAACAAGTGAGCAACTTGCACCTTCGATTATTTCTATAAGAGCTTTTTTGCTTTTTTCATCAGAGTGATCTATTCCGGGTCCCAGAACAGCACAGTCCATTGTAGCGAGTAGTTCTAAGATCGGTTCGATGTCAGCTTTAGAAAGTTCTTCTTCAGCCAAGAATGGATACACCTGAAAATTAAGTGACATTCCTTTTGCAACATTCTCGTGCCAGTCGGGTAGAACGAGGTAAATCAAATCTACACCGCTAGCTTCTGCAGCAAGTGCGGAAAAGATCGGAGCACCATGCATGAATCTGGAGCCACCTATCACGGCAACCTTTCCATTTTCGCCTTTGTGGGAGGTTGGGGAGCGTTGCATGTGAGTATGATAATGAAAAATGAAGAATGAAAAATGAAAAATTACTACAAATACCTTGCCTTTAATGAATTTGTACGAAAATTGCTTCGCATGCTTGCTTGGATCTAGATCTTTATCTATGGAACTTGATTCACTCGATCCATCGGCACAAGAAGGTCAGAGTACAGCAGATAGTACAGCGGACTTAATTGCTGCAGTGCGCGCAGAGCATGGTGGCGCCTTGGCACAGGCATGTGAAGAACGAATTGCGGATGGTGAAAATCCATTGCAGGCTCTTAGGAGATCTATTTCTGAAAGTGAAACTATTCGTGATGTAAATGTAGATGGATTAAAAGAGATAGTTCCAGGAAATTCATTTCGTTGTGTGAGGCGAGAAGGCTAGGAGTTTTCTATAACACTGTTTATCTTTTCTCTAAACTTCTCCGCCGAAAACTGCCTCGCATGCTCACGAATCGCATTACGGTCAAAATCCATCTTCTCAAACCGATCAATTGCATCCTTCAGAGATTCTCTGGTTTGCTCCTCAAAGAACACTCCAGTCACTCCATCTATAACAGTATCCAACGCCCCGCCTTTGCCAAGAGAAACTACAGGCGCTCCACATGCTTGTGCTTCTAATGGCACGATGCCAGCGTCTTCCTCTTGTGGTAGCAGCAAAGCTCTGGATTCGCCGTAGACGCGCGGAAGATCGTTATCAGGTACAAAGCCCAAGAATGTCACAGTCGGGCCTGCAAGGCGTTCCAAACGCTCTTTCTCGGGGCCTGTGCCGGCGATCAATAAAGGAAATCCGTATTTGTTTGAACATTCAACTAGTAGATCAAATTTCTTGTAAGGGACTAATCTGCCGATTGCGAGGTAGGGAACGTTTTGGACTTCGGGATTAGGACTTCGGACTTCGGGATTAGGACTTCGGACTTCGGGATTAGGACTTCGGACTTCGGGATTAGGACTTCGGACTTCGGGATTAGGACTTCGGACTTCGGGATTAGGACTTAGGGAATTGGAACTTGGAACTTGGAACTTGGAACTTTGTATCTCGAATCTAAAAAACTTATCCGCCACCGGTGGATGAATAACGATACTGTCTCTGTTATAAATTTTTTTGATTCGATCAGCGACAATAGAGGAGTTTGCGATGAACTGGTCGACGCGTTTTGCTGTTGTCATGTCCCAACGTCGAATTTTATTTAGTCGCTTCTTGATAGGTTTCCAAAAAATCTTTGGGATGCGGGAGTCCTTAAGATATTCATCTTCCATTTCCCATGCATAACGCATTGGAGTATGGCAGTAACAAATGTGACGCGCGGATGAAGGTGGAATAATCCCCTTTCCAATTGCATGTGATGAACTCAAGACAACGTCATATCCGGTCAAATCAATTCGTTCTAATGCACTCGGCATCAAAGAGAGAAGAATGCGATGACGTTTGCCCAAAAGCTTGTACCACTTTTGCAATCCACTTGTTCGAATGTCTGCATTGTTAAGTGGTCCGAGATTACCGTGGTTCGCAATAGTTGTGTAAATCGGAGCATCTTTCCAGAGCGCGGCAAACTCTGCGATCACATGTTCTGCACCTGCATATACGGGAAGCCAGTCGGCGACTATTGCTAGTTTCATTGTTGAAAGTGTACCTTAGCTGCGTTAGCTTCGTTAGCTTCATTAGCTTCATTAGAAGCTTGTTAATGGTGAAGTTGCGTTGCTAACGAAGCTAACGCAGCTAAGTAAGCTACAACCTTGTATGATGTACCCATGCTAGAGAAAGCTCGCCGTCTTCCCAAACGTTTCCGTCGTCCTGTAACCAAGGAGACGAAGAATCTACTTAGGCGCAAACATAAGAAGCAAAAGAAGCAGCATTGGAAGGATGTTTGGCATCGTATTGCGCGAAGAAACCAACGCATTTTCCGAGGAATGTGGAAGTCACTTGCGTGGTGGCTCGCAATTTTCTTTGTGGGGCTTTTGATGTTGGGTATTGGGCTCGTCACATTCTCTCCACTTGTAAAAATTAGGGAAGTGCGCATCCAACGCAGCAATGCTCGTTTGGATATCGAAGAAGTGCAACGCGTGCTTACGCCCTTCTTCGGTCGGCATCTCTTCTTCCTGCCGTCTTACGAAGTATCGATGCTTCTCTTTGATTCAATTCAAGATGTGAAGAATGTAAAGGTATATAAAAATTATCCCTCACAACTTCTAGTTAATATCGAATTAGATCCACTATATGCGCGGCTGAATATTCTCGATCCAGATGAAGAGCTTGTGAAAATAGGTACGGGTGCGATTGTCGATTTCCTTACAGATCAGGGGGTCTATGTAGTTGCGCAACTGCAGGAGAAGGAAAAAGCTCTTCCTCTTATTCGTTTAGTTGATTGGGGTGTGCGTCCGATTGAGGGGGATAAGATGGTGAATCTTGATTTCCTTGTGCGTGTGCGCGATACGGAACGTTCACTTTCTGAACAGTTTGGTCATAGTATTGAGACACGGACAATTTTCCTTCGTGCGCAGGAGTACCATCTCTCACTCGACAATGGGCTTGATCTTTGGTTCGACACAAGAAGTAAGCTGGAAGATCAATTGTTGCGTTATAGAACTTTCTTGAGGAGCATAGATCTGGAGTCTGTGGAGGATTATATTGATCTGAGACTGAGTGATAGGGTTGTTTATAAATAGCTTCGTTAGCTGCATTAGCTTCATTAGAGATTGGATTTCATGCTAATGAAGCTAATGCAGCTAATGAAGCTAATGCAGCTAACGAAGCTAATATAGCTAGTCCATTCACTTGACTTCCATCCACTCAGTACTTCATTAACTTGGGTTACCCTCTTCACCTAATCCTTTCTCCACCCTATTCTGTACACCATGGTTCGTTCTGTTCTTGCAGCGCTTTTGTTGGGAATCGTACCTGTCCCACTTTTTACTTTTCAGGAGACTATCCCGTCTCTGGAGGGATTTGCTATCGCTCCTCCAGCCGAGATGATCACCATCGACCAGCGCCTATCTGCATCGGGTGTGATCATTCTTGATATGTTAGGTGGGCAACAGATCTACGGGAAACAAGTGGAGGTGCAGCGTCCCATGGCTAGTCTGACTAAGCTCATGACAGCTCTTATCATTGTAGAGAATCATGATTTGGATGAGATTGTTAAGGTAACAAAAGAGGCGCAACAAGTTGGTGGGAATAATGTTTACCTTCCTGTGGGAGAACAATTTACAGTTGGCGATCTACTCTCGGCATTGCTCATATCATCTGCCAATGATGCTGCATATGTTTTGGCAGTTCATCACAGTGAAACAACGGAAGCATTCGTAGGAGAAATGAATCAGCGAGCGAAGTCTCTAGGTTTAAAAAATACTCAGTATGCCAACCCCTCGGGCTTGGATAGTGTGAATCAATGGTCCACTCCTCAGGATATTGCGTGGCTCGCTAAATTTGTATTTAGCATTTCAGAGATCAAAGATCGCAGTGAGAAGCGTGGTATGACGATCTACAGTAGCGGTGGGCAAAAAATTACACTGGTACACACTCATGCTCTCATGCATGCAGAAACATCCGTGTACGCAGGAAAGACAGGAACGACTGATGGAGCCAAGCAGTGTCTTTTGTCGTTAGTACGAATTGATGAGAAGGAATATCTCGTGATTTTGATGTATTCTTCTGATCGATATAAGGACATGCGTAAGGTGCTTGATGTGCTTGAAGGGGAGCCTGATTTGTCTTATGTTTCACCTGAAAGGATACAAAGGAATAAAAAGAGTAAAATGAATAAAAAGAGTATATCCTTTGCCTCTTTTTTCTCCTTTTCCTCGTTGATTTAACATAGCCCCCCATCCCACCATCCGATGGCTTTCCCTGCGTGTGCGCCTGATCTGTGTACTTACGTTCTTTGTAGGTTCGCTAATGCCGCCATACATCCCAAAAGCTTCTCTCGCTACACAAGAGACATCTATTGCCACATCGCAATTCTTGCTGGTGGAAGATGGTTTTATCATGAAGTCGGCATCACTTACTAGGCAAGGATCGCGTCGTGCATATGCAGAGGGAGTCATCCATACAGTCAAAGAGGGAGAGAGTGTAGAGCGTCTTGCGAATCGTTATGGCATTGAAGCAAACACAATTCGATGGGCGAACAAACTTGATGGAGATAACTTAATTAGTCCCGGTGACGAACTTCTTATTCTTCCGGTTGATGGAGTTTTACATTCTGTGAGTCGTGGTCAAACTTTGATTGGAATTTCGGAACTTTACGGTATCGAACAGAAAGTGATCGAAGAGCAGAACAACATCAAAGGCGGCTTCATTCTTGCGGGGCAAGAGCTGATCATCCCAGGCGCAAAACCAATCATTGGTACTCCTGTTTTAGTTGCAACTGCAGAACCACTACCCGATTCAGCCAAGCCTACGGTTAAACCTGCGCAACCAAAAACAGCTGCTGATGATCCGTTACCACCAGTGGTTACTCCGCCTACTCCCCAACCATCCGGATCTGATCGAGATAAAGCACCAGCAAAGTACACACCAACTCCAACATCCGGTGTTCTCCAAAAACCGTGTAGTGAGATCTGTTTTATTACGCAGTACTATCGTGCGGGACACTATGCACTTGATATGCAGGAGAAAGGAGGCGGACCTATCTACGCAGCGGAAGCTGGCACTGTTATTCGCGCGGATTATGGGTGGAACGGCGGGTTTGGAAATGTGATCGAGATCGATCATGGTAACGATTTAGTCACTCTTTACGCACATAACAAAGAGCTCTATGTAGAAGTGGGAGATGTGGTCAAGCGTGGTCAGATGCTTTCTTGGATGGGAAACACAGGGCTTGTGTATGGCGCTACAGGAATTCACCTGCATTTTGAAGTTAGGTTGAAGGGTGATAAGAAGAATCCGTTGTTGTACGTTCAATAGGGCTGGGTCTGGGGTTTGGATCACCGCTTCTTGCTGATCTCTTCCTAGATTCCGATAAACCCAATCAATGTTTTATCTCCATCAATAATCGGAGAGATGGTAAGACGCGCTTGATATTTTTTCATCTAAGATATTGTGCCTGTAAATTTTTTAGTGGATATGATTGAAGCATTTAAGAAATACAGTTATAATTCAAGTTATATTTTTAAAACATATTTCTAGATAATAGATATTATTATTAAGTCGACTATTGCAGACATTCGTCTTACAATTCAAACCACTATGATTACAAATAATTTCTTCTCTATTCGAGAAATACAAAAGTGTTCCATATTGGTCGTTGCCCTGTTCATTTTCTTTGTTGCGCAAAGTGCAGAAGCAGCCAACCCTTTAATGTTATCGCAGTCTCCCAGTGACAATGCAATAGGTGCAGCGCCTACTAACACTCTAAGTATTACTTTCGATCAGGTGGTACAGGGAAGTGGAGGGAGCATCTCGCTATACAAAAGCGATGGAACGCTAGTGGAAGCAATCGCTGGTAATGATGATATTGATGTCTCTGGTTCTGGAACTACAACTATTACAATTTCACTTACTGGTTCGCTTCTGGCAAAGACAAGTTACTATGTATTGATCGCTACTGGTGCTGTCGCTAATAATTCCATGGAAGATTTTGCGATTATCAGCGATACCTCGGCGTGGAACTTTATCACTGGTGGCGGCGGATCAGGACGTGCACGTCGAATTCAAATATTAAATATGATACAGAATGGAGAAATGGAGGCTTACTCTGATACAGAGTCTCCTGTGTGGACTTCTAGTTCTACACCTACATCTACATCTAGTCCTGTTACTGAGCCAGAACACGAGGCAGCTGCAGAGTTGCAAGCTAAAGAAGAAGTGAAAAGGACATTACAACGAGCACAAGAAGCACGTGAGCAAATGCTTATGAGGCCGGCAGCACCACAGAGTTATATATCAGCATTCCATGAGCGTGTGTGCAAACGCGTGATGCGACTTTTTGATGGCAATATGAAAATGCTCGATCGTGTAAATACTCGTCTTAGAGCTAGATTTTCATTCACGTGTTATTAGTGGCTGGGGTTTGGGCTGAGGTTTGGGCTGTGGTTTAAGCATGCAATGAACCAAGAGAATTCTAGCCCCTAGTCCCTAGTTCCTATGATTGTTGTATGGCATTTTGTGAGATGGAGGTGCTTGTGTATGGCGCTACAGGAATTCACCTGCATTTTGAAGTTAGGTTGAAGGGTGATAAGAAGAATCCGTTGTTATACGTGCAGTAGGGCTTGGGCTAGGGCTTGGGCTAGGATATGTGGTTTAGATCACTGCTTCTCGCTGATCTCTTCCTCTATACCAACGAATCCAATAAGTGCCCCGTTTTCTTTCACAATTGGAGAAATAGTGATGTGCGTTTGATATTTTTCCCCGTTTTTTCGTTTATTGATGCATTCCCCTATAAATGGATATCGTTCATCTTTGATCTTCTTCCAAAGTTTCTCATAGAATTCTGCTGGCATTTGTTTACCCCAAAGCCTAGGTGTATTCCCGATAATCTCTTGCTGGCCGTATCCTGTAATACGCTGCGTTGCTTGGTTGGCGTATAATATTATCCCGTCGGTATTTGTGATGATGATGTGATTGTAGGCATTCTGGACTGCGAGCCGAAACACCTCCATTTTTTGCAGTTTTTTCAGCTGTTCTTCCTGCTGAGAAGTTAATACATCCATGCAGAAAGTATAGCATTAGTGTTTGCGCAGTGTCTCCATAAAACTTGGTTAGCGTTCAAAGTAAAACGCTTACATAATTACGATATTACGATTGATATGGCGGGGCTGACGAGACTCGAACTCGCGACCTTCCGCGTGACAGGCGGATGCTCTAACCAATTGAGCTACAACCCCGTATACAAGAGCTGAGGAACGTTACCAGTTTGGGCTTATATAAAGCAACGAAAAAGCGAAGTAGAATCTTTAGAATTTTATTCGCCAATGTTTCTTCTCCACCAATCCCCATCAATACAAGAGAGAAAGAAGTTCTAACAACAAGTCAATTTTGCTTAACTCGTTTCAAGCAATCTCAGGCTTAGGTACACCCTCTGGCCACATAGCTTTCTGGAATGAATACCCAACATTAAGCACTCTCTCCTCCCCCCATTGCGGCCCCATTATCTGAAGTGCGATTGGGAGTTTGTTCTTGGAGAATCCACACGGCACAGAAAGTGAAGGGATACCGGCGAGTGCTTGCGACACCGAAAAGACATCTTCCAGATACATCGCAACCGGATCATCGGTGTGAGCTCCAATTTTAAATGCGGGAGTTGGAGAGACGGGTGTGACAATCACATCTACTTCCTCAAAAGCTTTTTCAAAATCTTGTTTGATGAGTGTTCGCACCTTCTGTGCTTGCCTATAATATGCGTCGTAATAGCCTGCTGAAAGCGCGTAAGTCCCGATCATTATCCTTCGCTTCACTTCGTCTCCAAAGCCCTCTGAGCGGGCGTTAAAGTAGTACTCAATAAGGTCGCCAGCTTCGGCTGTATGTCCATATCTAATGCCGTCATAACGAGCCATATTTGAGCTGATTTCTGATGGAACAACCACATAGTAAGTAGGCACTGCATACTTAGTGTGGGGGAGTGAAATCTCTTTTGTTTTTACTCCTAATTTCTTGAGCGTTTTCACTGCATTTTTGATTGATTCGTGTACCTCGGAGTCTAGTTCATCCGGGAAATATTCTTTTGGAATTCCGACGGTCATTCCTTTGATGTCACCAGTTAATCCTGCAAGGTAGTCGGGGACTGCTCTGTCACCAGTTGTCGCATCCAACGGATCTTTACCTGCGATTGCAGAGAGCAGTAACGCTATGTCTTCGACGGACTTTGCGAGTGATCCGATAGTATCCAAGGAACTTGCCATGCTCATCACTCCATATCTACTGGTTCGACCATACGTTGATCGCAAACCAACACATCCACAAAAACCTGCGGGCTGACGGATAGATCCGCCTGTATCTGTTCCCAATGCGAAGATGCATTCATCGGCTGCAACGGCTGCGGCACTTCCTCCGGATGATCCACCTGCAACACGCGAGGTATCCCAAGGGCATGTACTTACGCCGTAACAAGAAGACTCTGTGCTTGCGCCCATTGTGAACTCGTCAGTATTGGTTTTACCAATGCTAATTGCACCTGCCTCTTTGAGACGTTTGGTTGTCGTTGAATCAAAAGGCGGAACGTAATCTTTATTTCTTAAAACGTTTGAACACCCAGTGGTTGGAATTCCTTTTTCGCAGTACACATCTTTTGCGAGGTAGGGGATTCCTTTTAGCGGGTGATCGAATGTACCCTCCTTATCTACTTTTTTGGCTTCCTCCAGCGCTTTCTCGAAGTTGCGATACACGACTGCATTTAACTTATCATCCACTGCTTCTATCTGCTTGATGCACGAGCGTGTTAGTTCCTCGGAGGAAATTTTCTTCGCTTTGAGTTTCTTGTGGGCTTCGGTGATGGTTAGAGCGTTGGGCATGTAGGGTGTAGGGCGTTGGGCGTGGGGCGTGGGGCGTTGGGCGTGGGGCGTTGGGCGTGGGGCGTGGGGCGTTGGGTGTAGAGAGTTTGGGGTGGAAATTCTTAATTCTGCATTCTGAATTCTTAATTTGTCCCGTGTGCGGAAGGAGTTTCAATTTGACGTTCGATAATTGGAAGGGGACTTGTCTCTAGGAGTTCATCTGGAGTCGCATCTTTCTCGATTACTTTATCTTCTCTAAAGCCGTTTGTAAGTCCTGTTACTTGTTCAGATGGCTCAACATTCTTTGTATCCACTTCTTGCAGCTGATCTACATAATCAATAATGGAACTGAGTTCACGTGTGAACTTGTCTACTTCGCTGTCCTTTAAGTTAAGGCGAGCGAGTTTTGCGATATGTTTTACGTCGTCTTTTGAAAGGCTCATGATGAGTGGAGGATAAGGGATAGCTTCGGAATGCGCTAGTTCGCTAGTTCGCTTATTCGGTATGCATATCTTTCATCAGGTCGAACCAGCTAACAAGCGAACAAGCGAAGAAACTTGACCATTTCCTTCACAACATAGAACCTATCCCCATGAAGTTATCTCGTTTAAGCAGCCGCAAGGTTTGCGATCGCGTAATGAGGCAAGGCAAAGTGTGGAAGGGAAAAACCCTCATCATTAGATGGATGAGCGGTGCGCCAAAGAATCCCAACATAGATCCTGCTACACGTGCGATATATGCAGGAACATATGCGTCTGTGAGGCTGGATAAGTCAGCAGTTAAGCGCAATCGTATGCGTAGGCGTTGTAGAGAGGCGTTGCGCAAAGAGGTTAAAGAACGAGACATTCTTCCGACGATACAGTTGTTGATGACGCCAAGGTCAACAAGTCTCACATGTGATTTTGCAGAGATTCAAAAAGATATTTCCGCCTTTCTTGCTCATATTTCCGGATGAATGTTAGTTGGATGATAACGAATCATGTTGTCTATTCAATGCTTGGATCAAGCATAGATGATACAAAATCAAGAATAATTTTTCTCCGTACATCTTGGCTCATAGGATCTATTACCTCATAGACTTTTCTAGCATCAGAGTTGTGTGCAATTACTTCCTCATCAAGGAAAGCTACATATTGTCCGCCAAATTCTTTTTGTAATTCAAAACTTCTTTGTAGCCCACTTTTAATGTGTGGATCACTTTCCGCTTCGATTTCCGCCTCGATCTGTGCTACTACAGTGTCGAATTCAGCTGATCCAAGTGACATGTCTGTATTATAGAACTTGATCTGATATGTGCAACTTCTGTTTTAACTACTAATCAATTGTTCTTGTGAATCAGATCCTCTAATCTTTACTGTGATTTCGCGGATATCCAAGCGGATGTTCGTTCCTTCCTTTCTTCTGTCTAGATATGTCTCCAAAGCAAAAAAGTAAACTACGGGATTTCTTTGAATTTTTTGTTCTGTTTTTGGCGCTCTATCTTCTAACTCAATTTGCACTCAAACAGTTTTTCCCAGACACGTTTAGTAAAGATACCAATGGGGCCACTGGAGTTGTCCTTTCTATGCAAGATGCAACAGTGAAGGGAGATCATCATCCGGTAATGATCATCAAAAATCACACAGAAGAAACACTGATTCTGGAGGACACGTGTCATAACCCGCCTGTGATTGTGGTGCGCGTGAACGAAGAGGGCGAGGAAGAAGCGCTCCTTTCCACGGAAGAGAATGCAGTGCCTTGTGTGCCGCTTACAGAAATTGAGTCAGGAGGAAAAGTGATATACGAACTATCCCCATGGAAATATTCTTTGTTCTCTGAATTTGGTACATACAGACTCATGTTGCCAGTGGGCTCCGAAATTCAGGAGTCATCTCCTGTTGTGGAGTTCTCTATCCACGAAGCAGGCCCTGTAACCAAGATGTTCCGAGCGTTTATCTCCAAGCCACTTTTAAACCTTTTGATTTTGATTGCATCGTTCATGCCCGGTTACAACTTAGGGTTAGCGATTATCATTCTTACAGTTCTTGTGAAACTCGTGCTCTTCATTCCAACTCAAAAAGGATTGGAAGGACAGCGACGTATGCAAGCGGTGCAACCAAAACTTGAAGAGATCAAAAAGAAGTATAAAGATGATCCTAAGCGTATGCAGGCCGAAACGATGAAAGTTTGGAAGGAGCACAATGTGAATCCTATGCAGTCGTGTTTGCCTATCTTAATTCAAATGCCGGTGCTGATTGGGCTCTTCTTTGTTATTCGTGATGGCTCGGTACTCGAGTTATCGCGTCACTTGATCTATGGCGCGTATCAGGATCTTTCGTGGACGTGGGGAACTAATTTCCTTGGGTTACATTTAACTGAGCCGAATATTTATGTGATGCCACCGCTTCTTGTGGTGTTGCAGTTTGCGCAGATGAAGCTTTCGTTTGCTATTTCTAAAAAGAAGAAGGAAACCAAGGAAACCAAGGAATCCAAAGTGGAGAAAAAAGATCCGCAGGCGATGCAGCAGAGAGTTATGCTTTATGGATTGCCTTTCATGATTGGTTTCTTTGCACTCAAGTTTCCGGCAGCTGTGTCTCTGTATTGGGCAGTATCAACATTGTTTGCTGTTGGGCAACAGCTTGTTGTGAATAGGAGGGAGTTTCGGTAAGAGTTCGTGAGGTAGTCGGAGATTAGTTTTCTGGTTTCTGGTTACTGGTTGCCGGCTCATACCATTTTTTAATGTTGTCTGGAACTAGGATTCATAGGATTATAAGGATTAGCATGTCACATTGTCTGAATCACAGATTGCACAGATTAAACGGATTTCACAGATGCTCGCTAATATAGATACAGCAATATAGATACAGCCGCTTTCATGTAATCCGTGTAATCTTCTTAATCCGTTTCATCCGTGATTCAGACAAGTGATTGCATGCTTGGCATGGGAACTGTATGCTCCGTACCCCTATGGCAGATAATCCAAAAGACATCACCAATCACATGATTCTGAAAGCTATTCAGGGTGTGAAGCAAGACGTTCGAGGATTGAAAGGGGAAATGCTGAGCATGAAAGGAGAAATGCTGAGCATTAAAGATGAGCTGCAACAACAGATGACAGAAATGGAAGTCCGATTGGAAGAGAAGATAGTTGAAGAAAGTGATCGCTTGGCAATGGTAATGATACCGACGAATAAACAAATCGAATCCGAAATTGTTACAATCAAGCAGCATGTCGGACTTGCTGTATGAACCGAAGATTGCACATTGTCTGAATTACGGATTAAAGGGATTACTTGTCTGCCGGCAGGCAGGCACTGATTACACGGATTAATTTTCTCAGGCTTCTTTGCTCGATCTGTGTAATCCGTGCAATCCGTAGTTCAGACAATTGGCATCAAGCAATCGTCGCCCTTCGACGAGCTCAGGGTGACAACTACTATGCAATCGTCACCTCATCACACAGATACACATCCTGTATCGCATTCAATAATTCTATCCCCTCTTCACGCGGTTTCTGGAATGCTTTGCGTCCCGAAATCAAACCGCAGCCTCCCGCGCGCTTGTTGATCACCGCAGTCTTCACTGCTTGTTGCAGATCGTTCTCTCCGGATGAACCGCCGGAGTTGATAAGTCCGATGCGTCCCATGTAACAGTTAGCAACTTGGTAACGAGTCAGATCAATTGGATGATCGGAACTAAGTTCTGTGTACATACGCTCGTCAGTCTTCCCATATTTACTCTCGATGTTCATGGCTTTAAATCCACCGTTGTTCACGGGTTGCTTTTGCTTGATGATGTCTGCCTCGATCGTCACGCCCAAGTGGTTGGCTTGTCCAGTAAGATCTGCCGACGCGTGATAGTCGGTGTCCTTTTTGAATGCATTGTTGCGTAAGTAACACCACAACACCGTGAAGAGCCCTAGTTCATGCGCTTTTTCGAATGCTTGCGCAACTTCCACAATTTGTCTTCTTGATTCTTTTGATCCGTAATAAATAGTCGCTCCCACACCGAGTGCGCCCATTTTGTGCGCCTGTTCTACGGAGCCAAACATCACTTGATCGTAACTATTTGGGTAGGTGAGTAATTCGTTGTGATTAATTTTTACGATGAAAGGAATCTTGTGTGCGTACTTCTTTGCCATGATCCCCAACACTCCCAAAGTTGATGCAACACCATTGCATCCTCCTTCAGCTGCCAGTTGAATAATGTTCTCCGGATCAAAGTAATCTGGATTCTTTGCAAACGATGCGCCGGCGGAATGTTCAATTCCCTGATCTACTGGAAGGATGCTTAAATATCCTGTTCCTCCAAGCCGTCCATTGTTATACAGCGCCAAAAGATTCTTCTGCACTCTTCCAGAGCGATCAGATTGTGAAAAAACTTCTTGAACTTGATTAGGGCTAGGAAGGTGCAACCGTGCTTTGTTAATTGTTTGGCATTGGTGGTTGAGGAGCGAGTCTGCTTCGGAGCCGATTACCGATTTTATTTCATCTATGTTCATTTGTTGGGAGGGAAGAATGAATGTGATTGCAGAATACCACGCGATGTATAAATCCCAAAAAACAAAAAACAAATCACAAATGCCTTAGCTGGAGGTTTTTGGGTTTTGGGATTTGTTTTTTGGGATTTATTCTTTCAGTTCTGGTGTTGATCGCACTCAACGTCCAAATATTGATTATATAGACCACATTGGTTGACATTTTTACCATTCCGAGTAATATATTTCGGCTTCTGACGAACTTGAGAAATATATGGAATGGACTCAAGTGGTTATTCAGAGGCATTCGCACGTAAAGGAGTCTGATCGTGCAAACTGATCGTTTATTTCACGGGTACTTTTGGTTACAGGATAAGGAAACTGAGCAAGGCGAGGAGACAGTCGTTGTAGCGTGTGATGACCACATGGAGCTAAATCTGATTCTCAGGGGTGAAACTCTTGTTGGAGCAGATGAAGCATTCAATCGACTGATGGCGGAGCTAAGGAGACCCAGCCTTACCATGGAGGAGGGCGATGCACTGAGAAAAGTTTTTAATGCTCTCAGAATGTGTCGAGAAGCTTCTCAATTCAATGGCAGCTTCTGTGATCCACATGTTGTGGAAGTGATCCTCACGCCAACTTCATACGTACCCGATGAAGAGTAGCAGCATCAATGCTGTTACAGATAAACATCACTCGGCAGGTCATCGTGGCCTGCCGTTCTTTTATGTGCTAAATCATTGACAAAGGGGCATTTAAAGCTAAAATCTTGCAGCTCTGAATGTTTCGGAGCAATCTGCTGTTCTTTCTTTTTACCATCCTGGAGCCCATTGGGCAAGGAGGTGTGTGTGTTGGTGTTATCCCGCAAGAAGAACGAAAGTATTGTCATCGACGATGACATCACGATCGTTGTCGTTGAAATCAGAGGGGACAAGGTACGCTTGGGAGTTGAGGCTCCCAAAGAAGTGCCCGTCCATCGCCGCGAAGTTTTCGACGCCATTCGGCGTAACGAGGCGGCCGCCGAAGATGGAAACGACAAAGCCGATGCGGCGAAGTCCCAAGGAGATTCTTGATCTCCACGGACGGAGTTAAAGAACAGGCTAGGTACTGTGCCTAGCGAAAACCCGTTGTTCCAAGAAGGGAACAGCGGGCTTTTTTAATCACGGATTAAATTGGTTTAACGGATTTCACGGATTACATAAAATGGTCGTGTTTCCGTTGAAAGAGTATCCGTGTAATCCGCGCTTGCTGACCGTAGCCAAGCCTGCCCCTCGTAGCCAAGAGGCGAAGTGGGGAGGCGAAGGCTGATAATCGGTGTAATCAGTGATTCAGACAATGTGTAATTCAGACAATCTGCTATCCTTTAATGACATATTCATTTGATGTCTCAGACCACAGGAATATACTTTTTCTATCCCATTTGGGAGTTCTGTGATTTACTGATCTTTCCACTTTAAGGAGGAAGTTGTCATGTTGGTTCTTTCCCGTCAGCGCGATGAATCCATCATCATTGGCGACAATATTGTCGTCACGATTGTGGATATCAGAGGAGATAAAGTACGACTGGGAATCGATGCCCCGACAGAGATTCCTGTCCATCGTCGCGAAGTACATGAGGCGATCCAAAGGGAAAATTTGCGAGCGTCGCAGATGGATCCTAAGCAAAAAGATCCTTCGCAAGGAGAGACTTAGTCTCCGGCACATTGGATGAGTCACAGAAGTTCTAGGTAGCGTGGGAGCCTAGGACGGGGGATCTGGTAGAGCAATCTACTGGGTTCCCTTTTTTTGATCACGGATTAAATTGATTTAACGGATTTCACGGATTACATAAAATGGTCGTGTCTCCGTTAACGGGTATCCGTGTAATCCGCTTAATCAGTGTAATCAGTGATTCAGACAAATGTAAAATTGTGACAGACAATCTGCTATCCTTAACTCATGCCCAAAGCTTCACCACTTAAGTTGTACAACACTTTCTCCAAAAAGGAGGAGGAGTTTAAAGCAATCGAAGAAGGAAAGGTCCGGATGTACACATGCGGTCCTACTGTCTACGGTCGTCCGCACATTGGTAACTATTCTTCTTTCTTGATGGCGGATTTATTAAGGAGGTGGTTAGAAGTTTCTGGTTACGAAGTAAGTCATGTAAAAAATATTACAGATGTTGGGCATTTAGTAGCTGATCAAAACGAAGGGGAAGATAAGATCGAAAAACAGGCGAAGGCAGAAAAGACAGATCCGCTAGCTATAGCCAAAAAGTACGAGAAAATGTATTTGGAAGATGAAGCAGCTTTAAACATGCTGAAGCCATATAAAAGGCCACGCGCTACAGAAACTATCAAGGAGATGATTGAGATTGTGAAGACTTTGGAAGAAAAAGGTTTCACTTATGAAACAGAAGATGGCATCTACTTCTCCGTAGAAAAGTTTGCAGACTACGGTAAGCTTTCTGGTAACACTTTAGACAACTTAAATGCCGGTGTGCGCATCGATGTTAAGGAAGAAAAAAAACATCCTGCGGACTTTGCACTTTGGAAGAAGTGTGTGGGCGAGAATGCCGAACACATTTTGCGATGGGATTCACCATGGGGTGAAGGCTTCCCTGGCTGGCATATTGAGTGCAGCGCAATGAGTATGAAGTTCCTTGGAGACGAGTTGGATATTCATACAGGAGGAGAAGACAACATCTTCCCGCACCATGAATGCGAGATTGCTCAGAGTGAATCTGCAACTGGCAAACCATTCTCTCGTTTCTGGATTCACCGTCGTAGGATAGATATGGGCTCAGAGAAGATGTCTAAGAGTTTGGGCAATGTGTTAAGTATTGATGACGTGATTGAGAAGGGATATAGCCCCTTGGACCTTCGTTACTTGTTCCTTTCGGTCCATTATCGGACGAATCTTAAGTTCAGTTGGAAGGGGGTTGATGATGCTAAGAAAGCGAGGCGGAAGATTTTGGGGTGGATGGATGAGATTGGTTCTCTTAAGGAGACAAAGGAGTCAAAAGAAACAAAAGAGAAAAAAGAGCCACGCTATAGCGGGGCGGTCTGTTTAGAAAAATTTATCACATCGTTTTCCGATGCGATGAATTCTGACCTAAACACGCCACAAGCTTTAGCAGCCATCTTCGATTGTATGTCCTGGTCACGTAATCAGAAATATTGGTCACAAGAGGCTCTGGAGGCATTGAATGACTTTGTTGCAATGGTTAGTCATACCTTTGGATGTTTCGACCAAGAAGCGGCTGAAAACGTTCCGGTAGAAGTTCAGAAGTTACTAGATGAACGTCAGGTTGCTCGCGATGGAAAGAACTTTGAGATGTCAGATAAGCTGCGGGATCAGATCAAGGAGTTGGGTTGGGAGGTGAGGGATGAGGGTGGGGGACAGGAAGTGCGGAAACTCTAGATTGACGTTGTATACGAGTTATTGATAGGATTCCTGTCCTATGATAAAAGCCCCATCAGAAGATATAACGGAAGGTCCATATAGTGTATTAATCAGAGAATATAGAGAAACTGATAATGGTGGCTTTGTTGCACACTGTGTTGATTTAGATATTGCGGCTCAAGGAAGTAGCATAGATGATACGTTGAAAACTTTAGCCGATTTGATTTCTTTAGATTTGAAAGTTCTTCTATCAGACAAATATTGTCCGCCAAGACCTGCCCCTGAGAGATACTGGAAAGCGCTTGATGAAAGTAGTGCAATAGATCCTCCGCTCAATAAAAATCATCCATTAATGAGAGTAAAAAATCCTTCTGGCGTGCCAGTTCTATTCACTATCAATATCGTCTCTGCAGAGACCCATGAGTCTTTGGAGAGAGCATTGTGACAGGGATGAAGAAGGGGAGGTTCGATCTATGTAGACTCGGAGGGCTTGCGGCTTATTGGCTGTTGGCTTTTTAGCTAAGAGCTAATTGCCAATAGCCAAATAGCTAATAGCCGAAAGCCCTCAATGACTAGTAATTAGCCTCCAAAAGCCAAGATTTTCATACCAGATGTAATAAACTCTTGACAGAAATGATAAAATTACACCAGCAAATTAGAAGCCTGCAAGGGGTATTTTTGCCTATTCGAAGCTCTAAACTAGCTGTTTAAGGCACTTATACGGCACTTAAATGGCTTTTTTGAGCCAATTCTGCCCTGTGAATGGCTATTTTTGCTTTTACATTAGGTGTAACAATTCTCACTTTTTATCGTTTAATTAAGCGCATAGAGCGGCTTAGGAGTCTTGCTTCTAAGTGTTCATTCTCCTAAAATCTTGGAAAGGATCCGTTCCCCGAGAGTAAAGGAGAGCGTGGTCTATGTAACTGTTCCTTCACAATTCGGCACCTTGCCTTCCCTTACCTCGAGAGAGGGGTGACAAATTTTCCCCACGCTTACAGCTCCTTAGAGAGCTTATTAAGCCGTGTTTTTAATACGCACAATTCTTTAACGAAGGCCTTGTCCCGTGTCTCGTGTTCTCTCTTTATACATAAGGAGTTAAGCGATCCGTTTTTTTTTCGCTCGTCCACACACGAAAAGGCATAGAATAATTCCAAGAAGAAATGTGTGAGATCAAAACTTATAAACATACTAAGTTATTTTTTGTTCCGTTTTATTATTTACTTTCTTTCCTTATTATGGACTTAACTCGCTTGAAGAAAGTTCTCGCTGGTGTGTCCGTTGCTGCAATTTCACTTACCCAGGCCGGGAGTGTATTTGCTGCATACACGGATGTTCCTTCGGGAGTCTGGTTCGAGGATGCTGTCAACACTTTTGTTGACGCTGGTTACCTCGATGCAAGCCAGACACGCTTCCGCGGTGGCGACAACGCCAACCGTGCGGAGTTTATTAAGCTCGTTGTTGATCTAAACGGTGGAATTCTTTCTACTCCTCCTGCCGTCCCTAGCTTTGATGACGTTGCAACTGGTGCTTGGTACTACAATTCCATGGAAGAAGCTGGAAAAGAAGGATGGGTTCGTGGTGATAGTGACTGCTACGGCAGCCATCCTTGCTACGCTCGTCCTGGTGCTGGCATCAACCGCGCAGAAGCAGCAGCTCTTATTGTTCGCTCCTTCGGGCTCGGTGCTACGGGTGACGCCGCTCAGTTTGTCGACAACCCATCCGGCCAGTGGTACACAGATGTCATTCAGACAGCTGCTGATCACTGTGTCTTACAGGGTGACGATTCAACAGGACGCGTTCGCCCAGGCGATAACATGAATCGTGCAGAAATGGTCGTTATGCTCGCCCGTGTTGACCAAGGTCTCACATTTGGTGTGGACTGTGGTACAACAACAGGTGGAGGAGAGGCTATGATTGTCGATTCAGTTTCCACTTCGGCTACAACGGTTGAAGTAGAGTTCAATGTGACATTAGATGCCGCTTCCGCAGAGGATATTGGTAACTATGCTATTACTGGATCTCCTACAATACCTATTAGCTCTGCTATTTTGCTTAATCCGCAGACTGTTGAGCTAACACTCGGAGCGAACCTTTCCGCTGGCCATGAGTACACACTCACGGTTAGTAATTTGCTCGCTGCCGACGGTAGTGTTATTGATGATGCCATTGCTTTCATTGGCTACACATCCTTCGTGATTGGTGATGGTATACTAGAACTATCACTTTCCGCTGCATCTCCTATTGGGGACACTGTTCCTATCGGTGCAGTAGGTGTTGTGGCACTTTCTGTTGATCTCACCGCATCTTGCGATGACTCTGTTACTATCGAGAGCATGACCATCCTTCACGAAGGATTTGGTGCTAGTTCCGATGTAAATGGTCTTTATGCTGCTATTAACGGCGCTCGTGTAACACGCAAGCGCACTATTGATGCAGAGGATCAGACAGCAGATTTGAGGTTCGCCTCACCTCTTGTTCTTGATCCTTGTGAGACAGTTACAGTTGATGTCGTTATTGACTATGCAAATACTGCAACCGCCTCATCTGAGCACAACCTTGTTGTAGAACTCCCATCTGACGTCTTTGGCAATGCCAAGGAAGTCACTGGTAACTTCCCTATTCGTGGTAACACATTCCGTATTGCCGCCATCACAAGTGGTACCGTCTCCTTGACGTACCGCACGGTTTCACCTGATGAAATCGAAATTGGCGACAAGGGCGCTGTTATTGGTAAATGGGAAGTGTCTGTTAATTCTACAGAGGACCAGACATTCTACTCAATGACTCTTGAACAGAACAGTTCCGCATCCGACGGTGACTTTACAAACCTAGCAGTTCGCCGCACAGATGGAACTATCCTCACCAATACAGTTGCACAAACAGTTGGTGACTTCGTCACACTCGTCTTCGATCCTCCTTTCACGGTGCTAGAAGGTGACAAAGTGACACTCGAAGTAATCGCCGACATTGTTGGAGGCGCAGGTGATTCGATCATCATGCACTTTGAGGAGTCTTCTGACCTCTTCGCAGTTGGTTCCCTATACGGGTACGGTGTTAATGGCCAGCTCTATGGTTCACAGATAAGTCTTCCAGCAGAAACATCTGCTTTGCCTGACACTGTGAATATCGACGCTGGTGAATTCACTATCGGTATCGATGGTCCTGCAACTCAGGACTACACTCGTGATGACAATGATGCAGTACTTGCAAACATTGAATTCCAGACGGGTGGTGAAGATATCGATGTTAAAGATTTCTTCATTGCAATTCAGGGAACTACATCTACTGGTGCAGGAATCTTCACCAACACTGCAACTGACGACATCTCCGAGCTTTTGGAAGATGTCGAAATCCGTAATACAACGACAGGTAGGACAATCGATGGTGTCCGTCTCACGACAACCAACACCACCGATGGCGACTACTTCTCCAGTGCTACGGAGACCTTCCAGATTTATCGTTTCGATGACTTTATCATCCGAGGAAGCGAGACATGGGAGTTCCGCGTCGACTTCATTGATAACGGTGCGGGTGCTCACCCAGACAGTGGTGACCAGTTCCGTGTTCACATTTGTGGTGAGCCAACTCAGATTCGTTCTGGTGGCGCCAACATCTCAAACACCACAGGATGTTCCTTTAGTGGATTGATCACTTCATCTACGTCTTACCAGATGCAGATTGAAGGTCTTTCTACAGGAGACAAAGTTGGTGATGTGCGACCACGAGGTAATATTGCCGGTAACTATCAGCGTATTGCTGTTGCCACTCTCACAATTGCTGTGAAAGATATTGGCGCAGGTGATACTGCTGTAGAAAATGCCAGTAATGTTAATCTCCTCCGATTTGAGGCACGTGCCGGTGAAGCAGAAGATATTCTCTTTACTAAGGCAATCTTTGAATCTCAGAGTGGATCTCTGAACAACGGACAAAACTATGCTCTATGGGTAGATACCGATGGAGATGGTGATGTCGACACAATCCTTGAGGATGGTGTCGCAAATCAGACCAGCCAGGTAACCTTTGGCGATTTGGCCGGTGGTGGATATGTCATTCCTGCTGAGACTACAGTTCTCTTTGAGGTTCATTCCGACATCTCTTCCACTATTACAGGTAACGATCTTCAGCTTAGGTTCGATACCGGTTCTACTGTCACCTTCTTGGAGGCAGAAGAGCTTGATGATGGTAGTAACCTTTCCGGTATTAAGTACAACGTAGCCGGTGGTAGTTACACATTCATCGATTCTGCAACCGCTGCTGATGTTATTGTTGCTATCACTGAGTCTCAGCCATGGTCACTTGTCAGCCAAGGAGATCTTTACGTTTCACAATCATCTATTGCTTTGCGTTCGCATCAGCTACTAGGTGGACAACTCGGTGAGCCAGTTCTGCGTATGCAGTTCCGTGCTCAGAACGAGGCCGTGGACGTTACAGACATCCAGTTGACTAATTCCGGAAGCACCACCGCAAAGGAGGTCGATCGTTTCGAACTCTACAAGGATGGTGAATCCACGCCATTCGCACTCGCCACTGTTGGTGGATGCGGCGGAGATGATGTACTTACAATCAACCCAAATGATGCAAACTCAGCTGTTAAGACTTTCTGTGCCAACATGGAGAGCCAACAGTTGGTGGTTCCAGAAGGTGCAGAAGTTGATGTTCTTGTTCGCCCACGCATCAAGACTGATGTTCAGGGTGCTGCTTCGAACACGATAGTTTGGGTTTTCCTTGATAAGAAGAACGTCTCCAGTGAAGCCTCTGGATCCGGTGCAATTCGTGCACGTGGTAGTGAATCCAGCAACAACCTTGATGCCAACGATGAAGATGCATCTGCAGAGGGAGAAGTGTTCATTGGAACCGACTCTATTGCAGCTAATGCATACATCGCTGGTAAGAAGAACGTTGTTGTGATGTCCAAAATCACTTCGATCACGAATGCTAGCGAAGATCCAAATGGATCAGCCATTCCTATTGGATTGTCTAACATTGGTAAGTTCAAGTTCACTGGTGCGGATCATAACAACGCGAAGAATGGAAACAATTCTGCCATTCTCTCGGGTATTATCTTCAACGTGAACGCTACGAACGTTTCGCTTGGTACTGCTGCTGGCGACTTCCGTATCTACAATGAAGCAGATTCTACTGCAACGTTAAACTGTACCGATTACGCAAATTCTGCAACGCGTAACGAGCCAGCTTCTATTGCATCAGGATCTCTGCTTGTTGAATGTCGCGGTATGTACGCAGATGCTCTTGAAACAACCATTAACCCAGGAGGAAGTACAACATTTGTCCTTCAGGCTAATGTAACGGATCAGAATAATTCTGCCGTTGGTGCACCTAGCACGTTGCAAGTGTCACTCCAAAACTTCGATACAATTACTAGGGCTACGTACGGAAATATTTCCGGTACTACCTATAGTAATATCCAGTGGCGTGACGAAGATACGACTGCAGCAACATTCACATGGGTCGAGTACCCAACGACTGTTGTTAAGTCAACAAGCTACGCAGGCTAATCCAAGTCTTGTTTACGCTTTGAGAAAGGCTCCCCTCGGGGAGCCTTTTTCTTATGGACCTCATACCCCTGCCCCCTTCTCCTGCTCTAATAAATTCAACGTGAGAATATTTTTGATAATAGTTTATTGGATAGTCAGGAGAAGGGGGTCGCAGTTCTCCCTCTAATGACTATCTGAAACTATCTTTGAGTTAACCTACCTTGCTTGCGAACGAAGCGAAGTAGGAGAGGGGGTTAGGGGGTGAGGTCACTAGAAGAATATTCGTTTCAATGTGAGTAGTACATTCACCAATGGTTTTATAACAATCATTTTTTCAGATGGATAAGAAATGATATAGCCCCCAAATTTTTCCTTAAATGCACTTACTCCTTTCCATGGGTGAGAATCTGGAGCATCAGTAGGTGCAATGCCGAAGAGGTCATACGAAGTGTAGCCACGAGCCTTACTCAAAAGCATGGATTCCCATTGAAGCACGTACGGGGCCATAACAGCCCTCTGAGAGGCGCTCGAAGCTCCGTAGTAATAGGTTCCAGTTTCCCCCCAAAAAACGCCCAGAAGCCCAGCAATGGGCTTTTTTTTGTGATGGGATGCTTTTTTTATAATGGATTCGGGGTTAGGACTTAGGACTTCGGGGTTAGGACTTCGGGATTCGGGTAGATATGCAAGTAGCATGAAACTATTCTCAAGTTTTGTTAGGAACTTTCGATAGTGCTCTTTTGAGTGACCTTTGAACTTGTCGCGTTTTGTCGTCTCACTAACGAGTTTGAAAAACGCTTCAATGTCTTGTGACTGCTGAACTTCAACTCCATGTTTTTGCGCGACACGAATATTGTAACGACCTTTTGGTTTCATCTGTGCGAGGATCTCCTCCTTTGATTGTTGAAGATTGATAATGCGGGTTGCGGTTGGTTGTTGATGTCTCTTACTAGCTTGTAGCTTGTAGCTTGTAGCTTCTAGAGGAAGTGGGACAGGTGGAGAGAGGTATAGGGCAAAGCACTTATCTTTCTTCGCATCTGCAAAGATGTGATCAAGGAGTTGATTGTTGATTGTTGATTGTTGATTGTTCGCGAGTGGTCCACGAGGGATTTCCCAAGTCGAAAGTCCAAAAGTTGTGCGATCAATTATAACGAGCGCAGAAGCTACTATCTCATTCCCCTCTTTTTCAACATAGAGTTTTGTTTCTCGCCCAAGTGACTCCTGATATTTTTTCCATTCGAGTGATTGCCACAATGAACCACTTGGATGAGTTTTTACCCAATGGTCATATTGTTGGAAATCAGTTGGTGAGTTTAGAACGTGGATCAAAGTGAAAAGGGAAAAGTGTAAGGGGAAATGGGAAAACGTGTAGTTGATTGTAACCCAGATTACTGGGAAATAATTTTCCCCTTTCCCTTTTCACTTTACCCTTTATCATCCATGTATGTCATTCACTCTACCAAACCTTCCCTATTCGTACGATGCCCTTGAGCCGTATATAGATGCCAAAACGATGGAAATACATCATTCTAAGCATCATCAAGGATACGTGGATAAAACGAATGCAGTGCTAGAAGGAACTGACTGGGCGGATAAGCCTATCGAGGAAGTTATTGCGCATCTTGATCAAATACCAGAAGACAAACGTGCAGCTGTGCGTAATGTGGGTGGTGGAGTTTTGAATCACAATATGTTCTGGACGTGCCTAAGTCCCCATTCGGCGTGCTCAGGACAAGCTTCTGGCGGAGGTGAGCCAGAGGGGGATCTAAAGAATGGCATCAATCAGGGCTTTGGAGGATTTGAGTCTTTTAAAGAACAGTTCACGCAGGCAGCAGCTACATTGTTTGGTTCAGGATGGGCATGGCTGGTTGCTTGCCCTGAGAGACATGGTGGAGAGTTGAAAATTATCCAGACAGCTAACCAAGATTCTCCGCTAACTCAAGGGCTAACTCCAATTCTCTGCTTGGATGTTTGGGAGCATGCTTACTATCTGAAGTATCAAAATAGGAGACCCGAGTATATCGAGGCGTTTTGGCATATTGTTAATTGGGATGAAGTAGTACGACGTTATAATGAAGTACGGATCAGCAGATAATTTAGTGGATATGTATGGAAGGTCGAAAGGTCGAAAGGTCGAAAGGTCGAAAGGTCGGAAGGTCGAAAGGTAAGAGAGGGTAAAAATGGCAGACAAGAACTTAAAAGAAGGTGGAACCCAGCGTAGCGCCGCCTAAGCGGGGCGAAGTTGGGTAAATCAAACTAGACATGAAGTAGTTCAGACTATTCATGCCAAATATTTGACTCTCTTATAGAAATCCGTAAACTTTATGAGTACACAGAAGTTCTTCTTGCGTTTTGAATCTGTGTTGTCCTCCTTTTGATTGTTCTTGATACAAGGAGCGGCAACTCTATTTTTTATTTTCCCTGTATTCATATGACTCCCAAGAAAAAAGCGCCAGAAAAGAAGAAGTCTGTTAAGAAAGTGGTTAAGAAAAAAGTAGTGAAGAAAAAACCAGTGAAGAAAGTAATTAAGAAAAAGCCTGTTCCCAAAAAGCCCCGCACCAGTCGCTCCGCTCCTATGCGGGGTAAAAAGGTGGCGAAAAAAGTTGCGAAGAAGGCTCCTGTAAAAAAAGCTCCCAACACCAGTCGCTCCGCTCCGATGCAGGGCAAGCCAATTGCAAAGTTACCAAAGCAGGTTGCCAAGAAGACGGTTGCTCCTAAGAACATAGAACCAAAGCAGCCAATCGCCGGAAAGCGCACAACTTCCAAGCCAAAGCGTGGGTACATTATGAATGTTTCCACTGGGGTTTTGCCACATATCAAATCTCATATTGTTCCATCATCAGGTCGCATACCAGCTATTTTTAATAAGCTTGCAGAGCATCTTAGGCCCAAGCATGTTCATGATGGGAGGTTGTGTTTTGTGGAAGATGATAGTGCTGGAGCGTTGATTCCTTCGCTTATCGAGATGCAATTAAAGAGCTATGAGTGGTTCCTAACCGAAGGACTCAAGGAGCTCATGTTGGAGATCACGCCTATCACAGATTTCTCGAACAAGAAGATGGAGCTCAACATTCTTGGGCATACTTTTGATCCTCCTAAGTACGATCCAGATACATGTCGTAGAAGGAACTTGAGTTACGAAGCAGTGATGAAAGGACATGTGCAGCTTATTAATAAGGAGACAGGTGAGATAAAAGAGCAGGATGTCTTCCTAGGATCCATCCCACTTATGACAGATGTAGGAACTTTTATTGTTGGTGGTATCGAGAGAATTGTTGTTCACCAACTTGTACGTTCGCCTGGCGTCTTCTTTTCCAAGATGTCCGATTACCCCAAGAATCATGCTGCCAAAATTATTCCTAAGCGTGGTGTATGGCTAGAAATTGAGACAGATCGTCGCGGAATAATCTCTTGTAAAATTGATCGCAAACGTAAGATACCTATTACACAGCTCTTGCGTATCTTCGGTTATGACACTGACTCAAAAATTCTCGATGTCTTTTCTGATGTTACAAAAGATAAGGATTTCATTTTGGCTACTTTGGAGAAAGATCCAGCGCGTACTGTTGAAGATGCGTATCAGAGTGTGTATCGCAAGGTGCGTCCGGGAGATCTGGCAACACCAGAAAATGCTAAGCAGCTGATTGATTCCATGTTCTTCGATTTTAAAAAGTACGACATGGGAGCAATTGCACGGTACAAGATGAATCGTCGATTTGGATTCGATACTATTAGTGACGAGGATCATCGTGTGTTTCAGATAAAAGACTTCGTCGAAATTTTGCGCGAGCTTGTTCGACTAAATAATGGAGAAGGTGTTGCAGATGATATCGATCACCTTAGTAATCGTCGTGTGCGTAGCGTGGGAGAGTTGGTGCAGAACAAGTATCGTGTTGGAATCATCCGCACGGAGCGCATTGTAAAAGATCGTATGACAGTAATGGACTTAGAGACCGTCACGCCGATGCAGCTGATTAACTGTCGACCTATTACTGCAGCGATGCGTGAGTTCTTTGCGAGCTCTCAGCTTTCACAATTCATGGACCAAACAAATCCTTTGGCAGAGTTGGCACACAAGCGAAGACTCTCTGCAATGGGTCCTGGAGGTCTATCCAGAGAGAGAGCTAGCTTTGATGTTCGCGACGTTCACCAAAGTCATTACGGTCGTATTTGTCCTATTGCAACGCCTGAAGGGCCAAACATTGGTTTGGTAGTGCATCTGGCGGCATTTGCCCGCGTGAACGAATATGGATTCCTAGAGACTCCTTATAAAGAGGTTAAACATACTATACCACTCGATCCGGATAAGCTTATTGGACGTATTCTAGACGTTGATATTCGTGAGGATAGGAAGTTAATCGCAAAGGATGGTCAAAAAATTGATACCAAAGAGCTGGCACGTAAAGTCATTTCTCAATTGAAGAAAGAGAATCTGAAAGCAGTTCCGGTGCGCGCCTTTGTGACAGGAAAAACAATTTTTGCTGATGCCGAACAAGAGCGCAGGCTTACCATTGCTCAGGCACAACGAAAGTTTACAGAGCAAAATGAATTCTTAGAATCTCGTGTGTCTGCACGTCGTGGTGGAGAGCCGTTGCTTTCACATGTGCGTGATGTTACACACGTGGATGTTTCACCAAAACAAATCCTATCGCTTTCTACGTCACTTATTCCGTTCTTGGAACATGATGATAATACGCGTGCATCCATGGGAACGAATATGCAACGTCAGGCAGTTCCTCTTTTAAAGCCGCATTCGCCATTGGTTGGAACAGGGATTGAGGGATTGGTAGCACGTGCATCTGGGCATGCTATTACTGCAGAGGAAGATGGAGAAGTGGTATATGCAGATGCGAAAGAAATTGCAGTTGTGTATCGTTCAGGACGCAAACAGATCTATTCACTTCATGCTTTTATCAGGTCTAATCAAGGAACATGTTTCAGCTTGCGACCATGTGTATATAGTGGCCAAAAAGTTCGTAAGGGAGATAGTCTTGCGGATGGCGCATCTGTAGAGGAAGGCGAGTTGGCACTAGGTCAAAACTTACTAGTGGCGTACATGTCGTGGGAAGGATACAACTTTGAAGATGCGGTTATCATTTCCGATCGTGTTGTGCAGGACGGACTCTTCGATTCCATTCACATTGAATCGTACACAACAGATATTCGTGATACGAAACTCGGTCCCGAAATGGTGACGCGTGATATCCCCAATGTAGGAGAGGCAAAACTCAAAGATTTGGATGTAGATGGCGTTGTTCGCATTGGTGCAACGGTTCACGAAGGAGATATCCTTGCTGGTAAAATCACCCCCAAGGGAGAAACAGAACTCACTCCAGAAGAACGACTCTTGCAGGCAATCTTTGGCGACAAAGCCAAGGATGTTAAAGACAGTTCCCTGAGGCTCCCCGGTGGAGCAGGAGGCAAGGTGGTTGATGTGCAGGTATTTGATCGCAGCGAAGGTGATGAACTTCAAACCGGAGTTATCAAACAGATCAAAGTTTTTGTGGCGCAGACACGCAAAGTTCGAGTAGGAGATAAAATGGCTGGGCGTCATGGAAACAAAGGAGTTATCTCGCGTATCGTTCCGGAAGAAGATATGCCGTTCCTCCAAGATGGAACGCCGGTTGATATCATTCTTAATCCACTTGGTGTTACGTCCCGTATGAACATCGGACAAATTTTAGAGACACACTTGGGATGGGCGTGTCATGTTCTGGGTATCAAAGTAGCGACACCGCCATTGGATGGTATTGATACGAAGATGATCGAAGATTTCCTTGAAGCATCCGATTTACCAAAATCCGGTAAAGTTCAGCTATTTGATGGAAAGTCGGGTGAACCTTTGG
This sequence comes from Patescibacteria group bacterium, assembly GCA_018814875.1. Lineage (GTDB taxonomy): Bacteria > Patescibacteriota > Gracilibacteria > Peribacterales > Peribacteraceae > UBA2144. The sequence continues at coordinate 34,650 of JAHIYH010000014.1, forward strand.
CACACGAAACCACAGTTGGAATTGTGTACATGCTTAAACTTCTTCACTTGGTCGAAGACAAGATCCATGCACGTAGCGTTGGGCCGTACTCTTTGGTTACGCAACAGCCACTTGGTGGAAAAGCACAACATGGAGGACAGAGGTTTGGAGAGATGGAGGTGTGGGCACTGGAAGCATATGGCGCTGCAAATACGTTGCAAGAAATGCTTACCATTAAGTCTGATGATGTAATCGGTCGTAGCAAAGCTTACGAAGCTATTGTTAAGGGCGAGCCAATCCGCAGACCATCGATTCCTGAATCGTTCAATGTTCTTGTAAAAGAGTTGCAAGCATTGGGACTCAAAGTTGAACTTCTTAAGTTCAAAGACGAGGTGAAACCAGAGGAGCGTATAACTATTGAAGAAGGAGAAATAGAAGCGGTCGAATTAGGTTCTCGTGTAAGTGTGGAAGAAGAGGCAGAAAATATTGTTCCATTAGAAGACAAGATTGCAGAGTTGGACGAAGTAGGAACCGAATCTCCACAAGAAGTTAGGGAGGGGATTGAGGAAGGTGCAGAAGTAGATGCTAGTGGTATAACAGCTAAGGAGGAGATGGAGGAGTCTGTTAGTAAAGATTCTATGGAAGCCGCTTAGGGCTTGGGATTAGGGCTAGGGCTAGGGTTCCTAGCCCAAGCCCCAGCCCCAGCCCTTCCCACGTTATACTTTTAACATTATCATTCTCTCATATCGTATTTTGTACCCCACCATCCAATGAAGTCCGTGAATAAAGTGACACTCCTTGGAAACGTCACACGAGATCCAGAACTTAAGAACACAACCAATGGTCAGTCAGTTTGCACGTTCGGTCTTGCGACTAATCGTGTCTGGCGCGATGGAGGTGGCGATAAGCAAAGTCTCCCTGAGTATCACAACCTTGTTGCATGGGGAGGGCTTGCAGAGTTTTGTTCCGAGAATGTAAAAAAAGGAAAGCCTCTTTATATAGAGGGGTACTTAAAGACTCGTAGTTGGGATAGCCCAGAGGGTACCAAGATCTTTCGAACAGAAGTTGTGTTGGAGAACATAGTCCTACTAGGACCACGCTATGATGCGGCGATTCGTTCGGTCGAAGATTCTTCTGCTGCGGACACTGCTGTTGCATTGGATATGGCAGAGATGCCATTGGAGGAGGTGGCCTGATTAGGAGCTAGGGGCTAGGCAGCTAGGGGCTAGTTACGTCTGTTTTTGAACAGTGCCTCTTGCCAACTTTTCCTAACATCAGATTTTGCACCTTTTCAGCAAATAGTAGCTTTTTTCTTGACTCTAAATCCACTCAAAGTACAATTTGCAGGCTTTATGTTTCTAAGCGCTTACCCGCCGTGCTCGACGTCCTGAAAATGGCCGTATATCGAGTTCTGCGGGTGTGCGTAAGCCACCCGCTTTTTGTTTTCGCACAGCGAAAACAACCCTAAGCGACCCCGAGTTTTTACGAGGGGGAGTCTAAGGGGTCGGTTGGCTGGAGTAACCTTGTGCTCATTAAAATCATCGGAAATCAGCACGAAAAAATATTACAATTTATTTTGTGTCATATTCAACAGTTAACAATGAACAGTTAACAATTAACTACGGGGTTAGCGATTGGAACGCATGTTTCATTCATTTTCTCCAAGGTTAAATGTTAAAGGTTAATAGTTAATTGTTGTCCGTGAGCGTGAGCATATCTTGCTTGCCTTATGGGTGACACGTGAACAGTAAATAAAACAATCAACAATAAACAGTCGACAATCAACAGAAGCAGTTTTGAATGGAGCATATGTTTCACTCATTATTTCCAAAGTTGATTGTTGAAAGTTGAAAGTTGATTGTTATTCTAAGAACGTTACTCATCGCATCACACGGATGCCTCGACTCTGTACTCCGACGAAGGACGTGGCCAGCTGCGATAAGCCTCGGTGAGCTGCTAGGCAAGCGCTATCAGCCGGGGATTTCCGAATGGGGAAACCCACGTGGGGTAATGCCCACGTAGCCCGCATCTTTTTGTTCTTAATGATTGAAATGAGGAAGTGTCAAGTTACAAGTATCAAGTTCCGAACAAGTAATTTCTGTTTGGCACTTGGAACTTCTTACTTGGAACTTTTCGTCCCTTTCTCTTTAACAATTATTAAACATTCAATTCAAGAATAAAAAGATGCGGGCAGGTCACTCTGCGAACTGAAACATCTCACGTAGCAGAGGAAAATAAATCAAAAGAGATTCCCTTAGTAGTGGCGAGCGAAAAGGGAAAAGCCTAAACCTGGCTCCACTTTTGATTTCAATGTAGTTTATTGTTGTTATATTTGCTCTTGAGTTTTAATTGATAATTGACAATTGATAATTGACAATTGGGTTTGTTATTAAAGACATCAGACCCTGAGTCGCTTTAGAATTGTCAATTGTCCATTATCCATTGTCAATTAAACCTCAAGGACTTAAGCAGCATCATCTAAGCTTATTGAAATCAAGAGCGGAGTCAGGGGTTGTAGGACCTCAACATCTGATTCTATCTATATAGGCAAACGACCCTGGAACGGGCGGCCAAAGAGGGTGAGAGCCCCGTCGCCGAAATATTGATAGACGGTAGAGTGTTCCTGAGTAGGATCGGACACGTGAAATCCGGTCTGAATCTGGGTGGACCACCATCCAAGGCTAAACAGGTACAGAGATCAATAGCGGATAGTACCGTGAGGGAAAGGTGAAAAGCACCCCGAAAGGGGGATGAAATAGTTTCTGAAATGTGATGCGTTCAAAGAATGGGAGCCCCTCGCTCTTGGTTTCAATGTAGCTTGGTGTTGTTATATTTGCTCTTGAGATTTAATTGATAATTGACAATTGACAATTGGATTTGGAAAAGTGATTCCAAACCATGAGTCGCTTTAGAATTGTCAATTATTCATTATTCATTGTCAATTAAACCTCAAGAACTTAAGCAGCAGCATCCAAGTCCATAGAAATCAAAAGCGAGGGGTGACCGTGTGCCTTTTGCATAATGAGCCAACGAGTTTGTCGTCTGTGGTCGGCTAAGGGATTTATACCCGGAGCCATAGCGAAAGCGAGTCCGAATAGGGCGTTTATGATCGCAGGTGCAAGACCCGAAACCGGGTGAGCTACCCATGGGCAGGATGAAGGGCGCCGGAAGGCGTCTGGAGGTCCGCACTCACTGATGTCACAAGATCAGGAGATGACCTGTGGGTAGGGGTGAAAAGCCTATCGAACCCGGAGATAGCTGGTTCTCCTCGAAATGCCTTTAGGGGCAGCCTCATAGTACACGTCAGGGGGTAGAGCTACTGTTTGGATGCGGGGGTCTTCTCGACCTACTAAATCCTGACAAACTCCGAATACCTGACCTTTGGCTATGGGAGTGAGACTGCGACAGCTAACTGCCGTAGTCGAAAGGGAAACAACCCAGATCACTTGCTAAGGTCCCAAATCATAGTTCAGTGGAGAAGGTGGTGTAGATGCATGGACAACCAGGAGGTTGGCTTAGAAGCAGCCATCCTTTAAAGAAAGCGTAACAGCTCACTGGTCGATTGCATTTATGCGCCGAAAATGTAACGGGGCAAAACTATGAACCGAAGCAGTGAGTGTCTGACTCCACTTTTGATTTCAAAGTAGCTTGATGTTGTTTTATTTGTTATTGATATTTAATTGATAATTAACAATTGAGAATTGACAATTGGATTTGGAAAAGTGATTCCAAACCCTGAGTCGCTTTAGAATTGTCAATTGTCCATTATCCATTGTCAATTAATCCTCAAGGACTTAAGCAACATCATCCAAGTTTATTGAAATCAAGAGTGGAGTCAGGCGCAGTAGAGGAGCGTTCCGTTCAGCAGTGAAGCAGCATTGTGAAATGTTGTGGAGCGGACGGAAGTGAGAATGTTGGCATGAGTAACTACTAGGCAGGTGAAAAACCTGCCCACCGAATCCCCAAGGTTTCCCACGCAACGGTAATCGGCGTGGGGTTAGTCGGTCCTAAGGTCAGGCCTAATGGCGTAGCCGATGGACAACAGGTCAATATTCCTGTACCACATAGAGATCGCCAACGGGTGGTTGTTGATAATTTTGCCGGCCTCTGTTCCGCACCATTCTGGACTTTAATTGCTCCATTGTCTCATTGCTCCATTGTTCGCAAGCGAGTGGCAAGTTTGTTGCCTCTTTAGAACAATGGAACCATAGAACAATGGAACAATATTGTTGAGTCTAGAATGGTGTGGAACATGTCAGTGAAAAAGGATACTTCCACTTGAGGAGCGTTGTGACGGAATGGGAGGATCAGAGCGTGTGTATTGACTGCACGTGGAACGTAGAAAGCGTTGATTCCGGGAGGCAAATCCCCCGGAAGAGTTGACTACGGATCCCGAATGTCCGCCGCAAGGCGGGAGAGTCTGACTGCTTCTGTTTCCAAGAAAACCATCGCTCATAGAGCTCTGTGTGACCGTACCGCAAACCAACACCGGTGGGGTGGTCGAGTAGACCAAGGTGAATGGGTTATGTCGCGTTAAGGAACTCGGCAAAATAGCGTCCGTAACTTCGGAATAAGGACTGCCAACCTCGCTTATTCGTTTTGATTGTAGTTGTATTAGTGAATTGTTAAAGAACAGTTGGGTGCGAGAAAGTGCCAAGTACCAAGTAACAAGTTCCAAGAAAATTCTTTGGAACTTGGAACTTTTAACTTGGAACTTCCCGCTCTCACATTTTGAATAACTTCCACATATACACTACTCTCGAAGCTAGTAAGCGGGGTTGGCTGCAACAAAAGAGCCCAGGCGACTGTTTACCAAAAACACAGGTCCCTGCTAAGTCGTAAGACTACGTATAGGGGCTGATGCCTGCCCAGTGTCAGAAGGTTACGTGAGGGGGTTTACGCCTCTGATCTAAGCCCTGATGAACGGCGGCCGTAACTATAAAACGGATCAGTTGTAGTTACGTTAATAAATTTGGCTATATGCTGGAATATCTGAGTATCTGACGGTACTTGTGTTAGTTGGTGTACAAATGTACACTCACGGCATGAGTGACAATCCGATCAGTGCAGACAATCAGCAGGAAAGACTTTTAGCAACACTAACTTCATCAGAACTAGGCAATTATATTGCAGGGTTCTCGGATGGAGAAGGTAGCTTCAATATTTCTTTTCGGAAGCGAAAAGATTATAAGTTACCGTGGAAAGTGTCAGCATGTTTCAATATTTCTCAAAAGGAAAAATCAATTCTCGAATTTATCAGACAACATCTTAAATGTGGAACACTACGTTCTCGTCCAGATGGTGTTTGGTATTATGAAGTGAATAACTTGGAAGATTTGTGCGGTCATATCATTCCGTTCTTCCAAAAATATTCGTTTCTCTCGAAAAAGAAGCAAAGAGATTTTCTACTTTTTCAAAAGATTGTTGTCATGATGCGGTCTAAACATCATTTGTCCAAGAAGGGCATTGCAACAATTTTGGAACTTAGAAGAGAAATGAATGATGGTGGAAAGAGAAAGTATTCTGGATTGGAAATATTGAATGCATGCCAAAAGAATCCTCAGAGACTACACGCCAGACTCACTCTATCGAAAGGTAGATGTTGAGATGATATAGTCCGATCTCATAGGCGACTATGAGCACTTGTAATCAGCTACCAAGATTATAAGGATCTCGTTTAGGCGAGAGAACATATGAACGGTCCTAAGGTAGCGAAATTCCTTGTCGGGTGAACCAAATTGTGTTCTAATAATAAGGGTTACACAACTTGCCCGAATCACGCGTAAGCGGGAGCACTAGGGAATATCGTGAATGGCATAAATAGTGCAAAACGTGGCTATATGCTGGAATATCCGAGTATGGAGCACTACTTGACAATTAACCTTGTCAACGTAACAATGTGACTCCTGCGGACAATCAGCAGGAAACCTAATGAGTTTTGGAGAATCACCACAATTTGGCCCGAATTCTCATCCTCTTCTTCCAGAAATTGTGCAATTAGCAGAAGAAGCTGTTACTAGAGGTGTTAAACCTGAATTAATTAAACAGGTACTTGCTAATGCAGCGAAAGGAGCACAAGAAATCACTGAAGAAGAGCCAGATGCAAAACAGTTGGATGCGATCAATCGCACGTTCCAAGAAGCGGTTGAAGCACTCAAAAAACTACTTGCAGAAATGAATTAAGGATTCCTCAGAGACTACACGCCACGCCCCTTCGGGGACAATTGACAATTAACAATTGACATTTGACTTCTTCGTTAATCGAATAGCGAGGTGTCAACTGTCAAAAGTCAAATGTCAACATGTCCATCTCCTCGGAGGAAGATGATATAGTCCGATCCCCATGGCGACATGGGGGAGTAGAAAATCATCTACTCGCTAAAAAACATGTGTAACTTCCACAGTTAACTGCTTGCCAGCCGTAGCCTTGGCGAAGGTTGGTCAAATGTTAATTGTTAACTGTTGTTTATGAAGTTCCGACCCGCACGAATGGTATAACGGTCTGGGCACTGTCTCGACGCGACGCCCAGTGAAATTGCAGTCCCGGTACAAATGCCGGGTTGATTACGGAAGGACGAAAAGACCCTATGAAGCTTTACTATAGGCTGGCATTGCAGAGTTGGTATGTGCGTGCAGGATAGGTGGGAGACTTTGAAGCCTCGGCGTTAGCCGGGGTGGAGTCAACCTTGAGATACCACCCTTGCATTCTGATTCTGCTCACTCACTTCATTTACACATGGAGTGAGGACCGTGCTTGCTGGGTAGTTTAACTGGGGCGGTTGCCTCCTAAAATGTAACGGAGGCGTGCAATGGTCCACTAGCGCCGGATGGAAATCGGCGCGGTTGTATAATCGCATAAGTGGGCCTGACTGTGAGGCATACAAGCCGAGCAGAGACGAAAGTCGGTGATAGTGATCCGGTGTCCGAGCAATTTAACTTGCTCAAACC
>JAHIYH010000015.1 GCA_018814875.1 Patescibacteria group bacterium
CTTCGATTGATATATTTTTCCAAATAGTCCACCTTCGCCACTGGTTGGCTTGCCAACCGAAGCCGCAGCGACTTTGAAAATTGTTAAACAACCAAAGTCCAGTGGACTACGGTGGACAGCCTACGCTGCGCGTAGGCTGGAGGGGGTCATTTTTGCAGCGGAGCGCTTGGGAAGGCTGATCCGTGAACAATCACAGGAGCTGAACTTTTCTTTGATTCTTTCTTTTAGTTATAAAAGAAAGAACAAGAAAAAGGCAGAGCAAAGATAGATGAAATTAGTGACCGAAGAATACAAAGAAAAAATTCTCCCGCAGTTTTGGCGTTGATCCGTGAGTTCTAAGATTTTTGAAATTCTCTCTTTTCCTCAATGCCTATTCGACTTCCTCTAGAAGCTAAAAGCTAGAAGCTAGAAGCTATAGTGCATTCTCAATCATCCACTCACATCCCTTCCACGAACAACTTCAGCTTCAATATCACTCGGTTCTTCAATGATAAATTTGAGTGTCTTTCGTCTACTTGCACGTACAGAACCTCTCAAAGTCATCAAGCGTTCCTGACTCTTACGCATTATAAGAGGAGGATCGAATTCCAGACGTACCTGATCTCCATCAAGCGAAGGTGCAACTTTGGTTCCGGGAAGAAATATATTCTGCAGATCCAAATCTCGTGCGGTTCCCTCGTTCTTCAAAGTAATAGCATGTACAAGATGATCATCTATTCCATCTGCTTCTAAAACAAAACGCATCACCTGCTGTCTTGAACCATATGTAACACGGCGAAGAAGAGAAAGATATGTTACCGAAATCTTGCCAATCTGATTGGGAACAATAGTCTTCAGGTCTGCACGTTCCCGCTCAGCTAGCGTACGTATAACCTTAACTGGAGAACCAGAATTTACATCAGAAGGGTTTTCTAATACAAATCTATGCTCTCCTGCAATATTCGCATTACTTTCAAAGTCAGCCATAATAGTAATCGCTTCTGTTCTGCATGCAGAAACCATAAAAGACCCCAATCGAATCGTTACAATTCCATCACGTCTTTGTAACTCATGTGCTCGTGAAATTCTGCGCAAACCATCCATTGCATACACTGCTCTGATATCACGATAATCTCCCATCCCCTTTCGCTGAATAGTTAGCTCGCGTACAGAAACATCGGCATCACAAGAAGCTGTAAATGTTATATCTAGCATAGGGACACGCTGTGCACCTGGTGGTAAAGAGCCACCAACAACTGGTGTAACATTGATAGTCAAACTTCCGGGTTGCTCAATCTGACGAAGTTCACGATATGTTGGAGGAGGAGGGAGTACTCCTTCAACGGCAAAATTATGAAGAAACAATGCTAGGAGAATAGTGGAAGTCATCGGATTCATTATACAACCAAACAAAATGAAAAATGAAGAATGAAAAATGAAGAATGTATTTTAAACAACATTATTAATTCTTAATTTTACATTCTTAATTCTACCAACTACCCCCCGCCCCTCCTCCACCAAACGATCCTCCACCAAATCCACCAAATCCTCCTCTGCCCCCACCTCCTTTTCCTCCTCCAGCCCACCATGCAACATTTCCCCTGCTCTTCTTGTAATTTTTAGATACAACATAATCTAGTAATAATCCAATTACTGCCAGAAGTGGGATTGTAAGCCACCAAGAAAAGATCAATGTAAGAATTATTCCAGCAACAGTACCAAACACTCCTCCCAGCCACCACGACTTTGTACGTGCGATAATGGCAATAATCCACTGCAATAAAATGAAGATCACAAAAAATAACCATGCAAAATCGATATTCGCACCGTCACCTCCGTCGTAGCGATCAGCTGTATATTCGCCACCAATATGTTTCTTGAGTGAATCTATACCTGCCAAAATACCTTCCGAATAATTGCCATCGCGAAAATGAGGAACTATGTCCTCGTCAATAATTCCTTTCGCAACAATATCTGGTACCGCTCCTTCCAGACCATAACCGGTAGCAATAAAAAGCTCACGATCAGAATAAGAAATAAGTATCAAAATCCCATTATCGTTTTCTTCTGCTCCCACACCCCACTCTCTGCCAACCTCAAACGCAGTGTCTGCTATAACTGCTCCCTTCATAGAATCAACAATGAGTATTGCGATCTCGTTACTAGTTTCTTGTTTATAAGTTTTCAGAATTGATTCAATATTTTCTTCTTCACTCGAACTTAATACCTCCGCAACATCGGTAATAAAACCATCATTAGGAGGAATATCGAATGCATAGGCCGGAACTGCCGCAAGAAAACTCGTAGTACAGGCAAGCCAAAAGAATACACGTCGGTCAATCATTATTCAAAATTAACAACAGGTGCATCCTCCGACCCTTCATCAGATTGGAAAAATTCCTCGGCATCAAATCCAAAGACTCCAGCAAGAACATTGCCAGGGAACCGCTTCACTTTGACATTAAATGTACGCACGGCTTCGTTGAAATCTTTCCGAGAAACGGTAATGCGATTTTCGGTACCTTCTAACTGAGCCATTAGATCTGTATATGCTTTGGTCGCCTTAAGATCCGGATAATTTTCGAACGTAAGAAGCAAACGTGAAAGAGCGCTATCCATTCCCTGTGCTGCTTCCATTTGACCATCGCGACCAGACGCATTCATCCACTTTGTACGAGCCTCCGTAACTCCAATGAATGTGTCTTTTTCAAATGCAGCTGCACCCTTAACTGTATTCACCAAATTCGGAATCAAATCAGCCCGACGCTGATAATCTGCTTCAACCTGCGCCCATTTAACATCTACATTCTCTCTTGCAGTTACAAATCCATTGTATCCACCCCAAATCCAGAATAGGACAATGGCAATAGCACCAATTAAAACTAAGAAAACGATTTTGGAACGAGAAATCATAATAAGATTGGGGAAATCGGATTGAGTATAAGGAGACTTCTATGAATCTACAATCAAGTAATGAATTAATAATTCTTTAGCTTTCTAATTCCAAAAATCTTAAAACAAACTAACCCTCATCCATAAGAACGGTAATATCACGTGAAATTGCCTTTCTGTGTGCATCTAATCTTTTTATTCGTGCCTCGATTTCTTCAGCCCTCTGTTTTTCACATTGCTGCGTTGCCGTTCTCAACGCCTCTCTTTCAGAAACAAGAAGTAAATTGACCTTATCTATTATACGCCAAGTAGATGTAAGTGTTTCATCAGATAGAAGATCAAAACCACGTACGAACTCAAGTTCTGAATTACTGTATAACATACGATCATAATGCCACATAGAAAATTCCTGTCTATACATTAACTCTGTCAAATGTTAACTGTTAACTGTCATCATTGACCGGTCTATCATATCTCCCCATAAGCTTAGCTTCTGCAAGCACATGCCCTTCCATAGCTTCAAGTACATCTAATTTGATAGAACCTTCTGGAAGATCTAGTAACGTATCAAGAGCAAATAGTCTGAAGTAATAACGATGCTGAGCAGGAGGGCACGGCCCCTTGTAGTGAAGATTTTCTGTAGTCCCCTTCCCTGCCACCCCAGAGGGTTGCTCATTTTCTTCTAAGCTCGTTACGGAAGGAGGAATATTAAATACAACCCAGTGATCCCACATGCCATCACTGCGGATACTCTTAGGAACATCGGGGTCTTCCATTATAAGAACAAGACTAATTGCGTTTTCTGGAATATCAGAAAAAACAAGTGGCGGGTTCATATTTTCTCCATCACAAGTGTACTTAATAGGAATCAGAGCACCATGCTCAAACACACTGCTGGTCATAGTCATATCAACAGGATCTGTAGTAACTTCGGGGACAGACGGGCGCTCTGGTGAACTACTGCACGCAACAATGAATAAAGTAGCACTCAACGCACATCCGATTCCAATAACCATTCTAATAGAAGGCATGGTAAACATTTTACACTCCATTCAGTATAATGTCAGTCGAAACACAAAACACTTACACGATAGCTTGATCATTCACCCTGTTCAGATTCCTTATCACATAAGAAAAAAGCCTGTGCAGCCTCCCAACGAACACGCCTTTCCTCTCCAGAAAGTCGAATAAGTAATTGCTCAGATACAGGACGCTCTATGAACCCTGCTTCCCTTGCTTCATTTTGTGCTCCTTCCATGAGACAAGAAGGAACTCCCTGACCGCCGCTGATAACTGTAGAACCCATACCAACATGAAAGCAATTATTCATATTGATGTCAAGTGGTCGGGGTGGCCAAACCCTTCGCTACGCTCAGGGCAAGCTTGAACTGGCGACCGGGTCGGCCCGAAACGGGCACTCTAGCCAACTTGTTGATGATGGTCGGGGTGACCAGACTTGAACTGGCGACCTCGTCGTCCCGAACGACGCACTCTAGCCAACTGAGCTACACCCCGATGCGCGATATCTTATCAGATATATTAATCAGATTCTTGACAAGGCCTTAATCCAAAGTACACTGCGTTCAGCAATGACCAATCGGTCCACCATTATCAGCATTATTATTATCCAAGCCCCACGGCGCTAGGAGGTAACTTACTGTTGATTATTCCTTCCCGCGCCAAGCGGGTTTTTTTGTATAACTCCCCTATCTTCCAATGTCAGAAAAAGTCGAAATCTACGATGTAACTCCACGCGATGGTGATCAGGCAGCCAACGTTAATTTGTCAGCAGATGACAAACTTTGGATTGCTAAGCAGGATGATCTATTTGGAATTGATGGCGTGGAAGCAGGATATCCTCTCTCTAATCCTGCAGATCGAGAAGTTTTTGAACGACTACGTGATACAAAACTCGAGTATGTATTGCACGCTGCATTTGGAATGACACGGCAAAAGAGAGTAAGCGTTGAACATGACAAAGGGCTCAATGTATTACTCAAAAGCAAAGCACCGTGGATCACCATAGTAGGAAAAAGTTCCCGCTTTCAAGTACAAAAAGTTTTGGAAACAACAGAGGAAACCAATCGTGCGATGATAAGTGAATCTCTCGATTACTTACGATCCGAAGCAGATCCATCACGTCTTACTTTTGATGCCGAACATTTTTTCGATGCTTACAAAGAAGATCCTCGACACGCACTATCTGTACTTGAGGCTGCACAAAAAGGAAGAGCGGATACATTAGTACTCTGTGATACAAACGGTGGTAGTTTTCCGGAAGAGATCACACAAGCAGTAAAAGAAGTTCGTGAAGTCTTTAGCAAATTAACTATTGGCATTCATGCTCATAATGACGGAGGTCTTGCTATCGCAAATACACTAGCAGCTGTAGAAGCTGGAGCTCTTCACGTTCAAGGAACATGGAACGGTTATGGAGAGCGCACAGGCAATGCTGACCTGTTTTCCGTAATAGCAAATCTTAAACGCAAAGGATACGAAGTCCCTGATACATCTACTTTTACAGCATTCTCACGTGAAGTTGACAGAGTAGCCAAGCAACGAGTAGATAAACGAAGACCTTTCGTCGGTTCATCAGCCTTTTCACACAAAGGCGGCATGCACGCTTCGGGAGTCGCACGCAATAATGGTGCATATGAATTTATTGATCCTTCAATGGTCGGAAACCGCCGCATTATTCTGGGATCCAAACAAGCAGGTCGCTCGAATGTGAAAATTATCACTAAACGTAGTACGTTACTTGATGAAAAAACCAAAGAAGAAGTATTAACAAACACACAATTACAAGACTGTGTTCTCAACTTAATCAAAGAACAAGAATCCAATGGATATACTTATGATCGTGCAGATGCTTCACTGGAACTTCTTGTCCTTAAAGCATTAGATAAATTTGAACCTATCATCGTTGAAGTTACTCGACCAAAAATTAATGATATTGTTGGAGGAGATACTGAGGCAACAATCAAGGTCCGAGTTAATGGTTCAGGAGAGGTATTTCATGTGGTAGCAGAAGGGGGAGGACCTCTTGGAGCACTTACAACTGCCCTCAAGAAAGCAATGCTCCAGAAGTTCCCACAGCTTGAAAAAATGCACCTTACAGACTACTCATCAGAAATACCCAGTGCCCAAGAAGATACAGCTGCCAAAGTACAAGTTCTTATGGAATTTAGTGATGGAGAAAATAGCTGGACAACAACAGGCGTCAGCGAAGATTCTACCGAGGCAGGATGGATTGCTGTTAAAGAAGGCATTGAATACAAATTGCTGAAAGATGCTTTAGCTAGCCAAGAAGAAGCAGAAGAAACCACTAATAACGCGTGATCGCATCACCATCCTCTATTGTTGAACAATTAATTTATACAAGTTTTATGCCTTATTATCAACATATTCTCTATTTCCATATTTCAAATTCATCATAGTAAATCTGCTTCCATTACGCATTTTACTCTGCGAATACAGCTTTAACAGGTTGAACACATAATTTAGTCAAGTATAGCTATATAACCCTACGGCTAGCCGTAAAGTGCCATTTTTAAATTTACCCTGTATCATGAGATACGTGAAGCACATTTCACACCGTGCTCATCTCGAGGTCATGATTACACATGCCCTCCTCATCACCTCCTTCTCGTTTTGGATGCTGATGAGCCTACCTACTATGTAGGTCTGATAGGATGAGCTAACGCATAAGGCTAAGTGGCCCCAGATCAACTCCCACCACAAGCGCCAAAAAGCGCAACCAAGAGGATAGGGTCTTTGACCCTTTTTTTAAGTTAACTAGCTTTTACACTCTAGAATGTGAAGAATTTTATTCTTGCGTAGCACATTTTAGAAGCGTAAGTTTGAGTTGATGAATACAGCGTACGTCCTCAACTGCTCTCCTATCTCCTCCTGGTCTTCCGACCAGAGGGTGTGAGCTAGTACGCGAATAAGAACTCATTCACCCTCATAATACCTGAGGGTTTTTTGTATATATTTCCCACTTTCATTTCCATGAATCCTATAGAACAATTACCGCAATATGTTGGCGACATTGACGGTCATTCTGAACCCAGACCATTTCGTGTCGCACTTCCAGATGGACTTGATGAGGACTCACGTAACCAACTGAAAGACCATCCAGCTATAGTAATCGTAGACGATACAACGCAAGCGCAAGCAATGATAATTCGTAGTGCAACAAAATTCCCTGGAGATGACAACGTCACCAGCAAAGATGGTGAAAAGAAATTTGCAGATCACTCTAATCTAGGACTAATAGTTCGCAGTGGTGACGGTCATGACAACATCAAGAAACCTGATGCATCTGATCATGGAGTGGCCACAGTGAACACCCCTGGTATTAGTGCACGCGATGTTGCAACACAAGCTACCGCATTTATTCTGGACTGGGCACGACATACAACACGTGGAACACTTGGACTCAGAGGACAAGAGTGGGAAAAGAAAAGATTAAAACCACGTGAAATAGCAGGTATGACATTAGGCATTATTGGAAATGGAAATATTGGTAAAGAAACAAAGAAGCTTGCGGGACAATTTTTCAATAAGACTGTCTTCTTTGATACCGATACAGAAAAAACTGAAGTAGAAACCATAGAAAAATTACTAAAACAGTCAGATGTTGTTTGCATCCATGTAAATGGCAAGATGGAAATTCTAACTCCAGAAATGCTGGCAATCATGAAACCCAACTCCTTATTAGTTAATACATCAAGGGGAACTAACGTAAACGAAGAAGCACTTCTAAAGAGAATGAATGATAAAGATGGAATCTCATATGCAACAGACGTTTTTTGTGATGAACCACCTGCATTCCATAACCCCTATGCAGGAAAAGATGGCGATCCAACTGTAACCTCGATCATCAATCATCCAACTAATTTTATTGGAACTCCCCATATATCAGCATCAAGAGTTGGAAATCAACAAGATTTGGGAAGGGTTGCCGTTGCTCGCATACTTGATTACGCAGAACAGGGAATTATCAATCCAGAAGATGTGCCAGGACACACATTCTCTCAAATAGGTTTAGGAGAAAAAAAATCAGAAGGCGCACGAGTCATGTTTGTTCACGAAAGCAAACCCGGTATATTAGGGGCCATATCAACAACTTACGGTACACATGGTTTGAATATTGAAGATTCCCGAACTACAGATGGAACACCGTTTCTAAATGGTACTAAGGCAATATCAATGTTAGACGTGGCAGGTGATCCACAAGAAATTAACCGCGTGACTCAAGAAATAGTAGATTTAATCGGAGCAGTGCGAAGCAGGGTTATGCTCTATAAGAAACCAGACAGTCAAACTGGATCTACCTCTTCGTCGGCCGAAGCTGCCCCTGTGCAACCAGATTCTCTGAAGGGTCCGGATTCCCATCGTCAGCCTCAAGGGTCACCCGAACTTGTAACAGCTGGCTGAAATCCTCACTTGATTCGAACTTAAGCTGATGCCTAGCATCCCCGAAGAAATTACCAAGGTGTCCTGCAGAAATCAGGGCACCTGATTCTTCGGATATGAGCCACGCTTCGTAAAAAGTTCCATCTGCTGCCGGTTCAATATTAAGTTGCATAGTAAGTGCGTATGATCCATTTTCGAACACATATGCCTGCGCAACACCATTCGCCGCTTTCTCCCCTACTCCGCTCATAGCTCCAAACGCAAACCACTCCTCTACTCCAAACTCCGGATGAACTGCTTTGCCATCCTGCGGCATAATCATTTGAATCACTTCATCACCAATAGATTCTTCATCTTCTATTGTTACTTTTTCGGAACATGCTGTTAGAGCTAAAATTGGTAGAAGAGCTGTAATTAAAAAGGGATTGATCATGGTTAAAAAGAGGAATGAGGGCGAGAGTATAGCGTAACTAAGTACCAAGTTCCAAGTGCCAGACTTATCCAATGCAAGATGAGCCTGAAATACCTCTCGATTTCTAACGCAAGATGAGCCTGAACTGAGTCATCGGACGTACATTCTTCCCATGACTATTATGTTTGATGACCAAAAACTCTGTACTATTGAGGATTTAC
>JAHIYH010000016.1 GCA_018814875.1 Patescibacteria group bacterium
AAAGAGTTTATGTGGATAACATTGAAATGACGTATGGGACTAAGGCAGTAGAAGAGCCTGTTGTGGAAGTGGTTCAGGAAGTTGCTGAAAAAGTTGTAGAAGAAGAACCAATAGAGACAGTAACAAATACCGTAGCCGCAGCAGTAAACAAAGTGATAGTGAATGAAGATGTTTCAAATAATGGACTAACGCCTGCAGAACTGGATGCTG
The DNA here is from genome assembly GCA_018814875.1 of Patescibacteria group bacterium. Lineage (GTDB taxonomy): Bacteria > Patescibacteriota > Gracilibacteria > Peribacterales > Peribacteraceae > UBA2144. The sequence goes on from JAHIYH010000016.1 coordinate 211, forward strand.
CAAGAACAAAAGCAGAAGCAGCTATAGCTCAGATACAAAGCCAAATCATCGCACTTAATGCTCAGATCAGTGCAACAGGAACAGAAATAGCCGATCTGAATGCACGACTTGAAGCAGGGAGGCAGGAACCAGACTGTGCATTCGGCGCCGGTAGATATTCCACCACAATAAGTGCGGAATATCACGGACTTCCTGCAGGGATGCAAATGCAGATTTTAGATAGCAGAGGCGGTGTGGCAGCTTCGGATTATCTTACTGAAGGAGAAGGTAATCAAAATCTTGGAATTCCGAATGTTGGCACAGACTTATATATGACAGTGCAACTTGTACGTTCCGACTCAAGCGTAGTTTCGGAATCAATAACAGAACTATCCGTGTTTAGAAATAATGCACATAGAGGACTCAATTCAGGTTGGATGAAAATGACATCTCTTTCGTCACCATGGAATCCAGAAGAACTGATCGCCACACGTGATGCACTCATCACACAACTAAGTACACTCGAGAGTGATCGTGATGCACTCGAAGCGCAACTTCCTGCAGCCGAAGCAACACTAAAAGATTCTCAGGAAGAACTACAAGAAGTTATCCCCTACTCCCGCATGCGCGTGGAAGGATTTAGTGGCACACACAATAATGAAATTAATGTGAGATACGCGACTGAATTTGATTCCGTAACTTTCCGACTATATGCAGGAACTAATGTAGTCAACATACCAATGACTCATGCGGGCGGAGAACAGGACAAAACATTCAGTCACAGAATACCTACTGACTTGATCGGAAATTATACAAATGATTCTAATACCGTTTTTACATTCGATATGTTAGGACCAGATGGGCAGGTGCTGGACCGTGCAATGGTAAATTCGAAGGGGAGAATTCTTACAGAGCAGGATGAGTGGGAGAAGTTGGAGGCGGGGAGAATGGTGGAGAATCCAATTGAACCAAGTATTAAAGTTGCAGCAATTAGCGGACCAACTGTTCTCTTCACAGTGGCATCCTGTCATGACATAAGCCAAGTCTACATTGATGGAGGAGGAATGATGTCAGGGACAACACTTGAACACGAGGGAGGCACCGAACTCTCCATGGGAAAAGTGACAATCAATGCGTCAAAACCTAGCGGAACTTACAATATTAGTCTTACAAACAAAAAAGGAACTGTGCTAGAAACAATTCCAATGCAATGGAATGGCGAAACGCTCTCGCTAGAAGGAGATGAACATCTTTGGAAAGCATCTAATCAGATACAGAGTATCAGTCTACGAGGAGCAGAAGGCATTAACTTGCTAGCATCAGACATGCAAGAAGTACAAGAAGCCGCATTGGAATTCGAAGCACAAATGTCCCTGTATATGAATAATATTATCAGTGAAGAAATCCGCAATATTACAGGAAGTGATCTGTACAATAATTCTCCGTTCTTTGTGTCTATAGAAGATATGAATGCACGTATTTATGAACAATTCCCACACTGGCAGAATGGACCAAATTGGGAGGCATATGTAACTAAGCTATGGGAAGATGGAGGAAAGACATCTACACGTGGACGGTCAGAAGACTGGGCTTATGGAAACCGACGTGACTATTTTTCAGCTAGAACAGAGGAGCTTCATAGACGAGAAAATGCATTAAGTGCACTACTCTACGAAGCAGTAAACATTATTAATCAGGTGCAACACGGTGCGGATGAAAGGGCATTGTTAGAGAAATTTGAAAATAGCTATGACAACGCAAAATACAAACTTGTAGTTGGAGTCGCTGGTATTAATGCACCACAGCGCAATGATATATTTACGGAAGCCATGCGTCTGTACCAAAGCCATACACAGCAATTGGTAGAGAGAGCTGCTGCACAACAAAGAGAAAACAACCGCGAAAAGTTGCGACTCAGTGATCCTTTGGTGGGAGGAGATGGGAGTTCTATTGATAGGACGAACTATCTTGAATCGGAGCCTGAGGTGGACAGAAGATTAGCAAGAGTAGGTAGGCTGGTGGAATATGCAATGGCACAAGCAAATGATTCACGTGTTATCGCTAACATTGCTGCACGAGATGATACAAACATTCAGCGTGATCGTTATTTTGCACAACAGGAGCAACTTGTGGCCATGGGTAATGCAGCTGCAAAGGCAATTGCAGAGAGAGGAGAGACAGGGGAAACGGAGCCAAATGATGTGATTACATCTGTGAGTGAAGAGATTGCGATGTTGGGAGATTGGGTAACGTTGATGGAGCAGGATGAGAAATTGAGGTTTGGGGCGGAGTTGAATAAATTTCTTGAAGAAAATGGAGATGAATTATCGACTAGAATTGGCAATGCTTTGGCAGAAGCAATTAATACAAAACAACAAGATATACCTGAAAGCTCAGATTTATCAGCCATGTTTGAATGGTCTGATAGTAATGAAACTTATGATAAGAAATCATCATATTATGTCAGTAGACCACTTGCTAAAAATGTAGTGAATATATTTGCTTCGCATAATTTCATTGTTACAAATGCACGATATCTGGGCGATCCAAATGCTACTGTGATTTCTTTTGGCCATAATGATTCAGGAAATCTCGGAATGGTCGATTACTGCACAAGCAACAACACATCCGCCAGCACACACTCATCTGATGTTAAAGCGTGGACATCACTTGCGAATACAGGTTCTGATGAATCTAATAGAATTAAACATGTACTTATCCCTGCTGACAGCAATTCTGTAATAGATTTGGCATTTTCCATAATGGAAGATCAAGATTATGCAATGTTTTCAGGACCATTTGGAATAAACAGCAATAGTGCTGCACATGCTATAGCCAATTATTTTGACGATATTTCCGACCCAAGCTGGCGTTTTTCTCCAGGCAGTGGAAATGCTGATAAAATAAAGTATGGATATTATGTGCGTGAAAACGGATGCGGAAGTGGTCTATACTATGGAGAGGAACTAGATTCTAACCCAACCTTCTAATGCCAAAGCCGATATTCATTAAAATATTAGGTATAGCTACTAAGGTAATAATATTTCCATTCTTCTATGTTGGAACGCACTTTATGATATTCGTAAGCACCGCACTTATTTTCAATTCCTTTGATGAAAATTACTGGGAAGTAATTGAAGGTATAGCAATAGGAACATTTATTTTTGCACCCCTAATGCTTGTTGTACTGCTCCCAGTAAGCGTAATTATTTTATTACTGTTCAAAAAGAAACGTCTACTTATTAATGATAGGTTCCTCGCAATCTTTGGAGTGGCGTTAGCAGTAATAAATATGTTGTTGATATATACGCCAATTGGACAGGGAATAATGTGGTTCGTTGGCATGCTCTTTGGAATATAATTTCCTCCTATAATAATGACTCTCTATAAAACACTCATAGGCATCGCCAAGATGCTCACATTCCCATTCTTCTATACATTATCCTTCATAGTAATTGAAGTCAGCTTGATTCCTCTCTTGCCAAGTACAAGTGAAACTCAAACAGTTGTAACAACATCCAGTCTAACCAATGCAGCAATCGGACTATTTGTTTTCATTCTTATCATCAGCCTAATTACACTCAAGCTATCAAATAGATTCCACTATCTTGAAAATTCACGATTCTTAGTGGTTTGGGGAGTCCTATCAGGACTTGTTAGTGTATTTATTATTGGAGCTCCCTACTCTGCTCCAATATTCAAAATTCTATACATGCTCTTCTAAACATTCCCAAACAATAATTCGTATACAACTAAGAGGGCAAAACCGCCCTCTTTTTTTAGAAACCTTATTTTCAAGCTAAAAGTAAGGACCGTTCTTAACCCCTTAAGAACGTCTTACGGGGCTTGGGTTAGCTGAAAAGTCGTGGTAGGCAAAAGTATTTTTCTTGAGGGGGCTTACGTACAGTTTTATTGATGCAATAGTATATATGCACCTTTCTATTAATTCCCCCCTATCACATGAAACGTAGTTTTATCGCCGCTATAGCAGCATTAAGCATTCTTGCCCCCACTCTCGCAGGTGCGGCACCAGCTTATACGTACTATTCCGCAGCATTCCTCCCATCCTCCCTCTACGTAGAAATCCTAACCGTAGCAAAAGGAGGAGCTTCCGCCAGACTACGCAGAAATAACCTGATGGCAATCGGAGTCAGGCAAACTGAGGCTAAAGCTATCGAAGCCATCCCAGCAGAGCAAGAAACGAGAATTGCAGAAGAGCCTTCTCAGGAACCCATCACACAACCACCAGAAGTAACTGCCAAAGAGCGATTTAAAAACAGGGTCTGCGCACGTATTCTGGAACAATTCACATCGCACCCTTTAAATCTGGAATCTACCAACAGACGGCTATTCTCACGATTTGGATTTACGTGTGAAGCTCAGTAGGAGCGGCGTTTTTCCATCTCCGATTTAATAATAACGAGGCGGCAAACGCATATGTTTGCCTGTCGGCCGTAGTACAGCAGGAGCGGGACGAAGGCTGAAGCGAGGAGCTGACGTTCTGTGCAAATGCAAACGCGAGCAGATGGCCCCGCAGGGAGCGGGGTCTCTGTCGAGCTACACTGCAAGAGAAGTATTATGCGACGAGCGAGTCTGCGTTTGCCAACGATTTTTTTCTTGTCCTGAACTTGCCTGCAGTGAGTATCATCGAACTGTCGAAGGATGGTTCTTTTTTGATCGTTCAAAAAAGAATAAAATTGATATCAAACAAAAACATATTATTTACTTCCTTTATCTCCTAACCCACCACTCCTAGCATAGCCAAACGGTAATCTGATAAAATTTCACATCAATATAACCCTCTCTCTGAACAAATAATGTATACAACAAATATACCAAAACCGCCCTCTTTTTTGTAGGAACCTTCTGTTCAAGCAAAAATTTGCGGTTCATCCCTAAAACAAACGAAAGATAGCTTGCGTTATTTTTATCCTACCTCTCATTTTACACCTTTCTTGAACACATTATGTATTCAATTTTAAAGTCGAACATAACATATTTGGCTTACCTTAGCGTTGACTTGTTGCATAAGAACGTGAATAATGCACAGCTGCCAAGCCATGACCCCTGCCCCATCCAACTTCACGCTCTTCCACGAGATCTTCATACTGGATGCTTACATCCAGAGGAAGCTCGATGAGTCTAAGAAAGACTCCATAACCAAGAATTTGGTTAATGATTTGCTTACGGCATTAAGGATGGACCCATTGGGTGATCTGAATATTTTTCCTGCAGTAGATCTACGTGCACCGGGGTGGTCGTTTATAATCCCTATTACCACAAGCCACATTGCAGGCCACTATTTTGAAGGCCCTGGCCGCCGACCTCATATCCGCATGGATACGTACAGCTGTGCTTCGGTTAACTGGAGGAAGCTGATTGATATCTTGCACAAGCACATCGGACTAGAGAAGTGGCGTGCAACCTTTATAGATCGTCAAATTGGAGTGGATGGATCAGAGAGGATGATGGTAGACATCTACGGTGTGGGTGATCAGGTACTTGATGAACGAAAGCTTTTTGTACAAAATCCTGCTCTTGCTGCTGAGTATATATCTCGTGAAGCACCTGTGGCAGCTAGGGTCTAATTCCCCTTCTACCGCTATGTCTATTGCTAAATTCTTAGAAGAAAACTTTAAGCACTTTAATGCACGCGAAACGCTTGATGCAGCTAAAGCATGGCATGAATTTAACAAGAATGGTGGAAAGATGGTTGTAGCGATGGCAGGAGCAATGAGTACGGCTGAAATTGGTATCTCACTTGCTCCTATGATTCGTGCTGGGAAGGTAAGTGCTATTTCTTCTACGGCTGCAAACATCGAAGAAGACCTCTTTAATCTAACCTCTAATAAGTCGTATAAGCTCCAGCCAAACTGGCGCTATCTTACAATGGAAGAAGATGCCAAGACACGGGATGAAGGTATGAATAGAGTCACTGATACATGTATACCTGAGGATGTGATGATAGATATGCATATGGCGTTGAGGAAGCTTTGGTCAGAGGCTGCAGAAAAAGGAGAAAGTCACTTTCACTGGGAGTATTACTTCAAGCTAATAGAGAATGGCTTCTTTAAGGGAAAGAATGACGTACCAATGGAAAATTCATGGGTAGTTGCTGCGTGTGAAATGGGAATACCCATCTACACTCCAGGAGTTGAAGACTCTACACTCGGAAACATGTTCTGTGCGGACGTGATGCTTGGACACGTGAAGAGCCACAGTGCTATCAAGCCAGGCACTGAGCAATTTGAACACCTTACTAATTGGTATCTGGAGAATAGCAAAGATCACGATATAGGCTTCTTTCAGATTGGAGGAGGAATAGCCGGTGACTTTGCTATGTGTGTAGTACCTAGCATCCTTCAAGATCACGAACTACACTGCAAACGCTGGAGATACTTCTGCCACATAGGAGACGCTGTTACCTCTTTTGGTGGATACTCGGGATGCCCGCCTAATGAAAAAGTTACATGGCACAAGCTGGATACGGATACGGTCAATTTCACCATCAACTCAGATGCCTCTATCGTTGCACCGTTGATATTTCAGTATGTTTTGGAGAAGGATGCTGAGGGGGCTGCTTAGGATGTTTTAGATGAAGAAACTGCAGCTAAAGCTGTTTAGATTAAGTTTATACAATACAAGCATTTTCTAATCCAATAATGAGCCTGTAGAAGAGTCTTTAAGAATCACAGGACGAGGAGAGTGTAGCAGAAGAATCCAGAGCAATCTTGAGAACATTCAATCTCGCTTCTTGAAACTCTCTTGCAGCCTGATTTGGTG